>JBARWY010000239.1:0-5959 GCA_049647065.1 Devosia sp. | reverse complement strand
GTGGGGAAAATCCATGTCCTCGATAACTACGACATTGGGACCGTCACCGCCGGCGACATATTCGTAATAGGCCATGCGCAGTGCCCGCACTTCGGCGGCGGGCTTCTGCGCCGGCGACGAAGCGCGGATCTTGGCGGTGCGGGCAAAGCCCACCACCGGCGGCAGGCCGGGATCGGAGCAGACCACCGGGGTCTTGGTGAAGCCCTCGGCCGTGCGACCGCCCATGACATGTTCCAGCGCGTTGCAGACGGTCGGCGTATCGGCGCCGCGCAAGGCAGCAAGCACGTCGGACGAGATTGTTGGCATCATGGTTCTCCTCAGGCCGCCTTGCTGGCTATTTCCGCGCCGTCGCTCAGCGCTTTCAGCTTGGCCCAGACGATTTCGCTGTCGACCGCCCCAAAGCCCGCAAAGGTGGAAAAGCCGCAATCGGTGCCGGCAATGACGCGCTCGGGGCCGACGATATCGACGAAATTCTTGAGCCGCTGCGCGATCAGTTCAGGATGCTCGACGAAGTTCGAAGTCGAGTCGATGACGCCGGGTATCAGCACGTAATCATCCGGCAGGTCGATAGTCTTCCAGTCGACCCATTCATGCGCGTGGCGCGGATTGGCGCCCTCGAATAGCAGCGCACGGGGTTTGGCCTTGAGCAGGCCGGGCAGGATTTTCTTGAGCGCGATGTCGCAGACATGCGGGCCTTCGTAATTGCCCCAGCACACATGCATGCGCACCTTGCCGCCGTCGATATTGCGCAGGGCGTGGTTCATCACCTCGATATGCCGGCCGGCGGCGATGACGAAGCCGTCGTCATCGAGGTCCTTGTACATCATGTGGCGGCCCAGCCCGAGATCAGGTGCGTCGAGCTGCAGGATGAACCCGGCTTCGACAATGCCCTCATATTCGACGCGCATGCCTTCGGCGACCGCCTCAAGATAGTCGTCCTGGGTCCTGTAGAATTCGTTGGGCTGGAACAGGGCGATGACGCCCGGCGTGGCCGAATTCATGAAGCCCTTGGCATAACCGTTAGCGCTCAGGGCCGACTGAAACGCCGCCACATCCTCGCGCAATGGCTCAAGGCTTTTCACTGTAATCTCGCCGACGCATTTGGGGCGCCGATAGGTCGGCGTGCCACCCGTATTGGCCTGGCGCTTGAGAAAGCTCGGGAACAGTTCGAGATCGGCCGGCGGCTGGCGCGAACTGTCGCCATCAAAGCCGGTCAGCCGGTCCTTGATATAGGTGGCGTAGCTGATCTTGCTCATCTCGCCATCGGACGGCAGGTCGACCCCAACAGCCTTCTGCCGGGCGACGATGTCGTTCACCGCCTTGCTGATGATGTCGTTGAAGCCGGCTTCCTCGATGGGGACGCCGGCTTCGCGCGCGAACACAAGGTCCGTCACCTGCTTGGAACGCGGCAGCGAGCCGACATGGGTGGTGAGGATCTTGTGCGCCATGCTAATTACTCCGCCGCCTGTGCTGTCGAAAATTGCGGGGCAGCCGGTGCCGACGCACCGCGCACGACAAAGGCAATCGCATCGGCCGATGCGGGGTTGCGGAAGCCATGCGCCAAGCCGACCGGCACGGTCAGCGTATCGCCGGCGCCCAGGATCAGCCTGCCCTCGGCCCAGTTCACTTCCAGAGTACCGGACTGCACGAAGATCACTTCCTGCTCGCTGCGGCTATGGGCCGGAATGGTGGCACCCGTCTCGAGCTTCAGGCGACGCAGGGCAAAGCCATGGTCCCAGTGACCGACGATCGGGCCAGCCTTGAAACCGTCGGCCGCATCGACATCGCCGATCAAAGCGGCTTCCTCCACACCTTCGCCAGCCAGTGCCGAGGTCGGATTGCCCTGCATGTCGGCGGCCTTGACGGCATATTTGGCCAGTTCCGACATTGGCGGGGTGGCCAATTCCCTCAGCTTCTCGGCGGTCGGCGGCTGCTCGAGTTCGGCGCCTTCGGGCACCTTCTCGCCCAGCGTGGTGTCAATCAGTTTGCCGCCCTTGAGCAATTTCAGCCCGAAGTCCTCAGCCATTTTGAATACGCTCGGAGCCCAGACTACCTTGCCCGGATCGTCGTGGCCGAGCACGACATAAAGGAAGCCGGTGCCCTCGTCGCGCTTCTCGAAGCCTCGGAACATGTGGGTCGGCACAGTCGCCACGTCGCCCGGCTCTACGTCGAGATAGCCCTCGTCCTTGTTGGCGCCGAAGACGAAACGCCACTTGCCGGTATGGACCACGAAGGTCTCGGCGGTCAGGTGGCTGTGCTGGGAATTGGTGCAGCCGAAAGGCTGGCGGGCGGCGCCGACATTGAAACCATGCGCCTCGGGGATATGCACCACCTGCGCCGGATTTTCGCTGACGCCCGGCCCGATGATGGTGAAGTTCTCCTTGCGGTCCGAACCAGGCGTGCGCGCGTCGATGAAGGCGTTGCGCAGGCCCTTGAGGTCCGCATAGCGCACCAGGCGCCTTTCCATTTCGGCTTGGGTCCACTTGCTCATTTGAAGGTCCTTTCACTCGCAAATTTGCATTCGTATGCATAGATAGTCGGAATACCGGCGGCGCCATGGCTAAGCATGTCGCGTCAGGTCTCTCGGGGTCGGTAAATGTGGCGGTCGTCGATCTGGACGATACCGGTTTTGGGCAGTCGTGCAGACGTCCGCACAATGAGATCGCCGCTTAAGATACGATGCTCGGCCTCGATCTCGCCGCTGGCGATCTGGTCCATCAGGATATCGACGGTAGCTTCCACCATGCGGGTGATCGGCTGGCTCACCGAAGTAATGCCATAGGAGGTCCAGCGCGCCGCGCCGACATCGTCATAGCCGACGATCGACAGGTGCTCGGGAATCTTTAGCCCGAATTCGTGGCGGGCTACATCCATCACGGCGACTGCCATATGATCGTTGGCGACAAACAAGGCTTCGGGCCGATCGGGGCGCGAGAACATCGCGCGCGCCGCGGTTTCCGCATCGGAGCGCGAGTAGTTGCCGGTTTCGATCGTGATGTCGGAAAAGCCATGGGCTGCCAGACCCTCGGCGAAACCCTGAAAGCGATCGCGGTTGGTCGAGGAATTCTCGAGACCCGCTATATAGCCGAAGCTCTTGTGCCCGCCGGCTACCAAGAAATCGGCAATGCGCTTGCCACCTTCCCTGTTGCGGGTGGTGACGCTCGACACGGCATCGCGCTCGGTGGTGCGGTTAAACAGCACGACGGGTATGCCGGCCGTGGCGCATTCTTCGGACAGCTCGGACGACAGTGAGGTCGAGGCCAGGATGATGCCGTCTACGCGGTATTGCATCAGCTGGTCGAAGACCGGGTCGCTGTCGCGGTCCTTGAAGCCGGTAAACAGCAGCAAGTGGTAATTCTCCGCCGCCAGCAACCTGCCCAGTTCCTCGAGCACGTCGGGATAGAACAGGTTTTCCAGATACGCCATCACCACGGCGATGATGCGCGAGCGGTTGGTGATCAGCGAGCGGGCAATGGCATTGGGGCGGTAGCCGAGTTCCTTGGCCGAGGCCAGCACCTTGGTGCGGGTCTTGGACGAGATCGAGGCGCCAGGCGTGAAGGTGCGCGAGACAGCCGACTGCGAGACGCCCGCATGTTCGGCGACCTGGCTAGACGTGACGCCCGGCTTTTTTACTCCGCTGTCCATCCGCCATCCACCAGGAGAGAAGCGCCCGTGATCAGGGCCGCGGCATCAGAAGCCAGAAACACTATCGGCCCCATGATGTCCTCGACTCGGCCGAGGCGGCCGAGCTTGATCTTGGACAGGACCCAGCTCCGGAATTCGGGATTGCTGAGGTTCTTGGCCGTCAGGTCAGTCTCGATGAAGGTCGGGCACACTGTATTGACCCGGATATTATGGGCGCCAAGCTCGATAGCCATGGCCTTCGAGAGCCCTTCAACAGCAAACTTGCTGGCGGCGTAGACGGCGCGGTTCGGGCCACCGACATGTCCCATCTGCGAGGAGACGTGGATGATCGAGCCCGGCAGGTCCGAAGCGATCAGCCGCGCCACCACCGCCTGCGAGACGAACAAAGTGGCGGAGAGGTTGAGGTCCATCACTGCCTGGTAGTTGGCGACTGTGATGTCGGTAAAGCTCGAATGCCGGGCCGTGCCGGCCGAGTTCACCAGCACCTGGAACGGCTCGACGGCATCAACGAAGGCCTTGATGGTTTCGCTGTCGGTAATGTCGAGCGCGACGCCCTCGGCGGCCAAGCCGATATCGCCCATCTGGTTGACGACAGTCTCGATGTCGGTCGCCGTACGCGCTGCGATGGTCACCGAGGCGCCCGCTTCTGCCAAGGCTACCGCCGCACCCAGCCCGATGCCGCGCGTGCCCCCGGTGACGAGGGCCCGCTTGCCGTCAAGGCGGAAGCTGGGGGTACGCGGCAGGGTCATGCTATTCGGCAGCCTCGATATGCGGCGTTGCGCCGGTACCATAGGGGATGTTGCGGCCGCCATAGCGGCGGACGCGCACATTGGCCTGCTCGGCATGGCCGACAAAGCCTTCCAGCATCGACAGGCGCGAACCGTATTCGCCGATCATGGCCGAAGCCGCGTCAGTCGTGACGGTCTGCCACGTACAGGTCTTCATGAATTTCCCCACCCACAGGCCACCGGTATAGCGCGCCGCCTTCATCGTGGGGAGAGTATGATTGGTGCCGATCACCTTGTCGCCATAGGCCACATTGGTGCGCGGCCCGAGGAACAGCGCGCCATAATTGGTGAGCTTGTCGCGGAACCACATATCGCGGTCGGTCATCACCTGCACATGCTCGGAAGCGATGCGGTCCGCCTCGACGAGCATCTCCTCATAGTCCTCGCAGACAATTACCTCGCCGTAATCGGCCCACGACTTGCGGGCGATCTCGCCGGTCGGCAGGATTTCGAGCAAGCGCTCGATCTCGGCCATGGTCTCGCGCGCCAGCTTTTCCGAATTGGTCAAAAGGATTGCCGGCGTGGTCGGGCCATGCTCGGCCTGGCCCAGGAGGTCGGTGGCGCACATCTCGCCATCGACGGTCTCGTCGGCGATGACCAGTGTTTCGGTGGGGCCGGCGAACAGGTCGATGCCGACACGACCAAAGAGCTGGCGCTTGGCTTCGGCGACGAAGGCGTTGCCAGGACCGACCAGCATGTCGACCGGATCGATGCTCTCGGTGCCGATGGCCATGGCGCCGATGGCCTGGATGCCGCCGAGGACATAGATTTCATCGGCACCGGCCATCGCCTGTGCGGCGACGACAGCCGGTGCCGGCTTGGCTCCAAACGGCGGAGCACAAGTGATGACCCGCTCGCAGCCGGCCACCTTGGCGGTGATCACCGACATATGGGCCGAGGCGAGCAGAGGATATTTGCCGCCGGGGACGTAGCAGCCCACCGCATTGATCGGCACATGCTTGTGGCCCAGCGTCACCCCGGGCAGCGTTTCGACCTCGAGATCCTGCATGGTGGCGCGCTGCGCCTGGGCAAAATTGCGCACCTGGGTCTGGGCGAATTCGATATCGGTGAGGTCCTGGTCGGTCAGTTGAGCCAGGCAGTCATCGATCTCTTTCTGGCTCAGCCGGAAGTCGGTGCGCTCCCACTTGTCGAATTTCTGCGACAGCTCGCGCACCGCTGCGTCGCCGCGCTTTTCGATATCGCCGAGTATGCCTTCGACCGTGGCGCGCACCTGGCGATCCGCCTCAGCCCGCTCCTCGACATCCTTACCGCGCTTGAGCCAGACTGGCATTTGCCGCTCCTGAGTCCATATTGTGATCATCTTGCATACGTATGCAAGATTGTAAACTGTGCCGACCTTTTGCCGGCGTGATTTCTTGTTAGGGCAGCGCAGGCGGGCGCTGCACGGCGTGATCGGTGGCCCGCTCGAAGGCGTCGCCGACCTGCACGATACGGGCCTCATCGTGGTGTCGGCCGATGATTTGCATGCCGATGGGCAGGCCATCGTGAAAGCCCACCGGCAGGGC
>JBARWY010000238.1:0-44281 GCA_049647065.1 Devosia sp. | reverse complement strand
GGCTTCAGCGCCCCGAAAATGTCGTATCGGGCTATGTCCGATGGACGGACTATAAACCCGGAGCCAGCATCCGCATAGAGCATCACAAAACTGGAGAAATGGTGGAGCATCCCCTTTCCGATGATGGTCTACTTTTCTATCCCGAAGCTGAGGACATACTGTCGCTTCTACCTAAGCGTGCCACTCCCATGATAATGGGTGAGGGAAAGGCAGAGCCTTACAAACCGACACGCTTCGCTCAGATCGTGCGGGAAATTGCGGACGTCGCCGGCTTGCCAAAATCGTTCACCTTGGATGCATGCAGACACGGCGGGATGACCGAACTGGAAGAAGCCGGGTTAACCGACGGTCAGGGGCGTGCGTTGTCCGCGCACCGGAGCCGCGCTTACGAACGGTACGCGAAAAGATCCGCGAAACGCATGTTGGGTGCTACAAAAGCGCGCCATCAACACCGCGCCGCCAGCCTGAAATAGAGCCGAATGGATTTTCTGAAAGCTGGCGGGGATAACCGCTGCCCAGCACAACAAAGCCAGGATAATTTCAGAAAATCGCTTGAAATCAACGGGGTTGCAGCTGATTTGCAATCCGCTGCGTAACCACTCCGCCACGAGGCCTCACGTCCGCAGTAACTATTGGACGATAACGCCTTGTGCAATACCCCAGCTAACGGACGGTGAATTTTCTGAACCTGCGCTCGACGGGGGCGACGAGCGCGCTGATATAGGCAGACCTCGCACACCAGAGCGAGGTCCGCCTATGTCAATGCAGGACGCGGTAGGATGAGATGTTCTGATCCAGCCACCAGGGGAGCCTGGGAACGTCGCGGTTGAACGCATCGCAGTCGTTGAAATTTCGCTCGGCGCAGACCTGTACCGTTGGAAAGCCGCGTATGCTGATCGATCCGATCCGGTTGTTCCAGGAACCGAGCGAAGCGGCGCTGTCGCCGGGTTCGGCACAAAAGGCGCGCCCCCGAAAGTTTGGTGACTCGTAGAAGCACGCTTCTCGAGCGGGTGGCGCGCCACCACCGCCACCGCCACCACCACCGCCACCACCACCGCCACCACCGGTGCGATCGAGAAAGTTCTGCGAAACCCAGCCGCTGGGACCCCGATGGGTGATCCAGCACCAGCTATTCTCGCAGACTTCGACGCGCACCTGCTGGCCGCGGGCCAGTGTGTCGATGACCGCATAGCGCGTGCCTGGACCAGCCCTGACGTTGAGTGCAGATGTCGTCACAGCGTTACCGCCGCCGCCGCCGCCTCCGCCCCCTCCACCTCCGCCGCCACCGCCAGGATTGTCAGGCACGATGACGAAGGGCTGCTGGGCAAGGACGACATTGGCTGGCAGGGAAGCTGCCAACAGGCACACAGCAAGAAAGATGCCTTTCCACATGTCCTTCTCCTCGGTCAGAGCCGGCTGGCGGTGAACGTCTGCCGCCTCTGGTGGCGGACGGTGGGAAAGTAAGTGCAGCGCAGCGTGGAGATGAACAGGGACCCGATGGGTCCGAGAATGCGGCCGGCCGGCTCGCAATCCATTGTGGCCCGCTCCCAGGCAAGGCCGCCTCCACATGAGGTGCGGTGGATTTCGGCGTGGATGTTGCGCCCGGACGCGCGCCAGGTCAGCCGCCCATCACAAACGACACCGCCACCGCGAACGTAATATGATCCGGGTCGGTTGAGGCAGAAGCTGAAGTGATACGGGCCGAAGAGCTGGCGGTTGGCGCCGTAGCAGCCGTTGACCGGGATGCCTTGCGGATGGTCCGGGACGATGACGAACGTATCCTGCCCCAGGGCGGGGCTCGGTATCGGGCTGGCCATGGCGAGGCAGACAAGAAACGAGGCGATAAACTTGCGCATTCGGTAACTCCCCTCCGTTCATGCCGCCACAGGTTGACTGCTCCCAGTTGGTGGCTTGAGCCGTAAATCGCCTCGGGCGGCACATGGCACGCAGTTCGGCGAGCATCTTGACTTGATCCAGCATGCCGGGCGCCAGCCCGCTACCGCTGTCTCTGTTTGCCGAGAACAGGCTGCTGCCGGTGTCAGCAAGAATTCAGCGCGTGCAGGACAGTAGCGTTGGGTCGTCGTCAAAGAAAATGGCTGCCGATCCCAGAAATGACCAACCAATCCCGAACTGATCCATCCGGCTACTATCCGACAGGACAGGCCCGATGCAGCGCCATGACCGGAACAAAGCGGGCGATGTTCCGTTCTGACACGAGTTCCAACCGATTGGCCTTCATAGATGTTTCGTCCTGACGCCCTTGGCGCCACGCCCGTTGGCGACAACACACGATTTTCCCTGTGGGCGCCTGGACACAAATCGGCGGCGGTGGACATCGAGGGGCTTGGCGCCTTTCAGTTGAACGTCGCGGGCGATGGCTATTTCAGCGCCGAAGTCCGCGGTGTCGGCCCGGGCGCCCGCTACTGGTTTCGCATCGAAGAGGGCCCTCGCCTGCCCGACCTCGCCTCCCGCTGCCAGCCTGAGGGCAGCGACGGTCCCTCTGTAGTCGTAGCGGCGGACTTTGCCTGGACGGATGCCGCCTGGACCGGCGTCGAGCGTTGCGACCAGGTGCTCTACGAGCTCCACATCGGCGCGTTTACCCCCGAAGGCACATGGCAGGCGGCGGCAACAAAGCTCGACGCGTTGCGCGATATCGGTGTCACAGTCGTCCAGCTTATGCCGGTGGGGACCTTCAAGGGCCGCTTCGGCTGGGGCTACGACACCGTCCTGCCTTATGCTCCGTTCGCCCCTTATGGTTCGCCGGATGACATGCGGGCGTTCGTCGACCGTGCCCATTCCTGTGGCATCGGCGTAATCCTGGATGTGGTCTACAATCACGTCGGTATCGGCGATCACTACCGCGCCTATAGCGAGCACTATTTCACCGATCGCTATGACAACGAGTGGGGCGCGAGCTTCAACTACGATGGCGAATGCGCAGGACCGGTGCGCGATTTCATCGTCGGCAATGCGGTCTACTGGGTGGAGGATTTCCACGTCGACGGCCTGCGCATCGACGCGGCGCAGGCCATGTTCGACGCCAGCGACGAGCACATCATCGCGGAAATCACCCGCGCCGTCCGCGCAGCCGCTGGCCTCCGGAAAACCTATGTCGTGGTGGAGAACCAGCCACAGGAACACCTGATGATCGATCCGCCGGACCGCGGCGGGTATGGCGTAGATGCGATGGTCAGCGACGATTTCCAGCATGCGGCGCGCGTCGCGGTGACCGGCCACAACGACTTCTACTACCGCGACTATCTGGGCACACCGCAGGAACTCGTCTCGGCGCTGAAATATGGCTTTCTCTACCAGGGCCAGCGATCGGACATGCGGGACAAGGCCTATGGCACCTATAATCTGGCGACGCCGCCGGAACACTTCGTGCACTTCCTCGAAAACCACGACCAGGTTGCCAATTCGGCTCGCGGCTTCCGGCTTTCAACGCTGGCATCGCCGGCACGGCTGCGCGCGGTCACCAGCCTGTTGCTGCTCGGCCCGCAGACGCCATGCCTGTTTCAGGGCCAGGAATTCGGCGCCACCAACCCCTTCCTTTACTTCTTCGGCCTCGAAGGCGATGAGGCCCGAACAGTTGCCGAGGGGCGCCGGACATCGCTGAGCAATTTCCCCAGCGTGGCTGATCCGGAAATGCAGGCGAGGCTGCCCGATCCGTCCAACCCGGAGACGTTCCGGCGCAGCAAGCTCGACTGGCAGGAGGCGGAACAGCATGTCGGTATGGTTGCACTGCATCGCGACCTGCTGCGCATGCGGCGCGAAGACCCCAGTTTCTCTCAGGCCAGCGAGCGGCGGATCGATGGTGCCGTGATCGGCGACGGGGCCTTGCTGATCCGCTACCTTACGCCCGATCCCGCCGGACATCGCCTGCTTCTGCTCAATCTGGGGCGGGACCTGCAGATCGGCGTGGTGGCCGAACCATTGCTTGCCCCCGCCGACGGGCACCGCTGGAGCGTCGCCTGGTCAAGCGAGCATCCTGATTATGATGGCGCGGGGCGCCGCCCGATCGATCCGGAACAATTCTGGATCCTGCCCAGCGATTGCGCACTGGTCTTCCGCAGCGAAACGCGGACCTGATCCCCGCACGTCGTTTGGGACTTCACCGGAGTGCGCCGCTTGCATAGGTTGCTGCCGCGAAGGCACGGGGGCAACCAGTGAACGACCAGACCATTACCGGCGCAGGCCGGCGCGACTATCTGCAGCCGGTGATGGCGGGAGCCCTTGCGGCGGTCGTGGGCTATGCCAGCACGTTCACGCTGGTACTGGCCGCGCTGACGGCTGCCGGCGCCTCGCCGCAACAGGCCGGCTCGGGGTTGATGAGCGTGTGCATCGCCATCGGCATTCTCAATGTCGTGGTCAGCGCCCGGGTGAAGCTGCCGGTGAGCTTTGCCTGGTCGACGCCCGGCGTGGCGTTCATCCTGACGGTGGGCGAACCGGTAGGCGGATTTCCCGCAGTGGCGGGGGCATTCCTGGTTGCGGCGGCGCTGATTGTGCTGACCGGGCTGATCCAGCCGCTGGCGCGGCTCATCGCGGCCATTCCCGCTTCGATTGCCAATGCCATGCTGGCTGGCATGCTGCTGACGCTGTGCCTGGCGCCTATCACTGCGGTGGCCGAGATGCCGGAGCTGGCGCTGCCGATCCTCCTGGCCTGGGTCATCGGCCTGCGCTTTGCCAGGCGCTATGCCGTGCCGATCGCGGTGGTCGTCACCGGCGTCGTGCTGGCGACGACGACGCATCTGCCGGCGGGAGCGCTCGACGGCAGCTGGCCAAGCCTCGTACCTGTACTGCCCGTATTCACGCTCGACGCGATCGTGCGGATCGGACTGCCGCTCTATATCGTCACCATGGCGTCGCAGAACCTGCCCGGGCTGGCCGTGATGAAAGCCAACGGCTTTGTGCTGAAGCCGGCGCCATTGTTCGTGATAACCGGGCTGGCCAGCGCGGTTACGGCGTTTTTTGGGGGTCATAGCAGCAACCTGGCGGCGATTACGGCGGCGATCTGCGCCGGCCCGGAAGCGCATCCCGACAAGGCGAAGCGCTGGCCCGCCCCGATGTCGGCCGGTGTGGTCTATCTGTTGCTGGCGCCCGGCGCGAGCCTGGCGGCCGCGTTCATCGCGGCCTCCCCGCCCCTGTTGATCCAGGCCGTGGCCGGGCTGGCGTTGCTGTCGAGCCTCGCCGCGGCACTGTCGGGCGCCCTGGTGGTCGAGGAAACGCGGATACCGGCGATCCTGACCTTTGTCACCACGGCTTCGGGAATCACCATTATCGGGGTCGGTGCGCCGTTCTGGGGCCTGATTGCCGGCATCGGGGTGATGCTGATCCTGCGCTTCGGCATCCGCCCCGATCCGGTGAGCACCGGCAAATGAGCCTGCCGCACGCGGTCATCATCGCCGGCGGCAAAGGCGAACGGCTGGGCGGAGTGCGCAAGGCGGATCTGCGGATCGGTGGTGTCAGGCTGGTTGATCGAGTGGCCTCGGCGCTGGGCAAGTTGGCCTCACCGCTGATGATCTCGACTGGGTCCCGCAGCGACTGGCGCGGCTTGCGTGATGGCGCGCTGGCGGTCGCCGATCTTGAAGGGCCGGTGGGCGGTCCGCTGGCGGGATTGGCCGCGGCGATCGCATCGCTGCGGCTGCGGGGTGTTCACGACGGCCTGCTCGTATCGGTCGCCGTGGACACACCATTCCTGCCGCCCGACTTCGTCTCACGCATGAGTGGCGGCCTCGGCGATGCGCCGGCGGCCTATGCTGTCTGGGGCGAACAGTTCTACCCACCCAACGCCATCTGGCGGATCGAAGCGTTGGCGAACCTGCCAGGGAGGGTCAGGCAGGACAGTGCCCCACGTAGTCTCAAGGCGCTGCAGCAGGAACTGGTCGCTCGCCGGGAGGACTGGACCAGTCGCCATAGCGAGAACCCGTTCGCCAACGTCAACACAGTAGCCGATCTCGTGGCGCTCGGACGGATCGCCCGAAATGGAGGACCGTCGCCACTTATTCACACGCCGGGCAATTAGGGCTTGGCAAAGCAAATCAAGTTCGCTAAACGGACCTCGCCTTCGGTTGCCGAAGGCATGAAGTGTGTTCCGCGATAGCTCAGTTGGTAGAGCATTCGACTGTTAATCGAATGGTCGCTGGTTCGAGTCCAGCTCGCGGAGCCAATTCCTCCAATCCCCACTTTGATGCGCCCGCTCCGGTGCGTCCGTTACGGCAGCGCGTGGTCCGATGACGGACTAGCCGCCGCTGGTCTGATTGCTGCGCCAGACGGTTTCGGCGCGCAGGTCGGCATCGTGAACAACCACTTCCACATTGTCGCCGTCCAGCTTGCTCGCCGCCTCGATGGCGGCGTTAACGGCCGCGTCCTTGTTGGTGAAGGGCCCCGTCACGTCGCCCCTGAAGCTGAACTGCCAGACACTCTCCCGCTGTGAAATGACAAAATGATTGTTGATCATGGCGTGGTTCTCCTGCCGCGGAAAACGCGGGCGAGTGGGGGGACGTTGCATTGGCCGCAAGCATTGCCAGCGCGGGCATAGCGCGGTACGGGTGCGCGCTTATTTTCTGGTATTTTGGACTGCCTTCCCATGGACGCCGTTTCGGCCAAGGCTGCACCTGCCGTGCAGCGCACATCGCTCATTATCCTGCTGGCTGTGAGTGCTTCGCACCTGCTCAACGACCTGATGCAGTTCCTTCTGCCGGCGCTTTATCCGCTGCTCAAGGACGCCTATGGGCTCGACTACATGCAGATCGGGTTGATCACCCTGGCGCAGCAGATGACCGCGTCGCTGCTGCAGCCGGTCGTCGGCTACTACACCGACAAGAACCCCAAGCCCTATGCGCTGGCGGTTTCGATGGTTTTTGCGCTGATCGGCATCGTGCTGATCGCCACGGCCAACAGCTTTGGCCTACTGGTCCTGGCGGCGATGGTCGGCGGCGTCGGCTCGGCGATCTTCCATCCGGAGGCTTCTCGCGTCGCGCGGCTGGCGTCCGGCGGAAAGCTGGGCTTCGCCCAGTCCTTGTTCCAGGTGGGCGGTAATCTCGGCACATCACTCGGGCCGCTGGCCGCCGCATATTTCCTGCTGCCGCGCGGCCAGGGCAGCACCATCTGGTTTGCCGCCGTGGCCATCACCGCGCTGGTGATCCTGAGTGCGGTAGGCCGCTGGTATGCAGCGCATCAGCGCGCCAGTTCGGGCCAGCCGGTGCTCAAGGCGGCCCGGCAGATCCTGTCGCGGCGGCGGCTGACGGTGGCATTCCTCGTCATCGGGGCGCTGCTGCTGAGCAAGTATGTCTATATCTCCTCGATCACCAGCTATTACAGCTTCTTCCTGATCGAGAAGTTCGGGCTCTCCGCCGAGGAAGCGCAGCTCTATCTGTTCCTGTTCCTCGGAGCCATCGCGGCCGGCACCTTCATCGGCGGGCCGGTGGGTGACCGTTTCGGCCGCCTCACCGTCATCTGGTGCTCAATCGTGGGCGCCCTGCCCTTCACCCTCCTGCTGCCGCACATGAACCTGTTCGGCACCGCTGTCGTCAGCGTGATGGTGGGGTTGATCCTGTCGTCGGCATTCTCGGCGATCGTGGTCTATGCGCAGGAACTGGTTCCGGGCAAGGTGGGCATGGTGGCGGGTTTCGTGTTTGGTTTTGCCTTTGGCATCGGTGCCATCGGCGCGGCCGTGCTCGGGGCGCTGGCCGATCATATCGGGATTATCGCAGTATTTGGCCTCTGCGCCTTCTTGCCCTTCCTGGGCTTTCTGACCATCTTCCTGCCGCGACACGCGGAACTGCATGTGAAAGAGGTGGCGGCATGAGCAAGTCAAACGGTAACGGCATGGATACCGATGGCGAAAGCCAGATCACGCTGACCCGGACGATCGACGCCCATATCGACGACGTGTTCGCGGCCTGGACCGACCCGGCGCTGATCGAGCAGTGGCAGGCCGATGAAGCAGAGCTCGATGCCTTCGAGGGCGGCGAATACAAGTTCACCACCTTCGGCGACGAAGAAGACCCGGAGGACCACGTGGTGAGCGGGGAAATCCTGCAATTCGTGGAGAACGAAAAGCTCGTCATGTCCTGGGTCCACGTTGATGGCGAGGGAGACGATGCGGAAGAGCTGATCTTCGTGCTCGATATAGCCTTCAAGGCGCTCGGCAAAGACCAGACAAGCATCACTCTCACCGAGCGCGGACTGGCCCATTCGGACCCGGAGTCGCGCATCTTCTCCATCGAGGCGTGGAGCGCCGCGCTCGAGCATCTTGCCGAAGTTATGGAATAGCGGTGAACCTTTCGCCGACCGCTGCGTATCGCTAGCGGAGGGCTGACATGGCATCGATCGCTATCGCCTGGCTGCGCAACGACCTGCGCGTTGCCGACAATCCGGCGCTGAGCGCCGCCGCCCGTTCAGGCGGGACTGCGCTGGCAGTCTACATTCACGAGACGACCAGCGGGGTACGGCCGCCGGGCGCAGCGGCGCGCTGGTGGCTGCATCACAGCCTTATGGCGTTAGGCGCCGATCTGGCCGAACGTGGCATCGAGCTGGTGGTGCACATGGGTGATGCCATCGTTATCCTGCCGGCGCTGGTCGCCGAAACCGGCGCGACATCGGTGTTCTGGAACCGCCGATATGCTCCGGGCGAACGCGAAGCCGACGCCGTCATCAAGGAGCGGCTGAAGCAGGATGGCGTCAGCGTAGAGTCGTTCAGTGCCAATCTTCTGGTCGAGCCCTGGGACATCGCCACCGGGCAAGGCAAACCCTATTCGGTGTTCACGCCGTTCTGGAAGACGCTTCGGCTCATGCCAATCGCGGCCCCCATGCGACGACCCGATGCAGGAGAGTCGATCCGCGGAGGCACGATCGATAGCGACTATCGGCCCCCGAAATGGAGCGGCAAGCTCGCGCCACATTGGTCCATTGGTGAAATGGCGGCGCAGCAGCGGTTGACGGATTTTCTTGATGAGCAACTTGAGCAATATGCCGAGGGACGGGATTTTCCCGGCAAGAGCGCGACCTCCCGCCTCTCCCCGCACCTGCGGTTTGGCGAGATCAGCGCGCGCCAGATCTGGCATGCCGGACAGGCGGTCGCGCATGCCGATCACCGGCGGCAGGCGCCGGTCGACAAGTTTCTGTCCGAGCTGGCCTGGCGAGACTTCAGCCACCACCAACTCTATCACCGGCAGGACATCGCGACCGTGCCGATGCAGCCCAAATATGCCGACATGGCATGGCGACAGTCCAAGGCCGATCTTGTGGCCTGGCAGCAAGGACGGACCGGCCTGCCGATCGTCGATGCCGGGATGCGTGAGCTGTGGGCCACGGGCTACATGCAAAACCGCGTACGAATGCTCGCGGCCTCCCTGCTAACCAAGAACCTGCTGATCGACTGGCGCCTGGGCGAGCAGTGGTTCTGGGATTGTCTCGTCGATGCAGACATCGCGAACAACCCAGCAAGCTGGCAGTGGGTGGCCGGCAGTGGGCTAGACGCCTCACCATACTTCCGCATCTTCAATCCGGTAACGCAGGGCGAACGCTTTGACGCCGCAGGCGACTATGTGCGGCGCTGGGTGCCCGAGTTGGTCCGGCTGCCCAACGAGTGGCTGCAGGAGCCCGGCAATGCACCCGCCGCGGTACTGACCCGGGCCGGTGTGAAGATTGGCGAGACCTACCCGGCGCCCATTGTCGATCTCAAGACGAGCCGGGTGCGCGCGCTGGAAACGGCCGCACGGCTCTAGCTCCGGAATGAAATTGCGCGGGGCTGGCAACGGCGCGCTGCCATTGCGCCGCGAGCCGCTCTCACGAAAAGCCGTGCCGCCAGAAGCCGTTATCGCTTGCGGCAAGCTGGTGGGGGACCTAGCATGCCTGCTCCCCGTCGCTTTCAGATTGCCCCATGTCCAAGCACCAAGACCTGATTTCCGCTATCGGCAACACGCCCCTGATCCGTCTCAATCGCGTGTCCCAGCTCACCGGCTGCGAAATCTGGGGCAAAGCCGAATTTCTCAATCCCGGCCAGTCGGTAAAGGATCGGGCGGCGTTGTTCATCATCCATGACGCGGTGAAGTCGGGTGCGCTGAAACCGGGCGGGACTATTGTCGAAGGCACCGCGGGCAATACCGGCATCGGGCTGACGCTGGTGGCCAATTCACTGGGCTTCAAGTCGGTGATCGTTATTCCCGACACGCAGAGCCAGGAAAAGAAGGATGCCCTGCGCCTCTATGGCGCCGAGCTGATTGAGGTTCCGGCCAAGCCCTACAAGAACCCCAACAACTACATCAAGATTTCCGGCCGGCTGGCCGAGAAGCTGAACCGCGAACTGCCCGGCGGCGCTGTGTGGGCCAACCAGTTCGACAATACCGCCAACAGACGCGCCCATGTCGAGACGACGGGCCCCGAAATCTGGCAGCAGACCAACGGGCGGATCGATGGCTTCATCTGCGCGGTGGGTTCGGGCGGCACGCTGGCGGGTGTCGCCGAGGCTTTGCGCTCGCGCAATCCCGACGTGAAGATCGGGCTTGCCGACCCCGAGGGCGCGGCGCTTTACAACTTCTACGCCAACGGGGAACTCAAATCCTCGGGCAACTCCATTACCGAGGGCATCGGACAGGGCCGCATCACGGCGAACCTGGAAGGCCTCACGATCGACAATCCGTACCAGATCTCCGATGCCGAGGCCTTGCCCTACATCTTCGACCTGCTCGAACATGAAGGCCTGTGCCTGGGTGGTTCCAGCGCCATCAACATCGCCGGCGCGGTGCGCATGGCGCGCGACCTGGGGCCGGGCAAGACCATCGTCACGGTGCTGTGCGACTACGGCAACCGCTATGCCAGCAAGATCTTCAATCCGGAATTCCTGCACAAGCAGGGCCTGCCGGTGCCGGCGTGGCTCGAAGGGCGGGTGCCGACCGATATTTCCAGCGTGATCGAGGCGGAATAGTCGATCACCCGACGCGTCGGGTGATCGTGGCGTCAATTGGCGGGCGGCTGGCGGAAGTCGAGATTGGTCGGCCTGGGCAGGAACTTGGTCTGCCTGATGGTGACCGGAACCGTTTCATCGACAATGTCGAGCGCAAAGCTCCTGGCCCAGCAGCGCCCCGTACCCTTGAGGAAGAAGCCGAAGTGAATGCTGGCGGCCTCATCGGGGACGTCGAAGACGATCTCGCGTTGTATCCAGCCCGACGTGCCCTTCACCACCCCCTCACCGTCCGGCCGGGTCTCAAGGTTGTCAAAGCGCAGGTTACGCGACTTCTCGCTGTCGATGCGCATCCAGACCGTTCCCCCATCGGCGGCGTGTTCTGTGCGAACTTCGCCGGTCATGCGAATTCGCCCGTTGCGATAAGGCTCCGCGTCCACGCTCTGCATCATGGTGCAATAATCGCTATTTGATAGCCGGCCATAATCCGGCAGGTTTTCAATAAGCGCGGCGCCGTTGGATGGGTCGAGCCCGGAGCGGTAGAAGCGCGGACTGCCACCGGCGCGCATCCACCCCTCGGGCATGACCAGCTCCTCATTGGCTACGGCGTCGATTTTGGCGCTGAGGATGTTCCAGTTGGCCAGGCCATACTGTCTGGCGACCAGCTCCAGGCACTCGCTGTGCCCGAGATCGATGTCACGTTCGGCCAACCCCTGTCGCAGGAGTTTGGCCATGAGTTTTGCGTCCATGAAACTGTGCATGGTTCGAACCTCTCACATGGGCAAGACTGGAAAGTCAGCGCTCGCATTACTGACGGCTCGCCCGATGATCGGGATCAAACCAGCAGATCGATCGTGCATTCACCGTCCCCATTGGGGTGCGAGCGGCTGGCTGCACAAGCCATGACCGAAGACTACGCCGCCCGCCGATCTTGTCAACCGCCGGCATTGTTCAATCGGGTCAGGCTGCTAGAGTGGCACCCTCACGACTCCGGGGCGGGCTTTGATCGGTATCGACGACATCCTACGTGCCATCATCGCCGACCTGCATATCGTGGCGGCCATTACCGCGGCCATGTACCTGCTGGCCTTCGTCTGCGCCGTGCGCGAGGTCATGAATTCACGGACCTCACAGGGTTCGATCGCATGGATTCTGGCGCTGGCCCTGCTGCCGTTTCCCACGGCCTTTCTCTACCTGATCCTGGGCTGGAAGGCGTTCGACGACTATGCCACCGATCGCATCCGCAACGGCCGCGCGGCCCGTCCGCTGCGCGCCAAGGACCTGGCGCTGATCGACCGGGAGACCAGCCACCGATGGCCGGTGCAGGTGAAGGTCTCGGAAGTGCCGTTTCTCAACGGCAATGACGTGGAACTGCTGGTGGATGGGCGGGCGACGTTCGACTCGATTTTTGAGGGCATCGCCAAGGCCAGGGAATACCTGCTGGTGCAGTTCTACATCGTGCGGGACGACGCGCTCGGCCAGGAACTCGCCGAGCGGCTGATCGAGCGCGCTAATGCAGGCGTGAAGGTCTACCTGCTATACGACGATATCGGCAGTACCGGCATGCCAAAGCGCTATCGGGCCGAGTTGCGCAAGGCCGGCATCAAGGTGGCGGGCTTCAACCAGCGCCACAAGTTCCTCCGCGTCTATGGCCCGACCCGGATCAACTATCGTAATCACCGCAAGATCGTCGTCGCCGACGGCGAGCATGCATGGGTCGGCGGGCACAATGTGGGCGTTGAATATCTCGGCGAGAACCTGCGCTTCGGCCGCTGGCGCGACACCCATGTGCGCGTATCCGGCCCCGCCGCACTGGGCTGTGCCCTGCTGTTCCGCGAGGACTGGGAATGGGCGACTGGCGAAGTCCTGCCGGCGACGCCGCCCGAGCAAGTCGCGACGCCGGGCGATCAATCGGTCCTGGTGATGGGTAGCGGCCCGGCCGACAAGCTCGAGGAATGTGCCATCGCCTTCACCGACATCATCGGGCGGGCACGCGAGCGACTCTGGATCGTCAGCCCCTATTTCGTGCCGGATACCGATATCCGCACCGCACTTTATGCGGCCAAGCTGCGTGGGGTCGACGTGCGGATCATGCTGCCCAACGAGCCGGACCACAAGATCGTCTGGCTGGCGAGCATTGCTCATGCCGACGCCATGATCGAGCATGGTGTGTCGATCTATCGCTACCAGGATGGGTTCCTGCACCAGAAGGTGGTGCTGATGGACGACCAGATCGCCTCCATCGGCAGCGTCAACTTCGACAACCGGTCCTTTGCCATCAACTTCGAGATCACGCTGTGGTTTGCCGACGAGAAGACCATCAACGAGGTCGAGACCATGCTGGTGGAGGACTTCAGGCTCTGTCGCCAGGTCGATATCGCTGAGGTAAAGGGCCGTACCCTCCCCATGCGTTTCATGACCCAGGCTGCCCGCCTGCTTTCCCCCCTGCTCTGAGACACTCCATGACCGAATTCCTGTTTCGCGACGACAGCTACCTGCAATCCACACCGGCGACGGTGGTCGGCGTGACGGAGGATGGTGGCATCGTGATGGACCGCACCGTTTTCTATGCCGCGTCGGGCGGACAGCCGGGCGACAATGGCACGATCACCCGAGCGGACGGATCGGCAATCGTCATCGCCACTGCCGTGCATCCGGAAGGCGACAAGACGCGGATCGTGCATGTCCCGGCGGACGACCAGGGGCCGGTTGCTGTCGGCGAACAGGTGGTGGTCAGGATCGACTGGGACCGCCGCTATCGGCTGATGCGGATGCACACTGCGCTGCACCTGCTGTCCGTGGTGTTTCCCTTTCCAGTCACCGGTGGCTCGGTGGGCGACGACAAGGGGCGGCTGGATTTCGACATGCCGGAAGTGCCGGAGGATCTGGCGGCGCGGGAAGCGGCGCTGAACCAGATGGTCTCGGGCCATCATGCGGTGACGCATGAATGGATCACCGATGCGGAGATGGCTGATAACCCCGATCTCATCAAAACGATGAACGTCAAACCGCCCATGGGCCAGGGTCGCGTGCGGCTGATCCGCATCGGCGATGTGGACATGCAGCCCTGCGGCGGCACGCATGTAAGAAATACGCAGGAAATCGGTAGGCTTGCTCTCGGCAAGATCGAGAAAAAAGGCAAGCAGAACAGGCGCGTGAACCTGCTTTTTGCCGAGTAGATTCCGCTAGCGAACCGGCGGCGCGTAGAGCAGACCACCATTGCCCCACAGGGCATTCTGGCCGCGCAGCAAGGCCGCCCCGGTCTGCGGACCGAAGTGACGGTCGTAGAGTTCGCCGTAATTGCCGACGGCGCGAAGCACATTGGCCATGAAGTCCGGCGTCAGGCCCAACGCGGTGCCGAAGTCGCCCTCGACGCCCAGTATGCGGCGCACCGCCGGCGTGCGGGCGGCAAGCAGGGAATCAACATTGAGCTGGGTGATGCCGACTTCCTCGGCATTGATCAGGGTGTAGAGCGTCCAGCGGACGATGTTGAACCACTGCGGATCGCCTTCCCGAACCACGGGACCCAGCAGTTCCTTAGAAATCCGCTCGGGAAGGATGCGGTGCGCGGACGGATCGGGCAGCGCCCGCCTTATGGCCTGAAGCTGACGGCCAGAGGCGGACACGATCTGGCAAAGGTCGGCCTGATAGGCCACCGCGAGGTCTGCGATATCCTCATAGGGGACTTCGGTGTAGCTGGCCTGGTTGGTGAAGAAGAACTCGCCGATGCGCTCGAGTTCCTCGCCGCCGTCGATGACGCAGACGCTGATATCGTCGAGCTCGAAGGCCGAAACCACCCCCATGGACTGCGGCACGAGGAAGGCTTGCCCGTCGAAGAATGCCGTGCCGGTATAGGCGGCGCCGTATAGCGTATCGCGCCGCTGCGTCCACGGACCATTGCGGGTGAGCACGTCGATCATGCCCGTCTGGAGCGGGGCAAAGCGGGTCTCCCCCCGGAGCGACCGAAACTCGATCTTCTCGGGATCGCCGAATACGGCGGCCGCGATGGCGCGACAGAGATCGACGTCAAAACCCGACCACCGCCCCTGCGCGTCCTGCTGGGCAAAGCCGGGCAGCGGATTGGTGGCGCCGCAGATGAGGAAGCCCCGGTCGCGCACCGCCTCCAGCGTCTGGGCAGCAGCCGGTGCAGCGACAAGCGTCAGCGCGCAGGCAAAGCCTGCTGCCAATGACAGCAATCGCTTGAAAATTCTGGCCAAATGCACGGCTTTCCTTGCCTGGTGGGGCATATTGGCAGGCCGGCAGGCAGGGTCAAGCAGGGGAGCAGATTGCCCTGTGCATTTCCTGCAAGGGCAATCTGGATTTACTGCTTCAGTGGAGAATCTGGCTGAGGAAGAGCTTGGTGCGCTCGTGCTGTGGGTTGGAGAAGAACGCCTCGGGCTCATTCTGCTCGATGATCTGCCCCTGGTCCATGAAGATGACCCGGTTGGCCACCTGCCGGGCGAAGCCCATCTCGTGGGTTACGCAGATCATGGTCATGCCGTCTTCGGCGAGATTGATCATCACCTCGAGCACTTCCTTGACCATTTCGGGATCGAGGGCCGAGGTGGGCTCGTCGAACAGCATGATGCGCGGCTGCATGCAGAGCGAACGAGCGATGGCCACGCGCTGCTGCTGGCCGCCCGAGAGCTGGCCGGGAAACTTCTTGGCCTGCTCGGGGATCTTGACGCGTTCGAGATAGTGCATAGCCGTCGCCTCGGCCTCGGCCTTAGGAATGCCACGCACCCAGATCGGCGCCAGCGTCAGGTTCTCAAGAATGGTCAAATGCGGGAAGAGGTTGAAGTGCTGGAACACCATGCCCACCTCGCGGCGCACCTCGTCGATGCGCTTGAGGTCAGCCGTCAGTTCCGTCCCGTTGACGATGATCTGGCCTTCCTGGTGCTCTTCCAGCCGGTTGATGCAGCGGATCAGCGTCGACTTGCCGGAGCCTGAGGGCCCGGCGATGACGATGCGTTCGCCTTCCATCACCTTGAGGTTGATGTCGCGCAGCACGTGGAAGTCGGAATACCACTTGTGCATGCCGATGACTTCGATGGCCACATTGGTCGATGACACCTTCATATGCGCGGTGTTCACCGGACGATCGACGGTAGTTTCTGAAACGTGTGACATTGGAACTACCTCTTGTAGCCAGTATTGAGACGGCGCTCCATGTACATGGAATAGCGCGACATGCCGAAGCAGAAGACCCAGAAGACCATGGCGGCAAACAGGTAGCCGGTGGTGGCCGTATTGGCGGATTGCCACTCGAGCGCGGTATCGTTCTTGGTCTTTACCGCTTCGAGCAGGTCCTTCATGCCCACGATGTAGACGAGTGATGTATCCTTGAAGAGCGAGATGAAGTTGTTCACGATGCCCGGGATCACGTGCTTGAGCGCCTGGGGCAGGATGATGAAATACATTCGCTGCCAGTAGCCAAGGCCGAGCGAGGCACCAGCCTCGTATTGCCCCCGCGGGATTGCCTGGAGGCCACCGCGCACCACTTCGGCCATGTAGGCCGAGGTAAAGAGCGTCACACCAACCAGGGCTCGCAGCAGCTTATCGATGGTCGTGCCCTGCGGCATGAACAGCGGCAGCATGATGGAAGCCATGAACAGGATGGCGATCAGCGGCACGGCGCGGATGAGCTCGATGAAGGCGACGCACAGCGTCTTGATCACCGGCATTTTCGATTGCCGGCCTAGCGCCAGGATGATGCCCAGTGGGAAGGACAGCGTGATGCCCACCACCGAGATGATCAGCGTCACGAGCAGACCGCCCCATTTTTCAGTCGGCATGGGCTTGAGGCCGAACACCCCACCCGCCAGCAGGAAATAGCTGACAACGGGGAATACGAAGAGGAACAGGACCGCATTGGTCCGTTTGAATGGCATCTTCGGCATCAGCAGGGGAATCAACAGCGCTGCGCCGAGGGCGAAGACGATGTTGGGACGCCACTGCTCGGGGATGTCGTAGAAGCCGTAGATGAAGAACTCCATCTCGCTGCTGATATAGGCCCAGCAGGCGCCGGCATTTTCCATCCGGCACTCTTCCACGGTCCCGTTGGGACCCACGGCGTTGCCGAAGAAGAAGTTGTAGAGCGGCGGCACGATCCAGAGCAGGAAGATCATGCCAAGGACGGTCAGTACGCCGTCAAGCGGGGTGGCGAAGAGATTCTTGCGAAGCCAGGCCCCTGCCCCGCTGGTGCTGATGGGTGCCGGCTTGGCCGACACCATGTCTGCGCGAACGAATCCAATGTCTGTCATGGCTGGACTCCTATCGCTCCACCAGGCTGACGCGGGCGTTGTACCAATTCATGATTCCCGAGGTCACCAGTGAGAAGATTAGATAGACCAGCATGGTCAGCGCGATGCATTCGATGGCGCGTCCGGTCTGGTTGAGCGAGGTGCCCGCGAAGACGTTGACCAGTTCGGGATAGCCGATGGCGGCACCGAGCGAGGAGTTCTTCGTGAGGTTGAGATACTGGCTGGTCAGCGGCGGGATGATGACCCGCATGGCCTGCGGCACGATGACGAGGCGCAGGCGGTCGCCATCCTTGAGGCCCAGCGATTGTGCCGCCTCTGTCTGGCCCCTGCTGACGGCAAGGATACCACCACGCACGGTCTCCGCGATGAAGGCCGCCGTATAGATGCTCAGGCCGAAGGCCAGCGCGACAAATTCCGGCGGCAGTTGCAGGCCACCCTTGAAGTTGAAGCGCTCCAGTACCGGAATTTCGAACGCCAGGGTGGCGCCGGTCGACCAGTAGATCAGCGCCGGCACACCCACCACGATCAGCACCATGAGCGCTACCGGGAAGCGGGCTTCGCTCGGGGGGCGTTCCAGGGCACTGCTATAGGTCACCCTGGCGATAATCAGCGCAACGGCGGCGCTGACGGCAGCAAGGATCAGGGGCAGCACCCAGGAGAACATGACACCCATGGCGCCATTGAGCAGCAGGAAAGCGATGACGAATGTCAGGACGCCCCGGGCGATGGGCGCGAAACGCGTCACCGACAGTGTAGCAAGCAGAGCTGCGAGGACGGCTGCCAGGAGCGGTGCACCCGATATGAAGAATACGGACGTGAACAGGACCAGCATGGCCACGAAGGCCACGAGGAATGTGACACCGGCATCGGCGATCTTGCCTGCGAGAATAACCTGAGCGGGATATCGGCCGGTTAGCGTGCGAACCCGTGTAGCCCAGATTCCCAGCGCCAGCGCGACGACAACGGCGATGAAAAAGCTGGTCAGAACCCAGGTGAACTCCTGGTCCGGCGTCGGGCGCGGCACCATGAGGCCACGCTGGTTGATGAAGATATCGAATGGCAGCGCCAGCGACTCCCGCACCGCGGGCATGGCCTTGAGCACGGCGAAGTACCAGAAGAACAATTGCAGCAGCAGCGGGATGTTGCGGATGGTCTCGATGTAGATCGTCGCGAGCCGCGACACGATGAAATTGCTGGAAAGCCGCGCTATGCCGATGGTGAAACCCAGCAGGGTCGCGAAGAAAATGCCGATGAAAGCAACCAGCAGCGTGTTGGTGATGCCGACAAGGAGCGCTTCCCAATAGTAGGACTCGCGTGACCAGGGCAGCAGGGAAAAGCTGATGTCGAAGCCGGCGGTCTTCCACAGGAAGTCAAAGCCGGTGGTCTTGTTCTGGGATGCAAGGTTCGCAGCGGTATTGCCAACGATCCAGACAATGAAGGCGGCCAGCAGCGCCGCAACGACGACCTGGTAGAGGATGCCGCGGATTACCGGGTCGTTATAGAATGCAACCCTTGGGGCCGCAGCGGGCCCCGTATCAAGTGTGGTCATATGACAGACGTCCCCAGGCCATAACGGCCGCTCCACGCGCCACCCTGCGGCGGCGGACAACGGAACAAAAGGTCCCGGCGCTCCACAGGAAGCGCCGGGGATTGTTCAGCTTAGCGGATCGGCGGGGCGTACTGGATGCCGCCGTCGCGCCACAGGGCGTTCAGACCGCGCTCGAGCCCGATCGGGGTGGATGGACCAACGTTGCGATCGTAGCTCTCGGCGTAGTTACCGACCAGCTTGATGATCTGGTAGGCCCAGTCCTTGGTCAGACCAAGCGGAGTACCGAAATCGCCTTCAACGCCAAGCAGGCGCTTGATGGCCGGGTTGTCGGAGCCGAGCATCTCGTCGACATTGGCCGAGCTCACGCCCAGTTCTTCGGCTTCGAGCAGTGCGAAATAGGTCCAGCGAGCGATGTTGAACCAAGCAGAGTCACCGGCACGGACCACGGGGCCGAGGGGCTCCTTGGAGATGATTTCCGGCAGGATGATGTGATCATCCGGCACGGCGAACTTGGAGCGCTCGGCGGCGAGAGCCGAGGAGTCCGTGGTGTAGACGTCGCAGCGACCGTCTTCGTAAGCCTTCACGACTTCGTCCTGGTCGACGAACACCACGGTGTTGAATTCGAGGCTGTTGGCGGCGAAATAGTCAGCCGCGTTCAGTTCGGTGGTGGTGCCGGATTCGATACAGATGGCGGCGCCGCTGAGGTCGAGAGCGGAGGCAATGCCATCGGCCTTGCGGACCATGAAGCCCTGGCCATCATAGAACATGGTGCCGATGAAGCTGATACCGAGCTGGGTATCGCGGCTCATGGTCCAGGTGGTGGTACGCGACAGAACGTCGATTTCACCGGCCGACAAGGCGGTGAAGCGTTCCTGGCTGGTCAGCGAGGTATAGCGGACGGCTTCGGCGTCATTGAAGATCGCAGCAGCCAGAGCGCGGCAGTAGTCGACTTCAAGGCCGGTCCAGACGTTGTTCGAATCGGGGGCGGAGAAGCCCGGCACACCGCCGGTCACACCGCACTGGACGTAGCCCTTGGCCTTCACGTCCTCGAGAATAGCCGCCTGTGCCGCCGTCGCGCCGAGGCCGAGCGAGGCCGCGAGAGCGATCGTTACGAGCGTTTTTTGCATTGTTATTGCCTTTTGTTTCCTGACCCTGTGTCCCGGAGCTCATCAGGCTTGCACCAGCGTCCCCGGTGGCACCGCCGCCTTTGTATGGCGGTTGTGATGCTGCTAAGCATGCAAGCGTCTATTGACCGTTGCGTCAAGGGCTGATGGGGGCATGGGACAGCAAACCTGTCTCTTATTTAGCCACGCCTCCCAAATTGACCGGATTTTGAGCACCGAGCCTAGCATGAGTGATAAGAAAAACAGCAGCATTGCCGGCCATTCAGTCGAGACCGTGCTGACGCACCACGGTCGTGAACCCGATGACCAGTTCGGATTCGTCAACACCCCGGTCTATCGCGGGTCCACGGTGTTGTTCAAAACCCTGGCCGATATGGAGGCCCAGCAGCAGCGCTACCTCTATGGGCGCGCTGGTAACCCGACGACCGAGGGCGTCGAGGCAATTATTACCGAGCTCGAGGGCGCTTATCGCACCCGGCTGGTGCCATCCGGGCTGGCGGCCATCACCATTGCCCTGCTCAGCTGCGTCAAGGCCGGGGACGACATTCTCGTCACCGACAGCGCCTACGAGCCAGGGCGCGTCTTCAGCGACGGGTTCCTGGCGCGCATGGGGGTTACGACGCGCTACTATGACCCGCGCATCGGCGTGGGCCTGGCGGCGCTCATGCAGCCCAATACGAGGGCTGTACTGGCCGAAAGCCCAGGGTCGCTGACCTTCGAGGTGCAGGATATTCCAGCGCTCGCGCAGGCCGCCCATGCCGGCGGGGCGAAGCTCATCGTGGACAATTCATGGGCGAGCCCGCTCTATCACCGGCCGTTGGCGCTGGGCGCTGACCTCGTCGTGCATGCCGGCACCAAGATGTTCGTGGGCCATTCTGACGCTTTCGCGGGCACGATTTCGACCACCGAAACCGCCTGGGCAAGCGTGGAGCTGACGCGGCGGGAACTCGGTTTCTTCACCTCGGGCGACGATGCTTTCCTCGTCGCGCGGGGGTTGCGAACACTGGCCATCCGCATGAAGGAGCATCAGCAGCGGGCGTTGGAAATCGCCGGCTGGCTGGAGCAGCAGGACGAGGTGGTGCAGGTGCTGCACCCTGCTTTGCCCAGTCACCCGGACCATGCGCTGTGGCAGAGGGACTTCACCGGATCGGGGAGCCTGTTCAGCGTACTGCTGCCCCCTGCCCCGCGTGCCTCGGTGGCCGCGTTTGTGGATGGGCTGAAATTGTTCACGATGGGCTATTCGTGGGGCGGCTACGAGAGCCTCTGCATCCCGGTAAAGCTTGGCAAGAATCGCACGGCCCGGCCCTGGACGGCGGAGGGGAACCTGTTCCGCCTACATATCGGCCTCGAAGGCGTCGACGATCTCAAGGCCGACCTCTCGGCGGCCATCGATCGTTACGCACGGGCGCGCTGAAAGGCGCGCCTGATGGCGACAAACGGGCGGGGCACGATGCGCCCGTCCGGCAGCATCACGAACAACCAGCGGCGGCGGGCGAACAGATTGCGCACCAGATAGGCGCCGAGCATACCGACGATCAGCCCGCCGAAGACGTCGGTCGGATAGTGCATGCCGACCGGCACGCGCGAGATGCCGACGACCGCGCCGATGACAAAGAAGAGCGGAAACAGGCGGGGCCAGAGAAAGCCGACGACGAATGCCAGAGCAATCGCCGTCGTGGTGTGGCCGGATGGAAAGCTCTGGAAATTCCAGTCATTGACGACGTTCTGGAAGGCAAACGCCCCGACATTGTCGAATTCGTCGGGGCGGCCCCGACCGACGACACGCTTGAGCAGGTTGGCGATAAGGCCGGGTATCCCCACACCGAGGAAGAGGAAGCCGGAGAGCAGCGCGACTTCCACAGCGACGAGGCGCGCCAGGCGTTTCAGCAGCAGCGTCGCTGGCAGAGCCAGGACGAGGACCAGAAGGCTGGGGATAAGTACCCAGTCGGATAGTCCGTAATCGGTAATGAAGAAAAATGGCGCCCGCCACTGCTCGGGCCAGCCGATGGCGCCGCGCGAGGCCCATACATCGACCTGAGACAGCACGGCGAGGCCGATGACGACGCCGAGGCAGAACAACGGCCAGCGCCGGCTATCGAGGCCCAGTGGCCAGGATTTGGTGAGATCGATCATGCGCTGTTTCTGGGGTCCACGGCCATGTGCCGTCAATAGTGGGCATGACCGCATCGGCGGCTTGCCCTTTGGAACCGAACAGGCTAACGGAGGGCGGTGATCTCGGAGTGTAGCTCAGCCTGGTAGAGCACCGGTTTTGGGAACCGGGGGTCCAAAGTTCGAATCTTTGTACTCCGACCATCACATTCTGCCGCATTTGCCGTTAGCGCATCGTGTTGAGGACTTTGCATGACCGCCCGTATCTATCGCCCTGCCCCTAACGCCATGCAGTCGGGCAAAGGCAAATCACGGCAGTGGGTGCTGGTGCATGAGCTGACCGAGTCCAAGAGCATCGATCCGCTGATGGGCTATACGACTTCGGGCGACACACGCCAGCAGGTCAAGCTGAGCTTCGAGACGCAGGAAGAGGCCGAGGCCTATGCGCAGAAGAACGGCATCGCCTATTCGGTGCAGCCGGCGCATGACGCCACGCCGAAGCGCCAGAGCTATCCGGACAATTTCCGCGCCGACCGCAAGACGCCCTGGACGCACTGACATTCCTCCGAAATTGAATCCAACAGGCGCCGCAAGTAATTGTGGCGCTTTTGTTTTTGGGGACCATGCATGGATTCCGCCCTGCTGATCGTTCTGGCCGGCGCTGCCGCCGCCGGATTTGCACAAGGTGTGTCGGGCTTCGCCTTCTCTCTGGTAGCCCTGTCGATCTGGGCATGGACCGTCGAGCCGCAACTGGCGGCGCCGATGTCGGTATTCGGCGCGCTGGCGGGACAGCTGGTCGCCCTACCCTGGGTCTGGCGTGGTTTCGACCTGCGCAAGCTGCTGCCGCTGGTGGTTGGCGGGCTGATTGGCGTGCCGCTGGGAGCCTGGCTGCTGCAATGGCTGGATCCGGTGCTGTTTCGTTTCGGGCTGGGCCTGTTTCTCCTGGTCTACTGCCCCCTGATGCTCCTGCTGCCAGCCGACTATAGCTGGCCCCGTGGCGGGCAGGTTGCCGACGGCGCAGCAGGTTTCGCCGGCGGCGTCCTGGGTGGGCTGGCGGGCATTTCAGGGCCAGTGCCGACACTGTGGACCACACTGCGTGGCTGGGACAAGGACACGCAGCGTGGCGTACTGCAGGCCTTCAACATCGCCATGCACATGGCCACGCTGACGGCATATGCGCTGTCGGGCTCCATCACCGGGGAGACACTGGTGATGTTCGCGTGGATCACGCCCGCTTTGGCCGTTCCAGCAGTGCTTGGCGTACTGCTGTTTCGGCGGCTGGCCACGCGGACATTTCGCCGCCTGATTTTGCTGTTGCTTCTGGTGTCCGGATTGACCCTGGTCTGGGGCAGTGTCGCAGCCTGGCTATAGGGGTTCGGCGCAGCGCGTCCTATCATTTGGGACGACAACGAGGAAACGCCAATGAAGCTGTCCGCGCGCTGCCTGCTCCCCCTGGTCGCCACACTTGGCCTGGTGGCCCTGCCAGCCAAGGCGGCGCCGGCCATATGGGAAGTGCGCGATGATGACAGCGCCATCTGGCTGTTCGGCTCGTTTCACATTCTCCCTGATGGTGCGGAATGGCGCACCGGGTTGTTTGACACCATCCTTGCTGACGCCGAAAAGCTGGTCTTCGAGGCCGACGTCCGGCCGGCTGCGGTAGCGCAGATGGGCGCGGAGGCCTTCGTGCGGGGCATCTATGTCGATGGCACCGTCCTGACCGACGCGCTGGACGATCCGACCGAGGCACGCTTGCGGGAGAAGGCTGCGACAATCAACCTGCCGATGGGCTCCATCCTCGCGATGCGGCCATGGATGGCGACCAATACGATCACCGTACAGGCGTTGGCGATGGAGGGTTATGGCAATCAGGGCGTGGAGTTCGTGCTGCAGCCCGAACTGGCCGATGACCGCCTGAGCTTTCTCGAGACCGGACCGCAGCAGCTCGATGTGCTGGCCGGGGCGCCGGAGGACGAACAGCTCGCAATGCTGACTTCGACCCTCGACCAGCTCGATACATTACCCAAGCTGATGGACAAGATGCTGGCCAGCTGGGTGTACGGCACGCCGGACAGACTGGGTGACCTGTTCCTGATGGAGATGGGAGGGTTCGAGAAGGCTTTCCTCGACCGGCTGATCTATGCCCGCAACCGCAACTGGATGGAGCCGCTCGAGACCATGCTGGCTGACAACCAGGAAAACCTGGTCATCGTCGGCGCGGCGCATCTGATCGGCGATGGCAGCGTGCTCGATCTGCTTGAGCAGGCGGGGTACGAAGTCGAGCGGATTCAATAAAAAGGGCGCCGCAAAACGGCGCCCCTGATCATTCACCTGGCCGGCACTCAGACCTCGCTGAGCTTGGTCCATTTGCCGTCGTTCTTGCTCGACTGAACCGAGGCAACGATGAACTGCATGCCTTCGACGCCGTCGGCCAGCGTAGGCAGCAGGCCTTCATAGGCGACGCCATCGCCGCGGATGATGGCGGCGAACTGGCTGTAGAGGGTTGCGAAGGCTTCCAGGTACCCTTCAGGATGGCCGGAGGGAATGCGGACGTTCATGGTCGAGGCAGCGTTGCCCGAAATGGCACCACCACGGGTCAGCAACTGCTTGGGTTTGCCGAATTCGGTGAACCACATGTAGTTCGGGTTGTCCTGGCGCCATTCGAGGCCGCCCTTGTCGCCATAGATACGAAGCTGCAGGCCGTTCTCATTGCCCACGGCGACCTGGCTGGCCCAGAGCATGCCCTTGGCCCCACCCTCGAAACGCAGCAGGATATGGACGTTGTCGTCGAGCTGGCGGCCCGGCACGAAGCTGGTGAGATCGGCTGAAACCGAGTCGGTCTTGAGGCCGGTGACGAAGCGGGCGAGGTTATAGGCGTGGGTGCCGATATCGCCGATGGCGCCGCCGGCGCCGGAACGGGCCGGGTCGGTGCGCCATGAGGCCTGCTTGTTGTCTTCGTCGGCGGCTTCGGTCAGCCAATCCTGCGGGTATTCGACCTGGATGACGCGGATATTGCCGAGCGCGCCGGAGGCTACGAGTTCGCGGGCCTGCCGGATCAGCGGGAATCCGGTGTAGTTGTGCGTCAGCAGGAATTTCGCGCCATTGGCAGGCTTGATCTCTGCAAGCTTGCGAGCGTCTTCAAGCGTGCTGGTGATTGGCTTGTCGCAGATGACGTGGATGCCGGCTTCGAGGAACGCCTTGGCCGGACCATAGTGCATGTGGTTTGGCGTGACGATCGACACAGCCTGTATGCCATCCGGACGAGCGGCTTCGGCACGGGCCATTTCCTCGTACGAGGTGTAGATACGGTCTTCGGCCAGCCCGATATTGCGGCCGGATTCCCTGGCCACCTCTGGCCGCGACGACAGGGCGCCGGCCACTAGGTCATAGTCACCATCGATGCGGGACGCGACGCGGTGGACGTAGCCGATAAAGGCCCCCGTGCCGCCGCCGACCATGCCCAGGCGAATGCGCTTTGCGCCGTTTTCAGCCATTTTCGATAACTCCTTAGCTCAGCCCGAGAATCTTGCGGTTGGCCGCCAGATCGGTACCCGACGATGCAAAATCGTCGAAGGCATGTTCGGTGACACGGATGATGTGGTTCTTGATGAACTCGGCACCTTCACGGGCACCGTCTTCCGGGTGCTTGATGGCACATTCCCATTCGAGCACGGCCCAGCCGGCAAAGTCATACTGCGCCATCTTGGAGAAGATGGAGGCAAAATCGACCTGGCCGTCGCCGAGCGAGCGGAAGCGGCCCGCCCGGTTGATCCAGCTCTGGTAGCCACCATAGACGCCTTGGCGGCCGGTCGGATTGAACTCGGCATCCTTGACGTGGAACATCTTGATCCGCTCGTGGTAGATGTCGATGTAGTCGAGATAATCGAGCTGCTGCAACACGAAGTGGCTGGGATCGTAGAGCAGGTTGGCGCGCGGATGGTTGTTCACGCGCTCGAGGAACATCTCGTAGGTGACGCCGTCATGCAGATCCTCGCCGGGGTGGATCTCGTAGCAGACGTCGACGCCGTTTTCGTCGAAGGCATTGAGGATCGGGGTCCAGCGGCGCGCGAGTTCGTCGAACGCTTCTTCAACCAGGCCTGCCGGACGCTGCGGGAACGGGTAGAGGAATGGCCAGGCCAGTGCGCCCGAGAAGGTGGCATGCTCGGTCAGGCCCAGATTCTTCGATGCCTTGGCTGCCCAGTTGAGCTGCTGCACCGCCCATTCCTGGCGGGCCTTGGGATTGCCATGCACCGATTTCGGGGCAAAGCCATCCAGCATGGTGTCATAGACCGGGTGTGCGGCGACGAGCTGGCCCTGGAGATGCGTGGACAGCTCGGTGATGGCCAGGCCATGCTTGGCGGCGGTGCCAGCCAGTTCATCGGCATAGGTCTTGGAGGTCGCGGCCTTTTCCAAGTCGATCAGGCTGCCGACCCAGGTCGGAATCTGCACGCCCTTATAGCCGTAGTTGGCGGCCCAGCCGCAGATGGCGTCGAAGGAATTGAACGGCGCCGCGTCGCCCGCGAACTGCGCCAGAAAAATAGCCGGCCCCTTGATGGTGCGCATGTCGTTTCTCCTCTGTGGGCGCTTCGCGCCTGTTCTGTGCCGCTTCATGCAAACAGGCGGCGGGTGGCCGCCGCCTGTTTGGCTCGTTGGATAGCAATCTTGACCGGCAGTGGGTGCCTGTCAATGAGGTACGCCCCTCACTACTTCAGCAGAGCCTGAGCCTGTGCCGGAGTAAGGGCCAGTGGCCGCTCGCAGGTCGTCGACAGCGTCAGCACCTGGCCGCTTTCACCGGCCTTGAGCAGGCTGGTCATCACGTCCACGGCGTGGAGCGCCACGTCGAGGCCGCAACGGGCGCGATAGCCGCCATCGATCGAAGCCATCATGTCGGCGAGACCGGCAGCGCGGTAGTTGGCGCGCGGCGTCGGCTTGTCGAGTTCCTGATTGGGTTTGCCAAAGGGGTGATCCCATGGCGTGACGCTGCTGCGCTCGCCAGCAATGTTGGCCGTGACCAGATCGCCGCCGAAGAAGTTCGGATCGGGCACGAAGATCGAGCCGTCGGTACCGTAGAGCTCGATATTGTGGTGACCGTGCGCCGCTACGTCCCAGCTCGCGCCGATGGTGACGATGGCGCCGGAGACGAACTCGAGCACACCGTGAATGGTGGTCGGGGTGCCGACCTTGACGAAGGTGCCCTTGTAGGGACCTTCGGCAGTCACTTCACGCTCCGTGCGAGCCATGCTGGTGAAGGCCGACAGGCGCTTCACCGGGCCCAGCAAGTGGATCAGGTCGGTCACATAGTACGGGCCGAGATCGAGGATTGGGCCGGCGCCGGGCTGGAAGAAGAAGTCGGGATTGGGATGCCAGTGCTCCATGCCGCGGCTCATGACGTGCATGGTGCCGCTCATGATCTTGCCCAGCTGGCCCGAGTCGATGATCTCGCGGGCCTGCTGGTGGGCGCCGCCGAGGAACGTGTCGGGAGCAGAGCCGACCTGAAGACCGCGGTCGTCGGCGGCCTTCTTGAGCGCCATGCCCTCCTCGAGCGAAAGCACGAAGGGCTTTTCCGAATAGGCATGCTTGCCGGCCGAAACGATATCCATCGACACCGAATAGTGGGTCGAGGGTATCGTCAGGTTCACGATGACGTCGATTTCGCTGTTCTTGAGCAGCTCGTCTGGCGTCTGCGCCTTGACGCCGAATTCATCGGCGCGCTTCTGCGCGGCAGCCGGCAGGATGTCAGCGATGGCGCGGACCTCGAGCCCCTTGAACAGGGGCGCGAGGCGCAGGTAGGCGCTGGAGATGTTGCCAGCACCCATGATGCCGACGCCAAAGGTCTTGGCCATTTGAATTACTTCCACTTCTTGGCGGTGGCGATGGAGCGCGTCGCAAAACGCACCGCATCGGAAGGCTTGTCGTGCTCGGCGACGAAATACTGCGCCTTGGTCTTGGCCTGGACCTTGCCGATCAGGTTGTCCCAATCGAGCACGCCGTGCCCGACGTCGGCCCAGCCGTCTTCGTCGGCGTTCTGGCCTGACGGAGCGATGTCCTTGACGTGCACGGCGGTGATGCGGCTGCCATAGCGGTCGAACCAGGCGATAGGATCAGCCTTGCCACGGACCACCCAGGCGACGTCGCATTCCCATTCGATATTGGGTGCGGTTTCCAGGATGATTTCCATCGGCGTACGCCCGGAGCTGGTCGGTACGAATTCGAAATCGTGGTTGTGCCAACCGAAGCCGTAGCCTTCCTTGGTGTAGGTCTCGGCGGCCTTGGCCAGAGTCTCGGCCAGTTCAAGCCACTTGGACTCGTCCTCGCTGCGACCTTCCGGCCCGATATGGGGCACGATGATCTTCTTCATGCCGAGGGTCTCGGCGGTCTTGAGCGTCGTGGCGACGTCGGCAACCTGGGCAGGACCGAAATGGCCGGTCGGCATGAAAAGGCCGTTCTTCTTGAGGTTGGCGGCGAGGCCGGCGGCATCGGCATAAAGCCCGCCAAAGCCTTCCACCTGGGTGTAGCCAAGCTGGCCAAGGGTGGCGAGGAAGTCCTCGAGCGAAGGAACGTTGCGGGCGCTGTAAAGCTGGAATGACAGTTCAGTCATTGGTGGCCTCTTCTAGATCGAATGGGTGTGAGGGCCCGTGGGCATAGCGAGCCTGGACAACGATGTCGCCTCGCACGGGCATGCGGATCGCCGCAAAAGTAACATGGTGGGATTGCGGCCTGCCGCCACCGAGGGCGCCAGCAGGCCACTTGAGACTAGAGCCGGTTCTCGCTTTGGGCGTCGAACAGGGAACCGCGGGCAATGTCGAAGCCGATTGTCACCTTCTCGCCGACAGTCAGCGGGATATCGCTGCTGCACCGGAATGTAACGGGAATACCGGCGACCTTGGTCCAGGCGAGCGTCTCCGAACCCATGGGCTCGACGATCTCGATTTCCGCCGAAGTCTTGAACGGCATCGAATCTGCGGCATCGCCGAGGAAGATATGCTCTGGACGAACGCCGAGCACAGCCTTGCCGGCCTTGGACGGCGCGGTGAACTGATACGTGCCCACAGGGATCACGGTGCCGTCTTCGGCGGTGAACGTCGCGCCATCGAGGGTGCCGCGCAGCATATTCATCTGCGGCGAGCCAATGAAACCGGCCACGTAAAGGTTGGTCGGCTTGTTGTAGATCGTGTGGGGATCGGACAACTGCTGGATGACGCCGTTTTTCATGACGGCAATGCGATCCGCCAGGGTCAGAGCCTCGATCTGGTCGTGCGTAACATAGATCATGGTGTTCTTGAGACGCTGGTGCAGCCGCTTGATTTCGACGCGCAGGTCCGAACGGAGCTTGGCATCGAGGTTGGACAGCGGCTCATCGAACAGGAACACATCGACGTCGCGCACCAGGGCGCGGCCGATGGCGACGCGCTGGCGCTGGCCACCGGAGAGGTTGGCCGGCTTGCGACCCAGGAGCGGCTGGATCTGCAGGATTTCGGCGGCGCGGGCAACGCGACGCTCGATTTCGTCCTTGTTCATGCCCGAAACGCGCAGGCCGAAGGAGAGGTTACGCTCGACCGTCATCTGCGGATAAAGCGCGTAAGACTGGAACACCATGCCGATGCCGCGGTCCTTGGGCTCAAGCCAGGTGACGTTCTTGCCGCCGATGAAGATCTGGCCGTCGGAAACATCCAGCAGACCGGCGATACAGTTGAGCAGAGTCGACTTGCCGCAGCCCGAAGGCCCAAGCAGGACGATGAACTCACCCTGAGCGATATCGAGATCGAGGTGCTCGAGCACCTTCACATTGCCGAAGTTCAACGACAGATCGCGGATGGAAACGCTATTTTGCATTCGAGTTATCCCTTCACCGCGCCGGCAGCAATACCGCGGACGAACCACTTGCCGGACACGAAATAGACGGCCAGCGGCACGAGGCCGGTCAGCACGGTGGCGGCCATGTTCACGTTGTATTCGGGCGTGCCCTGGGCCGAGTTGACTATGTTGTTGAGCTGCACCGTCATCGGATAGTTCTGCGTGCCGGCGAATACGACGCCGAACAGGAAGTCATTCCAGATGCCGGTTATCTGCAGGATGAGCGCCACCACGAAGATCGGCAGCGACATAGGCAGCATGATCTCGAAGAAAATTCGCCAGAACCCCGCCCCATCGACGCGCGCGGCCTTGAACAGCTCCTCTGGCAACGACGCGAAGTAGTTGCGGAACAGCAGCGTCAGGATCGGCATGCCGAAAACGGTGTGGATGAGGATGACGGCCTGCAGAGTGCCGAAGATTCCGAGGTCACGAGTGATCATCACCAGCGGGTAAAGCATAACCTGGTAGGGGATGAACGAGCCGAAGATCAGGATCGCGAAGAAGATCTCCGAGCCCTTGAAGCGCCAGTTGATCAGCGCATAGCCGTTTACCGCCGCGATGAAGATCGAAACGATTGTGCTCGGGATGGTGATCTTGACCGAGTTCCAGAAACCCGGTGCCAGGCCCTGGCAGTTCAGCCCCGTACAGGCGCTGCTCCAGGCCTTTACCCAGGCGTCGAAATTTGGTGCCTGTGGCAGTGCGAAGATGTTGCCGAAGCGGATTTCCGGCATGGTCTTCATCGAGGTGACGACCATGATATAGAGCGGAAACAGGTAGTAAAGCGACACGAACACCAGCAGCGAATAGATGATGATCTTGCGCGGGGTGAAAAAGGGCTTGGGACGAGGTCCCCGCGCTTCGACAGTGCCGGCAACGGCTGGTGCCGCCCCGGTCATGGTTGCGGTCTGGCTCATGTGCGACGACCCTTTCCGCCGAATTCGAGGTAGGCCCAGGGGATCATGATGATGAGAACCGTCAGGAGCATCATGGTTGCGCCTGCAAGTCCCTGGCCGATATTGCCGCCCGAGAACATGTAGTTGAATACGTATTTGGCTGGCACTTCGGACGAAATGCCCGGGCCGCCATTGGTGAGTGCCACCACGAGATCGTAGAGGCGAACGATACCCGAGCCGATGATCACGATGGCGGTGATGACAACGCCGCGCATCATGGGAATGACGATCGAGACGTAGGTGCGCCAGGTGGGAATGCCATCGATGCGGGCGGCCTTCCAGATTTCTTCATCGACGCCGCGGAGCCCGGCCAGCATCAGCACCATGCAGAAGCCCGTGCCATGCCAGAGGCCGGCGATGAGCAGCGCAAACAGCACCATCCGCGGATTGGCGATCCAGTCGAAGGTGAAACCGGTCCAGCCCAGGTTGCGCATGGTGCTCTGCAGGCCCAGGGTCGGGTTCATGATCCACTGCCACACGAGGCCCGTCACGATGAAGGACAGGGCAAAGGGGTAGAGCATGATCGTGCGGAACGCACTTTCGAACCGGATCTTCTGATCGATCAGCACGGCAAGGATGAAGCCGATGACCAATGTGAAGGTCAGCGACATGATGCCGAACGCGATGAGATTGGTAACCGACACGTTCCAGCGGGACGTGGCGAACAGGCGCTCATACTGCTCGAAGCCGATGAACTTACCGGTCGGCAGGAGCTTGGAATTGGTGAACGAGTAGTAGATCGTCCAGATGGTGCAGCCAACGAAGACGATGAGCACGGTCGCCATCATAGGCAGCGCGGCAATCTTGGCGGGCAGGTTGTGAAAAAATATTCGCTTCAGCAGGCCGGGTCGATTGACCGTCGCAGCGCCCGCTTCCAAGGGAAGGGCAGTGTCCGCCATTGTATATCTCCAAGAGAAGGTGGCCGACCTTGTAATCAAGGTCGACCACCGTTGTCATAGGTGAGAGCGAGCTCTCAACTAAGATTTACTCAGCCGACTCGATGATCGAGGCATAGCGCTCGATGTAGTCATCGACCGTGATGCTGTCGTCGTCGAGGAACTCGGTGCTGAGATCCTGGAGCTGCTGCTGGGTGTCGCTCGACAGAGCAAAGTCACCGGAAGGCAGCAGGCCAGCGTCGAGCATGCCGAGAGCCTTCTGCATGCAGGGGTTGGCGGCAGCCAGGTCGATGTCGGTACGGATCGGCATCGAGCCCTTGACCATGTTGAACTTCAACTGGGCTTCAGGCGAGATCAGGATGCGAGCCAGCTGGGCCTGAGCTTCGATCACAGCCGGATCGGTGCCTTCGGGCAGCTTGGGGAAGTAGAACGAGTCGCCGCCGCCGGTGAGCTGGTCACCCAGGCCGAGAGCCGGCAGACATTCGTAGTTTTCACCGGGGACGCCGCCGGCCACCTGCAGGTCGCCCTGCAGCCAGTCGCCGTGGATGTTGCCGGCAGCAGTGCCTTCCAGCAGCTGGTTACCAACGTCGCCGAAGGACGGCACCATCATGTCGGGAGAGATCACCTGACGCAGAGCGTCGAGAGCTTCGGCGACCTTGCGGAATTCCGGCCCACGAACGGCTTCGACGTCCTTGTCGCGGTTGATGGCAAGCACCAGATCACTGCCGCCGAGACCGGACATCAGCACGCCGGGGACGCCCGAAATCGGCCAACCGGTCGCGAGACCGAAGGGCAGGATGCCGGCTTCCTGCAGAGCAGGCCACGAAGCGACGTACTCGTTCCAATCCTTCGGAACGGGCTGGCCGATCTTTTCGTAGGCAGCGGTGGAGAGCCACAGCCAATCCCACGAGTGGATGTTGATCGGCAGGCAGTAGAGACCGCCTTCGAACTTGCACGGATCGAGCAGGCTCTTGTCGACGTAGAAGCTCTCGATGTCGAGGTCGGCAACGACGTCGGTGAGGTCACGCATCAGGCCAGCCTGGATGAGTTCCTCGGCGTCACGGCCGGTGTTCATCTGGGTTGCGCCCATCGGATCACCGCCGATGATACGGCTGATGATGACGGGGTTTGCGCCAGTGCCCGAACCGGCAAGCGCGCTATCGACCCAGGTGTTGCCGGTCTGCTCTTCGAAGACCTTGGCGAATTCGGCGATAGCCGCGGCTTCACCAGCCGAGGTCCACCAATGGGTAACTTCGAGATCAGCTGCCATCGACGCAGTCGAGCTCATCAATGCAGCAGCCATAACGGCTGCCACCGTAAACTTATTCATGGAATGTCCTCCCAACGATCACTTGGAGCGTTTCGCCCCCGCGAAGCTGCCAGCCGCAAGGTTGCCTTCTTGCGAGGCATCCCGAGCTGGCGGCGTGTAATCGATTGCATCGCTCGGATCCCGAAATCTCTGCAATCGATTGCATGAGTTTCGTACACGCCTTGCGCACCTGTCAAGATCGATTTAGACAGATTGGGTTACTGACAGCGAGGGGAGGCGCTGCCAGGCATGACCTTGGTAAAGAAAACCCCAACAATTCAAGACGTTGCGCGGTACGCAGATGTGTCCACCGCTACTGTCAGCAGGGCCCTTTCAAGCCCTCAACGGGTGACCGAGCAGACCCGCGAGCGCATTTCCGAGGCTGTGCGCATCACCGGCTATACACCCAACCAGTCGGCGCGTTCATTGCGCCAGCGAACCGCGCGAACCATCCTCGTCGCCCTGCCCGATATCGGCAATCCGTTCTTCTCGGTCATCCTCGATGCGGTGGAACGCGAGGCGGCGTCGCGGGGTTATGGCGTGCTGGTTGCCAACCGGTTTTCAGGCGGTGATTCAGGGCTGCGGATGCGCGATTACTTCCTGTCCAACCGGGTCGACGGGCTGCTGCTGTTCGATGGATCGGTGGACCTCGAGCAGCTGATGATGCTCACCGGGGATCCGACGCCGGTACCGCTGATCGTGGCCTGCGAGGAAATCCCCAATGCGCCATTCCATACGGTCAAGACAGACAACAGCTATGCCGCCGAGCGTGCGACCCGCCACCTGATCGAACTCGGCCACTTCCGAATCGGCCATGTCAGAGGACCTCAGGGCAATGTGCTCACCGGGGAGCGCGAGCGCGGCTTCGCCAAGGCCATGGCGTCCGCCGGCCTCGATATCCGCCCTGACTGGCTGCTGCCCGGCGCCTTCGAGATGGCGGCAGGCCTCGCCGCGGCAGAACATTTCATGCGCCTTGAGGACCGCCCCACTGCGATCTTCGCGGCCAATGATGAAAGCGCGATCGGCTTTATTTCCGGCCTTCGCCAGCACGGCCTCGACTGCCCAAGCGATGTTTCGGTGGTGGGATTCGATGACCTCGCCGTCGCCTCCCACGTATGGCCCCCGCTGACCACCATGCGGCAGCCGCGGGCGGCGCTGGGTCGCATTGCCGCCGGCGCGCTGATCGACGTGATCGAAGGAGATCGGCGCAACCGGGTGCCGATGCATATGGTGTTGAGCTCGGAACTGATCGTCCGCGGCACCACCGCCCGCCCCCCTGCCCTCGTCGCGCCGATCATGGACCCGCCAGCGGTCACCATGCGACAGTGACGCAACAAGGGCATTTCCTTTGCGCAGAAATGCGTTAAATGGGGCCACCTGCGCTGGTCCCGTAGCTCAGCTGGATAGAGCAGCAGCCTTCTAAGCTGTTGGTCGGGGGTTCGAGTCCCTCCGGGATCGCCAGTTTTTCGAGCAGCAGAATATTGCCCTGCCGTCCGCCTTACGCCCTAAATCAGACCTGCCCAATCACTGGTCCGTTCTCATTCCGTAGCTCTGCAAGTTGGGACACCAAGTGGCCGTGGGCCAAGTCATCGGGTCTCATTGCCGGGGTACTCTCTCGTTCGACTACTTTGGGGTGGATTACCGTCAATAACGACGATACCGAGAGCGGCCGGCTAAGCGTGCGGCACCTGGTCGAACAGAGTTACCAGAAGATCGCCATGCTCAGCCTCGATACGCGAAACGGCTCGGTCATCGACCATCGAGAGGCCGGCTATCTTGAGGCAATGAAAGCGGCTGGACTTGGCAAACATGCGCAGGTCATCCGGGTGCCGCAGAATCTGCGCGAAATCCAGGTCGCGACCCAGCGTCTGCTCGAACGGCCCGGCAAGCACGACGCCATCTTTTGCTGGACGGACTACGTTGCGCTCGAAGTGCTCAGCGTCGCCGGCACGTCCGATGTATCCGTCCCTGAGGAGCTGGCGGTGGTCGGCCATGACAACACCATGTACTGCGCCTTTGACCAGAATTCACTGACCAGCATAGACCAATCGGGCGAGCAGCTCGGCCTGCAGTCGACACGCCTTCTCGTCGAGCGCATCGAAGGCCGTCAAAAGACGGAACACTTCCTGGTTCACCCCCGCCTGGTCGCCCGGCGAAGCACGTCGCGTCCATCGGCAAAGACAAAATGACAGAACTTTCAGGTGCAAATCCCGTGTCACAGCACTTATTAGAAGGAACGAATAATCTCGTTCCGGCATAAGTGAGACTCATGAATGGCACTGCCGAACTTCAATGACCTGGCTGCATTCGTGGTGGTGGCCCGTGAGCGGAGCTTCACCAGGGCGGCGGCAAAGCTTGGCGTTTCGCAGTCCTCCCTCAGTCAAACCATTCGGACGCTGGAAGAGCGGCTTGGCATCAGGCTGTTGACCCGCACGACCAGAAGTGTGTCGCCGACCGAAGCGGGTGAACGCCTTCTCACCAATCTGGAACCGCGCTTCGAAGATATTCAGGAGGAACTCGCCGCCCTCGCCGAGATGAAGGACCGCCCTTCGGGAACGATCCGGGTGACGGCAGGCGAACATCCGGCCGTTTCGGTTCTTCAACCGGCGCTACGCCATTTTCTGCGGGAAAATCCGGAGGTCCATGTTGAGATCGTCGTGGATTATGGACTGACCGATATCGTGGCGGAGCGCTACGATGCCGGCGTCCGCCTTGGCGCCCAGATCGCCCGCGACATGATCGCCGTGCGGATCAGCCCCGACATCAGGATGGCGGTGGTCGGCACCCCTGAATATTTCAAGCGCCTGCCGCGGCCGGAAACGCCCGAGGATCTCACGCGCCACAATTGCATCAACATCCGGCTACCGACCCATGGAACGCTGTTCCCGTGGGAGTTTGAGAAGGGAGGCCATGAGGTGAAGGTCAGAGTGGAGGGTCAGGCCGTATTCAACAATATCAGCATGCGACTATCCTCGGTGCTGGACGGGATCGGCTTGTCCTACCTTCCAGAAGATCATGTACTCGGGCACGTCGCTGCCGGCCGGCTGGAAAAGGTGCTGGAGGACTGGTGTCCCACCTTCACCGGCTATCACCTCTATTATCCCAATCGCCGGCACCATTCCGTCGCCTTCTCGGCATTCGTCGACGCCTTGCGGTATCGCGGCCCGTCCGCCGCCGTCTCCCGGAGCGAATAGCAGGAGAGGACGCTCATTTAGCGGCGTCTCTTATCCGCCTCCAAGCGGCCGATCGACGTCATAAGCCGTGCCACCGAATTGCCCCGACAGGTGGGGCACGATTTATCGACACGCCGCGGACTCGCACTCGCATTCATTAGCAGTGGTTATTGGACCATGCGGCTATGGCCCCCTAATCCAAAGGGCGGACGAGGATTAGCTTTCAACGCATCGGGCGCCGCCTGCTGACGACCGTCGGTTCGCGCGCAGCCACTGTCGACCCGGGATTAGCCGAAACGCAATCGAATAGGACATCTCGCATGAGTGTACCAACCCTGACCTTGAACAATGGCATCGAGATGCCCGCCTTGGGCTATGGCGTGTTCCAGACTCCGCCGGACGAAACCACCGCCGCGGTGGAGGAAGCCCTGCGCGTCGGCTACCGCCACATCGACACAGCGGCCGCCTATGCCAATGAGCGTGGCGTCGGCGAGGCGATCAAGCGGTCTGGCCTGGTACGGGATGACGTGTTCATCGAAACCAAGATCTGGATCAGCGATTACGGCTACGACGAGACGCTGCATGGCTTCGAGAAAAGCGTCCGCAAGCTCGGCGTGGATCAACTCGACCTGCTGATCCTGCACCAGGCTTTGCCATCTGCATTCGATCGGACGCTTGACGCTTATCGCGCTCTCGAAACGCTGCTCTCGGATGGCAAGGTCCGGGCGATCGGCGTCAGCAACTTCATGCCCGAGCACCTGCACAAGCTGCTCGACGTGGCCAAGGTGGTACCCGCGGTCAATCAGATCGAGGTCCATCCGTATTTCCAGCAAGCCGACTTGCAGCGAAAGAACCAGGAACACGGCATTCTGTCCCAGGCCTGGTCCCCCATTGGCGGCATCACGTTCTACCGTGGCAGCAACAAGAGCACGCTCGAGGATCCGGTCATCCTCGGCATTGCAGGGGCGCACAGAAAGTCGGCCGCTCAGGTCATGCTGCGCTGGCATCTGCAGGAAGGCCGCTCGGTGATCCCGAAGTCGGTCAGGCCGGCCCGTATCGAGGAGAATTTCTCAGTCTTCGACTTCGAATTGAGCACAGCCGAGATTGCCGCCATCGACGGTCTGGAAACCGGCATCCGCGGCGGGCCGGAGCCCGAGGTCATCACTCTTGAATCTTTTGGCCGGGTCATTCCCGACGCCTGATAGGCTCCCTTTCAGTCCGACAGCGCAGGACGGCCGAGCCGCATCAAATGCCACTTCAAACCAACAACAGGAGGACTGTATGAAAACGAGAACGCTTGGCCAGGGACTTGAAGTTTCCTCCATCGGCCTTGGATGCATGGGCATGAGCGCCGCCTATGGTGCCGCGATGGATCGGAGCGAGGCCGTTGCCCTGATCAGGGCCGCCTTCGATCGCGGTGTGACCTTCTTTGACACCGCCGAGGTCTATGGACCCTATGACAACGAAGAACTTGTCGGAGAAGCCTTGCGCTCCGTGCGCGACAAGGTGGTGATCGCAACCAAGTTCGGTTTCGACATCGAGAACAGCGGCGGCTTTGCCCGCAAGACCGTCAGCCGGCCGGACCATATCCGCAAGGTGATCGAAGGCTCCCTCAAGCGGCTGCAGACCGACTATATCGACCTCTATTACCAACATCGCGTGGATCCTGAGACGCCAATGGAAGATGTCGCCGGCACAATCAAGGATCTGATTGCGGCGGGCAAGGTCCGGCATTTTGGCATGTCGGAAGCCGGCGCGCAGTCGATCCGTCGCGCCCATGCTGTCCAGCCTGTCACTGCCCTTCAGAGCGAATATTCGCTCTGGTATCGGGAGCCCGAGAAGGAGATCATCCCCCTGCTCGAGGAGCTCGGCATTGGCTTCGTGCCATTCGCGCCGCTGGGCAAGGGCTTCCTGACCGGCACCGTCTCCGCCGACCAGAAGTTCGCATCAGACGACTTCAGGAGCAAGCAGCCCCGCTTCGCTGAGGAAAACCGCAAGGCCAACCAGGTCTTCGTCGACGTGATCAACGATGTCGCCAGCAAGAAGAACGCGACGGCGGCACAGGTCGCCCTGGCATGGCTTCTGGTCCAGAAGCCATGGATCGTCCCCATTCCGGGCACTACCAAGTTGCACCGAGTGGACGAGAACATCGGCGCTGCGGACCTCGCGCTCGATGCTGGCGATCTCCGCTCCATCGAGAATGCCCTGGCCGGCGTCGAGCTGCAGGGTGACCGCTATCCGCCCGAGAACAAGGCGATGGCTGGCCGCTAGTACGACCGATGTGGGGCGCCGCGCGGGCGAAGAGAATTTCGTGCTGTTCAAGCTGGATCTTGGTGTCGGCGGCGCCATCGTCGCCAATGGCCAGGTACTGCATGGCGCCGCGGGCGAGTTAGGACATATGGTCATCGATCCGCTGGGCCCGCCCTGCCGATATGGCAATCGTGGTTGCCTTGCGCTCTATTGCAACGCCGCCAACGTGCAGCAGATGGCCCAGCAGCGGCTTGGTCGGCCTACAACGGTTGCCGAGGTTGTTGCTGGCCAATGCCGGAGATGTCGGCTTCCAGCGCCTGTTGGCCGATGCTGGTGAGGGGGCTTTCCGCTGGCAGCATCATCAATCCGCCACTCTTCGTTATCAGCGGGCGCTGGCGGCGGCGGGTGAGTGAATTGCTGCTCGCTCCGCTGCGCGCGGGATATGAAAAGCACGCTCTGGTCAAACGGCAGGATGGTGAGAGCGGCGCCTTTCCCCGTTTTGTCACCGGGCGCTTTCTCGATAATGACAATTGCATGGGCGCGGTCGGCCTGGTGCTGCGTCACAATGGTCGGCTGAGCTGACCTCACTGCCCGGCAAACAAAAAAGCCCGGACCTCGCGGCCCGGGCTCGACGCTCTTGGGAGGGCGTTATTCCTTGATCTGGAAGGTTTCCAGCTGTGCGGCATTGGTCTCGTCGATCAGCACGCAGTCCATCGAGATCTTCTCGTCGACGCCGGTCGAACCGTCCTTGAGGAACGTGTCGGCAAGTTCCACCGCATACTGGGCCTGGCGATAAGCCGGCTGCAAGACTGTCGCGGTGATCTTGCCCGCCGTGATGGCATCGCGCACGTCGTTTGAACCGTCAAAGCCCACCACGATCACGTCGTTGCGTCCGGCAGCTTCCAGCGCCGCCAGGGCGCCCATGGCCATGGTGTCATTGCCGGCGATTACGCCCTTGATGTCGGGATTGGCCTGCAGGATGGATTCCATCTTGGTGAAGGCCTCGGTCTGGCTCCAGTTGGCCGACTGCTGGGCGACCATCACGAGGTCCGGATACTGGTCGATCACGTCATGGTACCCGGAGGAGCGGATACCGGCATTGGTGTCGGATTCCTTGCCCACCAGCTCGACATAGTTGCCGGCCTCGCCCATCGCCTCGACAAAGGCTTCGGCACCCAGGGTGGCGCCCTGGTAGTTGTTGGAAACGATCTGCGCGGCGGCAACGCCGGTGGCGTTGATTTCGCGGTCGATCAGGAAGGAGGGGATGCCAGCGTCCTTGGCCTTCTGCACGGCCGCCACCGAAGCATCGGCGCCGGCATTGTCGAGGATGATGGCGACTGCGCCCGAAGCGATGGCCGTATCGAACAGCTCGTTCTGCTTGTTGGCGTCGTCGTCATGAGAATAGACCTGGGTCGTGTAGCCCAGCTCTTCCGCCTTGGCCTTTGCGCCTTCCGCTTCGGCGGCAAAGAACGGATTGTCGTGGCTCGGGGTGATGATCACGACCAGGCCTTCCGCCGAGGCGGGCATAGCCATTGCGACACCGGCCATCGCGCCCATCGCCAGGGCGGCGAGAGTTTTTACCATCTTCATTTTCGTCCTCCAAGTGACCCTCAGGGTCCGTTTCGCAATGGCGGCCTTTTCGGCTGCTTTGTATTTTTTGCGTTTTTTGATGATTACAAATGAAGCGCAGAAGAGTCAATGCGAACAGTTGCGTTTGCCGACAGAATACGCGGATGCGCGACTGCCAGCGTGGGCAGTCCGCGAGCTTCTTCGGAAGATTTGGAACGGCGCATCGACTGCCATGCTTGCAGCAAGAAACTGCAGGTATGCTGGCAGAAATCGGCCAGCTATCTGGCGATGATGACCTCGATGCCGCGCTTTTCGAATTCGGCGCGGTCGGCATCGCTGATGCCGTCATCGGTGATGAAGCCGCCGATCAGGTCGATGGGCCCGAGCGAGGAAAACGAGGTGCGCCCGATCTTGGTGCTGTCGGCCACCAGGTAAACCTTGGACGCGGCCTTGATCATGGCCCGCTTCACATAGAGATCGGCCATGGCCGGGAAGGTCAGCCCGGCTTCGAAAGACACGGCTGCCGTAGCCAGGAACAGCTTCTCGGCAAAGATGCCGCTGAAGAAATCGCCCGATTTCTCGCCGGTTACTGAGAGGGTGGGTGCCTTGAACAGGCCTCCCGAAAGATGCACCGACATCGACGGCAGCGCGCCCAGCAGCAGCGCGATATTGATCGCGTTGGTGATAACGTTGAGGCTGTCATGCCCGGTCAGGTTGTTGGCGATCTCGGTGGTCGTCGAGCCAGAATCAAGGATGATCGTTTCGCCATTGCCCACCAATGCGGCAGCGGCACGGCCGATCTTCTTCTTTCGCTCCATGTTGGTCAGGTGCTGCAGCGACATAGACTGCACCTGCTGCGGCATGGATTTGAGATAGGCCCCGCCATGCTCGCGCACGACGTGCCCGTCAGTGTCCAGCCGCTCCAGATCTTGGCGGATGGTTGCTTCGGAGACCGCAAAGGCTACCGAAAGGTCGCGAACGCGGGCGCTGCCTTCCTCCTGCAGCCATTCCAGAATCTTCATCCGGCGCGGCTCAGCCAGCAGGTTCTGTCGGGAAGTATCGACGCTGGGCTTGCGGCCCTTTCGCCCCGTTTCACTGGCTGTCCTGGTCTCGGCCAAATCATCGCTCCCCGAAATGCCTGCTGCCTCTACCCTTGGCGGGTATTGGCGGCAAGCCTGCGCTGCAACTGATCGAGCACGACAGCGGCGATAATCACAAGTCCTTTGATGACCATCTGCCAGAATTCGGAAACGCCCATCATCACCAGCCCATCGCTGAGCACGCCAATGACGAAGGCGCCGATGATGGTTCCGCCGATCAGCCCCCTGCCCCCGGACAGCGATGTGCCTCCCAGAACCGCCGCTGCAATGGCGTTGAGCTCGAAGGTTTCACCGCTCGCCGGGTGCGACGCAACCAACTGCGAGGAGACGATCAAACCCACCACGGCAGCGCAGAAACCCGAGATCATGTAGACGGCAATCTTGATCCGGTCGACGCGTACGCCGGAGAGGGCCGCAGCGCGTTCGTTGCCGCCAACCGCATAGACGCGACGACCAAACGGCGTGCGCTGCGCCACATAGGCAGCTATCAGCGCCAAAACGATCAGAATGATGATCGACACAGGGATGCCCAGCACGTTGCCGGAGCCGATGATCGGATAGCCCTGGTTTTCCAGCTCAGGCTTGCCGACGAGGTTGGAGAAGGTCGCCCCACCCGACAGCAGCAGGGCTGCGCCGCGCGCCACATAGAGCGTGCCCAGCGTGGCGATAAACGGCGCCACCCCTAGCTTGGTTATGAGAAACCCGTTCACGGCCCCGATCGCCGTGCCAACCGCCAAAGCGATCAGGATGACTTCCACCACATTGGGATAGATCACCACGCCCAGCATCGGCAACTGCAGACCGTGTACCAGCAGACCACCCGCCACCATGCCGGTGAGGCCAACGATGGACCCGACCGAAAGGTCGATGCCGCCGGTCAGGATCACATAGGTCATGCCGATGGCGAGGATCGCATTGATCGCCACGTGCTTGGAAATGATCACCGCATTGGCGACAGAGACAAAATTCGGCGCCATGAAGGCGAAGAACAACGTCACCACAATCAGCGCGATGAAGGTGCGCAGCTTGAGCAGCAGGAGCAGCGCCGAGGCATTGCCCGGGGAGCCGGTTTTGGCAGCGGTAGCGGTGGACATCGTGGCTCCTTAGGCGAAAGCGGGTTCGTCGAGCTTGTGGGTGGATGCGCGCACCAGCGCCTCATCGGTGGCGTCTTGGGCGCGCAGGTCGGCGGTGATCCGGCCATAGGCCATTACCAGGATACGGTCCGCCACGGCGTGCGTCTCCTTGAGATCCGACGTCGTGTAGACAATGGCGAGGCCGCTGTCGGCCAGGTCGCGCATGGTCGAAAACACCTCGGCCTTGGCGCCGATATCGATGCCGCGGCTGGGCTCATCGAGCAGCAGCACGCGCGGCTGGGTCAGCAGCGATTTTCCGATCACCACCTTCTGCTGGTTGCCGCCCGACAGCGATGTAACTGGCGCATCGGCACTCGAGGTCTTGATGTGCAGCTGGCTGATCACCTCGGCCAGAAGCGGTGCTTCGGCTGCCTTGGAAATCGAGAAGAACCGGGTGAACCGGCGCAGGCTCGCCAGACCCAGATTGCCGCCCACGCTGAGGTTCTGCACAAGCCCGTCGCGCTGCCGGTCCTCCGGCACCAGCAGCAGTCCCGCCTTCATGCGCCGGTTGACAGAATGGCCGGCCAATTCCTTGCCGTCGAGCCGCACCGAACCGGTGGCGCCCGGTCGCAGTCCATAGAGGCTTTCGAATAGTTCCGTCCGCCCTGCCCCCAGCAGGCCATAGATGGCAGTGATTTCGCCGGTTCGGAACGCCACAGAGACATCGTCGACGGCAAGTCCGGCACCACGTCGCGGGAGGCTCAGGTGCTCGACCTCGATTATTGCCGCGCCCGCCGGGCCAGCGGGCGGTCGCTTCGCGACCACCTCTTCGGCGCCCAGCATTTTCTGGATGATCCAGGGAATTGTAACCTCCGCCCGCGACGCCGTTGCCGCCAGCTTTCCGTCGCGCAGGACGGTAAAATAGTCGCCGATCCGCACCAGTTCCTCGAGTCGGTGGGAGATGTAGATAATCGCTACGCCTGCCCGCTTGAGTTCGCCGATCACCTTGAACAGCACTTCGACTTCCGAGGCAGACAGCGCGGAAGTCGGCTCGTCCATAATCAGGATGCGGGCATCCTCGGCCAACGCCTTGGCGATCTCGACGATCTGCTGCTCGCCGATCATCAAATCGCCGACCAGCGCATCCGGATCGATCGCGTGCTCAAGCCGGCCGATCAGTTCGGCGGCTCGCGCTTTCTGCGCCGCGCGATCGATATGGAAGCCAGCTCTGGTGATGTCGCGGCCGAGGAAGATATTCTCGGTCACACTCATATTGGGGCAGAGATTGAGTTCCTGAAAGACGATACCGATGCCCAGGCCCGCCGCGTCACGGATCGAGGAAAAGCTTACATTCTCGCCGCCCATGACGATGCTACCCAGCGTCGGTCGCTCCACGCCGGCAAGGATTTTCATCAGGGTAGACTTGCCCGCGCCATTCTCGCCGATCAGCACATTGACCGCGCCGGCATGCACGTCGAAGTCGACATCCTGCAGGGCCACCGTGCCCGGGAAAGCCTTGGTGATGGCCCGAGCGCTGAGAACGACGTCGCTCATGGCGCGGCCTTCTCGATGCTGATCGGGGTCACCTGCAACTTGTCGGCCGCTCCCGCCATGCTGATAGCACCGGTAAAGCTGACCATGTCGCCCACCGCGATCGCCTCGACGCCCGCGGTAAAGCCTTCCACCGCCAGGGCCGTCAGCGCCTTGCCGGCATTGGCATACTCGATCTGGTTGGTGAAATCCTTGAACGACACGAAGGGCAGCGCATCGCGCACTGCATTGCCCCGGATCACCGGCCCGATCTGCAACACCACCGGTTCCGCCAGGCCCTCTACCGCCACTTCAAGCGTACCGGCCCGCGATTCGGTATTCTTCGCAGCCACAGGGCCCGTTCCGCTGACGATAAAACTCCACGGCGAACCTTCGCCCGCCCTATAGCCGAATTGCGTCCCCGCCGCCGGCAGATCGGCACCGATCGCCTGCAGGACTTCCGCCACCGGCCGGGCAGAATCCGCAAAATGCGGCAGCGCCTGCGTCGTCCAAAGCTCCGCTGCATAACTTGCAGCATCAAAACCCGCCGTGGCCGCCGCGTTGTCTTCGGCGATCGGCAGGATCTTGCAGCCCGTCAACGGAAGGACGGCAGCGAGAACTACGGC
>JBARWY010000237.1:0-1992 GCA_049647065.1 Devosia sp. | reverse complement strand
GCTGGCCCTGCCCGCTCCCGGGGAAATGCCGGCCCCGCTCTGCCTGCCTCTGCTGGAGGAATTCATCGGCGCGCTCATCCTCCCACATGGGCTGGCCACCACTTTTGCGGTTCATGATCCCCATGAACAGGCCGAGGACAAGGCGATGCACTGGCTGGAAGGCGGAGACCTGCGCCCCAGCGCCCCCCGGCGGTTCGGCATTGTCCGGCCGCAATCGTCACGCGCATCTGCTCATCTCGCCCCGGCGTACCGGTCCTCACGGCATCGAAGCGCGCCGCTATACGGCGTTCGATCCTGCTCAGGGCGGTGTCAAATCCAAGATTGGGGGCGTCGCCCATAACGGCGTCGACTGGCCCGAGCTCTGGCGCCGTCACCAGAACGCGTTTTTCGCCCGCCATGGGCTGGACCTGCGGGTTCGTCCCTTGGCCGCCTATACCGACTATCACCGCGGCAAGGCCGGCGCAGCCGCAGACCGCAAGAACCGACGGGGAAAGGACGAGGATGGCCCAATGGTTGGCGACCCTCTGGTGGAGCGCGCCAACCGCGCAACCGTTGCCGATCCCGCAAAACTCCTGATGCTGGTGGGCCGGCGTCCATTCGTGGCTCAGGACCTGCGGGTGCTCGTTGAACGCTATGTGGGCAAGGGTCACCCTTATGATGAAACCGCGGCCGACGCCGCCCTAGCGCTCCCGGAAATCGTCCGGCTGGGCGACAACCATAGTCACATCGGGTCGCCGTGGTTCGCCACCCATAGTCTCGCTCGCGCCGAGCAGCGATGCATCGTTTTGGCCGCCGCACTCATGGACCGGCCAGGAACGCCCGGCATGGGCCTTCTTGGCTCGGACGAGCAGCAACTGCGCGCGGCCAGCCTGGGCAAGCTCACCGTGGCCGAGGCGGAAGGCGGGCATGGGCAACTGTCTTTGGTAACCCCTCACGCGGCGATATCGGCATCGAGGCTCGCATGCGTCGCTCATGGCTGGGGCGGGCTGGAAGGGGTGAAGAACAGCATCTCGCCCTATCGCCTCAAAGATCGCCTGCTGCCATCGACCATTCTCTTCCTCGATCACGCGGATGCTATACCGGCGGACGAACTGGCCATGGTGCTGCTGGCGACACTGGAAACCCATGGAGCACATTTGATCCTGACCCGCAGACCGCATGGCCCGCTCAACCCGCGCAATCCACTATTCGATATTATTGCGGAAATGACGGGTCTTGCGACCGCATCGCCTGGACCAGAGGGCAAGACCGTCCAGAACCTGATTACTATCGGGGCCTACGACCAGGCCGTCGACGCCCTGCGCGCGGCAGGAAGGATTTTCTTTGTAGGGCGAGACAATCTTCTGGCGGCCGCGGCGGAACGGACTGAGCAGGAGCGGCGCGCCGGCAAATCCTGCTCCATCGTGTGCGGAGACCTTGAGTTGGCAGCGCTGATGCGCATGAACAAGCTGCCGACCCATCGCGGTCCGTTGCACGGGACAGTCATACTGGTCCACAGCTGTACCAGTTTCGACCGGCTCACGGTCCTGCCGCGTCTGGCCACGATACCGGAGCCGATACTTTTGGTGGACCGGGGATATTGTCCGAACCTGGAAACGCTGAGCGCCCAGGCCGCGCTGGCCATGGGATCGCAGTGCGCCATAGTATTCCCTGCGGCCGCACCTATCGGCAAGGCGACCGAAGGCCAGACGCGAACGAACAAGACAAGGCCAACGGTGCGATGGGCCGTGGATCGAAACGGCAAAGTGGGTTCGACGTCGGAGCAAATTGCTGCCAGCCTCTCCGATACACTCGACCTTCTCAACGAGAACAAAGGCACCGCGGACGGGATCTCGATCGGTTCAAAGCTTGCCGCACTGCTCAATTTCGCGGACGACGACAATGGTGGCGCTGATCCGCCGTGGGAGGCCATGCCATCGGAAACTCCAGATGGGACCTTGCAAGACGACCTTGTGGATTTTGACGACGATCCGGATCCAGATGGCTACCGGG
>JBARWY010000236.1:0-2111 GCA_049647065.1 Devosia sp. | reverse complement strand
GGAGCACGACGATGCCCGAGCATCAGCCGCAAGGCCAGGGCGACGACGCGTCCATCTACATGCCTTACGGCGCCAGCGGAGGTGGCGGCGCTGGCGGCCAGTACGTCTTCGCCAACGTCGAAGAGATCGACAGCATCATCACCGATCTCGAAGTGATCAAGAACGAGATTCGTGCCGACGATCAGTACTTTAACCAGGCAATTAGCCTGGCCACGCCGCCGGCAGACGACATGATGAGCACGGGGCAGGCCAAGGCGTATGTCGAGGCACTGCAGGAGGGGTGGCAACACAGTCGAGCGGTCGCCCTGTATTTGGATAACCAGCTCGCCAAGTTGCGAGCCGCACGCCAGACATACGTGGCGACTGACTCGGATGCAGCGGTCCAACTGGGGAACGCCGGAGAGGTAGGCTAGTGAAGGTCCGAGCATCCGCCCTGGTTGTCATCGGTGTAGTTGTCCTCGGGCTTGCTGGCTGCACAACCAGAGACGCGGGGACACCTACCTCTGGGCAGGTTAGCTCAAGGTCGACGGCGCCTACGGGTACCGGGCCATCAGAGTCGTCCATGCCCAGCTCGGAGGAGGACACCTACGGGGCACCACGAGTAGAGAGTCCGTTGGACGCCACCAAGTTCCTCGCCGACCCGTGCGCCGTTCTCACGCCTGTGCAGCTACCTACGTTTGGGGTAAGCCAGCCCGGAAGAGGCGACACCGAGGGCGAGATTGCGAAGACCGTCGGACCACTCTGCATCTGGACCGCTGATCCTGAAGTTGACAGCACCATCAGCGTTGCTTGGCAGAGTGGGAATAAGAACGGTCTGGCGGATCTGTATCGGCTGCGTGACCGGTGGGAGTACTTCGTGGAGACCACGGTGGAGGGCTATCCCGCGGTGTTTAATTCCGCACTCGACAGCCGCGCCGAGGGGTACTGCACCGTCTCAGTGGGGGTCTCGGACGCGTTGACTTTCACGGCCAGTGAGACGGGAAAGTTGGATGCGGATGGGGCGTGTGCTCGGGCTGAGCAGGTGGCGGCAGCGGCCATTGTCACGTTGAAGGAGACTCAGTGAGCTTCTTCATGTCCGCCGGCAGGCAATACGGCTGGCCACGCCGTCGGCGGAGGATGAGGTGAGCACCGGGCAGGTAGCCGCGTATCGGGCTGCGTTGTGGGAGGGGCAGCAGCACAACCGGGCAGTGGCTTCCTATGCCGAGAACCAGCTCGTGAAGCTGCGGGCCGCGCGCCAGACATATGTTGGTGCTGATTCAGGCGGGGCGGAGCGGCTGCGGAACGTCGAGGGAGCCGGCGCGTGAAGGCCCCTGTCTACGGTGTGTTTGCCGCGTGCGTGATGGCCCTCGGGCTGGTCGGTTGCACAACCAGTGACGCGGGGACACCTACGCCTGAGCCGGACAGCTCGGAGTCATCGGCGCCGACGGGTACGGAGTCGTCCGTGGCCAGCTCGGATGAGGACACCTACGGGGCACCCCGGGTGGAGAGTCCGTTGGATGCCAGCAAGGTTCTCACCGACCCGTGCGCGGTGCTCACCCCTGCCCAGTTGACCGGTTTTCGGGTAAACACACCCGGACGGGGCGACACCGAGAGCGAGATCGCCAAGACAGTCGGACCTCTCTGTACTTGGACCGCTGATACAGAGATCCCCAGTGTTATCGGTGTCGCGTGGCAGAGCGGCAACAAGAACGGACTGTCGGATCTGTATCGGATGCGGGACGACCAGGAGTACTTCGTGGAGGCCACGGTGGAGGGCTACCCGGCTGTGTTCAGTTCCGAGATCGACAATCGCGACGGAGGGGACTGCTCCATCACTGTGGGCGTCTCGGACGCGTTGACGTTCTTTGCTGATGAGACGGGAATGTTGGATGCGGATGGGGCGTGTGCTCGGGCCGAACAGGTGGCGGCGGCGGCCATTGCCACGTTGAAGGAGAATCAATGAGCTTCTTCATGTCCGGCCAGGACATCTACGACAACTTCCAGCGTTGAAGTAGCCCACACGCTGCGTCACATTCGTGACAGCAAGAACCCCGCCGGTCCCTACCTGCACAGCGTCGATGTGACCGCGCTGATCAGCGTGCTCCGCACTCCGCCAACCGGGTGAACTGACC
>JBARWY010000235.1:0-6862 GCA_049647065.1 Devosia sp. | reverse complement strand
GCACCAACCCTGGCGACTTCCAGCTTGGCGCCACTATCCGAAACGTTGCGAATGATGCAGGGCACGGTGGTCTTGCCGAAGGTGATCAGGGCCTGGATGGCGGTATTCCGGCGCGGGGCAAGTCTGTGTTCGAGCAGTGCTGATTTGTCGGGGGGAATATCTGAAGCTCTCGCGTACCCCAGCTAAGGACGCGCGCCTTGCAAGGATTAAGCCTGCCCAGTCACAGGGTGACGGCGTCACCCTGGGCTCTATTCAATTCGCAGACTTTTACCATCCGCAGGGCGGGGCCTCTTCGAACAGCGAGACGTGATTTGCGCCGGACAGGCGAGGGGCGCAGGCTAACTCAATGTTCAAGTCAGCGCTTATAGTTCTCTTCATCCTCAGTGCCTCCACGCTGGCAACGGAGGCTTCGTGCCCGGCGGAAGTTCCAGGCGATACCCCCGAAGCGATCCGCGCCAATGGCGAGCGGATCGTATGCCTGCAGAACGAACTGACTGCCGCGACTAGGCAGCGGCATCTTGAGATGCAGCTGGAGGCGCTGCAGAAGGCGCAGCAGGACGCGCTAATCCAGCAGAGAATTGATTCGCTCCCCGAAGTGCCGATCTACACGCCTTAGCCGCTGTTTTGTCCCGAGCACGTCCGTCGTAGGGGGCTGCGGCGCTCGCCTGTTTGAAGCAACGGTCGCTGAGCTGACGCGGTCGCAAGGGTTAGATGCAGCAACCGAACACTCCACCGCGAAGAACGTGCCGCACGTCATCTCGGCGGTCCGACGCCACCAACTGGCCTGTGATCAAGGCGGTCCCAGGAACATCTCTTGCAAGAGCATTTGCAGCGATCTCGGATGATCCGTCGCGTTTACGCCTACTTACTCAAGTTTCGGCGCCAACTCCCAACCTGATCAGCGCCGTGCCTTCCCCGCAATTCCGAACACGTCGATAACCAAGTTTGCGGCTCTCGCAGATTGATCAGTCTGCATTGCGTCCAAGTGGTCCAGCGTGGCCTCAAGGATGCGCTGCCGATGCGCAGTTCCAAATACTCCATTGTCCATTAACTCTTCCAACAGCTGGCCCAGCAGCACGGTAGCGGCAAGCCCGTCGGCGCTCTGAAATTCGGGGTCTGCCATAGGTTTTGGTCCTCATCCAACCCGCAGGAGCGGGATTTTTCTTTCGCAGCATTGGCGATCCCATAGCTCAAGCGGTATAGCGCGGAAACCCCTAGATCCAAGCTGATCATTAGGTTCGTAAGACTATGTGCTTTGGAGGTCCGAGGCTCGGATTGTGTTCGCAAGGATTTGTCCGGCGGCGAGCTAGGTGACGTGGAGGGCATCAAATGCCACCTTGGCCACGTGACGCCGCTTTGAATCTGCATGCGCTCGCCATGCAGATCCGCTAGGCCGACATCAGCACAGAAAAGGGCCCCACCTTGGAAGGAGGTGGAGCCCGCTGAGCGCTTTCGAGCATTCAGAGATAGCATAACTATCTCGCCGGCAAGGTGGTTCCACCGGCCTTGATCACGTCGCCAATTGCCAGAGCGCGAAGCAGAGCGTCAGCAGTAGCAACACGCAAGCTACAACTAGTGTGGCGACACTGCCATATCGCGAAATTGTTCTTGATCTGAGCATTCTAAGCCCCTTTCGCTACGGGGAATGTACGGCTGTCTACTTACCATTCCCTAAATCGAGGCACCTCCATCTCGGCATGATCGCCGCAGAAGCTCAGGTCATGGAGGGGATAGATGTTGGAAGGACTTTCCCCCTTCGTCAGTCCTGGTTTCGCCCATTGGCATCCACGGTTGAACTGGTGAAGGGCAGGTACAGTATTCGACTGATTGTTATGTGACGCGGTGGAAATGAGTGCAGACAGACGCTGCCGCGCAATGCCGCGTTAACCATCCTGTGAGAACGTCGCCATATTATTTTGGGGGACAGCATGAAGCAGATTCTAACCGTAGCGGCTCTATCATTATTGGCCATTGGCGCCGCCAGTGCGGCTGATCTGATCATTTCCGAACCAGTGGTGCCGATAACGGATGCTGGTTTTGATTGGTCCGGTTTCTATGCCGGCTTGAATGCTGGGTACACTGCCGGTCAGGCGTCCTCGGTGGGCGCGATCACCGGAATCACGACGAACGTTCCAGTATCGGGCGCCGTGTTGGGCGGGACTGTTGGCTTCAATACGCAGATCGACTCGTTTGTACTCGGTCTCGAAAGCGATGTAGCTTGGAGCGGCGCAACTGGTACTGCGGTGTGTGCAGCAAACCCAGCCTTCAACTGCGAGGGTAACCTGAATTGGCTCGGGACCATCAAGGGGCGCGCCGGGATGGCCTTTGATAACGTGTTGCTCTTTGCAAGCGCTGGTCTTGCCGCAGGTGGTGTTACTGCCAACATCGTTCCGGCCGCGCCAGGTCTAACCAACACCTATTCGGGGACCATGACGGGCTGGACCGTTGGCGGCGGTGTTGAGGCGGCCGTCACCGATGCAATGAGTGTCAAGGCTGAGTACCAGTACGTGAGCATGGGTGGGGTCCAGGCCCCTATTGGCACGCTCTCCAGCACTCAGGCGTCCAACTTGAGTTCAATCAACCACGTCGTGAAGGTTGGCGTAAATTTCCACTTCTAGGCGCACTCACAAAGAGACGTAAAAGGGGCGTCCAAGGTAAGGCGCCCTTTTGATGCGGGGCTTGAAGGAGCTGATGCTTTTCTGATCATTTCGGATTTCGGTTGAGAGCTTTCCGGTTTTGTCCGCCTGGCTCTAAGAGGCGTCATAACTTTGGGCTGCGGAATTGGCGAACGCAGCTGCTTTCATGAGACTCATGGTGTATTTCAGTCGGGCTTCCCTCGGCTGGAGGAGGCCGTACTGACGAAACGTTTACCCGTATTTTGGGCCTCCCAGATGGGCAACCGAGGCATGGCGGGGGCGATTGGCGCAGTTGCATTGGTATTGGGAGTCCCAGCCTGGATTTGAACTAGGCTGCTGGCTCCTTGCATGCGCCACGCATGATCATTCCGCCATCAGCCCTGCGTACGAAATTGGGTAAACGCGCTACGAGCAAGTTCCTGACAGGCCTGTGGTCAGAAGGCGAACGTTGCGCCTGCGCCCCGAGGATGCGCAGGCGCTGACCATGGTAGTCGATGGCGCTTGGCTGGCATCGCAACGAACACTTTCTCTTGAATTTGCGAAATCAATGACGGTGAAGATCCCGCGAGGGGAACAGCGACGAGACCCTTTGTGAGGTCGAACCATCGCGACCCTCCGCTTTCGCGGCTTACCTGGACCGGCGACCGTAGTGACCACAAAGCGGAAGGCGATCAATTGCCATACGTCAAAAAATAGCCAACACAAGCAAAACGTTACTGCTCATGAACGGCTGATCCCCAAGCTGATTGGGAGACTTACGATACGACCACCCATATCATCCCCGCGTTCTGGTGGGTCGATGCGCTTTGTCTGCATTCTCGCCGGCGAAAAACGATACGGCATTTCGGTGGGGTGTCAGATGATGAGATCTGCCGGCTACTCTCGGCAGCGGAAATGCTTCGGGCACATTGAAGAGTCCGTGGCCCCCGGTTTCGAACCTGACAGCTCGAGCTTCATCCGGGTGTCGGCGAGCGGCGCAAACTGGAGCGTGGCGGGGGCACCCAGTAGCGGCAGAAGCCAACGGCCCGGGTCCTTTCCGCCGGACCATTCCAACTTCATTGCGGTTTCAGAGCTGGAGGCCGATTGATCATGGCCGGCAACAGCGGCAGACCATGTACCGCATCGAGGAAATCGAGTAGGCAAGGGCAATAGCCTGAGGTCGGCAGCAGCGCTTCCACCAGCTGCGTCAGTCATCGCCATGTTGATGGTGACCCGCCGGCGGGAGCGGATGAAGGGTCCCAATGTGTAAGCACTGAGGCATTGGTGCAGACCCTGTCCCTCTTCATGTGAAGGAGATTAAATTCCCCGAGGCACGCCCCGAAGACTGAGGGATGCAGCATGAGTCGAACCTATGTCATTGCCGACCTGCATGGCCGCTACGACCTTTTGGCCAAGGCCTTGGCCCGTATCGAGGGAGGTCAGACCAATGGCGGCACTGTTGTGTTTCTGGGGGACTATATCGATCGCGGCCCACAGAGCCGGCAGATAGTTGAACGCCTGATTGCCGGTCCCCCCACGGGGTGGAATTGGGTGACGCTTATGGGCAATCACGAATATCTAATGGTCCAGTGCCATGGGACGCCGGACCCAGATTGGTGGCTTGGCAATGGCGGCATCCATACCCTCGAGAGCTATGATGGACGCGTGCCAGACGATCATATCGAGTGGGCCAAGCATCTGCCAATGGTCCATCGGGACGCCTTTCGGGTGTTTGTACATGCCGGCGTTGACCCGAGCAGGGCACTCGATACGCAAGGCGCGGCGGTTTTGCTTTGGACGCGATACCTAACCAAGGCCGACATCACCTACCCCGGCCTTCATATCGTCCACGGCCATACACCAAATCGTCACGGCCCCGAGCTCTACCCGGGCAGAACCAACCTGGACACCGGCGCCGTGTTCTTCGGGCGCTTAGTCGTCGGTGTATTTGATGACGAAACGCCAGGCGGCCCAGTCGCCCTCATTGAGGTCACGGCATCGGATCCTCCATCCACCCCTTAAAAGAGAGAGAACGAATAGAACAGCGAAGGAAGGACCACGTAACAAACTGCCAGTTCATCCGCGCGGCCGGCGCGTGAATGAAAACGCTGACATGCACTGGCCACGGATGCGCAGCCACTCCCCGACCGGGAACGGCAGCGAATGTCTGCCGACCGACGCCGGGCACGGCTGCAATGCTCGCGCAGCTACACTAACGCTCAGGCCATTCGATTAAGGCAAAGCGAAGTCATCTGCATGCTCGTGTGTGGCAGTCAGGTCGACAGGTGCCAGAGGGCAAGACCCAGCGCTGCGACAAGAAAGCCGCATGATAGCACTAGGCTGAAGATACTGCCGTATTGACGAACTAATCTAGCTTTAAACATTGCACGTCGCCTTCCGTCTGGGGCGATGCTGCACGTCTCCGTTCGTCTCAGAAATAGAGGTTCAGGCATGGCTGCTCTGCGCGCACCTAGCTGGCTAGCGCCTTGGTGACCTTGGACTTGATCCACCTTGTCAGCGATCCTGTCGGCGGAACGTTGGCAGTTAGGCATTTGGGCCAGCATTCAGGCGGCCAACCGCGACATGGTGAGCGAATAGCAATAGGGTCGCTCTGCGTTTCGCAGCATCTTCCAGAAGGTAACGGGGCTATCCGCTAGCTCTGTCGGGAGCGGCCTAACGAGGCGACCGTGGGCACTCGAGGTCCGGTGCAGAGCTGCCGAGGCGCGTGACATCGCTTGCTGAACGATTTTTGGGGCGCCCAGCAAGAACGTTCAGAGCAGACGTCGGGGGTGTGCTGCGCGACTACGCTCGCGGAATTTACGCCCAAGCACTCGGCACGATGGCAGATCAGACGCGCAAACTGCTAGACTGAGCCATCATGGCAAGCACTCTTGTTGCAACAAAACTATATGTGCCTAAGTCTATGGCATCATCACCCCTGCCGCCGCGCTGCTGCCACACGCGCTGCAGCGCTACGCCCGGTACCAATGGGAGTAGCGCTGATTTTCCTCGGCTATTCCCTCTGGTCAGAACGACGTCGTGGCAAGGTACCGCAATCCAGTCCAGCCATGGGCTAGCCACTCCGTGCCTGGACCAGAAGAGGCCCTTAGTCGGTTGTCTCACCGCGATCTCGATCTTCGGAGGAGCTTTCAATTAAATCGCCAAGCTCTCCCGGGATCTCCGCGTTTATCGGCTGATCCCTGCCGGCCTGCTCACGCCCGCCTCATCCCAATCGTTGCGGGGTGCCTTTGGGCGGCTCTGCCGGTGGTGCGGCAATATCCGCTTCGTCGCCTCACCCATCCCGGTTGTCCTGAACATCGCCAGCGTGACAACCTCGCAATTCGGGCGCGTTAAGTTCTAGCCAGGCATTCGTGGGCGCTGGCCCGCCTGGCACCATGCCGTATCCTTCTGATGGCGGGACTTCTTGCCGCGCTCTCGGGGCCCTGAATGGCGGTGTTTTACGCCATCGTTCCCGCCGACTGTCCGTTGTTGCAGGATTGCCCGCTTCGGAGCTGCCCGACTGCCGTCGTCCTTCAACGTCTCAGTAAAGAATATGGTGCGAGGCCGTAGGCGAATTGAGGTGTCGGAGAAGTAGAATTTACCAATCGTTAACAATTGACTTGGCGTTGCTCACAGATTGCCTCTATCGGTGAATGGCATTGGGAGGGGTCATGCAAGCACATTTAAACCAGAACCCAGTCAGTTTAGCATTTGTGGATGATCATCCGGCCGTACTAGCGGGGATGACCTCAATATTCTCGCAGGAAAGTGAGTTTGTTGTGCTCGGTGTCGGCGGCACCGCGGAAGACGCAACGGCGTTGGCAATGGAGCATCGACCCGATGTCATCTTTATTGACCTCAGCATGCCCGGCGATGTTGTCGAAGCGATCCGCGAAATCACCACTAACGCACCGCCGACGAAGGTCGTGGTGTTGACCGCGTACTCAAGCGTTCAGTCCGCCATCAAGGTACTGGATGCGGGCGCCATGGGTTTTGTCCTCAAGGGCAACAGCTTCGATGATCTGTTTGAGGCGGTGGAGGCGGTGCTGCGTGGGGAACTGTATGTCACACGTAAGTATTTTGCCGAAGTGATGGCTCTGCTACGCGATGCGTCCGCCGCCCCGGCAAAGCCTATACGTCTCAATGTGCGCGAGCAGCAGATTGTCAAGCATCTCCTGGAAGGCAAGACCAATCGTGAGATCGCTCGGGCCCTGTCAATCAGCGAGCAGACGGTGAAGAACTATATG
>JBARWY010000234.1:0-59559 GCA_049647065.1 Devosia sp. | reverse complement strand
GCGCGCCATATCGCGACGCTGGCGGGCATGTTCGTCCATCTCGCTTTCGTAGTAGGCGACACGCCGGTCGAATTCGGCCTTGGCGCGATACATGGCAAGGTCGGCGTTGTTGAGCAGCTTGGAGCGGTCGGCGCCATCCTCGGGATAGATGGCCACGCCGATGCTGCCGCCGGTATTGATGGATGAGCCATCGATAGTCAGGCGGGTAAACAGGGCTGCTTCGAGCCGCGCCAGGAATTCGCGCAATGCATCCATCGAGATGAAGCTCTTGAGCGCGGCGAATTCATCGCCGCCCAGCCGCGCGATCATCTCGCCATCCTTGAGGCCCTCGCTCAGCCGTGTGGCCAACGTCGTCAGCACCACGTCGCCGGCGGCGTGACCGTAGCTGTCATTGACCTCCTTGAAGCGGTCGAGGTCGATGGCGATCACCGCCAGGTTGTTGTCTGTTTCCTCGGCATTGGCCAGTGCGGCAGCGAAGCGCTCGTTGAACAGGGCGCGGTTGGGCAGGCCCGTGAGCACGTCGTGCCGCGCCAGATGAGCGATGGCCGCGGCACTGCGTTGGCGCTCGGTGATGTCGTCAACGGTTGATACCCAGGAGCCGTCGCCCACCGGGCTGTGACTGATGCGCAGCGTGCGGTCGTCGGCGAAGGTATGAACAATTTCGCCGCCCTTCCCCTGGATCAGCGGCATATGCTGCGCCAGCACGCCGTCCACCGTATCCTCAAGGTCTGGCGGCGTTTCGCCAGGACCCACAATGGTCAGCCGGCAGATGTCGCTGAACGACAGCCCCGTCAGGTCACGGTCGGGATCGAGGCCCAGCAACTGGGGCAGGCGAGCGTTGTAGAGCTGCAAGGTGCCGTCGGCGTCATAGAGGCCCAGGCCTTGCGCCATATGGGTCATCGCCAGTTCGAGCCTGGTGGTGACCTGGTCGATCCGCTCGGCGTCACGCGACTGCCGCTCGGTTTCCCGGGCGGTGCGACGGCGATCGGCTTCGTCCAGCAGTACGCTACCCAGGGCGGCACTCAGGATCAGCACCGAGATGAAGGCCAGAGCAGTGGCAAGCCAGCCGCCATGGATCCCGGCATCGGCTGAGAGTGGAAAACACCGCGAGAAATCGGCCGCGCCCATGGCGGTGAAGTGCATGACGCAGATGGCAAGGGTCAGCAGGCCTGCGCCGCCAAGCAGCCGTCCAGTTCCCGCGCCCATGGCGCTAACAAAGGCCAGCCCGCCCAGCACGATGCCCGCCAGAATGGAGGTGGCGATCATCGCCGGATTCCAGGCCAGGTCGCCGCCCATGACCAGCGCTGCAATGCCGGCATAGTGCATGCTCGAAATGGCGACGCCTACCACAGCCCCGCCGAGGAAGTGATCCCAGATGCTGGCGCCGCGAATAGCCATGGCAATGCCGGTCCCGCAGACCAGGATGGCAATGGCCAATGAGGCGGCCGTCAGGCCGATGTCGTAGCTCAGCGTGAAGCCGGCCCGGAACGCCAGCACCGCGACGAAATGAGTGGCCCAGATGCCAAAGCCCACCGCCAGCGCCGCCACGACTGTCCAGGTCAGCCGCATCCGGCCTTCGGTCCGATGGGCGTGCCGAAGCAGGCCGACGCAGGCATAGGAGGAGACCAGGCAAACTATAGCAGCAAGCACGACCAGGCTCGGGTCATGCCCACGCAGGAAAAAATCGATGACTGACAACAGCCGCACCGCCCCAAAATTATGGGGCAACGCTATGCAGTTGCGCTTAAGCCGCAGTTACGACGGCTCGTCGAAATGATGAATTGCCCAAAATGTGATCAGCCGCCAGCGAGTATGGTTTCCAATCCACAAACGCTGCCGTGGTGTTCCCATCGATGAGCCCCCAAGCGGGCCCACCCTACCCCGCCAGATAGCCAAACTGTGCCTTGTGCAGAACCGCATAGGCGCCATCCCTGGCCAGCAGTGCCTCGTGCGTTCCCTCTTCCACGATCCCCGTCTCGTCGATCACCACGATGCGATCGGCATGCTGGATGGTCGCCAGGCGATGGGCGATCACCAGCGTGGTGCGGCCTTGCGACAGCTCCGCCAGCGAACGCTGGATCGCCACTTCGGTCGCCGTATCCAGCGCTGAGGTCGCTTCGTCGAGGATCAGGATCGGCGGGTTCTTGAGGAAGATGCGGGCAATGGCCACACGCTGCTTCTGCCCACCCGAGAGCTTGACCCCGCGTTCGCCGACCATGGTGTCGAGCCCGTCGGGCAGCCGCTTGATCACCGTGTCGAAGCGGGCCCGCTTGGCCGCTTCCCAGATGGCCTCGTCGCTGGCGCCGAGCTGTCCATAGGCGATGTTCTCGCGGATGGTACCGCCGAACAGGAACACGTCCTGCTGCACGATGCCGATCTGGCTGCGCAGGGAGGACTGCGTCATGTCGCGAATATCCATGCCGTCGATGGTGATGGAGCCGCTGTCGAGTTCATAGAAGCGCGGCAGCAGCGAGCAAAGCGTCGTCTTGCCCGCACCCGATGGCCCGACAATGGCCACAGTCTCCCCGGCGCGAACCGTGAGGTTCAGCCCGTCGAGCACCTTGCGGCCCTCCTCATAGGAAAACGCCGCGTCCTTGAACACTATGTCGCCCTTGAGCGCAGTGACCGCAACAGCGCCCTTGCGGTCGGCAATGTCGGGCTCGGTGTCGATCAGCCTGGTGAAGCGGCGGAAGCCGGCAATGCCCTTGGGGTAGCTCTCGAGCACGCCGGTGATCTTGTCGATGGGGCGCAGGAACACCTCCACCAGCAACAGGAAGCTGACGAAGCCGCCATAGGTCATCTCGCCCCGCACCACCAGCCAGGAGCCTGCCAGCATCACAGCGAGCTGCACCAGGCGGGTGCTCAGATAGGTGATGGTGATGCTCGCCGTCATGATGCCATAGGCTTTGAGCTTGGTCGTGCGATAGGCCTGATTGTTGCCGGCGAAGAGCCTGGCCTCATGCCCCTCATTGGCGAAGGCCTTGACCACACGGATACCGCCGATGGAATCCTCGATGCGGGTGTTGAACTCGCCAACCCGGCCGAACAGTTCCTGCCAGTTCAGCGTCATGCGAGAGCCGTACTTGCTCACCAGCCAGGTGACGATGGGCACGATGACCACGGTTATGGACGCAAGCTGCCAGTTGATCACGAACATCAGAATGAAGGCGCCGATGAAGGTCATCACCGCCAGGAAGACATCCTCGGGGCCATGATGCGCCACTTCGCCGACATCCTCGAGATCCTTGGTCACGTGGGTGATCAGGTGCCCGGTCTTGTTGTTGTCGAAGAAGCGGAAGCTCAGCTTCTGCAGGTGGTCGAATACCTGGCGGCGCATGTCGGTCTCGATAGAGACCCCCAACACGTGTCCGAAGTAGTTCACCACGGCGTGCAGCACCGCGTTGATGGCGTAGATCGCCAGCAGCATGCCACCGGCAATCAGGATGAAGCCAAAGTCCGACCGCGGCAGCAGCGAGTCGATAAAATAGGCGACCGCCAGGGGAAAGACGAGTTCGAGCAGGCCGGCAACCACGGCGCAGCCGAAGTCGAGGATGAACAGGCCCTTGTAGGGGGCGTAGTAGGAAAAGAACCGCTTGATCATGGAAAGGGCACTAACTTCGAAATATGGCGCTCTCAGCCGTGGCCGACGGGCACGATGGAGCGCAGGTCGAAAAACTCGGATTCTGCTTCGCGTGCGGCATTTGCAGCAATTGCCTGCTCGAGCGCAACGATATCCAGCAACTCATCGGGTTGCCAGCCACAGCCGCAGCCTTCAGGGTCCAGATGCGCGTCAGCCACTTCCCGATAGATCGAGCCCAAAGCAGCGGCAAGGCACTCCAGCGCCTCCAGCGGCGACATGCGGGTCGATGCCAGCGCACCCGAATACGAAGCCATGATCGCCGCCCGCATAGCGGCAAAGGCAGTATTCCGGTCGATTGAAGGCATCTTGAAACTCCCTCCGAATAGCGGCGTCTGGCCATTGCCGACATCGCATAAAAAGTGGAGTCATTCAATCATATTAAAAGCTAGTAGGTCGCGCGCCCGCCGGAAAGGTCAAACACGCTGGCTGTGGTGAAGCTGTTATCCTTGCTCACCAGCCAGGCCACCATCGCCGCTGCCTCCTCGACCTCGAGGAAGCGCCCGCGCGGAATGCGGACCAGCATGTAGTCAATGAATTCCTTGGTCAGCGTATCAAGAATGCGCGTCTTCGCCGTGGCCGGGGTGATGGCATTAACGGCGATGTCGAACTTGGCCAGTTCCTTGCCCAGCGACTTGGTCAGCCCAATGACGCCCGCCTTGGCCGCGGAATAGGCCGACAGGTTCGGATTGCCCTCCTTGCCCGCCACCGAGGAGATATTGACGATGCGCCCGTAATTGCGCGCCTTCATCGAGGGGATGACCACCTTGTTGACGTAGAAAGTGCCATTGAGATTGATCTCGACCACGCGGCGCCACTCTTCGGGGTCATAGTCCTCTACTGACGCGTTGCTGCCCGCTACGCCGGCCGAATTGACCAGGATCGACACCGGCCCGATCTCTGCTTCTACCTGCGCATGCACGCGCTGCAGACCATCGACGTCGGTGATATCCACCAGCTTGCTGCTGGCTGCTGCCCCCAGACCGTCTACCGCCAGCTTGAGGGCCTCAGCATCCATATCCCACAGGCTCACCTGCGCGCCCGAAGCGATCAGCCGCTGGGCAATGGCAAAGCCAATGCCCTGCGCACCCCCGGTGACGACGGCGGTCTGGTTAGTGAGGTCGATCTTGTTCATGGGGGTCGTACTCGGGTGGGAAGTCGGATTCGGCGGAACCACAGCTGTTGAACCAAACTGTATGCGGAAGACAATCCGCAGGCTAGGACGCACCACACGCAAAGCCGCAAACAAGTCCTGCCACCGCCGACAATGGGCAACCCCCAGTAATCGCCCAACCAGGGGTCTGACCAGACCCTTCAATAATGGTAAGCTGCGGCCCCTATCCGAACGAGACCTGGGACGAACATATCGACCCGTTCACCAATGTCGTGCCGCCACGGCGCCGCTGATGGCCAGCGCCGCTTCGAGGTGGCGCTGCATGATGCCGCAGCTCAGTGCATAAAGGTCCGTTGGCGCTGGAATGCAGGCGGTTCGCATTGACGTCGCTCTCCAAATTGGAGCTATCGACCGGGACGAGGCGGCGACTGTCGCAACCCACTCGTCCCGTGTAGTGGCGATTTAAGCGCGCAGGGTTGTCCTTTCCGCATTGCACGAAGCCGTCCCGCGCGGGGGCGAGCTGTCGATCGGCTTGAGCGGATGGCGCTGATCCTCGATGGCCAACATGACATCTGTGATCGAGATCCCAAGGTCCTCGAGCCGATGAGAATCCATCGTCAGCAGTTCGGTGAGCGCCAGGTGGCGGGCGTGGCGTTGTCTGCTTGCATTGAGCCAGGCAATCGCTGCCTTGAGCATGATATCCTCCATCACATCGTGAAGTTGAAGGTGGCGGTGTCGTCACCCAGGGGCGTTGCCCGGTGAAGCGTGATCACCCACCAGCCGGGCATCGAGAATTGGATGCCGTCCACCTCGTATCGTCCGTCGCCGACGGGGCGCGGTGCGGCGGGCGCGAATGGCAGTCCGTGTCCATGGAGCGGCATGCCGCCATCGACCCGCAGGTCACCCGTGTCGATCGCATTGCCGTCCGCATCGGTCATCGCGAAGGTCCACGTCATGGCGTCGCCGAGCGTCAGATCACCCGTCTCTACCGTGGCGACAAATGTTCCGAGCTTACTCGGCTGGGTCGTCGACAGGTCGAGGTCGGCGGGTGGTGGCAGCAGCATCATGATGCCGTGGGCGGCTGCGCCGGCAAGCAGGAGGGCGAGTGGCCCACCCCAGAGCCAAAATTTTGGACGGGGAAGAGTTAGCGTGATCATCGTTATTGCTCCTTCTGTACTGGGTTGGCCGACCGGTCGTATTCGAGTTGCATGGCGACGACGTCGGCCGTCGGGGCGCCATAGCGTTGGCCGATTGCTTCAAGGCTCTGGTCAAAGGCGGCCGCCGGAGCCTGGTCGGCGCCGATAGCGATGGTTCGATCGCTGGCCCAGCTGTCGGTTACGCGGTCCGGCAGAATGCGGATGCCATTCCTGGACGTGATGGCTGACGCATTTGGCGAGAAGCTGATCGCGTTCGAGCGATAGGTGCGAGACCAGGCATCGGCGGTCAGGGCCAGCGTCACTTCGTCGATCCCGTCAGCGACGGGTATGCCGAATTCTTCGCGGTTCCAGAGCGCGGCGACGTTGCCGACGACCGTGGTCACGAAGGGCCGCGTCAACTGGAAGGCGCCGCTGTCGTGACGCGCGTCCCAGGCATCGATGCCCAGTTCATCCGCCACCGCGCGGGCCCTGTCGGACCCGGCAATGGCCTCGATCAAGGTCAGCATCGTCGGCATCGAGGCGGTGATGCCCGTGGTCGTGACCACATTGCCATCGACCACGAAACGCCGGTCGGCGACCGACTCGATGGTCGGATGTCGCTTGAGCATGTCTCGGAGGGCGAACCAGTGGGTCGTGGCCCTCTTGCCGTCGAGCAATCCCGCCTCGCTCACGACGCGCGCGCCAATGCACACGCCGATGATGATGGCGCCGGACTCGGCCTGCTTGTTGATCCACGCCAGAGCAACCGGATCGTTGTCGGGCGACATGGCGGGTACGATGACGTAGTCGGCGCCTTCGGGGTATGCCGCGTCGAAGGCTGTCGTCGTCGTATCGGCTTCGACCGTAAGAGCGGGGTAGAGCTGAACCGGCCCTGGCGCGGTGGCGACCGTCAGCACATCGGCAACGCCCGCCCGGCGCAGGATGCTGGTGGGCACGATAAAATCGGTCGTCTCGGTCGCATTGTTGATGGCGATGAGGGCGACGACGGGCCGCTGGCGCTTGGGCGGGCGCAGCGCTTCGAGCGCTGCCTGATGCTCCGCCGCGCTGATAGCCGGCTGTGGCGTAACCAGCGCCGTCGCCGATAGCGAGCCGAGCACGGCGCCGACACCTGCGAGAGCCAGGATCGCGACCACTGCCATGCCCGCTACGACTATTTTTGCCCTGTTCATTGCCGATCCCTCCTGATGTCCGGTGCGGACGGGTCATGAGGCAATCATGCGCATCAGCGCCGATGCAGTCCTTGGCGAATCCTGAAGAATCCTGATGGTCGTCTGATCGACGCAACGCATGGAGCAATTTACAGTGCGACAATGAACCTGACTTTCGGCCCCTACACGCTCATCGAGCATCAGAGCCTGGTGCTCGGCCCCATCGGGCCGGTCGACCTTGGCGGCCGGTCGTTCGACCTGCTCGTGACCTTGCTGAACCGTCCCAGCGAGGTGATCTCGAAGTCCGATCTGCTCGACGCCGCGTGGCCCGGTATCGTGGTGGAGGAAAACACCCTGCAGGTGCATATGTCCGCCCTGCGGAAGGCACTGGGTCAGGGCTATATCTCGACCGTGCATGGCCGCGGCTATCGCTATGCCGGGCCACCACCAAGGCCTTCACCGGAACTCGATCGACCGGTGCCGGGCGATGGCAATCTGAGCCTGTTCCGCGTTAACTGCGTCGAACGGGATGCCGAGCGTCGCACGATCAGGGATCTCCTGCACCAGCATCGCCTGGTGACCATCCTTGGCCCTGGTGGCGTTGGAAAGACCACGCTCGCTCTGGCCGTGGCAACCGATGACGTCGCGGCCTTCAGGAATGGTGTCTGGGTAGTCGATTTGGCGCCGCTCTCGGAAGAAAACCTGGTCGAGAGCGCCATAATCCAGACCCTTGGCGTGCCTTTTCGGCAGAACCTCCCGCCCGCCCGAGCGATCGTGGAAGCGACTCAGGACCGCCAGCTATTGCTCCTGTTGGACAATTGCGAGCACGTGTCGCCCGCCGTTGCCCGCGTTGTCGATGAGCTTCTGGCTGGCATCCCCCAGCTCACGATCATTGCCACTTCCCAGGTACCGCTCGGTATTCCCGACGAGCGCATTTTCAAACTGGCGCCCTTTGCGATCGCCGAAAGCCGCGCCGGGCAATCGGAACAGTTCTTCGCTCACTGCTATGAAGCCCTTGGGGAGGCGTTCAATGCCGCCGATCTGCCTGCCGTAACCCGGCTTTGCCGGCGACTCGATGGCGTGGCCCTGGCCCTCAAGATGGCCGCGTCGCGCGCAGCGACGTTGGGTATCGCGGCCGTGGACCAACAGATCGAAGAGCATCTTGCCGGTCTGTCGGCGAGTTGGAGCCCCGGCCTCGAGCGGCATCGGTCTCTCGAGGCATCTCTGCGATGGAGCTACGAATTGTTATCCGAGTCCGACCGGCATACGCTCTGTTGCCTGGGCGTATTCCAGGGGAGTTTCACGCTCGAAGGCGCGATGGCCGTGGCCGATCTCGGGTCGGACCAAAGCATATCCGAACTCATCGCCCGCTCCATGATTGTGCGCGACGGTCCTGCCGCCACCCGATATCGGCTACTGGAATCCACGCGGCATTTCGCGCTTGCGCGACTCAGGGATAATGGCGCCGAGCACGTGACTCGCAGGCGACACGCCGAACACATGCTCAAGGTATTTGGTGCGGCCCTCGATAGATGGGAGGTTATTCCTGACCGTCAGTGGCTCGCGGCCCTCCAGCCCGATACCGACAATTTGCGCTCCGCCCTGGAGTGGACCCGGTCCCAGGCGGATTGGCCCGTGCATGTCGGACTGGCCTCCTGCAGCTACCGCTTCTGGATCGAGAACCAGTTGCCGGGCGAGGGACTCGCACTAGCCGAGGCGGCACAGGCGCATGCACACCGGGCATCCGACGCGGGAGAGGCGCTTCTCGGATTGGCCCTGGCCGAGTTCTATCGGTTGTACCGGCTCGACTATCGAGCGCTCGATCATCTCAGGGTCGCAGGGACCTTTTTCCACGCCAGTGATGACCTGATGAAGCGCGTGCAGGTCTCAATGCTCGAAGGATGGTCCCACACCATCCTGGGCGACGTAGAAGCCGCGCGAGTTGCCTTTACATCCATGGATGAATTGGCCGCCGGCAGTCCGTCGTCCAAGCTGAAGGCGCGGGCCCTTGTTCTGAGCGCCGTCCATCGGTGGCTGACCGGCGACAAACTCATGGGCCGAACCAAGCTCGAGGCCGGCCTGGCCATGCACCTGACGACAGGCAATACACGCGCCTATTGGAAATCGGTCATGCTCAGTGCCGAGATCATGCATCAGATGGGCGACACGAAGGACGCCATCGACCTTGTGCTGAGAGTCCTCCCCGAGTTGCGGCTATATGCGAATGCACAGGAACATGCGGGGCAGATCGATAACCTGTGCGTCTATTACATGGCCATAGATAACTATGAGGCAGCGCGTCCATTGTTGGCGGAGTGCGCCTCCCGCATGCCGCGCGACGACACTAATGGAATGTGGTGCATCTTCCAGAACGCCTCGGAGCTCCTTGCCCATGACGGCAAGCTGGAAACCGCAACTTTGCTGCTCGGATTTGTCGATGCTGGCTTCGCAAGCTGGGAAGATGGCAGGCAGGCCACGGAAGCGCGGCAGCGAGACAGGATAATCAGGCTGCTCGATGTCGGCGGCATGTCAACCGCCCAGCGGGAGCAGCTTTTCGAGCAAGGCGGCTGCCTGAGCATGTTCGAGGCCGAAATATTAGCCGGAGTTCAACGCAGCGCCAACCTGGGTGAAACAGCTCACCACTAGTCACCAGCTCACTTCAGATACCCACCTGTGTCGCCGCGAGGACTATGAGGTCCGGTTTTGCGTCGCGCTGCGGCTACTCGCGGTCCGCGTCGCGGACGGGCCTGCCCAACAGGCGCGCGCCCCATAGTCTCAACTATGCCCACAAGCGAAAGGGGGAGACTGCACGTCTCCCCCTTCATCTCACTCTGCCGCAGCCGGTTCGAGCTGGGCGGCGATGAACTTGAAGTTGCTCCACCACCACCAGGGGCCCTCGTAATAGTTGTCGGCCGAGGGGTAGTTGGTCCAGTAGGTCTCGTTGACCGGCACGAACTTGGATGTGCCGAACATCTCGATGACCGGCAGGCCTTCGACAAGTTCCTTGAGGATCTCGGTGCTGACGGGCACGATCTCGGGGTCGTCGGCGGGAATGGCCCGCAGTTGGTCGATAAGGGCGCTCAGTTCGTCATCGACGTAGCGGCCCTGATTGGACGAAGCCGGCGTGCCGTTTTCGCGCACATAGTCCTTGTGCCAACCTTCCATGCGAACGAAGAGATCGGGCGTAATGGCGCATGACGAGCCCCAGTACGAGCCCACTTCATAGTCGCCGGTATTCTCGGCGGTAAAGAAGGCGCCGGCCTGCATCTGCTGAACCTGGGCCGGAATCCCGAACTGGGTCCATTCATTGGCTACGGCGAAGGCCAGGCGCTGGGACTGCACTTCGAAATCGGCCGGCGCCAGGATGTTGATGGTGAATGGCGTGCCATCGGGCTTGAGCCACTGCCCGCCATTGTTGGTGAAGCCGGCCTCCGTCAGAAGCTTGGTGGCCTGCTCCGGATCGTGCTTCCACCAGCCGACGCCGAGCAGTTCGCGCAGGGCTTCGGGATCCTCGGGAATTCCTTCGATCCCTTCGGAACGCAGGCGTTCACCCAGCCGGACGGCATAGTCGGGATCGAAGGGCTTGTAGCCATCCTCGAGGCTGAACTCGGCCAGCCACTGCGCCATCGGCTGGTGGTAGGTGTCCATCAGCACGGTGGTGGGCGGAATGGCCAGCGGGGAGGCCCGCATCATGCCTGAGAAGGTAGCGATGCTGGCCTGTTCGGCATTGATCGCCAGTGCAAGGGCCCAACGCGTCTTGGCATCGTCGTAGGGTGCCTTGGAGGTGTTGAAATGGATGCCGCGTTCGCAGGGGTCATCGAGATTGGCGTAGGGGAAGTCGTTGAACCAGGCGCGGACCTTGGGGTTCTGGGCACGCAGGATATCGAGGCTTTCCGGCGAGATGTCGGTCAGGATGTCGATGTCGTTGGCGGCCATGGCCAGGACGCGACGTTCTTCGGTGCCATAGCTGCGGAAAAGCACATACTTGGCAGCCGGCTCGCCGATCATCTGGCCGACGTCGGAATTCTGCCAGTCCTCACGCTTCTCCCACAGGAACCAGGTGCCGTTGGGATCGTGGTCCTTGTATTTGTAGGCCGAGATCGTCACCGGCGGGAAATTGGCGAAGGTCGCCGGGTCTTCCTTTTCCCAGATGTGCTTGGGCACGACATGAAACGGATTGCCGTAGATGACCGAGCCCAGCACGATGGCAAGGCGAGGCGTCGGCTTGGTGGTCGTGATCTCGACAGTGTTGGCGTCGACCTTGGTTACCGAGGCGATCTGGGCGGCATAGGCGGCGCTATAAGCCAGCGCCGGCGTGTTACGGATCATCTGATCGGTAAAGACCACGTCATCGGCGCTGAAGGGCTGGCCATCGCTCCAGGTCAAACCCTCGCGCAACGCCACTTGGAAGACGGTGAAGTCCTCGTTGGCCACCGGCATGGCTGACGCCAGATCAGGGATCTGCGTGCCCTTGGCGGTGTCGATGTCATAGAGCAACGCACCGGCCATCTGGTGATAGCCATGATTGATGGTGACGCCCTGCTGATACATGTTCATGTTTTCCGGGTTGCCGACCCGGGCATTGAGCATGTCGACGACGAGCGTTTCGGCACGCGGGGTGCCGACATCGGTCATCTGCTGGGCCCAGGCGGGCGTGAGCATGGTGCCGCCCAGAGCCACGGCCATGGTCAAGGCCATCAGCGTGCTTCGCCCCGGACGCCGTTGCGGGAATTGAGTTGTGGTCACGAGTTCCTCCTGTCGCATTAAGCGTTGGTGATTGACTGGTGCGTTACCGCACTCTTGTGCCGCGCATCGGCGTAACCGAACTTGCGGTCGATTTCGGCAAGCTCGCCCCAGCGCTCGCCGACGGTCGGGATGGCCGCCATCAGTTCGCGCGTATAGGCCTGCTTGGGATTGTCGAGGATATCGGTGGGCACGCCGCTTTCGACGACGCGGCCGGTATTCATGATCGAGACCTGGTCGGACAGGTAATAGGCTGTCGACAGGTCGTGGGTGATGTAGATGAACGAGACGCCCTGCTCTTCCACGATCTGGCGGAAGAGATTGACGATGGACATCCGCAGCGAGGCATCGACCATGGAGACGGGCTCGTCGGCGACTATCAGCCTGGGCTTGGGGATCAAGGCACGCGCCACGCTGATACGCTGCAGCTCGCCGCCCGAAAACTGGCGGATGAACTTGCCGCGGATGCGGTCGTAACTGAGACCCACCGATTTCAGCGCCGCGTCGGTCGCGGCGACGGCCTCGGCGTCATTGCGGGCAATTCTGAGATTGAGCGCGGTACGGCGGAGGTAGAATTCGACCGGAAGATAGGCGCTGAAGGCCTCGAACGGGTTCTGGAAAATCGGCTGTACCAGCCGGCGGAACTCGTCGTTGTCGATGCGGTCGGCCGATTTGCCGGCAAGCGGCCGTCCAAGCATGCTGATGCTGCCCTCGCTGGGCTCGACCAGGCGCAGGATCATTCGGGCAATGGTAGTCTTGCCCGAGCCGGATTCGCCGACGATCGAAAAGACCTGCGGTGTCGCCGGCAGCGTGAACGAGACGTCGTCCACCGCCTTAAAAGACGTGCCGCCGAAGAAGCCGCCCTTGCGATAGGCGCGGGTGAGGTTGCGAACCTCGAGTATGGGGACACCGGTCATGCGGGCTCTCCCACCACTTCGACGGCTCGCTTGCCGTGGAGGCGCGGCAGCGAGGCGATGAGGTTCTTGGTGTAATCGTGCTGCGGATTGGCGAAGATATCGGCCGTGGGTCCCTGCTCGACGATCCTGCCCTGGTACATGATCACCAGCCGGTCGGTGATCTGGTAGTGCACGCCGAGGTCATGGGAGACGAGCACCAGCGAATTGCGCTGGCGGCGCTGGATTTCGACCATCATCAGCAAGATCTTTTTCTGCACCACCACGTCGAGGGCGGTGGTGGGCTCGTCGGCGAGGATGAGCCGCGGATTGACGAAGGCCGCAATGGCCACCAGCACGCGCTGGCGCATGCCGCCGGAAAGCTGGTGCGGATAGGCATCGAGCACGTTTTCCTCGAGGCCGAAGCCGGCGAGGAAATCGGCGATACGCCGGCGCAGTTCGCCCCGGCTCCCCTGCTTTTCGCGCTTGGGCAGGCCGTCGATGACCTGCTGCTCCACCTTCATCAGCGGATTGAGTACGCTCATCGAGCCCTGCGGAATGTAGCTCAACTGGTCCCACCAAAGCGGGGCAAAATCCTTGGATTGCGCTTCGATGACCTTGCCGGTCCTCGCATCGGTGAAGCGGCCGGTAACGGCACCGCTCCCGATGCGAAGGCCGGTAGAGAAATCGCCGTACACCGCGCGCATCAGGGTGGATTTACCGGAGCCCGACTCCCCTGCAATGCCGAGAATTTCGTTGTCGTTGATGGTGAGGCTCACGCCGTCGACGGCTTTGATGAAGGCCGCGCCATAGCCGATGGTGACGTTGTCGACGGTGATCATATGCTCATCCTCCTGGCCGAGGACCGAATGGAGAGCCCGGAGGAGACGAGGAAGAGGCCGATGAACAGCAGCACGATGGCGACGACCGGCGAGCCGATCCACACATATTTGCCGCCGAGCAGCGCCTGGTAGTTGATGGCCCAGTAGATCATGGTGCCGAGCGTCGCCTGTTGCGCGCTGGAGAGGCCGATGACCGCGAGCGCACTCTCGGTCGAGATGCCGACCAGCACGGTGTTGATGAAATTGGCTGCGGACCAGCCGGCGATGTAGGGGAAGATGTGGCGCACGAGGATGCGGACGCTGGATTCCCCGGAGAACCAGGCGACGTTGACGAATTCCCGCTCACGCATGGTCAGGGCAACCGCACGAACCTGGCGGGCCGGATAGGGCCAGTTGAAGATGACCAACGCCACGCCGACGATTGGCAGCGCCAGTTGCCCGCCGAACAACGCGGCCATGAGGATCAGGATCGGCAATGTCGGGATGCAGAGCAGCGCATCCATGAAGAAGCTCAGGACGCGATCGAGCCAGCCACCGGCATAGCCGGCTGCAAGGCCCAGGAACACGCCGATGACGGTCGACAGGGCGGCCACTACGAGCCCCAGGATCAGCGAGTTTCGCAGCGCATAGGTCAGGAGCCAAAATACGTCCTGGCCGAGGCTGGTGGTACCGAGCCAATAGGCGCCGCTGGGATTTTGGTTACGCGGCGCGGTGTACCAGACCAGCGGATCACCGGGCGCGAACCACGGCAAAATGGCGCCGAAGATGATGAAGACGATGACGAGAAGGATGCCGAGATAGAGCCGGAATGGAGCATCGGCGAGAAACTTTGCCATGATGTCACCTGTGCCGGATACGAGGATCGAGGATGGGATAGATGAGATCGATGATCATGGTCGCTGTCGCCACAGCGATGACCGAGAGGCTGATCGTCCCCATCAGCAGGTTGAAATCGCCCTGCAGCACTGCGGTATAGATCAAGAGGCCAAGTCCCGGATAATCGAAGAGGATTTCGGTGATGAGCGAGCCGTTGAACATCAGCCCGATCTGGAGCGCGAGGAACGTGATCTGCGGCAGGATGGCGTTCGGCAGCACGTAGCGGGAGAGGATGCGGCCATCCCCCAGCCCCTTGAGCCGGGCATAGCGGACGAACTCTTCTTCCTTGAGCGCCGTGGTCTGCGCCTTGACGCTGATGACCCACCAGCCGAACACCACGATGACGATGGACATGGCCGGCAGGAACGAATTCCAGACGACGCTGCTGATCAGCTCCCACGTCCATGGCTCACCGCGGATGGTGGTGGTGAGCGGGAAGATTTTCCAGACATAGGAAAACAGGATCGAGAGGACCAAAGCGAGGATGTAATAGGGGATTGGGTAAAGGCAGATGGCGATGCCTTCCATGATCCGCGAGCTGGTGCTGTTGGGTTTCCAGCCTGAGAGCAGTCCAACGAAATTGCCCAGTATCCAGGCGATGAGGGTCGAACTCAGCAGCAGCCCGAAGGTCCAGGGCAGCGCCTTCCAGATGAGCTCCATGACCGGTGTCGGATACATTGACAGCGACGGCCCGAAATCGGCAGTGAAGAGGATGCGCTTGATGAAGGCAGTGTACTGATCCCAGAGCGAGCCGCCGAGACCGAAGGTATCGGCCAGGGACTGGCGCAGGGCATCAACCTGCGCGGCGTCCATATAGGCACCCTGCGAGGCGACCTTGGCCAGCATGGCTTCGACCGGATCGGTCGGCCCCAGGCGTGGCACGAAGAACAGGACCGTCAGCGCGAAGATGATCACGAGGACGTAGACCACCAAGCGCCCGGCAATGTAGCGGATGAGGTTCATCAGATGACTTCGAGATAGTCGGGAGGAGCCAGTTCGGGGAACGGCGCGGTCGGCAGCGCCTGGTACCAGAAGGCAGTCGAAGCGATGTCGTCCTGCAGCGGCAGGTAGCGCCGGTTCTTCTTTTCCGTGCGCCAGCCGAGCGCCTGGATGGTGACGCGCAGGTCGTCGTCGAAGCGGATCGGGTCGGTAATGTGCCAGCGATACATGCCGAAGCGCATCTGGCTCTGGTAGACGCCATCGGGCCGAAGCACCTGCGGCAGCCCGGCATAGGGCGTCGTGTACTCTCGATAGGCGCTGGTCATGTTGGGGTCGATGACGCCGCCGTCGAAATTATAGGCGCCGCAGAAATAGTCTTCGGTGCCGGTGCCGCAGATGGTGGGGAACTCGCCATCGCCATCGAGGAAGAACTTGATCTCGCCCTCGCCCCACCAGCCGGCATTGTTGGTGCCCCAGGCCATGTATGTGCCGACATAGTGGCCCTTGCCCTTTACGCCGTCGAGGATGGTGTAGTCCTCTTTGAACGGCAGGGGATTGGTGCGGCGGAATTGGGCATGGAAATAGGCGGCATCTTCGGGCACGTCCGAAAGCGCGTAGTTGATCTGGTAGTAGAGGATCACTGCTTCGTCGGGGTCGCGGTTTTCCAGCATGATGCGGGCCCGCTGCTTGAATGGCATCTGCCAGTAGCAGTTGAAGGCCCGCCCCGGATTGACGCAGACGGCAAGGGAGGAGATTTGCGCGAACCTGTTCCAACCCGAGGCGAAGAAATCGCCGAGCGGACACTCGACGGAGGGATTTTCCTGGTCGTCCCAGTAGATGCGCAGGATCAGGTTACGCCAGCGCACATTAGAGACGACGCACCAGATTTGCTGGATGGCGCCCGGCCCGTCGATATCGGCCAGGAGGCGATTTTCGCCCGCACTGATCTCGATGGAGGGCGAGACCTTCCAGCCTTGCCCCAGGCCGCGCGCAGGGCTGGCGCCCGTGCCTTCGGTGGCCATGCCGCCTTTACCCTTGGCGCCGGTGAAATTCTCCGGCGATATGGAGCGAGTCTTGGCATCGGACAGGCGGTAAAGATTGCCGAGGTTGAGGTCGAGACCGGAAAAAGGGGCGTTCATTTGGGGTTCCGTCGAAGGCGGGCAATAGCAGGCCGATCGCGAGCGGGACGCGCGGCGGCAAGCCTTGGCATGGGCAAAACAGGACCGGCGTCCGGGCCGAAAGCGCGGATCTGCAGGCGAGCGTCTATGGAGACAAAAAGGCCAGTCGCGTGGCTAGGCGCTGTCGTCGATCATGGGCATCGTCTCTCTCCCGAATGGCATTGGCGTTGCCGGCTTATGTGCCGTTTCAAACGCATTGCATTCTCCGGGCAGCAATCGATCACCACCCGATGTGGTCACCATAACAAGCAATTTTCGTTTTGCAAATGCATTCACAAATCAATTTGCAAATCGATTTTTCAGATGATAGCGATCCAATCATGACGACGATTTCCAAAGTTGCCGAGCGCGCCGGGGTATCGCGGACGACCGTGTCGCACGTGTTGAACCATGCCGACCGAGTCTCGGTGCACCTGCGCGACCGCGTCATGCAGGCCATCGAGGAACTGGGCTATTCACCCAATCCGCAAGCCCAGAGCCTGCGCACCGGACGGACCAATATCGTCGCCCTGCTGATCCCGGACATCCTCAACCCATTCTATACCGAGCTGGTCAAGAAGGCGCAGTCGGAGCTCGAGGCGATCGGGCTCGATACCATGATCTTCAACTCCGACGTGCCTGGCGGCCATCCCCAGGACCATAACCGCGAATACCTCCGCCAGATCCGCAACAAGCGCGTCGATGGACTGATCGTGGGAAATTTCGCCCTGCACAACATGCATGATGTGCTGCTTAAGCTTGACATGCCGACCGTGTTCATCGGCGACTTGCCCAACCATGCGGTGGATAGCGTCAAGGCCGACGACTTCGGAGGCGGCGCGGCCATGGGCCGCTACCTCGCTAGCAAGGGGCACAAGCGCATCGCCCACATCACCGGCCCGGCCTATTTTTCCGAGGCGATGGCACGGGCGGACGGTTTCGAACACGGCCTGGTCGAAGCGGGAGCGCCAGCCGATCCCGCGCTTCGCTACGAGGGAACCTACCTGGCGCCATCTGGCGAGCAAGCCGTCGATTGGCTGATCGAGAACCATCGTGGCGCCATGCCCAGCGCGATTTTTTTTGCCAATTATCTGATGGCTGTTGCCGGAATGGCCCGCCTCTACGATCACGGGCTGTCGGTGCCCGGCGACATTGCAGTGGCCGTGTTCGGCGACCAGCCGGAAATGCGCTATGCCCGCCCGACGCTTACGCGCGTCGGCGTTACGCCATCCGCCCTGGCCCACCGCGCCAGCGCCATGCTGATCGAGCGCATAAACGGCGTCTATGCCGGAACCTCACGCGCCGAAGTACTGCAGTGCGAACTACGAGAATTCGACAGCGCCTGAACAAACACGCCGCCAGCGCAACGTGCGGCCGGAGGAGAAGAACATGGTCACCACCACTGGATTGTCGCCGCTACGGGGTCTCGCCAAATTGCGCGACGTGCGTAGTCGGCGCTTTTCGAGCTATGACCGTACCGGCGGCAATGATGACCGCTTCCATATCCAGCCCGGCGAAACGGTGACCATTGCCGAGCATGCCACCGCGGGCATCGTAACCCACATCTGGGCGACCCTTGCCTGCGAGAGTTCCAACTTCCTGCGCAAGATTGTCATCCGCGCCTATTGGGACGGCGAGGCAGACCCTTCCATCGAGTCACCCATCGGCGATTTCTTCGGAATGGCACATGGACAGACGCGCAACTACGCGTCCTTGCCCATGCAGGCCAGCCCGCAGGATGGCAAGGCGTTCAACTGCTACCTGCCCATGCCCTTCGCAAAAGGCATGCGCATCACCATCACCAATGAGGCCGAGCACACGCTCCTGTTTTATTATTACGTCGATCTCGAGCTGCACGAGGCGCTTGAAGAGGGCATGGGGCGCCTCCACGCCCAGTATCGCCAGAGCCGGCCGCAAGGCATGGACCAGGGTACGCTCACAAACGAGCAATTCCTGTTCGGCGGCGAGAACACCGATGGCAAGGCCAATTACGACATCCTGGTTGCCGAGGGTCACGGCCATTATGTCGGCGTGCTCTATTCGGTTTATTCACGCCGACGGTCGGAACAGTGGGACTGGTATGGCGAGGGCGACGACATGATCTTTGTCGATGGCGAGCCGGGGATTGCCGTGCCCGATACGCCACGGACGCCACATCCCCACCTTGGCCCGAAAGCCGCAACCATTGCCGACCGCCCAGAAAGTGCGCCCGGCGCCAATGATGCCTGGCCGCCGACGCTACACGGCACCGGGACGGAGGACTATTTCAACACTTCCTGGTGTCCGACCCAGACCTACGATGCCCCCTATCATGGCATTATCGCCGCGGGCGGCCCCAACTGGAGCGAGCCAATTACGGTTTACCGCTGGCATATCGAAGACCCGATCGTGTTCAAACGCCAGATCCGTGTCTCCATCGAACACGGCCACGCGAACCGTCGTGACGACGACATCTCCTCGGTTGCCTTCTGGTATCAGTCCGAGCCGCATACCCAATTTGAGAAACTCCCCCCCGCGGCAGAACGACTACCGATTTTCAGACCGCCATTTGGATAGCGAACTCAGGCGTCATTTCGACCACCGGACGTGCCGGCCTTCGAGGTGGTGTTTTCTTTGCGGGACGTCATTAGCGCTTTTCGCTGCACCGTCCGCTCCTGCCCTGGCGAACGCTGCAGGTTGATCTGCAGGCTCAATGCAATCCGAACTCGGCCATCAGCCTCCTGCGCATTTCGACGAAGCCGGGCTCGTTGCGGTTTCGAGGGCGTGGGAGGTCGACGTCGATGAGGCGCGGGATAGCGCCTCGCTGTTTCGGCAGGACCAGGACGCGATCGGCCAGGTAGATGGCTTCCTCGAGATCATGCGTTACCAGGATCATTGTCACCTTCTCATCGTGCCAGATGCGAGCCAGCTCTTCCTGCATGGTGATCTTTGTCATCGCATCGAGTGCACCAAGCGGCTCGTCGAGCAGCAGGATACCGGGCTGAACGGTCAGGGCCCGGGCGATGCCGACGCGCTGTGCCATGCCGCCAGAGAGCTGGCGCGGATAGGCATTCTCGAATTCCTGCAGACCGACCAGCCGAATATAGTGGCGGGACCGACGCAGAGCCTCGGCCTTGGCGACGCCGCGCACCTCAAGTCCGAAGGCGACGTTGCCCAGCACAGTGAGCCATGGGAGGAGGCGCGGTTCCTGGAAGATTACCGCACGCTCGGTACCCACGCCCCTTATAGGTGCGCCATCGATCAGCACCTGGCCGCCATCGGCCACTTCCAGGCCCGCCAGCACACGTAGCAGCGTCGTCTTGCCGGAACCGCTGGCGCCAACGATGGCGAGGCTCTCCCCCGCTCGAATGTCGAGATTGAGATCCCGCAGGACCTGAAGGCGCTGGCCGTTCAGTGAGAAGGACTTGGCGAGGTCACGGATGGTGACCTCGCCCCGGCTGCTGGTTTCTGCCAAGCTCATGACGGCCTCAGTTCGACGCTACGGCATCGGCGGAGACGAAGAGTATCTCGGCAGGCGACAGCTTGCCCGTCTCGAGCTTGCCTTCGCGTTCCAGCACGTCGATCCAGAACTGGATATCGCGCTCGACGGCGAGGCCACCCTCGCGCACGCCATAGCCCTTGAAGTACTGTGCCAGGTCGCCGTTTTCCCCACGCGCGTTGAGCGCGGCAGCAAGGACGACCTTGGTTTCGTCGGGGTACTCGCGGGCATAGTCGAGTGCACGAGCGGATTGCTCGACGAAGACCTTGGCGGCTTCGGGATGCGCGTCGACCCAATCACGACGCAGGACGACGAAGCCGCCGGCGATCTCGCCGAGCACATCGGTATCCTCGAATACCGGGGTGATGCCACCGGCCAGGCGCGCGGCGCCTTCAAATGTGGTCTGCCAGTAGCCGAAGGCCGAAATATCGACCTGGCCGGAGCGCAGCACCTGCTCCAGTTGCGGGCCCGGCACCACGATCAGGTTGGCGGCGTCGGGCGGCAGGCCCTGCTGGTGCAGCGCCTCCCGCACGGCATACTCGAGATGGGCGCCCAGCGTATTGACGGCAATGGTCTTGCCGACAATGTCCTTGATCTCCTTGATCGGGCTGCCGTCGAGCACATAAAAAATCGACTGGGCTTCCTCGTTGATGCCGTTGGAGGGGAAGGCGGCGAGGAAATCATTGCCCGCGGCGATGGAATTGAGCACGGCGGGTGTGGCGGCGCCGGCGAGATCGACACTGCCGCCGGCAAGAGCGATCAGTGTCTCCGGGCCACCGGCCGCATTACCCAGGTTTTCGAGCGTGATGCCCGTGCCTTCGAAATAGCCCAGCTCGTCGGCCAGTTCATAGGCCGCCAGGCCACCGCTGCCACCCAGGTAGCGGATGGTTACGTCTTCGGCTGTGGCAGCGCCGGCAAAGCCGCTCAAAATTGTGGTCGCCAAGGCGAAGCTGCGGAAAGAGAAGGTCATCGGTATTTCCTTGAATGGGAATTGTGTGGAGAGAGGGAGCGATCAGCGGGCGACATCGGCCCAGCGGCAGAGGCGGTTCTGCATCAGCAGCAGGATGGCGTTGGCGGCCAGTCCAAGCAGGGCCAGCAGGAAGATCGCCGCAAACATCAGCGGAACCTGGAAATTGTACTGTGCGTTCATCACCTGGAAGCCGATGCCCTTGTTGGCGCCGATCATTTCGGCCGCGATAAGCAGCAGCAGGGCTGTGGTGGCCGACAGTCGCAGGCCCACGAAAATGGCCGGAGCCGAGGCCGGCAGCACGACGCGGCGGAACACGGTGAGCCGCGAGGCGCCGTAGGTGCGTGCCATCTCGATCAGCTTGGCATCGACCTCCTTCACGCCACCAATGGTGGACAGCAGGATGGGAAAAAGCGTTGCCCAGAAGATGACGAACACCTTGGACGTTTCGCCCAGGCCAAGCAGCAGGATAAAGACCGGATAGAGCGCCAGGGCGGACGTCTGCCGGAACAACTGCAGGATAGGGTCAAGCGAGCGTTCCACAGCCCTGATCTGGCCCATGAACAGGCCGAGCGGAATGCCCACCACGACAGCCGCGAGGAAGGCGAAGCCGGCGCGCTGCATGCTGATCGCAATGTCGTCCACCAGGGCACCAGAGGTGATGCCGTTCACCAGGGCGCCAGCAATTACATGCAGCGGCGGGAAAATCGACGGATTGACCCAGCCGGCCATGGCGGAGACCTGCCACAGCACCAGAAAGCTCAACAGCAGACCATAGCGCGAGAACATGGACTGTGCGAGGCGGACGGCCTTGCCGAACAGGACAGCGCCGGATGCGTTACTCAGGGTGACGTCGATGGAGCTATCAAGGTTCTGAAGCGTCATGGCTTTACTCCGCAGCCTGGGCCGGCTGCCGCGCGGCAGCCCAGCGGTTGGTCGGGTAGGGCAATCCAAGGTTTCCGCGCAGCGTGTCGGCCTCGTATTCGGTGCGGAACAGGCCGCGCCGCTGCAGCTCGGGGACGATCAGGTCAACAAAGTCATTGAGGCCTGTCGGCAACCAGGGCGGCAGAATGTTGAAACCGTCGGCGGCTTCGTTCACGAACCATTCCTCAAGCGTATCGACGATGGTTTCCGGTGTGCCGACGATGGTGAAGTGCCCGCGGGCCGTGGCGATCCACTGGTACAGCTGGCGAATGGTGAAGTTGTTTTCATCGGCGATCTGGCGGATCAACGCCTGGCGCGACTTCATGCCCTCGGTTGGCGGAGCGGGAGGCAGCGGACCGTCGAGGTCGTAGCCGGAAATGTCCAGAGTGCCGCCTGTGAGGCCGTTGAGCAGGGCAACGCCATCTTCCTCGATGATGAGGCTGGTCAGGTGATCGTATTTCTCGCGGGCTTCGGCGAGGGTTCGGCCGATGAACGGCGCCACGCCGGGCATTACAAGGATATGCGAAGGGTCACGGCCAGCGGCGCGGGCGCGAGTCTTGATGTCCCGGTAGAATTCCTGCGCGGTGGACAGGTGCTGGTGCGCGGTAAAGATCACTTCGGCGGTGGCAGCGGCGAGGCCTCGTCCGTCCTCGGACTGGCCAGCCTGCACGATGACCGGATGGCCTTGTGGCGAACGGGATACGTTGAGTGGCCCGCGCACCTTGAAGTGTTCGCCGCGATGTTCGGTGTAGTGGACCTTCTCCGGATCGAAGAACTGGCCACTCTGCTTGTTGCGCAGGAAGGCATCGTCCTCAAAGCTGTCCCACAGCTTCTTGACCACATCGACATGCTCGGCCGCGCGACGGTAGCGGAAGGCGTGGGGATGCTGTTCATCGAGGTTGAAATTGTGCGCGGCGGATTCTGTCGCCGTCGTAACGACATTCCACCCTGCCCGACCGCCTGAGATGAGGTCGAGCGATGCAAATTTGCGGGCAAGATTGTAAGGTTCTTCGTAGGTGGTCGACGCCGTGGCGATGAAGCCGAGATGCTTGGTCAGCGGCGCCAGGGCAGAGAACAGGGTGACCGGTTCGAAGCCAGCCACCTTGGCATTGCCGCCCTCGATGCCGCCGCCAAAGGCGATGGCGAGGCCATCGGCCAAGAAATATGCATCGAACAGGCCGCGCTCAGCAGTTAGGGCGAGTTCCTTGTGGAATTCGAAGCTGGTAGCGCCGTCGACCGGCTGATCGGGATGACGCCAGGCGGCGATATGCTGTCCGCCGCCAGGCAGAAAGGCTCCGAGACGAATCTTGCGGGACATGTGGGCTCCTTGGACAGAGAAGGCGGATGGAGGTAAGGCGCGCAGGTGCGACGCCCTGCTTGCTCGACTAAGCTGCGACGGTGACCGGCTCGGCAGCGTGCCGGCCTAGCCATGGGGAAAGCTGGTCGACGGCGCGATCAAGCCGCGACAGCAGTGCTGGCGATGTGGGCTTGCCATCGGTGAAATCGGCTGCGCCGGCATAGATGCCGGTCGGCAGGGTTGCGGCCTCGAAGAAGCCGAACAGCGGACGCAGGTGATGCTCGATCACCAGCGCATGCTTGTCGCCACCGCCGGTGGCTGTCAGCAGGATTGGCTTTCCCGCCAGGGCCACCGGATCGATGAGATCGAACACGTGCTTGAAGAGGCCGGAATAGCTGCCCTTGTAGACCGGACTACCAACCACGAGCGCATCGGCCGAGAGGATATTGTCGATGATAGCTCGACCAACAGGATCAAGCGGACCGCCCTCTCCGGCTTGGGCCATCAGGGAAGGCACGAGTTCCGTCAGATCGTAGCTTTCGGCCAGAATACCGTAGCGGCCGGACGCCTTTGTCAGTGCCAGATCAACCAGCGCCCGGGTCTTAGAAGGCACGCCAAGGCTGCCTGAAAATCCAACGATGCGGTGCGTCATCCCAATCCCTCCGTTCTTCTACTAAATTGATAGAGTTAGGGCGCGAAGGATAGGCGCTTGGTTTCAAATATCTTCTGGAATGGAGCAAAACTGGCTATGGAGCGGAGTGATGAAAAGCAGGCTGTTCCCCAGCCCGACTCTTCCGCGTTCCACACAGGCGCGCCTGTCACTGTGGCGGCGTTGGCGTACCAGCAGGAAGAATTGTGGGGATCGGCGGATCCGTCGTGGCGCTCCTGGCCGCTCCGGTGCCTTCTAGTCGGGAGTCCACTCCAGGGCCAATCTGCGCTTAGGCAAATCGACGAAAGCGCACCTATTCGCCCGGTGTGTCCGGGCGCCGGTCCGTTAGCGTCGGCGATGCGCCCATATCTGTCGTTGTACTGACCGATGGCGCACCCGAACCGGACATTGCACGGCCAGACTGATCTCTCCGGGATGCGACCAGGTCGAAGGTGCAGGCCGCTAGGGGGCTCACCCGCGGTGGCGAATGGTCCGAGACCCCCGTAGCACCCTGCGGCCTGTATTGGTTGTCGCGTGCGCGTCTATGGTGCCGGGCGGGTCACGCCGAAGCTTTCCTCGAGCGGGCCCAGTTCGGGGCCGCGCTTCAGGTCCTGGCGATCCCATTCCATGAAGAAGTGCTCATAGCCGCCGGGCATGTAGGTAACGAGCAGCTTGCCCGGCGACTTGGCGACAAAGCCGTGTGGCTGCCCGGCATCGACGCCGATGAAGGTACCAGGGCCGCCCTCGACAGTCTGGTCACCGACGTGAAACTCGTATGTTCCTTCGAGCACATACCAGAACTCTGCCCTCGAGCCATGGACGATTGCCGGTCCTGGACCGAAGCCTTCCTCGTCGCTGGCAATGGTGATGATGCCAAGCAGCCCGTCGGTCTGTTCCTGCGTGGCGAGAATCTCGTCCGTCGTCCCGTCCGGGTGAATGAGGGGATGCTCTCCGCCGATCGATATGATCGGTTCGAAGGCCCGCACGCCCTGAATTCCAGAACAGGCAGCAAAGAGGGTCGCTACGATGCAGAACGCTTTCATGGTGTTTCCTTTCGTGTGGAGTGCAGGCGAGGCCGAAAGCGTAGTGCTCTCGTTTCACCACTCCCGTCATCCAGATAGGGGACACCACGTTTTTTCCTGCCAACCGGTGGATTGCCTTGCCGCGCGGCAGGAAACACAGGGCGAGCCTCGGGACGTCGGCCCCGTCATCTGACGTCACGGGTGCCGCGTCATCTATGTTGATGACACTATGCTTGGCGTTTTGGGGTAAAGTCCGCTCACGACCACTGGATAGTGGAGCTTGCAAAATGAACCTCCAACAACCAACGGACGACGAACACGCGGTCATGGCGGTGATCGCCTCCGAGTCCGAGGCATTCTTCAGCAAGGACCTGGAACGCTTTTCCCGCTGTTGGATGCACACACCCTTTATCCGCAGACTTGGATGGTGGACGCGAGGGGGAGTGAGCGATGTGGTTGGGTGGGATCAACTGCTGACCAGGACGCGGGAGATGATGCTCGACCTTCCGATGCCCAATCGCTCGGCCCAGGAACTGCGGCGGGAGAACCTCGTGGTCAGGGTCATCGGCGACATGGCATGGGCCACCTATGACCAGTATGCCCCCGATACGGGGGAGCCGGACGTCGACATGCCGGGCCTGAGCCGCGAATCCAGGGTGCTGGAGAAGCACGCAGGCGAGTGGAGGATCGTCTACCACACCTATATCCACCAGACCGTGGAACCGGTGCGGTCCCCGATGTTCCGCGTCAGCGGGAATGCTGACGTCAGCTGGATGAACCACGCCGCAGAAGACGCGATCAAGCAGGGAAGAACCCTTGCGCTCGTTCAGGGCCGACTGGCAGCCAGGGTCGGAAGCGACACCAAGAAGCTCAGGTCAGCCATTCTCGATGCTTCCGCACGCGACAGGACGCTCGATGGCGGCCGGGTGGCAATTCCGATTATCCTCGACCCCCTCGATACCGATGAGGTCTGCGTCTGCTGGGTACTGACCGAGGGATCCGCCAGCGGTGCCGTTCTGGTGTCGATCAACAACCTGACCTTTGCCCAGGATCATCTCACCGTTGCCGCCACCGTCTTTGGCCTTTCTCCCTCCCAGCAGCGCCTTGCGGAGCTGATCATCTCGGGGCGAGATGTAGCGAAATCGGCAACGAGCCTGGGCATCAGCGTCAATACCGCTCGCACCCATCTGCAACGCATGTTTGACAAGACCGGAGTGCACAGCCAGCCAGCGCTCGTGCGAACGCTGCTCAGCGTCTCGCAGCCCGCTTGACCCCGTTTGGAACCGGACCCTTGTTGATCCGGACGCCGCGGTGATGCAAATCATCTCCGGCCGAAGTCGGCCTCGTCCTGGCGTTCGCCACGAGGGCTTTCTTCAGGGAGGTCGCACGTTGGATGTATGTACTGTCGACCTGCTGGTCGCCGCCGTACATGGTCCCGGCAGGGCCTGGCTGGACGGTTCCGTGGCATGAAGCTGGCAAACGCGACTGCAATGGTCTTTGGTGATTGGGAGGTACTCGCGGCGGCACCGGGCCCGCCGCCTGTGCGAGCAGACGGGAGCAATTGATGACTAAGATCAAAATGAACCTTGGTGAGCTTGGACTGGATTACAGCGAGGCAGGCTCGAAGTTTGCCGCCGGAACTTCCGAGTTTGGTGTCCAGCTTGGCCTCTTCGGCCTGGGGGCCGCACTTTACGAAGTACCGCCCGGCAAGTCCGCCACTCCTTTCCATCGGCATCACACCAGCGACGAGATGTTTGTAATTCTCGATGGAGAAGGGATCTATCGATATGGCGAGCAGCGCATCCCGGTGGCCAGGATGGATTGCGTAAGCGCTCCTGCCGGCGGCGAGGGACATCAACTCATCAATGTGGGACCGACGCCTCTCCGGTACCTCGCATTTTCCAACAACACCAATGCCGACGTGGTTGAGTACCTGGACAGTGGAAGGGTGCGGATAGATATCGGCGCGACCGGGCATCACCGCGAGAACGCGACGTTCGGAGTCGGAGGTCGTCTTGTTCCCATGGATTACTGGGAAGGTGAAGACATTGACTGAACGCATGCTGACGTTCGCGTAGCCAAGATCTGATGCGGACACAACTAACACGTTCGCGGACCGGTGCAGATCCTAGGCGATGTGGTTGCTCGATCCGAGTACGGCACTGTTTCGAACGTGGCATGGGAGCCCCAAGAACGCTGTGTCCCGGTCTTAGGGCGCAAGCGTCCCAGTTATTCGCGGACCGGACTGCGGTATGGAAAACTGGCTGGGGTGCTAGGATTCGAACCTAGGAATGCCGGTACCAAAAACCGGTGCCTTACCACTTGGCGACACCCCAACGTGGCGCGGTTCCTACACGGTTTGCAAAGGCTTCGCAACACGGCCACGACACCCGCAAAAAGCCTGCGCTAGGCGCTTGAACGGGACGGCAAGCGCGGCTATAACCCGCCCCATCGCGACAGGGCAGCGATCGTCCGAAACGGCGCCGCTGCCATGAGATCCCGCGTCGCTTTCCTGACGGAGTATAGCGCAGCCTGGTAGCGCACCTGCTTCGGGAGCAGGGGGTCGAGTGTTCGAATCACTCTACTCCGACCAATTGGGCCCGGCCTCGCAAGAGGTCGGGCTTTTTGGGCCATGGGCAAGGGCCTTTGGTGCGTAACCACGTGTTGCCACAATCTCGAGTTGTCCCTCAACCGGCCGATTGCGACAGGGCAACCGGGCGACCAGTTCCGCGGAATTGCTCATGCCGATCGAGCGAGCCAGGCGCGGCCGATGGGCTTCGATGGATCGGGTCTATCTGCGGGGCGTTGCCATCAACTGGGTAGATGGGCGTTCACCAGTCCACCGCAATGTACTTGGTCTCACAGAACTCCAGAATGCCATGATGAGCGCCTTCGCGTCCCAGGCCGCTCTGCTTGGTGCCGCCGAAGGGTGCAGCTGGGTCCGATACGACACCGCGATTGAGGCCGACCATGCCGCAATCGACCTTTTCCGAGACGCGCAGGCCTCGTGCCAGGTCGCCGGTATAGACATAGGCGATCAAGCCATACTCGGTGTCGTTCGCGGCGGCGATGGCCTCGTCCTCGGTGTCGAATGTCGCAATGGCCGCGACTGGCCCGAAGATTTCCTCCCGCGCCATGGCCGCGTCGGCCGGGACGCCGGTAATGACGGTCGGCGGAAAGTAGAAGCCATCCCGCTGCAACCGACCTCCGCCGATCAGCAATGTGGCACCCTTTTGCGTCGCATCGCCCACCAACCCCTCGATCCGCTCCACCGCGTCCTGATTGATCAGTGGGCCGCATTGCGTCGAGGCCTCATAACCCGGGCCAACCTTGAGCGCGCCCATGCGTTCGGCCAGTCGCCGGGAAAACACGGGCGCAATACCGCGCTGCACGAGGAAGCGATTGGCCGCCGTACACGCTTCGCCGCCATTGCGCATCTTGGCGATCATGGCCCCTTCAATCGCGGCATCCAGATCAGCATCGTCGAAGACGATAAACGGCGCATTGCCGCCCAGTTCCATCGAGCAGGAAATGACGGTATCGGCCGCTTCATGCAGTAGCCGGCGGCCCACCTCGGTCGAGCCGGTAAAGGAGAGCTTGCGCACCCTGCTGTCGTGCAACATGGCGCTGACGAGCGGCCCCGAGCGACGGGTGGTCAGCACATTGACTACCCCATCGGGCACGCCGGCCTCGGCATAAAGCGCGGCCAGGGCATAGGCGGTCAGTGGCGTTTCGGTGGCGGGCTTGAGCACCACGGTACAGCCAGCGGCCAGCGCCGGAGCGATCTTGCGGGTTGCCATGGCTGCCGGGAAATTCCACGGCGTCACCAGCACAGCGACGCCGATCGGCTGGTGCTGCACCAGGATCTTGTTGGTCCCGGACGGAGCGGTAGAGACCTCGCCATTGAGCCGCACCGCTTCCTCGGCGAACCAGCGGAAGAATTCGGCGGCATAGGTGACTTCCCCCTGCGCGTCGGTAAGCGATTTGCCGTTTTCGAGGCTGATGAGCCTGGCCAGCATGTCCTTCTGCTCGATCATCAGATCAAAGCACCGCCGCAGGATTTCCGAGCGCTCGCGCGGCGGCGTTGCGGCCCAGTCTGGACCTGCGTCATGGGCGGCCTGAACCGCCGCCATCGCATCCTCGATGCTCGCATCCGCCACCGCCGCGATGACTGCGCCGCTCGATGGATCGGTCACATCGATGCGCTGTCCGGTCGAGCCCGGCATCCATTTGCCGCCGATATAGAGATCGGTGGGCAGCGCGACGAAGTCGAATTGCGAGGCGATGTCTGGGGAGAGTGTCATGATCAGTCAACCTTGTCGTCGGAGCGGAGTTGCATCCGGTCGCCATTAAAGGCGGCCCGCACCAACGCCATCATGGACGCCTCATCGATGGGGCGAGCCGCTTCCTCCAAGCCGCCCTGGCGTGAATTTGTTGGCCTGACCCGGCATTGCATGGAGTGGCGGCGCCAAGTCCGCAAAGAAGCCCGGCTTATTCGGAAGCCGGGCTTCTTGTTGGTCGTGTCGTTAGGCGGTTACCGTTTCGCGATAGTGCCGCAGCACGGCCTGAGCATCCACTGCGGTGCAGACCAGGTGCGCGGGGCGGTTGGCCCAACTGGGGTGCCCGCCCTTGCGGGTGGCGGGCATCTGGATGGTCTGGCCAACGGCAATGCCGTCGCAAACGACGCAGATCGGGCCGGAGCGCGTCTCGAACCACTCTGGGTAGAGCGCATAGGTCACTGCCAAAAGGTCATGCCCGACGACACCAGAGAGACCCATGATCTCCTTGTAGAAGCGCGCATAGTGGTCCGACATCTGGCGCAGCAGTTCGCCATTGGCCCCGGCACCGGCCGCGAGGTCGGCGAGGTAGTCGGCGCTCAGGATGATGTCATGGGTCACATCGAGCCCCACCACCACAACCGGCCAGGCCGCCGCGAAAATCTCGTCGGCAGCAACCGGATCGCCATGAATATTGGCCTCGGCCGCGGGCGTGATGTTGCCGCTGCGGCCGGCATAGCCGAAAGCACCGCCCATGATCACGACCTGCCTGGCGAGGGTGGCAATGGCCGGATCCCGCCGCAGTGCCAGCGCCAGATTGGTCATGCGCCCTACGGCGATGATCGTCACCTCTCCCGGATGGGCGCGCAGCATGTCGATGATGAACTGCGATGCCTCTCCGGCCTGGAGGCCGGTCTCGTCGATAGCCGGGATGTCGATATCGCCGAGGCCATTGTGACCATGCACGATGACCGGTTCAGGCTTGACCAGGCCGTCCAGTGTCTCTCCCGCGCCGCGGATCACCGGAGCGGTGATGCCGAAGCGGTCGCGCAGGAACAGCGCGTTGCGCGTGGTGGTGGCGATGTCGGCATTGCCGACCACGGTGGTGATGCCGAGCAGCTCCACGTCCGTCAGCTTGCTCAGATAAAGCAGCGCCATCGCGTCATCGATTCCCGGATCGGTATCGAAGATAACCTTCATATGCAGGTGTCCAGTGCTGGGTCGCGCCCTGCCTTTCCGGCCTGAACGCGAAAAAGAATGGGAGCGAAATGTGTCGCTCCAGGGTGGCGGCAGCAATCACAGTGGGCGGTGGCCGTCAAGGTGTGCGTAGCGCCACGCCTCCCGGCATTGACATTTCGCGGGGTCGGAACTAGCTCAATCATGACTTCGGAGCTCATGTATCGTGACGACAATCGACGCGACCAGTGGCCTGCCGCTGCGGCAATTTACCGGGCCGCTGGCGGATAGTGTCGAGTTGCACCTCTCGGTCGGTGAAGATCCCGTCGGGCATGAGCCAATTGTCGCCCTGTCGCCGGCCGTCATTGATGCGTGGATGATCGAAGTCGGCCGCAAGTACAAGGACATGGAGGCCAAGACGCGGGCCGCCTACCTGATTGGCGACATCGCCTGGGCCTTCGGGCTTAACCTGGGCGCCCTGCACCTGGCCGGCCATGGCCTGCCCGACGTCGACGCGGCAACGATCGCGGCGGCGCCACAGTGGTATCGCTGGGAAGAAGGCGACGAGAGCGGTGATGCCCTGCGCTTCACCCTGCGCCTGCTGGCGTCGCCCGACGCGACGTACCGTCCGCTGGAGGTGGAGGGCATCAGTGCCTTGGCAGTCGCTGCCCACGCGCCCTTGATCGAAACGCTGTTTGCCATGACCCGGCTGGGTCGCAGCGCCATGTGGCGGTTGGTTGCCGATGCCCTGGCGGCCTCCTGGCTGGCTGTTGGCAAGCAAATCGGCCGCGAGGCAGAGGCCATGCAGGCCGCCAACGCCATCATCCGTGCTCCCGGTTCGCCGCTGGCCAACAAGCAGATCGACTTCATCGAGATCGTCGTCCGCGACGATGCCCAACAGGTGCTGGGCTGCGAATGGTTTCGCGCGCGCGGCGGCTGCTGCCGCTACTACACGACCGAAGAATCGGCCGGCGAGTACTGCACCACCTGCGTCTTGCGCCCGGTGGAATCACGTGACCAGCGCCTTTATGACCATGTCAAAAGCAAACTGCAGATCTCTGCATAAGCCCCAAAGACCTCACTTATGCGCTGGTTTGCGCCTTTCAGGCCTCAGCACAGCTCAGTGAGCAAATAACATTTTTAACGATGCTGAGACGTGGCGTTGTGCGTGGTGTAAAAGGGTTTGTATGAATGAGGGGGCACGGACATGACCAGAGCCGACCCGGACGCATGTGCGTCGGGGCCGAAGTTCTGCGGCGGAGTTGGCTTTGCGGTCCCTATCAACATCTGCGCTGGCCGAACTACTGGAACTGACTGCGCGTATGCTGCACTCGCGCGGCTATGCGGCTGACCTCTTTCCCGCGCAGTGGGTCGCCCTGCGATACTTTTCCCGCGCTCCCGTCAGCCAGCGAACCGCCAGCGAACTGGCGCGCTTCCAGGGGCTCGCCAATGGCCCGGTGAGCCGCACCGTTCGCACCTTGGTGCAGAAGGGGCTTCTCGCCAAGGCCGCCGAACAGCCCAAGGGGCGGGCCGAGCTGCTTGAACTGACCAGCGCCGGCCGCACCATGCTGGAACAGGACCCGACCCTGGCGCTCGAGGCGGTGATCAGCGAATTGGGGCCCAACGAGCAGGAATGCTTCGCCCGTTCGCTCGAGCTCATCGTGCGGCGGCTGTCAGTGCTGCGCTAGCGCGACGGAAACAGGGCTGCGATCTCGCCGATCAGGTCGCTCATCTCGAACGGTCTTGTATAGACCTTGCGGGCGCCCCAGACGAGGGCAAGAGCGGCAGCGGAGGCGATCGACAGGCCTGGCCCACCACCGGTGACCACGAAGATCGCCACCTCCGGGAAGGCCCTGCCGATCGACTGGATCACGGCAATGCCATCCGCGCCCGGCATCCACAATTCGGTCACCACCACGTCGAAGGGGCCGCGGGCCAATGTTTCGATGGCCTCCACGCCGTCGCTGACCTCGACCACGGCAAAGTCGGCTTCGTCCAGTGCCTGCCGCAGCAGGCGGCGATTGTCGGCGCTGCCATCGGCGATCAGTACCGTTCGCACAGGCGCGCCCCCTTTCGGCTCTCCCAATACGCGCAGCAGGTCCCGGTCGTTAGGCCTGCGCCCCCGCCCGTCTCTTGCTCAGTGAGCAGTACATTGTCAAGCAAAAGGCCGGCGCTAGGCCGGCCTTTTTCAGTCTTTTGCAGAGGTTTAGCGCTTGCCGAGAACGTTCCAGGCACCAGTGACGGTCAGCGCGGCGAGGGCCATCTTGAGGATATCCCAGATGATGAAAGGCTGGATGGCGCCAGCAAAGGCCGAGGCAACCACATTGTTCTGGTCGATCCAGCCGGCATTGCCAGAGAGCGCCAGGAGCCAGGCGAAGCCCAGCACCAGCAGTACAGCGTCGGCAACGACCATCGCCGCAAACAGCGTCAGTGGCTTGCCCGAAGCCCCCTTGTCGGCCGCATAACCGATGATGGCGGCCATCACGAGGAAGCCAAGCAGGAAACCGCCGGTCGGGCCGACGAGATAGGCGAGGCCGCCACCGGTCGCGAAGACCGGCAGGCCGAGCGCACCCTGGAGCAGGTAGAGGGCGACGGTGGCGACGCCGATGCGCAAGCCGAAAGCCGCGGCAAGCGTCGCGATGGCGAAGCCCTGCAGCGTCACCGGAACCGGCCATACCGGCACGTTGATTTTGGCGCAGATGGTGATGAGCAGCGTGCCGAGCACGACCGTCGCGAGATTGGCCGCCAGTTTGGCAGCGTCGCCCTTGGGCTGGAATACGCCGAGCAGCGTGTTGGGCGTGGTCAAAGTCACGGCCATTTCATACCTTCCATGCTTGTCTGAACCGGCGTCCCCTCCCGGGCCGCGCTGTCGTTCAAATCACGACTTCTTTAGTCTCTCGGCAAAGTGAGTGCAATGGCGTCGCCTGTTCCCGTCCTGTCCTTCGACAAGGACTTCAATCCCCAGACTGGCCGCGCCGTGCCCGTGGCTGAGGGCATCACCCGCGTCACCGCGCCCAATGCCAGCGCCTATACGTTTACCGGCACCAACAGTTTTCTGCTGGGCCAGGAGAGGCTTGCCATACTCGATCCGGGTCCCGACGATCCGGTGCATCTCGCTGCGCTGGCCGATGCCATCGGTGGCCGGCCGGTCGATGCTGTGATCCTGACGCATACCCACCGCGACCACAGCGCATCGGCGGCGCGGCTGGCGCGCGATCTCGGTGCGCCATTGTGGTTCGGCGGCCAGCATCGCCTGTCACGGCCGCTGCGCCGATTCGAGCGCAATCCCATCCGCAAATCCTGCGATTGGGACCTGGTGCCCGATCGAACGCTCACGGACGGCGAGGCGATCGCCGCCGGAGATCTATCCCTGATCGTCCACACCACGCCAGGCCACTGCGCCAACCACCTGGCTTTCAGCGCGGGCGAGATTCTGCTCAGCGGCGACCATGTCATGGGTTGGAATTCCACCCTCGTCTCAGTCCCCGATGGCTCGATGGCCGATTATTTCGCTTCACTCGACAAGGTCATCGCCCTGCCCTGCCGCCAATATGTGCCGGCGCATGGCGGCCCCATCGCCGATGGCCCGGCCTACGCCACCGCGCTCCGCGCGCACCGCCAGATGCGCAACGAGCAGGTAATCGCGACCGTCCGCGCCGGCGCCCGCACCGTCTCCGCCATCGTGGCAGCCATTTATCCGGCCCAGCCCCTGCTGGTGCGGCGGGCGGCGGGCCTGACCATCATGGCGCATGTCGAATATCTGGAGGCTCTGGGGCAGCTTCGCGTTAGCCGCAACCTTTTTGGAACGCAAATCTCTAGCTAGGCGGTACTACTGTGCCACCGGAACGTCCGACGCGGCCTCGCCCTCGGGGGCGGCTTCCAGCGGCTGGTTGGCATTGGGGTTGTCGCGCAACAGTGTGGTCACGGCATCATCCAGCGCGGCAAGAAAAGCCTCGACGCGCAATCCGTTCGAACCGAAGTCGTGCAGTGCGTTAAGCGAAGCCGAGCGCATGTCGACGGTCGAATCGATGGCCGTTCCGCTCACCCGGATTACGACCTCCTCGCGCCAGCCCGGCAAAGTCACCACCTGGGCATTGAGTTGCCCCACGTCGCCGTCGCTTCCCGGCTCGCGCAGCATCTTGAGTTCCCAGCCGTTGGCGTCGACCAGCCCCCGCACCACCGCAAAGGTCGGCACCAGGCCCAGCGGATAGGTGCGGCGTTCCACATTGGGGAACTCCACCGCCATTTCCGCGGCGGACAGCATTTTGGGGGGCGGCATGTTCGCCGTGCCCGGCTCGAACACCAGCGGCATGGGCCCGCGTTCGGTGGTGGAAATATCGGTCACCGCTGGATAACGCAGCATCAGGCTGCCGTACCAGGCAAAGGGCAACAGGCTGATTGTGCCGAACAGCAGGCCAGCCAGAGCCCTGCCCCAGCCCTGGTCGCCGGTTTGCCAGAGCCGCGCCAGGGCGACCAGCGATATCGCTATGGCGAGCAGCGCCACCAGGCCAGCGGCCAATGCCGCCACCAGGAACAGATCGCTGGTGATAAGCCGAAAACGATGCAACAGCACCGAGACGACAACGAGCGGCACGGCGACACTGCCCAGCCGTCGCGCCGCGATCGCCCACTTCGATGTCCGGATCAGTATGCGCACATTGCCGCCGTCAACTTGCCCCGCCGCAACTTACCGCTCAGGTATTGCGTGAATTTGAAGATCGTTCCCGTTGCGATCATTTGCTCTGGGTTTTACTCACCGGCGTGCCTGCACGAAGGCTCAGGGATAGAGCCTGTTGCTCACCCACCGGTCCCCATCCCGCACGAAGCGCACCCGATCATGCAGGCGGAATTCGCCATCCTTCCAGAATTCGATGCTGGTTGGCACCAGGCGAAAGCCCGACCAGTGCGGCGGGCGTGTCACCGTGCCGTCGTCGATCCGGGTGGCCATCTCGGAAACACGATCGAGCAAAGTCATCTTGCTGTCGAGCACCCGCGACTGGTCGGAAGCCGAGGAGGCGATCTGGCTGCCCTTGGCCCGGCTGGCGAAATAGGCGTCGGCCTCCTCCGGCGCAACCACCTCGACCCCCCCGCGCATGCGCACCTGCCGCCGAAGCGACTTCCAGTGCATGACCATCGCGGCCTTGGGGTGCGCATGCAGTTGCCGCCCCTTGTCGCTCTCGAAATTGGTGAAGAAGCAGAACCCGCGCGCGTCCCGTGCGTTGAGCAGCACCATGCGGACATCGGGCAGCCCATCGTCATCCACCGTCGCCAGCGCCAAAGCATGCGGATCGTTGGGTTCGACCTCCTTGGCCAGCGCAAACCATTCTTCGAATACGGCGAAGGGATCGAGATCGGTGCGGTCGCTATCGTCGAACAGGCGCTCGGTCAGGGTCTGCAGCATAGCAATATCATCCGTTAGTCGCGGCGAACTGGACAAGCCGGGGGGCCATGGCCATATAGGACTCGAACATTGGGCTAAGCAACGCCCGACTCATTGAACGGACCAAATGCGCGATCCCTATACCGTGCTTGGGGTGCCACGATCGGCAAGCGAGAAGGACATCAAGTCCGCCTATCGCAAGCTGGCCAAGAAGTATCACCCCGACCAGAACCCGGACGATCCATCGGCGCACGGCAAATTTGCCGAGGCGACGAATGCCTATGACCTGCTCAACGACACCGACAAGCGCGGCCAGTTCGACCGTGGCGAGATCGACGCCGACGGCAATCCGAAATTCGCTGGCTTCAATCCTGGCGGCGCTTCGCGGGGTGGGCGCCCTGGCGCCGGTGCCGGCGGCTTCTCGGCCGAGGATATTCTCAAGGAGTTCATGAGTGGCTTCGGGGGCCAGGCGCGTGGCGGCGCCGGTCCCGGTCGTGGACCCGCGGGCGGCGCCCAGTGGGACCCGTTTGCCGGCGCCACCGCTGGCGGCGGTCGCAGCATGAAGGGCGAGGATATCGTCGTGAATGCCACGGTGTCGCTTGAGGACGCCCACAAGGGCGGCTCGATCCCGGTGCGCATGCCCTCAGGCAAGGTGCTTTCGGTCAAGCTTCCCGAGAAGCTCGAGGAAGGCCAGCAGATCCGCCTCAAGGGCCAGGGTTCGCCCGGTCTTGGCGAACCCGGCGACGCGCTGGTCACCGTGCGCTTCGAAAAATCAAAGCAGTTCCGCCGCGACGGCGCCGACCTGCGCACCGACGTCTCGCTGGCGCTTTACGAGGCTGTGCTTGGCGCCAAGGTCCGCGTCCCCACCCTCGACGGCTCGGTCGAACTCAACCTGCCGCCCGGCGTCGATACCGGCAAGGCCCTCCGCCTCAAGGGCAAGGGTCTCTATGGGGATGGCGATCTCTACGTGAACCTGCGCGTCGTGCTGCCCCCTGGCGGCGATCCGGATCTCGAGGCCCTGGCGCGGTTCATGCGCGATCAGAAGCCGTACAAGGTGCGCGACAACTAGGGCCGCGGCGCTGCGGCCCTCTGCAGCCGGTCATTGATCGCCTCGCCCAGCCCCGTATCGGGAATTGGCGCGACGGCGATCACCGACGTCCCGGCCGCATCGAGCTCATGCAGCATCGAGAACAGGTTCCGCGCTGCCTCATGCAGGTCGCGGGTCGCTGACAGGTTGCGCGTCGTGCCGCCGAACTCCATCGTATTGCCGAATGCCAGATAAGCCTCGCCCTCGCGCGGCTCCGCATTGAGCCGCATCAGGGCGTTAGGCGCGTAGTGGCTGGCCAGCATGCCCGGCGCCGCCACCGCGGCGTCCTTCTCGGCGACCTCGACCGTCACCCCGATCCGGCGCTCGATCTCCTCGCGCGCCACGGCCCCGGCGCGCAACTGCACCAGTCGGTCGCCCTCGATACGAATGATGGTGGACTCCACCCCCGCATGGCACGGACCGCCATCGAGGACTGGCACCTTACCGCCAAAGCCGCGCCGCACCTGCTCGGCCGTCGTGGGTGACAAGCGGCCTGAGGGATTGGCCGACGGCGCCGCCAATGGCCGACCGACCGCCGCGATCAGTTCCAGTGCGATCGGATGATCGGGAATTCGTATGGCAACGGTGTCGAGTCCCGCCGTCGCCACATCGGCCAGCCCCTTGTCGGAACGGGCCGGCAGCACAAGCGTCAGACTTCCCGGCCAGAACGCGGTCAACCTCTCGGCAAGCGGCGAGAAATCGGCAAGCATGCTTGCCATTTTCATGTCCGCGCAGTGAATGATCAGCGGATTGAAACGCGGCCGTCCCTTGGTCTCGTAGATCGAGAGCACCGCGTTGGCATCGGTCGCATCGGCGCCCAGCCCATAGACCGTTTCGGTGGGAAAGGCGCAAAGCTGGCCTGATCGCAGCAAGGCGGCGGCGTCTTCCACGGATTTCGGCTGGGCAATGGGGTTGGTCATGGCCGGTTGTTTGACAACGCGGCCCTCGCGCGTCAAGACGAGGTGACGAATCAATCGGAGACTCACCTAGCGTGACCACGCTGCTCGTCAGCCAGCCTAACTTTGCCGATCACGTCACGCCGCAGGGCCACCCCGAGCGCGCCGACCGCATCCGCGCCGTGGAAGATGCCCTCAGCCGCCCCCGCTTCGACAAGCTTGTCCGCCGCAACGCGCCCAGCGGCGACCTGATGCTCGCCGAATTGGTCCATGATTCCCGATATTTGGCGCAATTGCGCAACGGCCGCCCAGCCGAAGGTATCGGCCAGCTCGACGCCGATACCTTCATTTCCGCCAATTCCCTCTCGGCCGCAGCGACCGGTCTCGGCGGCGCACTTTCCGCCCTCGACGCGGTGCTGCTGGGCGAATTCGAAAATGCCTTCTGCGCCATCCGTCCGCCCGGCCATCACGCCGAAATCGCCACGCCCATGGGCTTCTGCCTCATCAACACCGTCGCCATCGTCGCCCGAGAGGCGCAGCGCAAATATGGCGCCGAGCGTGTCGCCATCGTCGATTTCGACGTGCATCACGGCAATGGTACGCAGGACATCTTCAAGGCCGATCCGACGGTCTTCTATGCCTCCAGCCACCAGATGCCGCTCTATCCGGGCACCGGCAAGGCCAGCGAAATCGGCCTCGGCAACATTGCCAACACGCCGCTCAATCCCAATACGGATGGCGAGGCGATGCGCGACGCCTATGAAACCCGCATCATTCCTGCCCTGATCGACTTCGCGCCCGACCTCATCCTGATCTCGGCCGGCTTCGACGCACATGAGCGCGATCCATTGGCGCAGCTCAACTGGCAGTCGGGCGACTATGGCTGGCTCACGGGAAAGTTGATGGATGCCGCCGCGCAGTGCTGCGGCAATCGCATTGTGTCGCTGCTCGAAGGTGGCTATGACCTCAAAGGGCTGGCGGGGGGTGTTTCACACCATGTCGCCATGCTGATGGACGGCGCCACCGGGCGCCTCGAAGACTAGGATTTCTGCGCCATGGCCGAGACCAGCAACGACGACGTCAAGACCCTGAGCTTCGAGGCCGCCCTGGCCCAGCTCGAAGAAATCGTCGGCAAGCTTGAATCGGGTCGTGCACCGCTGGCAGAATCTATCGCCATCTATGAACGCGGCGAGGCGCTCAAGGCTCATTGCGAGACTCTGCTCCGCACGGCAGAAGCCCGCATCGAAAAGATCACCCTCTCCCGCGACGGCCGCCCCACCGGCACCGAACCGCTGGACGCCCAGTAGCGACCGTTATTGCCCGGTCTGTCCGGGCACTCCAAGCCGAGCCTTCGCTTACGCGGAAAGATCAATCGCTCAAGGCGGATGACGGCGGCGGGGCGGACATGAAAGCATTCACGCCATGACAACCCCGACGTCACTCCGCAATTTCCGCATCGTCCTCTGGGCCCTGGTCGCCGTTGTGGCCATCGGCGCAACGGGGCTTTACCTCTTCCGTCCCCCGGCACGCCCACTCGGTGTCACCGGCCAGAGCTTCGAGCTCGCCTCCACCCAAGGCGGCAGCTTCACGCAGGACAGCCTCAAGGGCACGCCGAGCCTGATCTTCTTCGGCTACACTTTCTGCCCCGATGTGTGCCCGACCACGCTGGCCGAGACCACCGCCTGGCGCGAGCAGCTCGGCCTCACTCCCGAACAGTTGCGCATCATCTTCGTCACCGTCGATCCCGCCCGCGACGATCTCGATACGGTCAAGGGCTATGTCGAAGGCTTCGACCCCTCGATCATCGGCCTGGTCGGCGACGAAACGCAAACTACCGCGGTCAAGGCGGCCTTCGGCGTACTCGGCGAAAGGGCCGAGGGCTTTGCCGAGGACGATCCCTACTATCTCGTTGATCACACGGCGCTGACCTTCCTCATCGGCGCCGACGGTGCCTTCGAGGGCACGGTGGCCTATGAGGAGCCCCAGGAAACGGCCATCGCGAAGGTCAAGCGGTTGGTCGAAGGATGAGTGAGCGTATCCGCCTCGATCTGGCGCTGGAGCAGCGCGGTCTCGTGCCGAGCCGGGCTCGTGCCCGCGATGCAATCCTGCGCGGCACGGTGACCATCAATGGCGTGACCGCCCACAAGCAAAACCAGATGGTCGGCAAGGACGACAAGCTGTCGCTCAGCGACCCAGCCGCCAATTATGTGTCGCGCGCGGCGCTCAAGCTGGTCGCTGGACTCGATGCCGGCAGCATAGACGCGACCGGCAAGACCTGCGTTGACATCGGGGCCTCCACCGGCGGTTTCACCCAGGTGCTGATGGAGCGAGGGGCCAAGCGGATATACGCCGTCGATGTTGGCCACGACCAGTTGCATGATCGGCTCAAGGGCAGTGACCGCGTCGTCAGCATGGAAGGCGTCAACGCCCGCGACCTGAGCGTCGAGATGATCCCGGAGCCCATCGACCTGCTGGTTTCCGATGTCAGCTTCGTCTCGGTCACCAAGGTGCTGGCCGCGCCGCTGGCGCTTTGCGCCTCCGACGCCGACGCCGTGATCCTGTTCAAGCCGCAGTTCGAAGTGGGCCGCCGGAACGTCGGCAAGGGTGGCATCGTCACCGATCAGGTCGCCATTGACGCGGCGCTGGCTGAAGTCATCGCCTTCATGGCGGAACAGGGCTTCGAGCACCGCCATTCCGTCACATCGCCGATCTCGGGCGGCGACGGCAATGTGGAAACGGTGCTGGTGTTCGGGCGCGGCTAGTTCCGCTCGAAGCCGACAGCGCCCTCTCGCCCCGTCTGCCCGCGGTGCCGCAGGGCGTGATCGGCCAGCACAAGCGCCATCATCGCCTCGCCGACCGGTACGGCGCGGATGCCGACGCAGGGGTCGTGACGGCCCTTCGTGATGATGTCGGTATCCTCGTTCTGCACAGTCACCGTCTGGCGCGGTGTCAGGATCGACGAGGTCGGCTTCACGGCAAAACGGCAGACGATGGGGTCGCCATTGGAAATCCCGCCAAGAATGCCGCCGGCATGATTGTTGAGAAAGTATGGGCGTTCTGGCCCCGCCCGCATCTGGTCCGCATTCTCGACGCCGGTCAGGCTGGCTGCATCAAAGCCGGCGCCAATCTCGACGCCCTTGACCGCGTTGATGCTCATCATGGCCGAGGCGAGGTCGGCGCTCAGCTTGCCATAGATCGGCGCACCCCAACCTGCAGGCACGCCTTCAGCCACGACCTCGATCACCGCACCCACCGAATTGCCGTCCTTGCGGATGCCGTCGAGATAGCCGGCCCACAGCTCGGCCGCCTTGGCGTCGGCGCAGAAGAACGGGTTCTCGCCCACCTGTTCCCAGTCGAAATTGTCGTAGTTGATCTTGTGCGGCCCGACCTGCACCAGGCTGGCACGAATGGTTATGCCGGCCAGCACCTGTCGCGCCACCGCGCCCGCCGCCACCCGCGCCGCAGTTTCGCGCGCCGAGGTGCGCCCGCCACCGCGATAGTCGCGGATGCCGTATTTCTGGTCGTAGGTATAGTCGGCATGGCCCGGTCGGTACTTGTCACGGATTTCCGCATAGTCCTTGGAGCGCTGGTCGGTATTTTCGATCACCAGAGAAATTGGCGTGCCAGTCGTGCGCGGTCCGTCGGTGCGCTCGTCCTCGAACACGCCGGACAATATCTTGACCTCATCGGCCTCGCGCCGCTGCGTCGTGTATTTTGATTGCCCAGGCTTGCGGCGGTCGAGGTCGCGCTGGATCATCTCCGGCGTCAGGCTCAGCCCCGGCGGGCAACCATCGACCACCACCCCCAATGCCGGCCCATGGCTTTCACCCCAGGTGGTGAAGCGGAAGAGATGTCCGAATGTATTGAACGACATGGCGCGGCCCCGTGGTTGCTGGCTTTCTAGGCAGCGGCATGCGTCAGGTCAATCAGCGCTAGGCCCGCAGCAATTCCATCCTGCCGGGCGTGAAGTGCATGATGGCATCCTGTGGCGGCGCCCAGTTGATGACTTCGACGATCGGCGCCCGCTCGATCAGCACCCGCAAGGTCCTGGCGATGCCGCCATGCGCCACCACGACTGACGGGCCGGTGAGCACGCTGGAAAATTCAGCGAGACGCGCTTCGACGTCGCGGTAGTTCTCACCATTGTCGGGGCGGAATTCCCAATAGTCCTCGGTGCGATGGCCGGGAGCGATGGCCATGTTGGCCGGCAATTCCTCGAACAGTTCGCCTTCCAGCACGCCGAAGGAAATCTCCATCAGACGCACGTCGAACTTGGTCTCGGGCAGATGGATATCGAAGCCGGCGCGTACGCGCTCCATGGTCTCGCGGGTGCGACCCAGCGGCGATGCGTGCCATTCAAAGCTCATCGGATCGAGCCCGCGCGCCGCGAATAACGCCGCCAGGGTCTTGCCGTTCTGGTTGGCCTGGCCGCGGCCCTTGTCGTTGAGCGGAATGTCCTTGCGCCCCTGGTAGCGGCGCTCGGCATTCCAGGGCGTTTCACCATGCCGGATGAAGTAGATTTCCGGCCAGACCAGGGCTGTCATGAGATTCCCGCGCCGCTGAGCCGACGCGTCCTACTTGGGTGGAAGCAAGCGACTATTCGCTTGCCTCGGCGTCATCGCCAACTTCATACGACATCAGCCTAAAGGATTTTGTCCGCAACACCACTGGCCAGATCGCCCGGCAGGTATGTCGCGAGGCGTGAGATCAGGCCGCGCTTGCCTGCCATCGATCCAGTGGCCATTGTGTCATCCCTCGCTGGAGTCGTGGTGCCGGTTGTGGCACACGGCGGCCGAGGGGGGAAGTTCGCCGCCCGCCAGCAAGTCCGCCAAACTCCGGTTTTTTTGATGACACTCTCCGCTGCCGACACCATTGCCCAGCTCACCGCGCTCCTTGGCGCCGATGCGGTCATCGGCGAAAGCGAGCGGATGGGCGGCTACCTCAACGAACCCCGCAAGCGCTTCCACCAGAAAGCCGCCGCCATTGCCCTGCCCGCTTCGGTCGAGCAGGTGCAGGCAATTGTCCGCTGGGCGAGCGAGAGTGGCGTTGGCATCATCCCGCAGGGCGGCAATACCGGGCTCGTCGGTGCCCAGGTGCCGCTGCACGGCGACGAGGTCATCGTCAGCCTCGCCAGGCTCGATCGCATCCGGTCGGTCGACGTCGCGGCGGGCACCATGACGGCCGAGGCCGGCGTCATCCTCGAAAACGCCCACAAGGCGGCCGAGGCCGAAGGCATGATCTTTCCGCTCTGGCTGGGCTCGCAGGGCTCGGCGCGCATCGGGGGTCTGCTGTCCTCCAATGCTGGCGGCGTCAACGTGCTCGCCTATGGCAATGCGCGCGAGTTGACCATGGGCGTGGAAGCGATCACGGCCGACGGACGGCTCTATCGCGGGCTCAATTCGCTGAAGAAGGACAATACCGGCTACGACCTGAAGGACCTGCTGGTCGGCGCGGAGGGTACGCTTGGCATCATCACCGCGGCCACCCTCAAGCTCTTCCCCAAGCCGGAGGACTACGAGACCACATTGGTCAACATAGCCGGGCCGGAGGCAGCGCTCACCCTGTTCCAGCTGCTGCGCGAGCGTACCGGCAGCCGGCTCAACGCCTTCGAGATCGTACCGCGTATCGGGCTCGACATGCAGCTCCGCCACGGCATGCTCGACCGTGACCCGTCTGCCGGTCCCTCTGCCTGGTACGCGCTCATCGAAGTCTCCCGCATGGCCGGTGGTGCTCCGGGCGCCCTGCAGTCGGCCATTGAGGCCGCCTTCGCCGATGGACTCATCGATAATGCGGTCTTTGCCGAATCCCTTGCCGACCGCACCCGCATGTGGGCGTTTCGCGAGCAGATGAGCGAGGTACAATCGAAGGAAGGCGCATCGATCAAGCACGATGTGTCCGTACCCATTGCCGCCGTGCCCCAGCTCATTGCCGAGGGCACAGCCGCCGCGGAACGACTGGCGCCCGGCATTCGCGCCGTGCCCTTCGGCCACATGGGCGATGGCAATATCCATTTCAATTTCAGCCAGCCCGTGGGCGCCGATGCAAAGGCGTTCATGGCCGCCTCGGACGAAAAACTGCACGAGGCCATCTACGAGATCGTGCTTCGCCTCGGCGGTTCGGTGTCGGCCGAACACGGCATCGGCCAGCTCAAGGTCGACCTGCTAAAGCAGGTAAAGGACCCGGTGGCGCTGGGCATGATGCGCGCCATCAAGACGGCATTGGACCCCAAGGGAATTCTCAATCCGGGCAAGATGCTGGGGTAACGCCGGTGTAATCGGGCAACCTTTTGGTGCCGTCTTGCACCAGTGGCCAGGTGGAGCCATTTAGGCACCCATGCTGCTCAATATCCAATTTCTCGACGACGCCACCCGTCCGCCCGTGCAGAAGCTCGAAGGCCTGACCGATGCCCAGCGGGCGCCGGGCCTGCACTTGCGCGAGATCCACAATCACCTGCGCCACAACATGACGACGCTGGGCAAGCTCATCGAGCGCGCCAATGCGGGCACCGTTTCGCGCGCCGAAATCGCCGCCGAGACCGATGATTTGGCCATGCTCGCCAACTATCGCCGCTTCGGCAACCTGTGTGGCCAGCATTGCCAGATCGTGAACACCCACCACTCCATCGAAGATTACGCCATCTTCCCTGCTCTCGCCGAGCAGGGCCCGGCGTTCAAGGCAATCGCAGATCGCCTGCGGGCCGAGCATGTCGTGGTCCATGAGTTGCTCGAACGGCTGGTCGACGCGCTCAATGCGCTGGCCGCAGACCCCACTCCGGCGCGCTTCGAAGACACGAAGACCGTTTATCACGCCCTCGAGCGCGTGTTGCTCAGCCACCTTGGCTGGGAAGAAGATGCGATGGGCGATGCGCTCGGCTATTTCGGGCTGGGTGGCTAGAACAGATCCAACTGCCCGCCGCCGGCGACTTTTTTGGGCCTCGGCTCGGGTCGAATCACGGTCACCGGCTCGATCAGCCCGGCATCGTCATCGCGGGCGGAATTGACCCGCGTCGAGACCGGGTGGAACTTCAGCGCGCCATCGGCCAGCGGCAGCGCCAGTTGCCCGGCCTCGCGGGCGCGCACCTCACGCACGTTGAGCCAGCGATCGATGGCTTCGCCCTCGAGAATCGCCGGCATGCGATCGTGGATTTCCGACAGTTGCGCATTGGCCGCTACAGTAATGGTGGCCACGCTGTCGATCTCTTCGCCGTTCGGCCCCATCCAGCTGGTATAGAGCCCCGCCAGCGCCATCGGCCGGCCGTTCTCCATGGTGATGTAATAGGGTTGCTTGGATTTATCCGGGTTGGTGTGCCACTCGTAATAGCCGCTGGCCGGAATGATGCAGCGACCATGCTTGAGCGCATCGCGGAAAGCCGGCTTCTCAGCCATGGTCTCGACGCGGGCATTGACCAGGAGTGGAAAGTCGCGCGGATCCTTCACCCAGCCGGGGACAAGTCCCCAACGCGCGAAATGCGCCTCGCGCCGGCCATGGGCTTCCCAGACGGCGGCAACGGGCTGGGTCGGCGCGATATTGTAGCGCGGCACCAGGTCGATCGAATTGAACAGCTTGAACAGCTCTTCCATCATCTCGGGTGGGAGTGTGGAAGCGTAGCGTCCGCACATGTTCGCGTCTCCTGAATCAGCAAACAACAGGTAGTCTGCGCACGACCGAATCGCAAATGAGCCAGATGTGACCGAAGAACTCCCCAACGGCGCCAGCGTCGCCATCGTCCGCGACGGCAAGGTGCTGCTGATCAAGCGCGCCTACGCGCCTTATCAGCACCTCTGGACCCTGCCCGGCGGTCGCATCGAGCCGGGTGAAACCATCGAACAATGCGCCATCAGAGAGATCGCCGAAGAGGTCGGCCTCACCATCCGCAATCCGCGTCCGGTGCTTGTGCAGCCGCTGGGGCGCGACGGCACATTCCGGCTTGCCGTTTTCGCCACGCGCGACTTCTCCGGCCAGCTTCGAGCCTCCGACGAGGTCGCCGGCCACCAGTGGATAGATCCGGCCGCCCTCATCGCCCTGCGCACCACCAGCCGTCTCGATGACGTGCTTGCGAGGGCCTTCGCGGTCCTCGAGCAAAGCTGATAAGCAAATCGCCATGATGCGTTTCCGCCTTGCAATCGTTGCCCTGTTGCTCAGCCTCAGCGCTCTGCCTGCTTTCGCCATCGACCCACCCTATCAGCGGCAGATGGAGCGGCTGGCTGAGATCATGGGCAGCCTCTACTTCCTGCAGCCGCTCTGCGCCGCCGGCAACGAGGACTGGCGCGCCCAGATGGCGGAACTCATTGCGCTCGATGAACCCGATGAGGATCGCCGCCAGCGTCTCGCAGGCGCCTTCAATGTCGGTTACACCGCTTATTCCCGTTTTCATCACGCCTGCACGCCTGCTGCACGGGAAGCAATGACGCGACTGCTTGTCGAAGCCGAGCGCACCGCGCGCGACATACATACGCGGTTTGCCGAATAGGCAGCGGACGCCAATCCCCCTATACGCGCCCCTCCATACAATCGCGCACTCTCCGTTAACCTTCGGGTTACTTCCTGCGCGCTTGACCCTCCTCCCCGTGCTACCCCGAGTATCATGACTACGAGCAAAACCATGTTTGCGCCCGCCTCCGGGCATGGCGTTTTCGACCGCGACCAGGGCGAACGACAGCTGGCGCTCGAATACCTCGCCGAGGCATGGAATACGGCCGAGGACGATGGCGTGCAGAGCGCGTCGCTCGCTCATGCCTCGCTGTTTGCGGCGCTCGCCACCTTCGTCAAGATGCATGGCGACGAGGCTACCGCCGACCTCATCGCGCTGCTGCCTGACCGCATCCGTTCGGGCGAATACAACCTCGAGCGCATCCTGCAGTAGAGCGCCTCCAGGAAAGTGCGGCGTAGTATCCACGCGGGCTTGCTTCCGTCACATTGCCGGGCAGACTGCAGATGGTCCGCGGGAGGAACCGTTCATGCACCTTGCTCGCTCGCTACTGCTGGCTGCCACGCTCGCCCTCGTCGCCCCGTTGGCACAGGCACAGGATTTCAGTGCCGATCTCACCCAGTTGCCCGAGAGCGTACAGGCCACGCGCGCAGCGATGCTGGCCGCGGCCAAGGCGGGCGATCTAACGGCCCTTCAGGCCATCATTGATGGACAGTCCGGTCCGATCCAGCTCGGGTTCGGCGGGGCCGAGACGGCGGCCGAGTTCGCCACCAGCAATTCGGTCACCGGCGACGGGCTCGATACCCTGGCCGAACTGGTTGATATCCTAGAGCAGCCCTACGAGGCGGTGGACGATGGCCAGGGCGGCAAGTTCTACATCTGGCCCTACCTCGCCAGCGCCGATCTCGAGAAGCTGACTGACGCCGACAAGGTTGCGGCCTACCAGCTGATCGATCCCGATTCCCTGCCCGACTTCATCGACTATGGCGGCTGGCTTGCCATGCGCACCATCATCAATGCCGACGGCGAATGGTCGGCCTGGGTGCTGGGGGACTAGCCCGTCGGCAGCGCCTCGAGGAACCGCATGGGCTGGCCGACTGATGGCGTTACCAGTTCGCCCTGCCACATGACAGTATGGCCGCGGACCACCGTGCCGACCGGCCAGCCGGTCACCGTCACCCCGTCGTAGGGCGTCCAGCCCGCCCGGCTTTTTACCCATTCATTGGTGATGGTCTCGCGACGCTTCAGGTCGATCACGGTGAAGTCGGCGTCGTAGCCCACGGCGATCCGGCCCTTGTTGGCGATACCGAATAGGCGGTTCGGACCGGCGCTGGTCATGTCGACGAAACGGGAAAGGCTGAGCTTTCCGGCGTTTACGTGGTCCAGCATGGTTGGCACCAGTGTCTGGACCCCGGTCATGCCTGAATGGCTTTCGGGATAGGGATGGTCCTTTTCCTCGCGGGTATGCGGCGCGTGGTCGGAGCCGAGGATATCGGCGACGCCGTTGGCCACGCCCTTCCAGATGCCTTCGCGATGGGCTTTGTCGCGCACTGGCGGGTTCATCTGCGCGTAGGTGCCAAGCCTGACATAGGCGGTTTCATCGAGGGTCAGGTGGTGCGGTGTCACTTCGACGCTGGCCACGTCCTTGTGGTCGGCGAGATAGACCATCTCTTCCTTGGTCGAGATATGCAGCACGTGGATGCGCTTGCCGGCCTGGCGGGCGATGTTGACCAGGCGCCGGGTGCAGCTCAGCGCGACTTCGGGCGAGCGCCAGACAGGATGGCTCGACGGATCGCCTGATACCCGCAGGTGCTTGCGCTCTTCCAGCATATATTCGTCTTCCGAATGAAACGCGGCGCGCCTGCTGATTGCTCGCAGAATTCTTGTGACACCCTCGTCATCGGCAACCAGCAGCGAGCCGGTAGACGACCCCATGAACACCTTGACCCCCGCGCAGCCTGGAAGCCGCTCCAGTTCGGCGAGCTGATCGACGTTTTCGTGGGTGCCGCCAATGTAGAAGGCGAAGTCGCAATGCATGCGGTTGGTGCCGGCCGCGATCTTGGCCTCGAAGGTCTCGCGTGTGGTGGTCAACGGATTGGTGTTGGGCATTTCGAAGACGCCGGTCACGCCGCCCATCACCGCCGACAGTGAGCCCGATTCGAGATCTTCCTTATGTGTGAGACCCGGCTCGCGGAAATGCACCTGTGTGTCGATGACGCCGGGCAGGATATGGAGGCCTTTGCAGTCCACGACCTCTGCGGCATCGCTGCCGACGCTGCCCAAGGCGACGATGCGTCCGTCGCGCACTGCAATGTCGGCCAGCCCCTCGCCGTCCTGATTGACCACAGTCGCGTTCTTGAAAATGGTGTCGTACTGCGCCATGTCTTGGGTCCCGTCTGCCTGCTTTCGTCGGGTGTAGCGGACGCCCCGTCCGGAGCCAAGAAGATCATGACCATCCATTTGCGCGCCGACCGTGCCGTGTTCCGTTTCTCGGGACCCGAGGCGCACAAACTGCTCAATGACGTGGTCACCGGCCACATCCCAAATGGCGACAACGACACGGCGGCATGGTGGGCATTGCTCTCGCCGCAGGGCAAGATCCTGGCCGAGGGGCTGGCAGGATGGGCAGGAGAGGCGCTCTGGCTCGACGTACATCAATCGGTCGCCGATGATTTCTTCAAGCGCATGAAGATGTACCGCCTGCGCGCGCAGGTGGTGATCGACGACCTGCGCGAAACCCATCGTGTCGGCTTCGCTCAGGACAGCGAGCCGTCCGGCCTTCGCCATATCGACCGCCTCGGGCCGGTCGATATGGGCTGGCGTACCATTGCCCCCACCGAAGCCACCGTAGACTGGGTCCAGAGCGACGAGTTCTACCAGGCCAGCCGCATCGACGCGGGCATCGCCCACCAGGGCAATGACTTTCCGGCCAATGACGCCTTCGCCCACGATATAGGCCTCGACATCCTCGACGGCATCGACTTCAAAAAGGGCTGCTATGTCGGGCAGGAAGTCGTCAGCCGCATGAAGCATCGCGGCACCGCCCGCCGCCGCCCGGTCATCGTCTCGGGCATCGATGCCCCCGCTGGCACTCCGGTTATCACAGGCTCCCGCGAAGCTGGTACAATCGGCCAGGTGGTCGATGGCACAGCCGTCGCCATCCTCCGCCTCGACCGGATCACCGATCCATCGGCGGTCACGGTGGACGGCAAGCCGGTGACGGTCACCCTGCCCGTATGGGCGACGTACCAGTTCGGCGACGTCGTGGCAGAAGAGTAGGCCACCCCTTACCTCTTCCTCTGGGGGAGAGGTCGACCCTCTTGGGTCGGGTGAGGGCCTTCCCGAGCACGGCGCGCAGCAAAGGCCCTCATCGGCGAACCGCACGCGTTCTCCGAATCGAGCCCCGATGCTACGGTCGATGCTAACAGTCTGTTAGCATTTGGGGATCACATGGCACGTGCGAGTGCACGCGCCTGGCAACGCATGTTGTCGGGGCGCCGGCTTGATATTCTTGATCCGTCACCGATGGACGTGGAGCTGAGCGACATTGCGCATGGCCTCGCCCGCGTCGCCCGCTGGAACGGCCAGACCGAGGGGGATTACCCATTTTCGGTGGCCCAGCATTCGGTACTCGTCCTAGAGCTGTTCCGTGCCCACAATCCCGATTGCGACCCGGTTTCGCAAGCCCAGGCGCTGCTGCATGACGCGCCCGAATATGTGATGGGTGACATTATCTCGCCCTTCAAGGCGGCGATGGGCGGCAACTACAAGGATGTCGAAAACCGCCTGCTCTCGGCCATCTATCTCCGCTTTTCACTGCCCGCCGCAATGCCTGCTGCCCTCGCCAAGCAGGTCAAGAAAGCCGACCGCGAGGCGGCTTTTTTCGAGGCTGTCCACCTTGCCGGTTTCGAGGATGCCGAAGCCCGCAAATTCTTCGGCGAGCCGAGCCTACCGGCCTTCGACGTCGATGCCTTCGACCGCCTGATCCGGCCCTGGCCGACGCGGGAAGCGCATGATCGTTTCATCGATGCGTTCGAGGCGCTCTCGGTCTAGCTAACGGGCCTTGGCCCGCTGTGGAGATTAACCCTAACCGGGGGTTAACTTTGCCCTGTCGGGGTCGGTATGGTTTCTAATCCCTTAAGACAATGTAGCCACTCGCTTCATTTCGGGACGGATGCCATGAACCTGCCAGATCGCCACCTGCTGCTCGGTATGACACTGGGCGCTGTTTGCGCCACCGCCCTCGCGGCCATCGGTCCCGGCATGGTCATCGAGGCCTTCGGTGACGAGATGGCTATCAGTGGCGTCGACGCGGCTCGCCTCGTGAAATACGAGGAGCGCGAGTATTTGGTCGACTATGACGATTGGGTCGCGACAGATCCGCTGTCGACCACGCGGGTCAAGAAGGTCGAGGCGGGGCAGGTCAGTTATGTGACCATCACCACCACAGCGACCGGCACCTATTCGACCGACGCGATGTTTTCAAATCACGTTCAGTATCCGGGCATAAGCGTCGAATCGGCCGAGCCGGATCGCAACTTCTTCCGCTACTGGACCAACGGTCGCTGGTCGGCGTTCAGCACGGGAAACGCGGGCTCGTTCACCTATTTCGGCTTCAACCGCCACTAGCCGAACAGCCAGCCCCGCTTGAACTTGTAGAAGACGTGCAGGCCGATCTGGGTGACCTTGCTCATGCGGGGCGCCCAAGCCGGGCGGACATAGGTCGCGTGGTAGTGCGTCGCGTCGCCAACCTCGGTCAGATAGAGCTGGCCCGCGGTAAAGCGGCTCGCGATATCCTCGGCCTGCGTCCAGGACGTGCGATCGTTGATCGTTTCGGGTATACCGTCGCAGGCAAACGAGAACTGGCAGGAATTGCGCCGGCTCTGGTTCTGGAACACCACGCCGCAGATGGTATCGGGATAGCGATGGTCCTTGACGCGGTTGAGCACTACCTGCGCCACCGCTACCTGCCCGCGATAGCTCTCGCCGCGCGCTTCGAAATAGATGGCGGTTGCGAGGCACCAGAGCTCCTTGTCCGAAACCTGCATGGCACTACCGGTCGAGAAGCCGCCGGTAACCGGGGCATTGGCACGGGCATAGGCGAGTTGCTCGGAGGCCAGGGCTGGCATTGGCGTGCTCGATGTGGGCGCGATGCCGGCGATGGCGTCAAGCGCCGCCGCGGTCGAGGAATCTATGGATGCCACCGACATGCGCGGCCCGATCTCGACATCACCCGTCGCCTCGATAGCCACGTCGGCAATCCGCGACTGTCCCAGGTCGGTGGGATCGACCGGCGTGCCGCGCAGGGCAGCAAGACGGATGCGGACTTCCTCGAAGCTGCGGGAAATGGCCAGTACGTCGACTGGCGGCCGCATCCTGTCGGCCTTTTCAGCGCGGTTCGGGCCGGTGAAGCTCGATGTTTCGAACAGGTGGTCGACCGACCCGGTGATGACTGGATCGACGCCTGAATAGGAAATGCTGGCGGCGACGAGTGCGACCTCGGACGGCAAGGCGTCAGCCAGATCGGAAGCGGGACCAAAGGCGCCGTTGGTGAGCCCGACATAGCCGAGGCCACAAAAAATCCCGACGACCAGCAATCTGGTGAAGGGATGTCGGCGAACCGCTCTGACCGGGCGCGATTGCACCGGCCGGTGGGAAGATGCCATCAAACGCTACTCAACACTACGCAACAAAACTACTGATCGGCGAAAGTGACGCTAAAATGCCGATGATCGCTATGATGTCTGATTAGGGTTAGCGGTGCGTAAACAGGCTTTGGGGCGCAGCAATGGGTTAACCATGGCGAGCACGGGGCAGAAATGTGGAAGGCGGATTTGTCGCAGGCGTCAGAGGCCGCAGGCAGCGCGAATGGGGGCGACCTGCTCGGCGAACTGATCGAGGCGGTAGCGGACCGTGAGCGAACGCGAGCTCACCGGCGTCACCCGCACGGTGAGGTTGGTGGCTCCCTCGACACTCTGGATGAAAGCCAGTGCGTCCCTGTTATTGTCGAGCACCACGGCGGTATTGTCCTCGTTGACGGCCAGCGTACGACTGCGTGCTGCCTGCAGGTCGAACTGCCAGGTAACGCCGGCATCGTTGCCCAAGGCCGACATGGTATTGCCGGCGAAGGCAAAAGCGACATTCAGCGTGCCGGCATCGCACGATACCGTGATTGTTGCCGGCTGGCGGCCATTGGGCCGGGCGGGAATAAGCTGTTCGGACTCGAACACGACCACTGGGTTGGCGGCGCTAGCGACTGGTGCGGCAAAGGCGGCGTCAAAACAGGCCAACCGCTCGGCATCGTCGGCAATCGCGGCACACTGCGAACCTGTCGTCTGGGCCATGGCGGCGGGGGCGGGAATACTCAGCAGCGGCAGCAGCGCCAGAACCGGCAATAATCTCACGTTGGTAACGTCCCCCGTTGCGCCGGAATTGGACCGGCTTCGTCCCTCGCATATAGGGATCGTCGTCCCGCTATTTAAGCAGAAGCCTGCGCCAGCGTCAGCCGGGCCACGGGGACACGATAGGGTGAGCAACTCACATAGTCGACGCCCAGGCCGGCAAAGAATTTGAGCGACGCCGGATCGCCCGCATGTTCGCCGCAGATACCGATCTTGAGCTTCGGATTGGCCGCCCGGCCACGCTGGATGGCGATGGCGATCATTTCGCCGACGCCCTTTTCGTCGATGGTGACGAATGGATCGCGCTCATAGATGCCCTTGCGCTGATAGGCGGCAAGGAACGTCGGTGCATCGTCGCGCGAAATTCCGAACGTGGTCTGGGTCAGATCATTGGTGCCGAAGGAAAAGAAGTCGACCATCTGCGCGATTTCGCCCGCGCGCAGGCAGGCGCGAGGCAACTCGATCATGGTGCCGAAGGAGAACTTCACCCGGTCCGTCCGCAGCAGGCCAGAATTGGTGGCAATGGCGTTGACGCGGTCGCGCACCCAGGCGACTTCGCTCGCCGTGGAGACGAACGGCACCATGACTTCCACGGCCACCGGCTCACTTTGCCTCTCGCTGGCAGAGCGGACACCGGCCATCAGCGCCTGCATCTGCATCTGCAGCATTTCCGGGTAGGTGATGGCCAACCGGACGCCGCGATGCCCCAACATCGGGTTGATCTCGGCAATGCGATCGAGGTTGAGCCGCAGGGCGCGAACGGCAAGCCCCAGCGAAGCCGCCGTCTCCTCGATCTCCTCTTCGCTGCGCGGCAGGAATTCGTGAAGGGGCGGATCGAACAGCCGAACCGTCACCGGCAGTCCGTTCATGGTCGAGAACAGCGCCGAATAATCCCCCGTCTGGTAATCCACCAGCCCGTTGATTGCGCGGTTTCGATCATCCTCGTCCTCGCTGAGAATGACGCGGCGCAAAGCCACCATGCGCTCGGGCGAAAAGAACATGTGCTCGGATCGTGCCAACCCGATGCCTTCGGCACCAAAGCTGAGCGCGGTCGTCGCCGATTCGACGGTTTCCGCGTTGGTGCGGACCGCGATGGTACGGCTGGCGTCGGACCAGCCGAGCAAGGTGCTGATGGCACCCCCGATGTGGGGCTGGGCCAACGGCAGTGAGCCGGCATAGACCGAGCCGTCGCTGCCATCGATGGTGAGGCGATCGCCGGTGCGGAACTCGCGGTCGCCGATGCGGCAGACCATTTCAGCGGTGTCGACGGACAGGGTGCGCACGCCAGCGACGCAAGGCTTGCCGGTGATGCGGGCAATGACACCGGCATGGCTGGTCATGCCACCGCGGGCGGTGAGGATGCCTGTCGCCGCCTTCATGCCTTCGATGTCGGCCGGACCGGTTTCATTGACCACCAGGATGCAATGCTTGCCACGCGCGCGCAGCCGGGCCGCGTCCTCGGCATTGAAGACGATGGTGCCGCTGGCGGCGCCCGGCGAGACGCCGAGACCCGTGGCGATGGGCGCCGCGCCATCGGTCGACTTCAGGCGTGGATGCAGCAGCTGCGTGAGACGGGTCGGATCGACACGGCTCACCGCATTCTGCGCCGACCACACCTTGCGATTAACCCGGTCCACAGCCGCTTCGAGATCAGCCGCCGCCGTCACCTGGGACGGCCGGGCCGACAGGAACACCACCTGCCCGCGCTTGATCGCCACCGTGCAGCACATGTGCCGGCCCGCCTTGGCGTCGAGCAGGTTGACCAGCGCCGTGATGGATTCCGACATCCGCGGCAGTGGCACGCCATTGACCGGCGCGGGCCCCAAAGCCCCCGTGGTCGCGTTGCGGGTCAGGAATTGCTCGATGTCGCCATCGGCCGCAGCCTGCACCAGCACAATCTGTTTGCCACGGTCTTCGTCCGAGCGCCCGGTCCAGCCCTGTCCGAAGCCATAGCTGTCGAACGCCGCCTTGATGGCCTTGGCCAGAGGTCGCGTCGGATCGACCGAGTCTTCAGGATTGGCGGGCGCGGCGATGCCCATCTTGGCCGGCATCAGGCCGCCATTATGCGTGGCTGCCGAGGTTCGCACCACCAGAGTGGGCGGCGCCGCGTCCTTGTCCACCAGCTTGAACAAGCAGGCCACCCAGTGGGTGCGCAGCTTGGTTTCCCTGCGGGCACGCTCGCCCTGCAGGGATTCCCAGGCAGCGCGGGTCAGCGCAATGGTCGGCACCGTGGGGAACCCGGCCTCGCCGACGCGGAAAATCCAGCGGGCCTTGCCGCTCAGGAGCTTGAGCTGGCTGGCCGACAGGTTCGCCTTCCCCATGGCCGGGGCAATCGCGAACATTTCCTGCGCCAAACTCACTGCTAAGCCCTTGCCATAATTAGGAGTGCATAATGCCTATGACCTCGTGCGACCGCAACAAGACTTGACTTGCTGCAACAGCGAAAGCATCTGACTGATATGGAAAAGCGGCCACAACTAGACATTCTGCTCTGCGCCCCGCGCGGATTTTGCGCCGGGGTCGACCGGGCCATCCAGATCGTCGAACTGGCGCTCGAGAAATACGGCGCGCCGGTCTATGTGCGCCATGCCATCGTGCACAACAAATACGTCGTCGATGGCCTGCGCGATAAAGGCGCGATCTTTGTCGAGGAACTGAGCGAGATTCCGGAGACGGATGCACCGGTGGTGTTCTCGGCGCATGGTGTGCCCAAATCGGTGCCGGCGGACGCCAAGAGCCGCAACATGTTCTTCCTTGACGCGACCTGCCCGCTGGTAAGCAAGGTGCATGTGGAAGCGCAGCGCCACTTTGCCGAGGGCCACGAGATCGTGCTGATCGGCCACAAGGGCCATCCCGAAGTCGTGGGGACGATGGGCCAGTTGCCACCGGGCGCCATCACGCTGGTCGAGACGGTGGCGGATGCCAGGGTGTTCGAACCGCGCGATCCCGATACGCTGGCCTTCGTGACCCAGACCACGCTTTCGGTCGACGACACCCGCGAGATCGTCGGCGCGCTGAAGTCGCGTTTCCCGGCCATCAATGGCCCGCACAAGGAAGACATCTGCTACGCCACCACCAACCGGCAGGAGGCCATCAAGTCCGTGGCGCCGGAGGTGGATGCGATGATCGTGGTGGGCTCACCCAATTCGTCCAACTCGCTGCGGCTGGTGGAAGTAGCCGAGCGGGCCGGATGCAAGGTCTCGATGCTGGTGGACAGGGCTTCGGAGATCGACTGGTCGCGACTTGAAGGCATCCGCACACTCGGCGTTTCCGCCGGTGCATCGGCCCCTGAGCAGCTGGTGGACGAGGTGATCGAGGCGTTCGCGCAACGCTACGACATCAAGGTCGAGGCGCGCGTCACGGCCAAGGAAAACATCGCCTTCAACATTCCGCGCGAACTCCGCACCATCGAAGCCGCTGTCGCCAGATGAGCGGACTGGATCTGCTTGAAACTGAGCGACTGCTGCTGTCGGGCTGGCGCATAGGCCAGGTGGACGATCTGGAGCGGCTGCACGGTACCGACGCCATTGCCCGTTACCTCAATGCCGATGGCAAATCGTGGACGCGAACGCAGTGCGAGACCGCTGTCGCCCACTGGATCGAGCTGTTCGAAACGCGTCGGCTGGGCAAGCTGCGGCTCACGCGCAAGTCCGATGGGGCCTTCATCGGCCGCGCCGGATACGGCATTTATCCCCCTACCGGTGAGCCCGAGCTAGGTTTTGCCCTGTTCGAACAGCACCAGGGGCAGGGCTATGCGACAGAGGCAGCGACGGCGCTCCGCGACTGGATCTTCCGGGACACGGACGCGCCCCGGTTCATCGGCATGGCCGACACCCGAAACATCCCTTCGCTCTCCGTCCTCGGAAAGATCGGCATGGTCCGCACCCATGTCGAAACCGAGCCGAACGGGCACGGCATCCAGTTCCACATCTACGAGCGCCCGACAGAACATGACTGAGACCGTCATCATCCATACCGACGGCGCCTGTTCGGGTAATCCGGGGCCGGGCGGCTGGGGAGCCATCCTCGAATATGGCGGGCACACCAAGGAGTTGAAGGGCGGCGAGGCGCTGACCACCAACAACAAGATGGAGCTAACCGCCGCCATCGAAGCGCTCAACGCGCTCAAGCGCCCTTGCACGGTCGAGCTTCATACCGACAGCCAGTACGTCAAGAATGGCGTGCAGAGCTGGATGCATGGCTGGAAGCGCAACGGCTGGAAGACCGCCGACAAGAAGCCAGTGAAGAATCTCGAACTCTGGCAGGCGCTCGACGAGGCCACCAAGCGGCACAAGATCGAGTGGAAATGGGTCAAGGGCCATGCCGGGCACGAACTCAACGAGCGTGCCGATCAGCTCGCCAATGAAGGCATGGCGCCTTTCAAGCCGAAGCGGCGCGATGAGAGGCTGATGCCGCCGGTCTGATTACCTTTTCTCTTGGGGGAGAAGCGCGTCACGCCCGCTTGGGCAGCAGCCCCTTTGCCGCCTTCAATGCCGGTGCAATCACATATCCCGCGACCGGGATCATCGCCGCGCCCAAAGCGAGCCCGATGACGAAATCGACCAGCGCCGTGGCGAACCAGCCGGCGACGCCTGCAATGGCAGGCATGGCGTGTTCGGCCCAATGGGCGGCGGCTTCGACAATGTGTTCGGGGCCGGCAAAGCCGAACTGGTACAGGCCATGCACGATGATGCTTCCGCCGACCCAAGTCATGGCGGCGGTGCCGATGACGCTGAGGACCTGCATGAAGACCGGCATGAAGGATACCAGGCCGCGGCCGAAGGCCCGGCCCACGCCGGTACGGGCATTGCGCGCCGTCCAGACACCGAAATCATCGCCCTTCACGATCAGCGCGACGACGCCATAGACCGCGACGGTGATGCCGACGCCGGCGACGGCAAGGATGGCGGCACGGGTCCAGAAATCGGGAACCTCTATGGCCGCGAGGATGATGGTCATTATCTCAGCCGATAGGATGAAATCGGTCTGGATGGCGCCGGCAACCTTCTGGTCTTCGAGGGTTTGCGGCTCGATGGCGACTGGTTCCAGACCCGCTTCATGCACTTCGGCGTCATGGGGCGCCAGGGCATGGAACACCTTCTCGGCGCCCTCGTAGCAGAGGTAGGCACCGCCGATCATCAATAGCGGGGTGATCAGCCAGGGCGCAAAGAGGCTGAGAAGCAGTGCCGCCGGCAGCAGGAACAGCAGCTTGTTCTTGATCGAGCCCCAGGCGATCTTGCCGACAATCGGCAGCTCGCGATCGGCGGCAAAGCCGTGCACATAGTTCGGGGTTACAGCGGCGTCGTCGATGACGGCGCCCGCCGCCTTGACGCTGGCCTTGGCGGCCTGCCCGGCCACATCGTCGAGCGACGCCGCCGCAACCTTCACCAAGCCAGCGACATCGTCCAGCAAGGCCAGCAGACCAACACTCATGCAAATATCCCTAGTAGCGCCGGTTTGAGTTGGCAGTGGCAACGGCGTGGCGCATCATCTGGTGATGTTTCGAGCAATTGCAATCACCTTAGCCGCGCTTTCCGTGACAACCGCGCCGGCTATGGCGCAGTTCCCGCCCCCAGGGGTCTATCAATGTATCGACCTGGACGGCCAGGCGTTTGGTACGCTGACGCTACTGGTCGGTGGCGACTACGAATTCGCGTCCAGCACCACGATTGGCGGCGTTGGCCAGGTGGCCTCGTCCGGCAACAACGTCAACGCCATCAGCGGTCCGCTGGCCGATATCGAGCTCAGCGGCAGCTTTACCCCGGACCCGCAGGGCAACGCCTTTTTCATGTTCGGCACGACGCTGGGTGGCGTTATGTGCGCGGTGCCAGCCTAGCCTGCGACCTTCGAGAAATCGGCCACGAGATGCATGGTGTCGCGCAGTCGAGCCAGCAGGTTCAGGCGATTGGTGCGAACAGCCGGATCGGCATCGTTGACCAGTACGGCGGTGAAGAAAGCATCCACCGGGGCTCGTAAGGTCGCCAGTTCGGCCATGGCGCCCTTGTAGTCGTCCTTGGCCACATGGCTCGACACTGCGGCGTGCACGGCATCAACGGCGAAGGCCAGTGCCGTCTCTTCGGGGAGCTTCAGGGCATCCTGGTCGACGGCGCCGGCATAGGCCTTGCCGTCCTTCTTTTCCTCGGCGGCAAGGATGTTGGCGCCGCGCTTGTAGCCCGCCAGCAGGTTTTGTCCGTCGGCGGAGGACAGCAGCGCCGAGAGTGCCTCGGCGCGCTGGGTGACCTGCAGGATGTCGTGGCTGTCGGCGGAAATCACCGCATCGACCAGATCGTGCCGCGCCCCTGCGTCGCGTAGCGACACCTTGAGGCGATCATGGAAGAAGGCCAGCAGGTCGGGCTCGACCTTGAGCGGGAAACGCAGGCCATTTTCCGAGATAATCCGGATCACGCCCAGCGCCGCACGGCGCAGCGCAAACGGATCGCGCGAGCCGGTGGGCTTTTCGTCGATAGCCCAGAAGCCGGTCAGCAGATCGAGCTTGTCGGCCAGGGCCACCGCGATCGACACAGGTTCGGTCGGCACCTTGTCGGTCGGGCCGAGTGGCTTGTAGTGCATCTCGACGGCGGTCGCGATATCTGATGGTTCGCCCTGCGCGGCGGCGTAGTAGCGGCCCATGAGGCCCTGCAATTCGGGGAATTCGCCGACCATTCCGGTGGTGAGGTCGGCCTTGGACAGCATGGCGGCGCGCTTGGCGCGTTCCGGGTCGGCACCGACCTGCGGCGCGATTTCGCCGGCCAGCTTTACCAGCCGCTCGACGCGGGCGAACTGCGTGCCGAGCTTGGCATGGAACACGGTCTCTTCGAGCTTGGGCAGGCCATGCTCGAGCGGCAGCGCCAGGTCGCCGTTGTAGAAGAAGGCGGCATCGCTGAGGCGGGCGCGGATGACGCGCTCATTGCCCGCGGTAATGACCGCGCCGCCATCGGACGCCACTGTATTGGCGGTGATGATGAAATTGGGCGCCAGCTTGCCGCCCGCATCGCGCAGGCAGAAACACTTCTGGTTGGCGCGGATGGTGGCGATGATGACTTCCTCGGGCAGCTTGAGGAAATCGGGATC
>JBARWY010000233.1:0-207222 GCA_049647065.1 Devosia sp. | reverse complement strand
ATCCTTGACTGGAGCGAACATGGTGCCGAGATAGAGCACCAGCCCGTCGGGATACTGGTGATGCCCGCCGATGGTGGCGGCCACCAGTGACTCGGGGGTGCGGGAAATCTGGCTCATCGAGGAATGCGCCTCGAGGACATAGCCGTCCTCGCCCTCGACGCGCAGGGCAATCTCGGATTGCTTGACGGTTTCGAGGGTGAAGGCGCCATCGAACAGCCGGATGAACGGGCCGAGCGATGCCGAAGCATTGTTGTCCTTCGCCTTGCCCAGCAGCAGCGCCGAACGGCCTTCCACGTCGCGCAGGTTGACGTCATTGCCCAGCGTCGCGCCGATGATCTCGCCCTTGCTGGTCACCAGCAGCGCCACTTCCGGCTCGGGATTGTTCCAGCTGGACACCGGATGCAGCCCCACCTCGGCACCATAGCCCACCGAACTCATCGGCTGACCCTTGGTGAAAATCTCGGCGTCCGGGCCGATACCCACTTCGAGATACTGGCTCCACACGCCGCGCTCGATCAGTGCCGCCTTGACCTTCATTGCCGTCTCGGAGCCGGGCACCAGCTCGCTGAGGTCGGTGCCGATCAGGCCGAGAATATCGCCGCGCAGTGCATCGGCCCGCGCCTTGTCCCCGCGCGCCTGCTCCTCGATGACGCGCTCGAGCAGCGACACGACGAAGGTAACGCCGGAAGCCTTGATCGACTGCAGGTCGATCGGAGACAGCAGGCTGGTCCGGGCGGAATCGGTGTTGGCGGCGACCGAATTGGCCAGGGCGTCATCAACGCTGCCAAGGCTCTTTCCGGAAGCATTCTGCACGTGCCGCGCCGCATTGCCGCCCTCGGCAATATCGCGCACCGTGGCAAAACCCTTGGCGGTGATATCGATCAGTTCGCCATTGCGGACCGTCACGATACGGGGATGAGCGTGCCCCGGGATCCGGGCCCGGCCGAGCAGTGTGCCGTCTGGATAGTGCCTGTCGCCCATGGTCCGCCCCTGAAATGTCAGGGCAGTGAGTACCCCACCGCGACCCTCAAAAGCAAGCCGCATAAGTCATACTTTTGTCGATGAACCGCTGTCCACAGCCGCGTTCAACTCCGGTTCATCTGCGCCGCAATACTGACGCAATGGATGGGGAGTAGTCCCCTTCGATACCTTATGGAGTGTCCACTATGCGTCGTCTTGCTGCTCTCGTTCCCTTCGCCCTGCTCGCCAGCCTCTCGTTGCCTGCCTATGCCGGCACGATTTCCATTGAGGGCCGCGGCGAGGTCATGGCAGCGCCGGACATGGCGCAGATCAACTCGGGCGTGACCACGCAAGGCGCCTCCGCTCGCGAAGCCCTCGACGCCAATACCGCGGCCATGGCCGAGCTCATCGCCGAACTCAAGGCGGCCGGCATCGAGGCCCGCGATATCCAGACCTCCGGCTTCTCGGTCAATCCGAACTATGTCTATACCGACGAGCGCGATGCCAACGGCTATTCGCTGCCGCCCAAGATCAATGGCTACCAGGTCAGCAACACCGTGACCATCACGGTGCGCCAACTCGACGCGCTCGGCAGCATTCTCGACAAGTCGGTAACCGTGGGTGCCAACACCATCAACGGCGTAAGCTTCTCGGTGGCGGATCCATCTGCGCTTTATGACGACGCACGCAAGGCCGCTTTTGCCGATGCCCGCGCCAAGGCAGAGCTTTACGCCACCATCGCCGGCGGCAAGCTCGACGAAATCGTGTCGATTTCTGAGGGCCAGGGCTTCAATCCGCCGCAGCCCGTCGCCATGTACTCAATGCGGGCTGACGCGCAGTCCGCCGCAGTGCCGGTCGAGGCGGGCGAGCTGGCCTTCTCCATCAACGTCAACGTTCAGTGGGAACTGGACACCGACGCGAAGTAACAAATACCCATACCCCTCTCGGGGGGGCTTGGGCGGTGGGGACGATCGGAAATACCGTAGTCACCCGTCCCCACCAACCTGATCAAGCAAGGCCCCGCCATCGTGCGGGGCTTTGTTTTAACCGGCCAGCACCTTCCACAGCATGTTGAGCCCCACCACAACCAGGAACACCGCGAACACGTATTTGAGCGTCTTCTGGTCCAGACGGTGGGCCAGCGCCGCACCCAGCGGGGCGAAGAGCGCGGCGAGGACTGCTACCAGCACCAGCGCCACCAGATTGATGTAGCCCAGGCTCAGTGGCGGCAGGCCGGTGGCACTCCAGCCGGAAATGATGAAGCCAAGCGTTCCCGATACGGCAATGGCCACGCCGATGGCCGCCGAGGTGCCGACCGCGGAATGCATGGTCGCCCCGAATGCCACCAATGTCGGCACCGTCAGCGAGCCACCGCCGATCCCCATCAACGACGAGATGTAGCCGACGACGAAGGCCGATGCCCTGTGCGTCGGCGCGGAGCCCTTGAGATGCCCCATCAGCCTGGTCTGGAAGGCGAAGACGATATTGGCCGCAATGACGAAGGCCATGACCGCGAAGACGATGCGGAGCACGTCACCGGAGAACAGCCCCGCCATCAACCCGCCGATGAATGTGCCGGCGACGATGAACGGCGTCCACAGCCGCAGCACCTTGAGGTCGAGTGCGCCACGTTTGTAATGCGCCCGAGCGCTCATGATCCCGGTTGGAATGATGATGGCTAGCGACGTCCCCACGGCAACATGCTGCACCACGTCTGCATCGTAGCCGAGCAGCAGCAAAGCATTGCTCAAGGCCGGCACGATGATCGCCCCGCCCCCGATGCCGAGCAGGCCCGCCGCCACCCCCGACACCACGCCCGTTGCCATCAGTCCGAGCACAAAGGGCCAGTATCCAAGCAGCGTCGCCCAATCCATTCATCGGTCTCCAATCAGGTGCAGCACGACCTCGCGGCGGTGCGGACGGCTGCGGTGCTCGAAAAGGTAGATGCCTTGCCAGGTGCCGAATGCCGGCTGGCCGTCCATGACCGGAATGCCTATCGATGTCTGCGTCAGCGCCGCTTTGATATGCGCAGGCATGTCGTCCGGTCCCTCGGTCGTATGGGCCAGCCAGTCCATGCCTTCCGGTACCAGCCGCCGGAAGAAGCCCTCGAGGTCGGTCTTGACGTCCGAATCGGCATTTTCCTGGATAAGCAGCGAGCAGGAGGTGTGACGGACAAAAACCGTCAACAGTCCGCTGGCGACATCGGCGGCTGTAACGAACTGCCGTACGGCATGCGTGAATTCGTAGAGGCCTTGCCCCTGCGTCGGAATGGTGAGCGTATCGACTGCCTGCTGCATCCGTCCGGCCTACCATGATCGCCGCCACCGGGCCAAGCGCATCGGCAGTCGATCCGTCCACTCCGCCGCATTGGCGCCACGTTCCGCAGGCCACGGTCTATCCGCCCGCCGAGAGGAACTAACGCCGAACCGAGGCGTTGCGGGCATTGCGGGGAATTCGCATCGCTCGATCGACCGACAGGATACGTTCAGTTTGCGTTCAGACTGGCATCGCGATGCTTGGATCAAATGTCCACCGACATAAGGAAAAAGAACAATGCGCCTTAGAAATTGGCTACTGACCGGCACCAGCATCGGTCTCATGGCCCTGCTGCCGCTGACCGTGCGCGCGCAGGATGGCGACCTCGTTGCCGCCTATCAGGCTTATGCAGCCGCTCAGGCATCCGGTGACGCCACCGCGCTCGAAGCCGCGCAGGCCAGCCTGACCGAACTCTGCATCGTCGCTGGCTACGCCAGCATTGACGAGTGCATTGCCGCCGTCTCCGCCGGCGCCGCGCCCGTTGAGGCCGCGCCTGTCGAAGAGCCCGCTCCGGAAGCCGCGCCCGTCGAGGAAGCGGCTCCAGTGGAAGCGGCGCCCGTTGAGGAAGCCGCTCCCGTCGAAGAGGCACCGGTAGTCGAAGCGGCTCCCGAACCCGCTCCCGAGCCGGCGCCGGAACCCGAGGCCGCTGCTGAGCCCGAACCAGAACCCGCACCTGCTGTGGAAGCCGCTCCCGCCGCCGAGCCCGCTGCTCCCGCGGCTGAAGAACCCGCACCTGCTGCCGAAGAAGCTCCGGCCGTGGAGGAAGCTCCGGTCGCTGAGGAGGCGCCCGCTGTTGAACCGGCTCCGGCGGTCGAACCAGCACCAGCTGCTACTACCGTAGACATTTCTGCCGACCTGCAAGCCCAGATCGACCTCTACAACACTGCCGTTGCCGACCTGATGGCCGGTGGTGATGCCGTCGCGGCACAGGCCCAGATTGCCGACGCCCAAGCCCAGATCGCGGCGCTTTGCGCCGAGGCTGGCTTCGCTGACGTCGATTCCTGCCTGGCTCAATATGGCCTGACCCTCCCAGCCGTGCCGGGCCTGCCAGCCGCCCCCGCCGCTGATCCCGCGGCTCCAGCAGCTGATCCTGCAGCACCTGTGGCGGACCCTGCAGTGCCGGCAGTCGACCCTGCAGCGCCGGTGGCTGATCCCGCCGCGATGCCAACCGAAGCCGTGCCTGAAGGCTCGACTGGCGATGCTGCTCCCCTGACGGATTCCGGCAAGGATGCTACCCCGGCTGTCGACCCTGCAGCCGCGCCAGCGGCGGATGCCGCACCAGTCGCACCAGCGCCCGAGGCGACGGTCGTCACTCTCGAAACACTGCCTGAGAGCGATTTCTCGGCCCAGTCCGCCGACATTCAGGCCTTTGCTGCCGCACCGGCCGAGTCTGCCGTGGCTGAGCAGGGCACCGCCGTGGAAGCCACTGGCAACACCACGGTCAATCAGACCGTCACCAATAACTACATCAACAACATCACCAACAACGTGACCAACACCACGGTGAATGGCGACGTCACCAATAATACGCAGAACAATATCGGTCAGCAGAACAACGTCACCGTTGTCGAGCAGTCACCGATCACCTCTGTCAATGCTGGCGACCTCATCACTCAGGTTATCCTGCAGGTTGGCACCCAGCTGGTGGTCAATTCTATTGGCCAGGATACCGATCGCTTCTACAACCCGCAGGAAGATGAGATCTACTACGAGAACCTGGCCAATGGCCGCGTCCGCGAAGTGATCACGCGTCCTGATGGCAGCCAGATCGTGACCGTCCGCAACCGCAATGGCGATATTCTCCGTCGTTCGCGCTTTGCACCCGATGGACGCGAATATGTCCTCGCCACCTTCGATGATCGCTACGACGAGGATCTCATCGTCTGGCGTGATCCGGGCGACGACCTGCCGCCGCTTCGCCTGAACATTCCGGTGCAGGACTACGTGCTGGACGCCCGCGACGCTGACGAAGGCGAACTCGAGGACTTCTTCAGCCAGCCGCCTGTCGAGCAGGTTGCCCGCCTGTACTCCATCGACGAGGTTAAGCGCTCTGCCCGTCTTCGTGACAGCGTGCGCCGCCTTGAAGTCGGCGGGCTGACCTTCGATACCGGCGCGGCCACTATTGGTCGCGACCAGGTTGGCGCCCTGTCGGCTACTGCCAACGCCATGCTGGCCCTCCTGGAGCGCAACCCCGGCGAGACCTTCCTCATCGAGGGTCACACTGACGCCGTGGGTTCGGAAATCTCCAACCTGGGCCTGTCGGACCAGCGCGCCGCCACGGTGGCTCGCATCCTGACCGACTTCTACGGCGTGCCGCCGGAAAACCTGGCCACTCAGGGCTATGGCGAGCGCTACCTCAAGATCCGCACCGAGGCCGGCGAGCGCGAAAACCGTCGCGTCACCATCCGCCGCATCACGCCGCTGATCACTGTCGCCGCCAACTAGGCTATCGATATCTCAATGAGAAAGGCCGGGCCATGTGCCCGGCCTTTTGCTTTGCGGCGCTGCGTCGGCAAGCCGCCTTGCCAGATGCATGGAAGGTGTTATTCAGCAGCACCGAGTGCTGGAGCGTCCCATGAAGCGGCTGGAAATCTTCGTCGAAAGCATCATCCTAGCATCACGCTGGTTGCTGGTGGTGTTCTATATCGGTCTTGGACTGGCGCTGGCGCTCTACGCCGTCGCTTTCGGCGCCAAGGTCTGGGATTTCGCCAGCCACATGATGGGAATGGACGAAACCGAGACCATCCTCAAGATTCTCGGCCTGATCGACGCCGCGCTCATCGCCAGCCTTGTGGTGATGGTCATCATCTCGGGCTACGAGAACTTCGTGTCGCGTTTCGACAATGAAGACGATGTGCACTGGCTCGGCCAGATCGATGCCGGTTCGCTCAAGATCAAGGTCGCGTCCACCATCGTGGCGATCTCCTCGATCCACCTGCTCCAGATATTCCTCAACGTGCCGCAATACACCAACGAACAGATCATGTGGTACACCATCCTCCACATCACCTTCATCGCTTCGGCACTGTTCCTGGCCGTGATTGACCGGATTTCCAAGAAGCCCGGCAAGGAAAAAGCGCCAGATCTCTGACAGATTCCTTTGTTTTTTGCTGACGGCCCTGGAATTTCTTTCAGATGGGCACCCAGCAAGTCATTGAATGGAAATTGTAATTTTGACCGCGACAATCTGCGCGTAGCGTGATCACGGATTCGGGAACGAAAACAAAAAGCCCGCGTTTCTTTGCCATACGGTGAAACAAAAGGAGCGAACTCATGGCTACCCCTGAACGCGATACCGTTTATACCAACGACGGCAACCGGACCGTCTATACCCGCGAAAGCAGTGGTACCGGTTGGTTCGTCGGCATCATCGTCGCCCTGGCCCTGCTGGCCATCGGCTATCTGGTGTTCTCTGCCAATTCGGGCCCGTCGACCACGGTTGACGTGAACGGCGCCCCTGCCGTCGAAGCTCCCGCTGACCCGGCCCTGGCTCCGGCCCCGATGACTGAAGCCCCTGCGGCTCCGGCCACGGACGCCGCCCCCATGACCGAGGCACCGGCCGCTCCGGCGACTGATGCGGCTCCGGCTACGGAAGCCCCGGCCGTTGAGGCTCCGGCGACTGAAGCTGCTCCGGCTGCTGAACCGGCCCCGGCCGCTGAACCTGCTGCCGAGCCTGCTGTCTAACGGTAGCATCTAGACGACTTCCCGGATGCCATCAGCCCTCCCTCTGATGACATCGAAAGGAGACCCCGGCCGCCCCGCCGGGGTCTTACTTTTTATGCGCGGCATTACGTCCCGATCAGGCGCCTTGCACCTGGCCAGCTCGATCCCCATGTGCAAAAGCGAAAAATAAGGGAGCCTCCATGTTCAATATCGACCAGATCGTCAAAGCCCTCCAGACCGACCCCAACACCCAGCGCACCGCAATGACCGGTGCCGCGGGTCTCGCTGCCGGCATGCTGCTGAGCGGTGGTGGCCTGGGCAAGCTCGCAGGCAATGCCGTCAAGCTCGGCGCCGTTGCAGCTGTCGGTGGCCTCGCCTACAACGCGTGGCAGAACTACCAGAACAATCAGCAGGGTGCTCGGGCTCAAGCTCCGGCGCAGGATGCATTCATCCCCGCAGCCAGTGACAGCCATGGCCAGGAAGAACTCGGCAAGACCCTCGTCCGCGCCATGATTGCTGCCGCCAAGGCCGACAGCCGCATCGATGCCGACGAAAAAGAGGCCATCTTCAGCAAGCTGGAGACCATGAACCTCTCCCCTGAGGAAAAAGCCTGGGTGTTCGACGAACTCTCGAGCCCCCTCGACATCAATGCCGTCGTTGCCCGCGCCGACACGCCCGAGCACGCCACTGAAATCTACGCTGCCTCGCTGGTGGCCATCACCGCGGACACCGCGTCGGAGCGTGCGTATCTAGATGCACTGGCGTCCAAGCTCCGCCTCGCACCCGCCCTCGTTGCTGAAATCCACAAGGCCGCAGGCGAAAAGGCCCCGGAACCCGCCGCAGCGCCAGCCGCTCCCTTCGCCTATACGCCTTCCGCCAGCAACGTCTGAGAGATCGCCGCGCGCCACCAAGGCGCGCGGTTACACCCGTGTGCGTTCTTGATTGCATCCGCGAGGCCAGCCATCTGTGACCCAACCAGGAGTCATCCAGATGGAACTCGGACTTTACTCTTTCGCTGAAAACACCGCCGATCCGTTGAACGGCGATGCGCTGCAAAGCCCCGCCGAACGGCTCAAGGACCTGCTCGAGGAAATCGAACTGGCCGATCAGCTCGGTCTGAGCTTCTACGGTCTTGGGGAACATCACAGACCCGATTTCGTCGCCTCTGCCCCGGTGACCATTCTCGCGGCAGCGGCGGCGCGCACCAAGACCATCCGCCTCTCGACGGCTGTCACCGTGCTGAGCTCGGAAGACCCCATCCGTGTCTGGCAGCAGTTCTCGACGCTAGACCTGCTGAGCAATGGCCGCGCCGAGATCATGGCCGGCCGCGGCTCCTTCGTCGAAAGCTTCCCGCTCTTCGGGCTCGACCTCAACGACTACGACAGCCTGTTCGAGGAAAAACTCGAACTGCTGCTGAAGATTCGTGAAGGTGGCAAGGTCACCTGGCCGGGGAGCACCCATACCAAGCCCATCCCCGGCATCGAGATTTATCCCAAGCCGGTGCAGGAACCGTTGCCGGTCTGGATTGCTGTTGGCGGCACGCCCAATTCCGTCGCCCGAGCGGCCTATTACGGCCTGCCCCTGATGATCGCCATCATCGGCGGCCAGCCCCAGCAGTTTGCTCCATTGGTGCAGTTCTATCGCGAGACCGCCGAAAAGGTCGGCCGCGACCCCAAGAGCCTGCCCGTGGGCATCAGTTCTCACGGCTTCATCGCTGCCGACAGCCAGGACGCACGGGATGTCGCCTTCCCGGCCCACAGCGCCGCCATGAGCCGCATCGGCAAGGAACGCGGCTGGCCGCCAACCACCCGCGCGCAGTTTGACGCCGGTGCGACCCCGCACGGCGCCTATTTCATGGGATCGCCGCAGGAGATCATCGACAAGATCCTCATGCAGCACGAGTGGTTCAAGCATGACCGCTTTGGCCTGCAGCTGAGCGTTGGCACGCTGCCACATGACAAGGTCATGAAGGCGATCGAGCTGTATGGAACTGTCGTGAAGCCGGCGGTGGACAAGGCGCTAGGGAACTAGCAGATCATTGCGCTCGCGCCCATCCGGATGCCGGTCGGGCCGGGTGATGACGCATGAAGGAGAATCCAGTGTTCCCGGAAGGCGGCTTACTTCCCTGAACGCCTGATGGTCTTGATCGCCAGTGGCGGCAGGCCGGACCGTTCCGAGATGGCGCGATCCTGCTCCATGATGGCCTCGCGGGCCGGCTCATCGCCGTCGAGGCCGCCCAGCAGGCTGGCATCCACCTTGCGGTTGGAGCGTTGGGTGCCGTCCTCGTAGATGATGTCGAACATCACGAATTCGACGCGCGATGTGGGTTTCTTGGCCATCGGTATTCTCCTGTGCGGCAGGCCGGCCTCGCAGGACTTGCAGTCCGCGAGATCCGGCCGGTGCCATAAATCGGGTTAGTCGAGCCTAGCGGAAGATGCCTTCGCCCTGCTCGTCGATGATCTGCCGGCCCTTGGACAACGCCAGAACGACCAGATCGTCGCGTGAACTCATGCGGTCGGCGCGAACAAACCGGTAGGTCTTGAGTTCGCCGCCGATATCCTTCTCGATCGTCCCGGCCAGCTGCAGTTCGCTGCCGGCTCTCATCTCGATCGCCTTGATGAGGAAGCCCTTGTAGCCTTCCTCGCCCAGTACCTTGTCGCCGGCTGGCTCGGCGTTCGACGAACCACCACCGAACAAATTCTTCCAGAACGACATGGTTCGTCTCCTAGTTTGGTGCCGTTCCGCGCAAGCGGCGGACCGGCAGCGGCAATTGCAGTTCGCCGCGTTTTTCCATTTCCTCGCGCAGCCAATCCGGCGAGACATCGAAGTGGTTCGGCCAGGTCGGCACGCCGTTCTTCAGTTCGACCGTGCCAAAGAACCGCCGGTCGCGCAACGGCTCGGTTCCTTCACCCCGCTCGCCGATCATCGGCGCGGCATCGAATGTGCCGCCCGACCCATCGGAAAACGTCACCACCAGCTTGAACGGCACGATGGCGCGGATGCTGGTCAGCTTGAGGCGTGGAACGGCCATGGCAGCCGCTCCTAGTTATCCAGGAAGCTCCGCAGCTTGCGGCTCCGGCTCGGATGCTTGAGCTTGCGCAGTGCCTTGGCCTCGATCTGCCGGATGCGCTCGCGGGTCACCGAGAACTGCTGGCCGACTTCTTCGAGCGTGTGATCGGTGTTCATGCCGATGCCGAAGCGCATGCGCAGCACGCGTTCCTCGCGTGGCGTCAGCGACGCCAGCACGCGGGTCGTGGTCTCGCGCAGGTTGCTCTGGATCGCGGCGTCGATCGGCTGGATCGCGTTCACGTCCTGGATGAAATCGCCCAGGTTTGAATCTTCCTCGTCGCCGATCGGCGTTTCGAGCGAGATCGGTTCCTTGGCGATCTTGAGCACCTTGCGGACCTTGTCCAAAGGCATCTGCAGCTTTTCGCTGAGTTCCTCAGGGGTCGGTTCGCGGCCGATTTCATGCAGCATCTGGCGGGACGTGCGGACGATCTTGTTGATCGTCTCGATCATGTGCACCGGAATACGGATGGTACGCGCCTGGTCGGCGATCGAGCGGGTGATCGCCTGGCGGATCCACCAGGTCGCGTAGGTGGAGAACTTGTAGCCGCGGCGATATTCGAACTTATCGACGGCCTTCATCAGGCCGATATTGCCTTCCTGGATCAGATCGAGGAACTGCAGGCCGCGATTGGTGTACTTCTTGGCGATGGAAATCACGAGGCGAAGATTGGCCTCGACCATTTCCTTCTTGGCGATCGCAGCTTCGCGCTCGCCTTTCTGCACCTTGTGCACGATGCGGCGGTATTCGGCGATGTCGAGGCCGGTTTCCGTCGCCAGCGTCGCCACGTCGCCGCGGATTTCGCGGATGGTGTCGGCTTCGCGCTTGGCAAATTCGCCCCAGCCCTTGCCGTCGAAGCTCGCGAGCCCTTCTTCCCAGGCTGGGTTCACTTCCTGGCCGTAGTAGCTTTCGAGGAATTTCTCGCGCTTGACGCCATAGCTTTCGGCAAGGCGTAGCAGCCGGCCTTCCAGCTTCACCAGGCGCTTGTTGATGTCGTAGAGCTGTTCGACCAGGCTTTCGATACGGCTGGCGTTGAGTGACAGCGACTTGACGTCGGCGATGACTTCGCCGCGCAGCACGTCGAGCTTCTTGGTATCGGCATCCGAGACCGAGGCCGAACGATCCTCGGCATGCCGGTCCTGCATCTCGCGCATCTGCCCATAGGCACTGGCGATGCGATCGAAGGTTTCCACCACCTGCGGCTTGAGCTCGGCTTCCATCGCCGACAACGACAGCGCGTTTTCGAACTCGTCGTCATCGTCATCCGGGGCAGGATCCTGCGGAGCCTGCGGCTCCTCGGGCACGTAGTCATCGTCCTCGTCGCCCGAGCCGGCGCGCTTGGGCGCAGCAGCCGCCTTGGGCTTTTCGACGACGCTTTCCGGTCTTGGAGCGGCGTTGAGATTCACCAGGTCCGGCGCCGGAGCTGCCTGCTTGGCGTCAGGGCCGGCATAGGTGGCTTCGAGGTCGATAATGTCGCGCAGCAGGATTTCGCCCTGAGCGAGCTGCTCACGCCAGATAATGATGGCCTGGAAGGTCAGCGGGCTTTCGCAGAGGCCCTCGATCATGGTCTCGCGACCGGCCTCGATGCGCTTGGCGATGGCGATTTCGCCCTCGCGGCTCAGCAGTTCCACCGAGCCCATTTCGCGCAGGTACATGCGCACCGGATCGTCGGTACGATCCGAACCGGCTTTGGTATTGGACGTGGTGGAGACCGCGGTGCCGCTGCTCGGAGCGACTTCCTGGCCCTGGTCTTCCTCGTCCTTCTCGACTTCGGTCTCTTCGACCTCGTCTTCGTCAACGACGTTGATGCCCATGTCGGAGAACATGGACATGAAATCTTCGATCTGCTCGGACGACACCTCGTCCGAAGGCATCACCGCGTTCAGTTCCTCATAGGTCACGTAGCCGCGCTTCTTGGCGACCTTGATGAGCTTTTTGACGGCGGCGTCGGAAAGGTCGAGCAGCGGGGAGTCATTCGTCGCCTCGGGGGCGCCGGCTTCCGGCTTCTCGGTTTCCTTGGTGGTCTTGGGTGCTGCCTTGGTGGCCATGTGGTACTCCGTCGGAACCCGTAGCGCCCGGGTCCGGGTAAGGCTTAAGTGGTGACACCTCAAGGCAAGGTAAAGGTTCGGTCACTCAGGCGTTAACGCCTGGATGCGACCGAGGTTCGCCCGGATGACTTCACATATCGCCATATGCAAAATCGCGCGTACTCGCGGACTTCTAGAGGCATCCCCTAAAAGCTGCGTGTCGCGCGTCCCGATAACGAACCAAATCCTTCGATCAATGCCTCTGTGCCATCGACAGTGGTAATCTGGTTCTTGATGTCCCGCAGCCTTTCAAAGGTTTCTTCGCTCGGGTCTTCGCCCAGCGCCGCTTCGGCTGCCTTGAGTTCCCTATTTAGCTGAACTTTCTTGTTATGCAAGGCCAGCGCGTGACTCAATCCGGTCTCGGCATCCACAAGAGCGATCTCCGACGCGATCTGCCACACGCCCTGGCGGTTCAGAACATCACTCATTTTGTCCAGTGCCGGACCATGGCCACGCACGCCTAAAGCCGCCTTGAGATCATCGGCCGAGATGTCGTGGTGGCGCACTACAAGGCTCAGAATTTCGCTCATCACTTTTTGTGCATTGGGCGTTTCGAAGTCGAGTGCTGCCAGTGTCTCGAACTTGTCCTCGACCAGCGCCGGGTGATTGACGAGACTGATAATGATGGCCGCCTCGCGCGGCGTCGCCTCCGCCATGGTGCCGGGTTTCAGCAGCCGCGAATTGCGCAGGGTATCGCTGACCACGAGGCGCGGCGTGCCCCGGCTCGGATAGCCATAGGCCCCACTCTGCCCATAGCGCTGCTGCCCGCCACGCGGCTCGAACCGGTTCTGCCGCACCGGAGCGAAGAAGGCGCGCAGCTTTTCATCGAACGCCTGCGCATAGTGAAAGCGCACCGAACTGTCCTGGATGCCGTTGGACCGCTCGCGCAGCCGCGCCTGCAAAGCCGCGCGCGCCTCGGGTGTCTCCGGCACCAGCCCACCGGTTTCCATGCTCCAGATCACGTCGGACAGGCTCCGCGCCCGGTCGATCACATCGGCGAAAGCACCGCGCCCCTGGGCTTTGATCAGGTCATCGGGGTCCTGCCCCTCGGGGAGCGTCGCAATGCGGACCGTGTAGCCGGGCTTTAGATGCGGCATCACCAGGTCGGCCGCCCGCTCCGCCGCCTTGAGGCCGGCCTTGTCGCCGTCAAAGCACAGCACCGGATCGGGGGTCATCTGCCAGAGCATCTGGAGGTGCTCCTCCGTCATTGCGGTGCCCAGCGGCGCCACCGTGCCCTCGAACCCCGCCGACACAGCCGCAATCACGTCGAGATAGCCTTCCACCACCACCACCGTGCTGCCGTCACGCGCCGCCTGCCGCGCCGTCTGCCCGTTGTAGAGCGTCCGCCGCTTGCTGAAGAGCTCGGTCTCGGGCGAGTTGAGATATTTCGCGGGCACGTCCGCCGACATGGCTCTGCCGCCAAAGGCAATGACCCGGCCGCGGAAATCCATGATCGGGAACATGACGCGGTTACGGAACCGATCATAGGTCAGCGGATCGTCCTCGCGGCTGGCCACGAGCCCGGTATCGATCATGTCCTGCGCCGAGACGCCGTTCTGCGCCAGATGCTCCTTGAGCCCATTGCGGCTATCTGGCGCAAAGCCGATGCGGAAGCGCGTCTGGCTCTGGGCCGACACGCCGCGCTCCAGCAGATAACCCCGGGCCCGCGCCCCGATGTTATGGCTCAGCGCCGCTTCGAAATACTTCGTGGCCAGTTCCATGACATCGATGAGGCTCTTGCGCTCGGCCTCGCGCTTTTCCTGCCGCTCGTCACGTGCCGGCATCGGCACGCCGGCCATGCCCGCAAGCTTTTCCACTGCCTCGGGAAAGCTCATCCCTGCCTTCTCGGTCAGGAAGCGGAAATGGTCGCCCGACACGCCGCAGCCGAAGCAGTGATAGATGCCGCGCCGATCATCGGCATGAAAGCTCGGGCTCTTCTCGCCATGGAACGGGCAGCAGGCCCACATGTCGCCCTTGCCGGGCTGGCTCTTGCGCTTGTCCCACATGACGTGCTCGCCCACCACCTGCGTAATGGGCAGGCGCTGACGGATTTCGTCGAGGAACTGGTCGGAAAAGCGCATGACAGGTACGTAGGCATTCAGATCGCCAACGTCACCCCGTCGCGCGACTTATCCCTGCTGTTCACAGCCTGCTCTAAGCCTCTTTGCTGCGCTGGTAGAGCCGCCAGGCCCAGCCGAACAGGCCGAACGAGAAGATCACCAGCATGATGCCGCCAAAGATAACACCGATCGAGGCGCTGATCAGCGGGAAGAACAGGAAGACCAGCCCTAGCAGAATGTAGGAAACGCCCGACAGCACCACCGGCCAGATGCGCGCATAGTGTTCGCGCTCTCTCGTGATGACCACGATCTGCATGATCCCGACAACAAGCGCCGCGATACCGACCAGCGTCGCGAGGAACGTCACGGTGAAGATCGTCGCCAGGAACGGACTGATGAGGATCAATATGCCCAGGACCAGCGACAGGGCGTTCGCCACCACGTCGAACCAGTAATTGCCGCTCTTGCCGCCGCCAAAGGTCAGGCTCCACAAGCCCAGGGCCCCGTCGATGACCAGCAGGATGCCGCCCGCCAGCACCAGGATGGTCAGCGCCTGGGTCGGCCAGATGATAGCATAGAGCCCCGCCAGCAGCATCAATGCACCGCGCAACCCCGTCGCAAGCGCAAACCGTCTCTTCGTTTTAGCCGAAACCGTCATCGTCGCCTCCATGCGGACTCGCCGCTTGTCCCGACAGCAGTTTAGCGCAGCCAGCGGCGGTGCCAAGCGGCGAGCCAGTTGAGATTATCTACAGCGCCAACAGCATTTTGTTGATTGCAGCAGGACCGGTCCCATGGTTTGAGACCGATCCTGTCCCAAGCCTGCCCCGGTGGTTCGCGTCATGCCCCTGCCCCTAATAGCTCTGTTCCTGGCGGCATTCGCTTTCGGGACCACCGAATTCGTCATCGCTGGCGTCCTGCCGCAAGTTGCCGACGGCCTGGGCGTGACCATCCCGGTCGCCGGCTATCTGGTTTCTGGTTATGCCATCGGCATTGCCCTGGGCGGACCGTTGCTGACCCTGGCGACCACCAACCTGGCGCGTCGCACCCTGCTGCTGGGCCTGATTGCTGCCTTCACGATTGGCCAGGTCGCTTGTGCCCTGGCGCCCGGCTTCGCCTCGATGCTCGTGCTGCGCATGCTCATTGCCGTTGCCCATGGCAGCTTCTTCGGCATCGCCATGGTTGTTGCGGTCGGACTTGTAGCGCCGGAACGTCGGGGCTTTGCCGTAGCGCTGATCTTGTCTGGCCTCACGGTTTCCAACGTCATCGGCGTGCCGCTTGGCGCCGCCATCGGCAATTACTTTGGCTGGCGCGCCACGTTCTGGGCCATGGGGACTCTCGGCCTGCTTGCCAGCCTCGCCATCGTGCTCTGGGTTCCAGGCACGCCGAATTCTGGCGAGGTGCGGCCGGCCCTCCGGCGACAAATTTTCGTGCTGGGTCGCCAGCAGGCCTGGACCTCGCTTTTCCTCATGCTGATGCTGATGATCGGCCAATTCGTGCCCTTCACCTATATCGCCCCCATGCTGCAGGATGTGACCGGCCTCGATCCAGTCTGGATTCCATGGGTGCTCCTGCTCAATGGCGTCGGTTCTACCCTGGGCGTGTTCCTTGGCGGGCGCCTCGCCGACTGGAAGCTCATGCCTTCACTGATCGCCATGCTGGCCCTGCAGGCCGTCGTGCTCCTTGGCCTCTATCTCGTGAGTCCGTATCCCGTTCCGATGATTGCCGGGATCTTTGTCTGGGGTGCGCTGAACTTCGCCATCGGCACGCCGATCCAGACCCGCATCCTGAGCTGGACGGCCGACGCGCCAAGTCTCGCCTCGTCACTCATTCCGTCCGGCTTCAATATCGGCATCGCCCTGGCCGCCTTTGTCGGCGCTACCATGCTCAACGCCGGACTGGGCTACCGCAGCCTGCCATTGATCGGCGCAGCCGCGCTGCTGCTTGCTGTTGGCGTCGCCATATTTTCCTATACGTGGGAACGCCGTAGCGGGGGTACACCGCCAGAGCCCGTTGGCGCTGTCGCGGCCGAGTAATGGTTTGCACACCAAGCCGGCACATGTGATCTGCGGGGTCGTTGGGAGCGCATAGAATGGCGTCTTGTGGAGCTGTTCTCGCAGCTCATCTGGACGGACCATGCCCCTCGATCAACTATCGCTGCTCACGGCCATCGCCTTTTCGGCGGCGGCCCTCACCATCACCCTTTTCGTGGGCTGGCTCGGCTCCCGCCGCGACGCCTACCTGCTGAGCTGGTCCATCGGCCTGCTGCTGGTCGTGGCAGGCGTCATCGTGTTTGGCCTGCTTGGCCAGCCCTACAGCGCGACCCAGCATTTCGCCTCCTTTGCGCTAACGCTGGCTGGCTTCGCCTTTATCCATGCCGGCGCGGTGCAGTTCCGCCGCAAGCCGATGCCGATGGCGGCCGTGGCCATTATTGGCTTTGGTCTCATCGCGCTGACGGCTGCGCCCTTTCTGGCGGACCTCTCGGGTATGGGCACCATATTCGCCAATCTCGGCATGGGATTGCTGATGGCCATGTGTGCCTATGAATACTGGGGCGGGCGCAGCGAGGCACGCCTGCCGATGACGGCGAACGCGATGCTCTACGCCGTTTCGGCCGTGTCTTTCGCGCTCTGCGCCGCGGTGCTGGTCTTCGAGCAGAACTGGGTACTGACAGGCCAGCCGCGCAACTGGGCGGAGGATATCAACTCGATCGTGCTGATCGTCGGCATCACCGGCATCGGTGCGATCTCGCTGACCCTCAACCAGTCGCGCTGGACCCGGCATCATCGGCGCGAAGCCATGACCGATGCACTCACCGGACTGCTCAATCGCCGGGCCCTGTTCGATGCGATGGCTGGGCAGCAGCTGCCGCCCGGCGCTGCCGTCATCATGTTCGACCTCGACCATTTCAAGTCGATCAACGACCGGCTCGGCCATGCCGCCGGGGACATCGTACTGGAAAGCTTCGCCCGACTGGTCCGCACCGATCTGCATCCCGACGACATCGCCTCCCGGCTTGGCGGGGAGGAATTCTGCATCGTCTTGCGCGACCTGACCAACCGCTCCGCCGCTGGCGTGGCAGAACGGATCAGGGTTGGCTTCGAGGGGGCTCGCGTCCGTACCGAGGGCGGCATCGCCGAGACGACGCTCAGCGCTGGCGTGGCCATCAGCGGACCTGCCGGAGAACGCTTCGAAGGCGTGCTGAAGCGCGCCGACGAGGCGCTCTACGCTGCCAAGGCGGCCGGCCGAAATCGGGTGCACGCACCCACACCGCGCCTTGTGGCCTGACCCCCGCCTGTAAGGCAATCATCGGCTAAACAATTGCAAAAACTAACGATTTGGTGACCAAGTTCGGTGTCAATGCCCGCATGGGAATAGCTCCGCGCGCGGGACACACCATATAGGTGGCGCAAGGAGCCGATGCGGGCACCGTATGATCGACAACGCCACATTGATGATAGCCATCGCCTTCTCGAGCGGCGCGCTGATGCTGACGCTTGTTCTGAGCTGGCTCAACGCACGCCGCGACGGCTATCTCATCAGTTGGGCCGCCGGCATGGCCTTCGTGGTCATCGCGTTGGCGGCTATCGGCCTCAGCGACGGCCACTATGACATCTGGATGCCCACGGCACCCTATGCTTCCCTGATTTCGGGCTTGGCACTCATCCATATCGGCACCTGCCAGTTCCGCACCGGTCATGCGCGCCTGCTTACGGCCGCGCTGCTCTGGGGTGCCGCCATGGTGGGCACCACCCTGCCCTTCTTGCTGGGCTTTTCCGGCATAGGCACGATCGCTCTGAACCTCGCCTGCGCCATCTATATGTTCCTAGCCGGTCGTCAGTATTGGATCGGGCGCACCGAGGCACCGATCCCTCTGGTCGCGGGAGCCTTCCTCTTCACACTGACCGGCATCTCCTTCGTCTGCTGCGCCATTGTACTGGCGCTCAACGGGCAGTGGATACTTTTCGCGCCGCCCAGCAACTGGGCCGAGGAGTTCAATTCGATCATGGCCATCGTCGGGCTGACCGGGATCGGGGCCCTGTCGCTGACGCTCAACCAGTCGCGGGCGACCAAACGGCATCGGCTGGAGGCGCAGACCGACTCGCTGACGGGCCTGCTCAACCGGCGCGCTCTGTTCGACCGCTTCGGCAAGGCCGAGCTGCCGCTTGGTACGGCGGTGCTGATGTTCGATATCGACCACTTCAAGCAGATCAACGACCGTCAGGGTCATGCCGCCGGCGATGCGGTGATCCGCCATCTGGCCGCGATCCTGCACGAGAACCTGCGTGACGAGGACAGCGTGGCGCGCATCGGTGGCGAAGAGTTCTGCGCCGTGTTGCGACCCATGCCCGTCGACCACGCCAAGGCCGTCGCCGAGCGCATTCGTGCGGATTTCGATGCGACTCCCGTGCGGCTGATTGCCGAGACTGTCCGCGCCACCGTCAGTGTCGGCGTCGCTACCAGCGGCGCCGACGAGTCCTTTTCCTCGGCCCTCCACCGGGCCGACGCCGCGCTCTACAAGGCAAAGGACAACGGCCGCAACCGCGTCACGGCGGCATCCATGCGCCTGATTGCCTAGGCGCTGAGCGCCGCCCGCACCTTGCCGCTCGCCTTGCCGAAATCGATCCGCCCCGGATAGTCAACCTTGAGCTGGGCAATGACCTTGCCCATGTCCTTGGCACCCTCGGCGCCAGTCGATGTGATTGCTGCCCGGATGGCGGCGTCCACTTCTTCCTCGCTCAGGCCCTTGGGCAGGAACTCGTTGAGGATGTCGATCTCTTCCTTTTCCACCGTCGCCAGATCGGCACGGCCGGCCTGCGCGTAGATGGCAAAGCTCTCTTCGCGCTGCTTGACCATCTTCTGCACGATGGCGAGGATTTCCTCATTGGTCGCCGGCCCGCGATTCTCGGTGCGGATGGCGATGTCCTTGTCCTTGATGGCGGCAGTGATGGCCCGGAGCGTTGCGGTGCGGCGCTGGTCGCGGGCCTTGAGCGCCGTCTTGAGGCCTTCGCTGAACTGTTCACGCATGGGTTTTCATCCTCTTGCTATGCATTTTGTTGGCCCCATATAGGCACAATAAGCCGGTCGCGCCACTTGCGCTGCCGCGTCCGGGCTTCTAATACGAGGCCTCAACCGACATATCGCGAACGTGGCCCGGAAAAAGTTGTGAGACTTTGCCGGTTCAACAACGCGACCATCTGAAACCAACCCTTGGAGGCCTACCGTGACCGGCTGGCAGCAATCCCCCGCGACCGCCCTTCTGATCCTTGCAGACGGTACGCGCCTGGAAGGCCGCGGCATCGGCGCCGTGGGACACGCGGCTGGCGAAGTGTGTTTCAACACTGCCATGACTGGCTATCAGGAAGTGCTGACCGATCCCTCCTATGCGGGCCAGATCATCACCTTCACCTTCCCCCATATCGGCAATGTCGGCACAAATGACGAGGACATCGAGACGGTCAACATGGCCGCGCTCAGCGGCGTCCGCGGCGTCGTGTTCAAGGCCGACATCACTAACCCGTCCAATTACCGCGCCGCCGAAAAGCTCGATGTCTGGCTCAAGAAGCGCAACATCATCGGCATCACGGGCATCGACACCCGCGCGCTGACGGCCCAGATCCGCGAGCACGGCATGCCTAACGGTGTCATCGCCCATGATCCGTCCGGCCTGTTCGACGAGGCCTCCATCAAGGCCGAGCTCAACGCTTTCCCTGGCCTCGAAGGCCTCGACCTGGCCAAGGAAGTCACGACCGCCCAGACCTATCACTGGGACCAGACCGGCTGGCAGTGGGACAAGGGCTACGGCAAGCTCGAGAACCCAGACTTCCACATCGTCGCCATCGACTACGGCGCCAAGCGCAACATCCTGCGCTGCCTGGCTGACCAGGGTGCGCGCGTGACGGTGGTGCCGGCGACGGCAACAGCTGCCGATGTGCTGTCGCACAATCCCGATGGTATCTTCCTCTCCAACGGCCCCGGCGATCCGGCCGCGACCGGCAAATATGCCGTACCGACCATCCAGAAGCTGATGGAAACCGGCAAGCCGGTCTTCGGCATCTGCCTCGGTCACCAGTTGCTCGGCCTGGCGCTGGGCGGCACCACGTCCAAGATGCATCAGGGCCACCATGGCGCCAACCACCCCGTCAAGGACCTGACCACGGGCAAGGTGGAGATCACCTCGATGAACCATGGCTTTGCCGTGGACAAGGCCAGCCTGCCATCCGGTGTCACCGAGACCCACATCTCGCTGTTCGACAATTCCAATGCCGGCCTCAGCGTCGATGGCAAGCCGATATTCTCGGTGCAGTACCATCCCGAAGCCAGCCCCGGCCCGCGCGACAGCCATTACCTGTTCACGCGCTTCCTCAATCACGTCCGCGCCCAGAAAGGCATGGACCAGCGCCCCGAGCACGCCGCCCCGGTCGCCTGAATCGTGGCCGGCCACGGCGACTATCATCTGACGCCGAAGGCGCTTGTCGGCGGGCGCTTTGGCCCTGATGTGTTCGGCGGCATTCGCATCGCTCTGGTGGGCTATTGCCCACCGCCGAGCGCGCTCGATGCCTATGCGCCGCAGCGCGTTGCCGACCAGCATTTCATCCACCTGTCTCCCGACAGCGTCCGCCTGCTGAGCCATGGCGGCCTCCGCTTCCTGTCGCTCGCCCACGTCTATGGCGGACCGGTCTCATCAGCGACCGTCGAGGAACTCGCCTATTACGGCATCGACATCATCCTGGCCTACGGACTTGCCGGGGGCTTGGGCAGTAAGAACCTCGCAATGGGCGACTTCTACCGCGTCGACACCGCATGTGCCTTCGATGGTACGACGCCCCATTACACGGGGGACAAGATTGTCGCCGCCGACCCGGGACTGCGGGACGCTATCGCGATGCTGTGGCCGACCCTATCGACCGAGCCGCTGACCTCGGTGCAGGCCGCCACCGGCGACGCCATCTACCGCGAGAGCGATGCGGTGCTCGATGGCTACCGGGCGCAGGGTTGCGACATCGTCAATCTCGATTCGGCGCACCTGTTCGCTGCATCGGTGATCAACAGCGCCGGCAGGCGGATCCGGACCATCCAGTGCGGCGTGCTGTCCGACATCGTCAGCGGCACAGACTCCGAAAGCACGCTGGGCACCATGCTGTCCGCCACCGGGGCGAGCGGCCTCAATCCGCTGGAAAAGACCGGCGATATAGTCCGCTTCTATGTCGAAACGCTGGCCCCGCGCCTCTAGCGCCATTTGTCCAGCACGGGGCCACCCTGCCCGCCCACCGGGTCGGTCACCGGTAGCGGGACCCTGGCGATACGAATGTCCGCCTCCGGCCGATCCGCCGCATCACCGCGGAGCACGTCCCAGTTCTGGCCGGGCGGATAGGCGCCGACGACCAGAAAGTCCTGGTCGGTACCTTCGCAGCGATGCGCTGTCCCCGCCGGGAGCAGCAGCACATCGCCTGCCTCGACCGCGAAGCTGCGGCCACCAGGTCCCCCGAGCCGGAGCGTCGCCGAGCCGCTGGCGATGCCCAGGCATTCATGGGCAGTCGAATGGTAGTGGTGGTAGTCATAGACGCCGGCGCGCCACTGGCTGGGCCAGCCATTGCCATCGAACAGCGCCTCCATGGCCTCGGCGGAGGCCTCGTCGGCCGACACGGCAGCGCGGTAGATGACGACCGGCAATGGGCTGTTGGGAAACTGCCCATCGTCGGGAAAATACTCAAAGGTAATGCCGCTCATATTGCCGATCATACCGTACTCCCGGGTTGCGTGGATAACGCGGCCGGGGGCGTGGCGTTCAGGGCGACCCCATCACACTTTGCGGTTCCTCATCACACGTTGCCGGAGAACGTGTCGCAATCCCCGGGATTGCCGGAGGCGTAGCCGCGCTCGAACCAGGTCTTCCGCTGTGCGGAAGTGCCGTGATTGAAGGTCTTGGGCACGGCAAAGCCCTGCATGCGCTCCTGCAGCGTGTCGTCTCCGATCTGGTTGGCGGCGTTGAGCGCCTCTTCGATATCGCCATTGTCGAGCAGGTCTTCCTGCCCGGCATAATTGGCCCAGACGCCGGCATAACAATCGGCCTGCAGCTCGACCCGCACCGAATAGGCATTTGCCTCTTCCTGGCTCATGGCGGCGCGGCGCTGGTTGAACTCGGGCAGCACGCCGGTAATGTTCTGGATGTGGTGGCCCACTTCATGCGCCAGCACATAGGCCTGCGCAAAATCCCCCGGGGCGCCGAACTGCTCACGGAGCTGATCGTAGAAGGCGAGGTCGATATAGACCTTCTGATCGCCCGGGCAATAGAACGGGCCGGTGCTCGAATCGGCAGCGCCGCAGGCCGTATCCACCTGGTTGCTGAACAGCACCACGGTCGGCTCCGGATAGTCCTCACTGGACGCCTGGAACACCTCGGTCCACAGGTCTTCCGTCTCCTTGACCACGACGCCGACGAAGTCGCGCAGTTCCGCCTGCTCGCCTGTGGTGGGCAATTGGCTTGAGGAACTGGCCGACGGACTGCTGCTGGTGCCCGAGCCCCCGGTGAGAATGTCGATGGGGTTGGTTCCGGTAGCCACCCAGATAATGCCCAGCACCACGACGATGCCGATGAGGCTGCCCATGCCACCGCGCGAACCGCCGCCGCCGCCCGGAATGCGGAAGCCACCACCGCCGCGGCCGAACGGATTGCCGCCGAGCCCGCCAAGACCGCCGCCGCCCTGGCCGCGCCGATCCTCGATATTCGAGCTCTGCTCTCTGCCCCGCCACTTCATGGTGATGTTCTCCGATAATGCCCTCAGCGTAGCAACAAGCCGGGCCGATGCAATCGGTTCCGGCAGGCGTGCGAAAGCGCCGCCTGGACGCGGTTATCGGGTAGGTAGGCGGACCCCGAGACGGCAGACGCCTCTGAGTAAATAAAAACTGAGACGTTCACCGTCTCGGGGTGCCGGTTTTTGGAGCAGCACCGGGCCGGTCGCGCACACGCTTCCGTCCGCGCTCGGACCTGCGCAGCGGCGAGCCACGCCCGGCGCCCTCCGCCACTGTTCGCCTGCAGGCCGCCCATGCGGAGGGATGGAGGAAGTATGCGCGCAGTTTTGGGGAGGGGGATAACCTCTTGCTACCGAACTCGCAGTCGTCTCCCTCCCCCTTGCGGGGAGGGATCAAGGGAGGGGGTGAGAGCCCTTATATCCGGGCCAACCCACACCCCCTCCCAACCTCCCCCGTCGAGGGGGAGGTGCTGCTCTGCTCCACTCTTGTGACTGGATCGTGTTCCACCCACGGTGCATCAGGCGACATGCCCCACTGTCACAAATTGACCACCCGGTCAAAATTCCATAGCCTCCCCTCGCCGCCGTCATCCCAGCGTCACCTGCGGGCGGCAAGAGCATGCGCGCTCGACTTGGAGCGCCACGCCGGACCAATGAGTCCAACGTCCGGGAGCGCGGCGCCCCCGGACCTGTTCAGCGACTGAACTTCAGGGAGACACAGATGAATTTCCTGCCCAAGATTTCTCGACGCACTTTCCTCGCGGGCTCCGCAAGCGTAGGGGCGATGGCCGCCATGCACCCCTTTGCCGCGCTGGCCCAGGCCAACCAGGCGCATCTGCGCATCATGGAAACCACCGACCTGCATGTCGCGGTGTTTCCCTATGACTATTATGCCGACGCGCCGAACGAGACTATGGGCCTGGCCCGCACGGCCTCGATCATCGAGGGTATCCGCGCCGAGGCCGGCAATTCCATGCTGGTCGACAATGGCGACATCATCCAGGGCAACCCGATGGGCGATTACATCGCCTATGAGAAGGGTCTCGACGGCAACGTCCACCCCATCATCGCCGCGATGAATACGCTGGGTTACGAGGCGGCGACGCTGGGTAACCACGAGTTCAACTATGGGCTGGAATATCTCGACGCGGCACTGGCCGGTGCCGAGTTCCCGTTTGTCTCGGCCAACCTGGTCAAAGGCGAACTCGCCGCCGATCCGCTCAGCGACACCACCTATATCCAACCCTACCTGATCGTCGAAAAGGAGCTGACCGACGGCTCCGGCGCCACCAAGACCATCAAGATCGGCCTCATCGGCTTCCTGCCGCCGCAGATCATGACCTGGGACGCGACGCACCTCACCGGCAAGGTCAATACCCGCGACATCGTCGAGACCGCCACCGCCTATGTGCCCAAGATGCGGGAAGAAGGCGCCGACATCATCGTCGCGCTCTCCCATTCCGGCATTGCCGCCGACCAGGTGACAGGCGCCGAAAACGCCTCGCTGCAACTGGCTGCGGTCGAGGGCATCGACGTCGTGCTGACCGGGCACCAGCACCTGGTCTTCCCCGGCCCCGATTATGAAGGCGTCGAGGGCGCCGATATCGAAGCCGGCACGCTGAGCGGCAAGCCGGCTGTCATGGCCGGGTTCTGGGGCAGCCACATGGGCCTCATCGACCTGCTGCTCGAACAGGATGCCGACGGCAAGTGGACCGTGGTCTCACACACCTCCGAAGCCCGCCCGATCTTCGAGCGTGTCGAGGGCAAAGTGAACCCACTGGTGGAGAACGAGGCCGAAGTGGCTGCCGCCGCACAGGCCGAGCACGACGAGACGCTGGAATATGTGCGCCGCGCCGTGGGCGAGACCTCGGCGCCTCTCCATTCCTATTTCGCGCTCGTGGCCGACGATCCGTCGGTGCAGATCGTGAGCCAGGCGCAGACCTGGTATATCGCGCAGATGATGAAGGGCACCGAGTGGGAGGCGTTGCCGATCCTCTCTGCAGCGGCGCCGTTCAAGGCCGGCGGCCGTGGTGGCCCGGACTATTATACCGATGTGCCGGTAGGTCCGGTCGCCATCAAGAACGTGGCCGACCTCTATCTCTATCCCAACACCATCCAGGCCCTCGTCGTCACCGGCGCCGAGGTCAAGGACTGGCTGGAACGCTCCGCCGGCATCTTCAACCAGGTGGAGAAAGGTGCGAGCGACGCGCCGCTGATCAACCTCGACTTCCCGTCCTACAATTTCGACGTCATCGACGGGGTCACCTACAAGATCGACCTCACCCAGCCCTCGAAATATTCGAGCGACGGCAAGGAGGTGACCAATCCGGATGCCAACCGCATTATCGATCTCCAGTTTGACGGCGCGCCGATCGACCCAGCGGCCAGGTTTGTCATTGCCAGCAACAACTATCGCGCCGGCGGCGGCGGCTCGTTCCCGGGCACGGGGGCCGATCACATCGTCTTCAAGGGCCCCGATACCAACCGCGACCTCATCGTGCGCTTCATCGTCGAGAACGGCACGATCAACCCGTCGGCCGACAGCAACTGGTCGCTCGCCCCGATCGGCGACACAACGGTTCTGTTTGCGACCGGGCCTAAGGCCGCAGAGCACCTGGCCGACGTGACGGCGGTCGAGATCGAAGCGACGGGCGAAACCGACGCGGACGGCTTCGGCGTCTACCGCATCGCGCTCTGATAAGGGCCCAACGGGCGGGCGGCTGTTTCAGTCGCCCGCTACGGCTCCAGCGCGGCATCGAGCTGCGCACGCAATTGCTTCAGCCCCTCGCGCATGGCGTCGGCCGCCGCAGGCTCTCCGCCCAGCGCCTTGCCCACCGATAGCGGCACGGCCAATGCCTTGGCCCGCAGGGCACGGCCTTCCGATGTAAGCAGGATGCGGACCTGCCGCTCGTCTTCCTCATCGCGCTGCCGTCGCACCAGGCCTCGCCCTTCGAGGCGCTTGATGAGCGGGGTGATCGTGCCAGAATCGAGGAACAGTTTGTCCCCCAGCGCCTTGACCGTCAGACCATCCCCTTCCCACAGCACCAGGAAAACCAGGTATTGCGGATAGGTGAGGCCGATGGCGTCGAGCCGGGGTTTGTAGAAGCGCGTGAAGGCGTGCCCGGCCGCATAGACGGCAAAGCACAGCATTGAGTCGAGTTTGAGCGGATCTGCCTCTTTGGCCATGGCACCTACCGTTCGGTCATTTTCACAAAACTAGCATGCATTTTTCTATTGCACACAATTTAATTGTGCACTATCTAATTTTGCATCAGATGAATTTCAACCGCCCTCCAAGGAGCATTCGATGTCGATCAAGTCAGCTGTCTACACCGCCCACGCCCACACCACCGGTGGCCGCACCGGCACCAGCGCCACCGATGACGGTCGCCTGTCGGTAACACTCGACACGCCCAAGGAAATGGGTGGCAATGGCGGCGCCGGCACCAATCCGGAACAGCTCTTCGCCATCGGCTATTCGGCCTGCTTCCTCGGCGCCCTAAAGGCCGTGGCCCGCGGCGAAAAGGTGAAGATCCCGGACGAAGCCACCATCGACGCCGACATATCCTTCGGCGAAAATGCCAACGGCCCGGGCTTCGGCATCGCCGCGGAACTCAAGATCACCGTGCCCGGCTTCGAGCGCAGCGTCGTCGAGGATCTGGTGCAGAAGGCCCACCAGATCTGCCCCTATTCCAACGCCACGCGCGGCAATATCGACGTTACGCTGACGGTTCTCTAAGCTTCAAAGGCGGGCGCCGCCGCGCCCGCCTCCGCCTGCGGGAAGCCCAGCAATACCAAAATCTTAACGCTCCCCGTTCATCGCCGGGAAAGACGCCTGGCATAGGCTCGCGCCGCTATCCTGCCGGAGCGACGCCATGACCGTCCCTGCCCTCGCCATCACCACCCTGAGCAAGAGTTTCGATCGGCCGGTGGTCAGCGATCTCGACCTCACCATCCGCGCCGGGGAGTTCTATGCCCTGCTCGGCCCCAATGGCGCCGGCAAAACCACCATCCTGCGCATGGTGGCAGGTCTCCTTCAGCCGGACGCTGGCAGCATCTCCATTTTCGGCATCGATGCGCGGCGCGACCCCATCGCCGCCAAGCGCGTCGTCGCCTGGGTCTCGGACGAGCCGATGGTCTACGACCGGCTGACGCCACTGGAATATCTCGAATTCGTCGCCGGCCTCTGGCAGATCGACAGTCGCACGGCAGAGGCCAAGGCCAATGAACTGGTCGACTGGCTCGGCCTGCGCCCTCATGCCAACGAACTCTGCGGCGGCTTTTCCAAGGGCATGCTGCAAAAGGTAGCGCTGGCAGGTGCGCTGGTGCACGATCCAAGGCTCATCATTCTCGACGAACCGCTGACCGGCCTCGACGCCGGCTCGGCGCGGCAGGTCAAGGACGTGCTGTTGGGCAAGGTGCGCGAGGGCGTCACGGTCATCATGACCACCCATATCCTCGAAGTGGCCGAACGCATGGCCGAGCGCATCGGCGTCATCAGCCACGGACGGCTGATCGCCGAGGGCACCCTGGCCGAGCTGCGTACTCGTATCGGTAAGGAATCGAGCCTCGAGGACATCTTCCTCGACCTCGTTGCACAGGCCGCATGAGCGCCGCACCCGCCTCGCTGGCCTGGTTCGCCCGTCACGAGCTGACGCTGGCCTGGCGCGAATTCGTCGCCATGATGACCGCCGGCCGGCGCGCCCGCGGCATCGGGCTGGCCATTTTCCTCGCCATCGTCGTGGCGTTGCTGCACCTGATGGCCTTCGGCCTCGTCGCGCCCTGGGTCGCGCACGGTATCGTGCCGGACAAGGCGACGCTGGTACTGCTCAGCGGCAGCGGATTGCTGTTCTGGACGGTGATGCTGTCGCAGGCGCTGGAATCGGTGACGCGGGTCTATTACGCCCGTTCGGACCTCGACCTGATCCTTTCCTCGCCGGCCTCGTCGCAGCGCCTGTTCGCCATCCGCACCGGAGCGGTGGCGCTATCAACCATTGCTCTCACGGGCCTGCTGGTAAGCCCGCTGGTCAACATGCTGGCCATCCTCGAGGGGCCCCAATGGCTCGCCGCCTATGGCGTCGTGGTGGCGCTGGGTGCCCTGTCCACCGCTATCGCCCTGGGCCTCACCATGGCCCTGTTCCGCCTTGTGGGCCCGAAGCAGACAAGGCTGATCGCGCAGATCGTCGCCGGCATTGTCGGCGCCGGCTTCGTCATCGGCATCCAGGCGGCGGCGATCCTGCACTACGGCAACATGTCCCGTTTTGCCCTGTTCCAGTCCACCGATATCGTGGCCGCGGCCCCCGGCCTCGATAACCTGCTCTGGCTGCCGGCTCGCGCCGCCATGGGCGACGGGATGGCGTCGGCTGTCATGCTCGCCATTGGACTGGGCACGCTGATCCTGGCCGTTGCCGTTTCGGCATCGAGCTATGGACGCCTTGCCATCTCGGCCGCCGGGCTTAATCACATTGCCAGCCAGCGCCGGCCATCAACCCGCGCCTTCCGGCCGGCCTCGCAACGGCAGGTGCTGCGCGTCAAGGAATGGCGTCTGCTGCAGCGCGACCCCTGGCTGCTGTCGCAGACGCTGATGCAGATCCTCTACCTTGTGCCGCCCGCTTTGCTGCTGTGGATGAATTTCGGCCAGAATGCCGGCGCTTTCGTCGTGGTGGTGCCTGTGCTTGTCATGGCCGCGGGGCAACTTGCCGGCGGTCTCGCCTGGCTGGCGATATCGGGCGAGGACGCGCATGACCTGGTGGTGACCGCGCCCGTTTCCCCGCGCACCGTGCTGATCGCCAAGGTCGAGGCGGTGCTGATGCTCATCGGCGCCGTGCTGGCGCCGCTGCTGCTGCTGATGGCGATCACTTCGCCGCGCATGGCGCTGGTAACGGCCCTCTGCGCCGCCCTGTCGGCCGGCTCGGCAACGGCCATCCAGCTCTGGTTCCGCGTCGTCGCCAAGCGCTCGATGTTCCGCCGCCGCCAGGTGGCGTCCCGGGCAGCCACACTGAGCGAGGCTTTTGCCTCGATCATGTGGGCCGGCACGGGGGCCCTGCTCGCGGTCGGCTCTTGGCTGGCCGTTGCACCCGCCATCATCGCAATCTTGGTCCTCGGACTGGCCCGACTGATCAGCCCGCGCCGGCCCTAGCCGAGACGGGCCAGGCTCGGACTGGGCTGGCGCAGCATGGCCGAGAGGCCGATGCCGGCCAGCGACAGCGCCGGCAGCAGCGCGCCAATCCATCCCAGGTCGCTGGGCGTGCCATATTGCAGCACCAGGCCACCGATCAGCGATCCGCCGGCAATGCCGAGGTAAAGCGCTGACGCGTTGAGCGACAGCACCAGCGGCGCATTGCCAGGTGAGAGGCTCAGCAAGTAGCTCGACTGGGCCGGCGGGAAGGCCCAGCCGGTGGCGCCCCACAGCACGATCAGCGCGAAGAAGGCGGGGCCGACGATCGCCGCCGGCAGGTGGGCCGCCAGCGAGATGGCGACCAGCATGACACCGTTGAGCAATGCGGCGCCGATGACTGTCGGTCGGGCGCCGACCCGGTCGGCAAGCTGTCCGCCGGCGGCATTGCCAAAGGCCGCGCCAATGCCGAAGGCGAGCAGCACGGCGGGCACCAGTTCACGCGGCAGGCCGATCGACTCGGTGGTCACAACAGCCAGGTAGATGATGACCGTGAAGGCGCCTGCCAGGTTCAGCAGCGTTGTCAGCAGCGCGCCGGGAACGCCCGGCAATGCCACGGCGGCGATGCGCTGACGCAAGGTCAGCGGCGCGCCGCGCAGGCCCGATGGCAGCATGACCCAGATCGACAAGGCGGCGATGACACCGAAGCCCGCCACCATGAAATAGCTGCCGCGCCAGCTCACGAGTCCGGCCACCAGCGCCCCCAGCGGCGCACCGAAGGCCACGGCCATGGTCGTTCCGCCGACAATGACGGAGATGGCGCGGGCGCGGTGATCGACCGAGGAAATAGCGACGCCGGTGGCCTGCGCGGTGGCAGTATAGAGGCCCGCCGCGAAGGCCATCAGGATGCGGGCAGCCATCAGGTCTGCATAGCCCTGCGAGAAGCCAGCCCAGACCGCACCGGCGGCGAAGAGCAAGGCGGTGATGGTCAGGGTACGACGACGATCGGCCGTGCCGCTAAGCGCCGCCAGGATCGGCGAACCGAAAGCGTTGGCCAGTGCGAAGGCGAGGACGAGATACCCTGCCTGCGTCAGGGTCACACCGGTCGAATCGGCGATCTGGGGAAGGAGGCTCGAAATGGCGAAGCTCTCCACGCCAATGGCGAAGGTGCCCACCGCCAGCCAGAGGAGACGGATATCCATGGGAATAGTCCTTGTTCAAAATTCATTGAACAATTGAACCTCGCACGCGGATGTGTCAATGCACTTGTCCAACACTTATTGAACTAAACGCTGAAAACGGCTAAATACCAGCCATGACCCTGCCGCATCCCGAGACCGACCAGATCACCCTGCCCAACGTGCTTGCCGCTCTCGGCGATGACACGCGGCTGGCCATCATTGGCTGCCTGGCGCGGAGCGACGCCATGGGTGGACTGGTATGTGGCCAGCTTGGCGGCCTGACCTCCAAGACCAACCTGACCTATCACGTGGCCAAGCTGCGCGAGGCCGGCGTGGTCAATGTGCGTCCGGAGGGCACCAAACGGCGCGTTACCCTGCGTCGCGAGGACCTGGACAACCGCTTTCCGGGGTTCCTCGACACAGTGATTGCCAGCGCCGTCGACCTGCCACTGGTTGACATCACCCTGCGCCAATTGCACGAAACTGCGCAGGACTGAACCAGCGCAAGAGACTGACATGGGTGAACTGACCTTCCGCGATGCCGGCCCCGCCGACATCGCCACCATCGTCGCTCTCAGCCATGCCGGCGATGCCCGCGGCCACGATACCCCACCGCTCGACCCCACGACGCTGAGCGACCCACGCTACCGCGCCGCCTTCGACGAGATTTCGGCGGATCCCAACCATCGGCTCGTCGTGGCCGAGCGCAATGGCGAGGTGGTCGGCACTATCCAGATCAGCGTCATCCCCGGCATGCCGGCCTTCGGCATGCGGCGCGGAATGCTGGAAAACGTACATATCCGCGCCGACCAGCGCGGCAGCGGACTGGGGACCCAGATGGTGACCTGGGCCATTGAACGCTGTCGCGAAGCCGGCTGTGGCGTCGTGCAGCTGACCTCGAACAAGCTGCGGCTCGATGCGCACCGGTTCTATGAGAAGCTCGGCTTCGCCAAGACCCATGAAGGCTTCAAGCTCAAGATCTAGCCACCGGGGCTGTTCTGCTGGTCGCCCATGCTGCGGCCTAGACCAGTATCGCGACGCCCATGAAGGCAAGGATGAGCAGCAGCACAATGCCGATCAGCATGATGGCAAAGATGATCTTGGCCAAAGTGGCCGCCCCTGCGGCAATGCCGGTAAAGCCCAATGCACCGGCAACGAGAGCGACGATCACGAGAATAATCAGAAGTTGTAACATGGCTTGACCCTGGGTGGGTGGTTTTGCTTCCCTAACGCCGAGGCGACGTCCCCGTTCCGCCCGCCAACGTCCCATTCGCCCCGGAGGCGAGCATGGCTGATACCAACACCAAGCGCCGTACCGAAACCGTGCTGAAGCCGGCCAAGCCGCCGCTGCACAAGGTCATCCTGATAAACGACGACTACACGCCGCGCGAATTCGTCGTGCGCCTGCTCAAGGCGGAGTTCCGCGTGCCCGAGGCGCAGGCCAACGCCATCATGCTGACGGCGCATACCAAGGGCGCCTGCGTGGTGGCGGTGTTCACCAGGGAAATTGCCGAGGAGAAAGCGACGCGGGCAACGGACTATGCCCAGCAGCACGGCTTTCCGCTGCTGTTCAGCACCGAGCCCGAGGAATAGGGCTCACGCCGTTCCGAATCGCAGTTTGGACTTTTCGCGCTTCTTTTCGGCCTCGACTTCGCGGTCCTTGGGCGCGGCGTTCGTCTCAAGCGACTTCAGCAGCTTGCGCACCACTTTTTCGATGTCCTCTACCGCCTCGTGAAACGCCGCCTCGTTGACGTGGGATGGTGCGCTGTAGCCGGAAATCTTGCGCACGAATTGCAAAGCCGCGTCATGCATCTCGTTGCGCGTGGCTGGCGGCTCGAAATTGAACAATGGCTTGATGTTACGGCACATGGGGCAAACTCCGTCTTTGGCGGGAAACGCTACACCGAGGAAAGGTTTCCCGCCAAGCCGGTCACGCAATCCCCGCGAAGGGATCGCGCCACGCGTCGATGTCATTGAGCCGGTCGTGCCAGCGCATGATGTTGCGGTAGGCACCGAGTGGGATCGAGCCGCGCTCGGCATAGGGCAGCGCCGAGGCCACGCGGAAATCGGCGTAGGTCAGGCGGTTGCCGACCAGCCAGTCGCTGTCGGCCAGCGTGGCGTCGAGAATGGCTGCAAAGCGATGAAAGTCCTGCTCGATCCCGGCGACCACCACCGGATCGGGCGGCCCCATCCAGGAAACGGCCGTGTGATTGTGCCAGACCAGGCCGGCCCCCGCGACGGTAAAATGATGCGCGCTCCAGCTCACCCACATCTGGATGTCCTCGGCATGCTCATCCGGCCAGAAATCGCCGCCGGCAAGCCGCGACAGGCGCAGAGCGATCGAATCGGCTTCCCATCGCGGACGCCCGTCCTCGACCAGCAGCGGCGCCAGGGAATTCGGGTTGAGCGTCAGGAAGGCATCGCGGTCATCGCCCATGGGGCTGTAGCGGATGAGCTCGACCCCCGAGCCGAGATGACGCGCCACCGCCACGGCGACGCGTGGATTGATGTTGTGCGTGTAGTACAGCTTGCGTTCGACCATCACGCCCTCCGCGCGAAGAACACCGAGCGATCCTGCCCGGTCTTGCTGTGCTGCTGGTCCAGCAACGGCCTAATTTCGAGATCGGCCATGCCTTCCAGCGGCCCCTCGCTAGCTATGGCGAGGGCCTCGTCGAGCGTGGCCGCCTCGATCACCATGAAGCCGGCAATCCATTCCTTGGTTTCGGCATAGGGGCCGTCGGTGCGCGACGCCACGCCGTTGCGGTAGCGCAGGCTGACGCCCGTCTCGGGCCCCTGCAGCGGGCTGGCCATGACCAGCTTGCCCGCGGCAAACAGTTCGAGGTCCTGCTCGATGCATTCGTCCTTGATGGACCGGCCGCCGAGCTCGATCACGGTGTCATTGTCGGTATTGGCATAAACGATGCAGAGATATTGCACGGGGATGTCCTCTGGTTGATGCATCTAGTCGCTGGCGGCCGGGCCGGATCGACATGATGAAATGAAATTTTCTGGCTGTCTTGCCCATAGCGCCATGAACGTCGACACTGGCGCGTCGAACTTGTGATGGTGCTGGAATGGCTTACGGCGTGCATGCCTATGTGGACGACCCGCGCAATGCGGACATCCTGATCGCGATCAACGATACGCTGGCGCCGCGCAAGGAAGCCGTGGTCTCGGTATTCGATTCCGGTTTCGTGCTGGGTGACGGCGTCTGGGAAGGGCTGCGGCTGCACAAGGGCGGCATTCCCTTCCTGTGGGCACATCTGGAGCGGCTCTACGAAGGCGCCAAGGCGCTGGATTTCTCGGTGGGACTGACGCCGGAAGCACTGGTCAAGCGCATCTTCGACTGCCTCGCCGCCAATGGCATGACCGATGGCGTGCACATCCGGTTGATGGTGACGCGCGGCATCAAGGCGACGCCATACCAGGACCCGCGGGTGACCATTGGTGACGCGACTATCGTCATCATCCCGGAATACAAGGCGCCCTCGCCCAAGCCGGATGGCATTTCGCTCTTCACCTCCACGATCCGGCGCACCGCGCCTGATATGCAGGACCAGAAGCTCAATTCGCACAGCAAGCTCAACTGCATCCAGGCCTGCATCCAGGCGGCCAAGGCCGGCGCCGACGAGGCGCTGATGCTCGACCCGCAGGGGTTTGTTGCGACCTGCAATTCCACCCATTTCTTCATCGTGCGACGCGGCGAGCTCTGGACGTCCACCGGCGACTACTGCCTGGGCGGCATTACCCGCGGCAACATCATCCGCGTGGCCGAAGCCGCCGGCATCACCGTGCGACAGAAGAATTTCTCGCTGACCGACGTCTATGGCGCCGACGAGGCTTTCGTCACGGGCACCTTTGCCGGCCTGACGGCGGTGCGTGAAGTCGATGGCCGCGTCATGGGCCATCCGCTGACCGGGCCTGGTCCCATCCCGGGCGAGATGACGCTGCGGCTGCAGGGGCTTTATCGCGAGCTGATCGAACAGGAGATCTACCGGCCATGACCATCCGCCGTATCGCCATGTGGTCCGGGCCGCGCAACCTCTCCACCGCCATGATGCGGGCCTTTTCGTCCCGTCCTGACTGTGCTGTCAGCGACGAGCCGTTCTATGCCGCCTATCTCGCCCGAAGCGGCGTGGTGCATCCGATGCAGGACGAGGTGCTGGCCAGCCAGCCGCAGGACCCGCACCAGGTGGCGGCCGACATGCTCGGGCCTGTGCCATCAGGCAAGCCGGTCTGGTACCAGAAGCACATGGCCCATCACATGATCGACGGGGTCCAGCTCGACTGGATGGACGGAGTGACCAATGTGTTCCTGCTGCGCAGCCCGGAACGCGTGCTCGCCTCCTATGCACAGAAGCGGGAGGACGTGACGCTGCGCGATATCGGCTTTGCCGAGCAGGCCATGCTGTTCGACCGCGTCGCCGACCGGCTGGGCCATGCGCCCCCAGTGGTCGATTCCGAGGCGGTGCGCCGCGATCCGCGTGGCACACTGACGGCGCTTTGCGTTGCCATCGACCTCCCGTTCACCGAGGCGATGCTGAGCTGGCCCAAGGGGCAGCATCCCGATGACGGCGTCTGGGCGCCGCACTGGTATGGCGCGATTTTCGACAGCATCGGCTTTGCACCGCCAGACGAGAAATCGGTGACGCTGCCGGACCACCTGCTCGCCATCGCCGACCAGGCCCGACCGTTCTATGAGCGGATGGCAGCGCATAAGGGATAGGTTCCGGCGCAAGCACCCCCTCCTGCCTCCCCCATCGAGGGGGAGGTTTCTCGCCACTCGTTTGGTACGATCCAGTCCAAGCACAAGGTGGCACCTCCCCCTTGATGGGGGAGGCTGGGAGGGGGTGTTGAGGGCCCCGATGTCCGGAGAGCCTTCCACCTCACGGCAAAACCCTCTACCTCTCCGCCATGACCGAACCATTCGAAATCTACCTCGTCGCCACGCCGGGGCTCGAAGCGCCGCTTTGCGAGGAGGCGCGCGAGGCCGGCTTTGACGCCAAGGTCGTCGAGGGCGGTGTCAGCTTCATCGGGCTTTGGCCGGATGTCTGGCGCGCCAATCTCGAACTGCGCGGCGCAACGCGTGTCTTGGCGCGCATCGGCAGCTTTCGCGCCATGCACCTGGCCCAGCTCGACAAGCGAGCGCGCAAGGTCAATTGGGCAAGCGCGCTGCGAACCGATGTACCGGTGAAAGTGGAGGCGAGCTGCAAGCGCTCGCGCATCTACCATGCCGGCGCGGCCAGCCAGCGCGTGGCCAAGGCCATCGCCGAAGAACTGGGTGCACCGGTGGTCGAGGAGGCGGAAGTGCGCGTGATGGTGCGGATCGAGGATGACCTCGTCACTATCAGCATCGATACGACGGGCGAGTCGCTGCACAAGCGCGGCTTCAAGGAAGGCGTGGCCAAGGCGCCGATGCGCGAGACCATGGCGGCCATGTTCCTGCGCCAATGCGGCTATGACGGCCGCCAGCCCGTGTTCGACCCGATGTGCGGCTCTGGCACCTTCGTCATCGAGGCCGCCGAAATCGCCCTTGGCCTCAGGCCGGGCCGCGAGCGGAGCTTTGCTTTCGAGCACCTCACCGGCTTTGATGCCAGGACCTGGGACAAATTGCGTACACCGGCGGCGCCGCTTGTTCCCGCCGTGCGCTTCCACGGCTCGGATCGCGATGCCGGCGCCATTCGACTGGCGAGAGAGAATGCCGAGCGCGCCGGCGTCAGCGAATTTGTCCATTTCGAACAGCAGGACATCGAGACCCTGCCGCCGCTCGAAGGCACGCCCGGCCTCATCATCATCAACCCGCCATACGGCACCCGCATCGGCAACAAGGCACCACTGATGGGGCTCTACCGCACGATGGGCAACGTGATCCGCGCGAAGTTTCCGGCCTGGAGCGTCGGTATCATCACCACTGACAAGGACCTGGCCAGGGCCACCGGGCTCGGGCTGGAACAGGTGGAACCCACGGTGCTGCATGGTGGGCTGCGGGTGGGGCTGTGGAAGGCCATCGGCAAACGGAGCCACTGAACCACCTGGGGCGGAACAAAGCCTCCGCGCTGCCCGTTGCACGGGCAACGTAGTTGGAGGAGCGCGTGCAAACGCGACCAAGCCATGGCCAGCAAAGCCGAAACCCTGCTGAAGGAATACCAGGCCAAGCGCGACTTCACCAAGACGCAGGAGCCGTCCGGCGCCCGTGGATCCAAGGTCGACGGCAAGGTCCTGCGCTTCGTCGTGCAAAAGCATGACGCCACCCGCCTCCATTACGATTTCCGCATCGAACTCGATGGCGTGCTCAAGAGCTGGGCCGTCACCAAGGGGCCCTCCGACAACCCGGCCGACAAGCGCCTCGCCGTGCGCGTCGAAGACCATCCCCTGGATTATGGCGGCTTCGAAGGCACCATTCCGGAAGGCGAATATGGCGGCGGCACGGTAATGCTGTGGGACGAAGGCACCTGGGAGCCGCTCGGCGACCCTCATGAAGCCCTCGAAGGCGGCGACCTCAAGATGCGGATCAACGGCCACCGCATGAAGGGCGAGTGGGTGCTCGTGCACATGAAAGGCCGCGACAGCAAGCGCAAGTCCGGGCCGCCGCGCGAGAACTGGCTGCTCATCAAGCACCGCGACGATTACGCGCGGGAAGAGAATATCATCACCGAGCGGTTCACCAAATCGGTATCGACCGGCCGCGATCTCGATGGCATTGCCAAGGGGCTCAAGGCCAAGAAGCCGACCGACACGCCAGCCGACGCCGTCTGGCACTCCGACCATGATGACGAGACGACCGAAAGGCCGGCACCTACCAAGCGCAAAGGCAAGAGTAAGGCAGCTGACCTGCCCGACTTCCGCCCGCCGCAACTGGCCACGCTGGTCACCGATGTGCCCGACGGCGCCGAGTGGCTGTTCGAGATGAAGTATGACGGATACCGGTGCCTCGCCGCCGTTTCGGGGGAGCAGGTGCGACTGTATACCCGGACGGGCAAGGACTGGACCGAGCAGTTCGGCGCGATCGTGCCGCCCCTGAGCGCCATAACCAAGGGTACGGCATTGATCGATGGGGAACTCTGCGCTTTCGACGGCAAGGGAAGGACGGATTTCTCCACCCTCAAGGACAATCTGTCCAATGGCGGCCCGCTGACCTTTTTCACCTTCGACCTGCTCGAACAAGACGGTGAGGACCTGGCGGATTTGCCGCTGGTTGACCGCAAGGCGCGGCTCGAAAAGCTTGTGCGCAAGGTAGAAGCCTCCTCGCTGGTACAGTTTTCGTCGCATGTAACCGGCAACGGACAAAAGGTGCTCGATGCGATCTGCCGTGAGGGGCATGAAGGCATTGTCGCCAAACAGGCCGATGCGCCCTACCGCGGCCAGAGAACGCGCAGCTGGCTCAAGGTCAAATGCTCCAAGCGGCAGGAATTCGTCATCGCCGGCTGGTCGGCCTCGACCAAGAAGAAGACCTTTGCCTCGCTGCTGCTGGGCAGCTGGGAAGACGGCAAGCTGATCTACCGCGGTCGCGTCGGCACCGGCTTCACCATGGCGAGCGCGCGAGACCTGCAGGGCCAGCTCGATAGCCGCGCCCGCAAGACCAACCCATTCAGCAACGCGCCTCGGGCCATCGCCCGGCATGCTCATTGGGTATCACCCGAACTGGTGGCCGAAATAGGCTACACCGAATTCACGCCTGATGGCGTGTTGCGCCACCCCTCATTCCTGGCGCTGCGCGAAGACAAGCCGGCGCGTGAGGTCGTAGCGGAGCGGGCCGAAGCGCCGCGGGCCGCCGGGGCCGTGCTCGATGGCCGCGCTGGCATCAATGCCGCCGAGGCCGCCGGGGTCAAGCTCACCAGCCCCGATCGTGTGATCTATCCTGGCCAGGGCGTCACCAAGGCCGATCTGGTAGCCTATTACGCCGCCGTGGCCGACCGCATGCTGCCCTATATCGAGAACCGGCCGCTGAGCCTTTTGCGCTGTCCGCAGGGGCGGGCCAAATACTGCTTCTTCCAGAAGCACGATACGGGGGGATTCCATGAGGCCATGAAGTCGTTGATGATCGCCGAGAAGGACGGCAACAAGGAAAGCTACTTCTATATCGATGACCTGGCCGGGCTGATTGCCGGCACCCAGATGAACGTGCTTGAGTGGCATCTCTGGGGTTCGCTGACCAAGGACGTCGAAAAGGCCGAGCGCATCATTTTCGACATCGACCCCGATGAGGGGCTGGGCTTCGAGCATGTCCGCTCAGCCGCCGCCGACATCCGCGCGGAACTGGAAGAGCTGGGCCTTGAGAGCTACCCATTGGTCAGTGGCGGCAAGGGCATCCACGTCATCGCCCCGATCAAGGCCACCACCGAATGGCCGGAGGTGAAGGCGTTCTGCAAGGGCCTCGCCCAGCGCCTGGCGGAAAAATACCCCGACCGCTTCACCGCCAACATCCGCAAGGCCAGCCGCAAGGGCAAGCTCTTCGTCGACTACCTGCGTAACGAGCGCGGCTCTACGGCCATTGCTCCCTGGTCGAGCCGGTCCCGCGAGGGCGCCCCTGCCGCCGTACCGATCACGTGGGACGAATTGCAGACGGTCAAGGCCGCCAACCAGTTTACCTTGGCCGATGCGGCAGTGCGGGCGAAGCAGCCGGACCCGTGGAAGGGTTATTTCTCAACCACGCAGGCGATTACCAAGGGGATGGTGAAGGCGGTAGGCGCATAGGTGTGTCACGGCGGCCTCAGGCCGCCGCTGTTTCCAACCGCGCGAAGCCGCGTTGCAGAGCCGCGAAACACACGGGGTCGATGGCGCTCCCCAGGTCCCGCTGCATGATTTCGAAGGCCTGGCTGACGGGCATGGCCTTGCGATACGGCCGGTCGGCGGTCAGCGCATCGAAAATATCAGAGGTGGTGACGATGCGCGTATCGAGGTCGATCTCGACCGCCTTGATGCCATCAGGATAGCCCTTGCCGTCCAACCGCTCATGGTGCGCCCCGGCCACCGTGGCCAGGTCCCGCAGCGCCGAGATCTTGGAAAGGATGGTCCGGCCCAATCCGGGATGGCGCTTGATGGAGGCCCATTCCGCGTCGTCGAGCTTGCCGTTCTTGTCGAGCACCGAGTTCGATACGCCAAGCTTGCCGATGTCGTGCAGCAGGGCCGCCCGGCGTATCCAGCGGCGTCGGTCCGCTGAGTATCCCAGTTCCTCGGCGATCAGATCGGCGAACAAAGCCACCCGATCGCTATGCCCAGCGGTAAACGGGCTCTTGGCGTCGACCACCCTGGCGAAGCCCGCAGCGATGTCATCGAGATAGTCTTCATCGACTTCGCGCACCAACGACCGCGGCTCGAGATCGACGACCCGAACGTGGAGATCGTTCGCTAGTAGCGGCGCCCAGAACTGCTGGTCCTGACCCAAATCCTGCAACGCAGCGGCCAGTTCGGGATCGAACCAGCGACCGGCACGCGACGTCACCTCGGCGATGGCGCCTGCCGCCCCGCCCCGGATGAAGAACACATCTGCAACCTGGGCCATCAGCGCGATGCGCCCGAAAAGCGAAATCCGCTGGCCAGCCAGTCCCATCGGCTGCCCGGTGCCGTCCCAATGCTCATCGAGGTCGAGAATGCCCTGTGCCACGGCCTCGGAAAACCGCATGCTGCGCGCGATCTCCGCGCCGCGCTGGCAGCGCGTCTCGATCAGCTCGCGCGAAATCTCGCCGCCATTGCGGGCAATATGGATCATGGCTTGCAGCCGCTCGACGATGCCCGAATCCCGGCCGGTATGCGCGAGCAGGAAGCGCAGGATTTCCGGCAGGCCGCTATCGACGCTCTTGTAGCCAGCCTTGAAGCTCAGGTCGTCGGCCAGATAGAGCTGGCAGATGCGGGCCGCGTTGGAGCTGCAGCCGATATCCTTGAGCAGCAGCGCATAATAGAGGTCGGACAATTCGGCCTGTGGCAGCCCCAGATGCATCCCGATATGCATCCCGATCCAGCAACTGCGCAGGCTATGCCCGACGGGCTGCCCCTCGGTGATATCGAGCGCATAGCTCAGCGCCCCAACGACTTCCGAGAGTTGAATGCTGGTAGGCTGTACAGCAGTCATAGGGATCTCCAGGCCGCCACAATAGGCGACAAGTCTTAAGACAGGGTCGCTTCCGCGCACTGCATTGGCGCCCTTTCGCGACCCTGCTGACGACAACTGACAGCAGGCGATGCTAGGACCATTGTCCATCGTGAGGGTCCCGACATGAAGCCACACCACCGCATCTACTTTCTGCAGTTTGCGCTGGCGCTCACGCTGGGCGCCCTGCTGGCGCGCCTGCCCGATCTCCAGGTCAAGTTCGACCTGACCGAGGGGCAGATCGGCCTGATGTTGCTGACCGGCTCCTTCGGAGTGCTTTGCGGGCTCACCTTCGGTGGTCGCCTCGTGGAGCATTTCGGCGCACGGACGACTTCCTTCGTCACGGTCTTTGGCGCATCCGCGCTCTATGCCCTGGTCGCCTGGATGCCCAATGCGCTTGTGGCGACGCCCTTGCTGTTCGCCTCGGGAATTCTTGCCGGGGCGATGGAGATCAATGCCAATGTCGAAGCCGACCGTCATGAGGCAGTGCTCGGGCATCGAATCATGAGCCGGGTGCATGGCATGTGGAGCCTCGGCTTTTTCGTGACCGCACTGGCGGCAGCGGTGCTGCGCCAGGCAGCGGTCCCGGTCGAGTGGCACATGACGCTGGCGCTGATCGTGGTGGTGATACTCGGTCTGCTCGTGTTCTCAGGAATGGAGAATGCTCCCAAGCGCATCGACGACCATTCCGGCGATATGCCCAAGTTCGCGTTCCCGACCGTTGCCCTGCTGCCGCTCTGCCTGCTGGGTGCGGCGCCACTGTTCGTTGAAGGCGCCGGCGTCGATTGGTCGGCGATCTATATGCGGGACGTGTTCGACGTTGCGCCCTTTATCGGCGGCCTCAGCGTAACGCTGTTTTCGCTGGCGATCGCTGCGGGACGGCTGGGCATGGATCCGATCATTGATCGTTTCAGTCCGAGATCCGTTGCGCTGGTGCTGTTGCTGACCGCCACGACCGGCGTGGTCATCGTTGCCGCCGCGCCAAGTCCCTACCTGGCCCTGTTAGGCTTCGTTCTCGCGGGCATCGGCTGCTCGTCGGTCTATCCACTGGCCATCTCGGCTGCCGCACGCCGAACCGACCGCCCTACCGCGGTCAATGTCGCGGCGCTGGCACAGATGACCTTCGTGGTCTTCTTCGCCGGGCCGCCCTTGCTGGGCTTCATGGCCGAGCATTTCGGCATCCGCCTGTCCTACTGGACCGTCGTGCCGGTGCTGCTCGCAGCCCTGCTGATGACCCGGGCCCTGGTACCGGAACCGGCATTGCAGGATTCGCCGGCCGAATAGCTCCATGCCTGTGGCGAGCACCCGATTGGCCGCTTCCACCCCTTCCCTTTCCCCACCATCTCCGCTAGACAGCCCACCTAACCACCCGGTCCAAGCCTTCCCGAAGCGCCGCAACGCCCCGTTGCCGTGCGCATGCGGTGCGGGTGGTCACGAGCCGGGTGATTCTTCCTCGCCCGACCCCGCGTCCACGACGCGTCCTAGAGTTGAGCGAGCGCCATGCCAAAACGTACCGACATCAAATCGATCCTCATCATCGGTGCGGGTCCGATCATTATCGGGCAGGCCTGCGAGTTCGACTACTCGGGCACCCAGGCGTGCAAGGCGCTCAAGGAAGAGGGCTACCGCATCATCCTGGTGAACTCCAATCCGGCGACGATCATGACTGATCCGGATCTGGCCGACGCCACCTATATGGAGCCGATCACCCCCGAAGTGGTCGCCAAGATCATCGAGAAGGAGCGCCCCGACGCGCTGCTGCCCACCATGGGCGGCCAGACGGCGCTGAACTGCGCGCTCAGCCTGCGCAAGATGGGCATCCTCGAAAAGTACAATGTCGAAATGATCGGCGCCACCGCCGAAGCCATCGACAAGGCGGAAGACCGCGAGCTGTTCCGCGACGCCATGAAGAAGATCGGGCTGGAAACGCCCCGTTCCATGCTGGCGCACAACACCATCGAAGCGTTGCAGGCACTCGAAGTCATCGGCCTGCCCTGCATCATCCGCCCCTCGTTCACCCTCGGCGGCACCGGCGGCGGCATCGCCTACAACCGCGAGGAGTATCTCGCCATCGTCGAGAGCGGCGTCGACGCCTCCCCGACCAACGAAGTGCTGGTCGAGGAAAGCGTCCTCGGCTGGAAGGAATACGAGATGGAGGTTGTCCGCGACAAGAACGACAACTGCATCATCGTCTGCTCCATCGAAAACATCGACCCGATGGGCGTCCACACTGGCGATTCCATCACCGTCGCACCGGCTCTGACGCTGACCGACAAGGAATACCAGATCATGCGCGACGCCAGCCTGGCTGTGCTGCGCGAGATCGGCGTCGAGACCGGCGGCTCCAACGTGCAGTTCGGCATCAATCCCGCCGACGGCCGCATGGTCGTCATCGAGATGAACCCGCGCGTGTCGCGTTCGTCGGCGCTGGCCTCCAAGGCGACCGGCTTCCCCATCGCCAAGGTCGCTGCCCGCCTCGCCGTCGGTTACACGCTCGACGAGCTCGACAACGACATCACCGGCGGCATGACCCCCGCCTCGTTCGAGCCGACGATCGACTACGTCGTGGTGAAGATTCCGCGTTTCGCCTTCGAGAAATTCCCCGGCGCCGACAATCGCCTGACCACCTCGATGAAGTCGGTGGGCGAGGCCATGGCCATCGGCCGCACGTTCCAGGAATCGCTGCAGAAGGCGCTGCGCTCGCTCGAAACCGGCCTGACCGGCCTCAACGAGATCGGCATTCCCGGCCTCGGCGAAGGCGAGGACAAGAACGCCATCAAGGCCGCGCTCGGCACCCCGACGCCCGATCGCCTGCTCCACGTCGCCGAAGCCATGCGGCTTGGCATGAGCCTCGAGGAGATTCACGAGGCCTGCAAGATCGACCCATGGTTCCTCGAGCAGATGCTCGGCATTGTCGAGACCGAGAACAAGGTCAAGCAGTTCGGCCTGCCGCAGGACGCCGAGAACCTGCGGTCGCTCAAGGCCATGGGCTTTTCCGACAAGCGCTTGGCCCAGCTGGCCAATCTCAAGGCCAACGACGTGCGGAAGCTCCGCCACAGCCTGGCGGTCCGTCCCGTTTACAAGCGCATCGACACGTCAGCCGCCGAATTCGCCTCACCGACCGCCTATATGTATTCGACCTATGAAGTGCCGTTCGCCGGCAAGGTCGCGGACGAGGCCCGCCCGTCCGACCGCAAGAAGGTCGTCATCCTCGGCGGCGGTCCCAACCGCATCGGCCAGGGCATCGAGTTCGATTATTGCTGCTGCCATGCCGCGTTTGCGTTGAGCGATGCCGGCTATGAAACCATCATGGTCAACTGCAATCCCGAAACCGTCTCGACCGACTACGACACTTCGGACCGGCTCTATTTCGAGCCGCTGACCGAGGAAGACGTCATCGAAATCCTCGAGACCGAAAAGCAGAACGGGACCCTGCATGGCGTGATCGTGCAGTTCGGCGGCCAGACCCCGCTGAACCTTGCCGAAGCCGTGCTCAAGGCCGGCGTGCCGATCCTGGGCACCCAGCCCGACGCCATCGACCTGGCCGAAGACCGCGACCTGTTCTCCAAGCTGCTCAACAAGCTGGAACTGACCCAGCCCAAGAACGGCATCGCCTATAGCCTCGAACAGGCCCGCCTCGTCGCCGAGCGGCTGGGCTATCCACTGGTGATCCGCCCCAGCTACGTGCTGGGCGGCCGCGCCATGGCCATCGTCCATTCCGCCAACGAGTTCGAGCGCTATGTGCAGGACACCCTGACCGGCCTCGTGCCACCCGATATCTTGCAGCGCTATCCCAATGACAAGACCGGCCAGATCAACTCGGTGCTCAGTGATAATCCGCTGCTATTCGACGGCTACCTGTCGGGCGCCATCGAAATCGACGTCGATGCGCTCTGCGACGGCAAGGACGTCTTCGTGGCCGGCATCATGGAGCATATCGAAGAAGCCGGCATTCACTCCGGCGATAGCGCCTGCTCCTTGCCCTCGCGCAACCTCAGCCCGGATATTCTCGCCGAGCTGAAGCGCCAGACCACCGAACTGGCTTTCGCCCTCAAGGTCGGCGGGTTGATGAACGTTCAATATGCGCTCAAGGACGGCGTCATCTACCTGCTCGAGGTTAATCCGCGCGCGTCCCGCACGGTGCCCTTTGTCGCCAAGGTAATCGGCCAGCCCATCGCCAAGATCGCCTCTCGCATCATGGCCGGCGAGAGCCTCGCCAGCTTCGGCCTCGTGGAAAAAACCTTCAAGCATATCGCCGTCAAGGAAGCCGTGTTCCCGTTCAACCGCTTCCCGGGCGTCGATACGGTGCTGGGGCCGGAAATGAAGTCGACCGGCGAAGTCATCGGTCTCGATACCGATTTCGCCATGGCCTTCGCCAAGTCGCAGATGGGCGCCGGCTCCAAGGTGCCCCAGTCGGGCACGGCCTTCATCTCCGTCCGCGACGAGGACAAGCAGTATATCGTCGACATGGCGCGCCACCTGGTCGAGGGCGGCTTCACCATCCTCGCTACGGGCGGCACGCAGAAATACCTGGTCGAAAACGGCATCGCCGCCACCAAGATCAACAAGGTGCTCGAAGGCCGCCCGCATATCGTGGATTCGATGAAGAATGGCGGCGTGCAGCTGGTGATCAACACCACCGACGGCATGAAGTCGATCAGCGACAGCCGCGACATCCGCCGCACCGCCCTGCTCTCCAAGATTCCCTACTACACCACCATCGACGGCGCCCTCGCCGCGGTGGAAGGGATAGTGGCCCTGCAGAAGGGCAGCCTGGTTGTGCGCCCGCTCCAGAGCTATTTCGCGGCTTAACGAATTCGGATGGGACGGCACCTCCCCCTCGACGGGGGAGGTTGGGTGGGGGCGCGGTTGGCCCGGACATCGGGGCTAAACATCCCCCCTGATCCCTCCCCCCAAGGGAGAGGGTGTCGATTTGAATGGGCCGGCCTATCCATGGATGCCCCGGTTGACAGCCACGGCTCCCGAGCTATCCTCGCTCGCATCATGAAGCTGGCTGACCGAACCATCTCATAGCGTTTCTGCGCGCCTTACACGCGACGAGGAAACGCCTTTGACCGGACCTGCCGGGCGCTTTGTGCTGCCCGCTGTCCGGCCCCCCTTCCCAATTTCATTCTGCCCGCGTCGCCAGGCGATTGCGGCTATCCGCGAGTCATCATGACCAATTTCTTTGAAAGCCCGTTCAAGGGCATCCGGCTCAATGAGCAGGTGACCCACCCCAATATCCAGGTCGGTCGCTACAGCTACTATTCCGGCTACTATCACGGCCACAGCTTCGACGACTGTGCGCGCTTCCTGTTGCCCGATCCCGACGCCGACAAGCTGATCATCGGCAGCTTCTGCTCGGTCGGCTCCGGCGCCGCCTTCATCATGGCAGGCAACCAGGGCCATCGCTACGACTGGGTCAGTTCGTTCCCGTTCTTCTACATGCCGGAGGAGCCCGCCTTCGCCGGCGCGCTCGATGCCTTCGCGCCCGCCGGCAACACGGTCATCGGCAACGATGTCTGGATCGGAACCGAAGCCATCATCATGCCCGGAATCACCATCGGCCACGGTGCGGTAATCGGAACGCGGGCGCTCGTGACCAAGGATGTCGAGCCCTACACTATCGTGGGCGGCAATCCCGCAAAACCGATCCGCAGGCGCTTCGACGATGACCAGATCGCCATGCTGCTCGAAATGGCGTGGTGGGACTGGCCGGAAGAGCGGCTGGGACCGGCGATGCCACTGCTGTGCAGTGGCGACATCGACGCCCTCCATCGCTTCTGGAAGGCATGATCCTGCGCCCGCCCGGCACACAGGCCGGGCGGGCAACCTTGACATGCCAAGCATCGTTCGCATAATCAGGGCACCATGATGATGATCCAGTCTTACAAGTTCGCAGTGTTCCTCGGCGCCTGATGGCGCCCCTTACGGGCACTCGTTGAGCGGCTAGCCGCTTGATCCGGCCGCGTTTTCCGCGGCATGCGAACTCATGGATTTTCCAATGCCTGGCACTTTGCCCGCGCTTGACCAAGCGCAGATCGACTCTTTCATTTCTGACGGCTTCGTCCGTATCGACAACGCCTTCCCGCGCCAGCAGGCCGACGAAGGCCGCGCCATTCTCTGGCGTGATACGGGTTGCAACCCGGACGATCCTTCGACCTGGACCAAACCAGTCATCCGTCTGGGTGGCTATTCCGACAAGCCGTTCCGCGATGCCTCCAACACCGAGGTCCTGCTGTCGGCCTATGACCAGCTCGTCGGCAAGGGGAACTGGCTACCGCCCCAAGGCCTCGGCACCTTTCCCGTCCGCTTCCCTTCGGATGTGCCGCCGGGAGACGATGGCTGGCATATCGATGGCAGCTTCATGCTGCCGTCAGACGATGCGAGCGACTTCTTCAACATCCGGGCAAACATCGTTTCCAGGGGCCGTGCCCTGCTGATGCTGTTTCTGTTCTCCGATGTCGGCGAGGATGGTGCCCCGACCCGCATCCGGGTCGGCTCGCACCTGGACGTGGCACGCTACCTGGCGCCCCATGGCGATGACGGCCGCTCGCTGCGGCACATGATCGCCGACCGGCCGGACTGGTTCGACACTGGCCGCGAAGCATTGGCGACCGGGCCTGCCGGCACCGTCTATCTTTGCCACCCATTCCTGGTCCACTCGGCCCAGCCGAACCGGGGCAAGACGGTCAAGTTCATGGCCCAGCCGCCGCTGATGCCGAAAGCGCCGTTCAAGCTGGACCGCGACGACAGCGCCTATTCCCCCGTGGAACAGGCCATCCGCGTCGCCCTCGACCGCACATAAGCTCCAGGATGGGCGGGGTCAGCTCCGCCCATCCCGACTAGCGGTGAACGCCGCCTCTGCTCCGGCACGGAAGAACGCCGCCACTTCGGCCAGCGCACCATCGACATCCTCGTCCGTCACATCGAGATGGGTGACCCAGCGCTGGCGGCCATAGCCTAGCGCCCCCACGCCGCGCGATTGCAGGAAATCCGCGAAGCGGTTGCCCAGCCGCTCCTCGACATCGACGAAGACGATGTTGGTATCGGGCGTTGCCACCTTAAGCGACGGGAAGGCCGCTAACCCCTCGGCGAGCCGGCTGGCCAGGCGATGATCCTCGGCAAGGCGCTCGACATTGTTGTCCAGCGCATAGAGCCCCGCGGCCGCCAGAATGCCCGACTGGCGCAGCCCGCCTCCGAGCATCTTGCGGTGGCGACGCGCGGTGTCGATCAGGTCCCTCCGGCCAACCAGTACCGAGCCGACCGGCGCACCCAGCCCCTTCGAAAGGCAGATCGAGACGCTGTCAAAGGGCGCGGTGAACGACTTGATATCGGTGCCAAGCGCCACGATGGCATTGAAGGCCCTCGCGCCATCAAGGTGGAGACCGAGGCCGTGCCTGGTGGCGATCTGCGCCACCTGCGCCATGTAGTCGACGGGCAGCACCTTGCCGCCAAAAGTGTTTTCCAGCGCGATAACGCGCGTGCGGGCATAGTGGTGGTCATCGGGCTTGATGGCGGCCTCGATCTCGCCGAGGTCCATCGTGCCGTCGGCCTGATGGGCGATCGGCTGCGGCTGGATCGAGCCGAGGACGGCGGCGCCCCCCGCCTCGTGGCTATAAAGGTGTGCCTGCTGGCCGGCGATGTATTCGTCGCCGCGTCCGCAATGGCTCATCAGGGCGAGCAGGTTGGACTGGGTACCCGACGGCACGAAGATCGCCGCGTCCTTGCCCAGCATCGCGGCCATCCGCTGTTCCAGCAGGTTGACGGTCGGATCGTCACCGAACACGTCGTCGCCCACCTCGGCGCTGGCCATGGCGGCGCGCATGCCGGCCGAAGGCCTGGTGACGGTATCGGAACGGAAGTCGTAGCGGATGGTGTTCATCATGGGCTCGCGCAATGGCAACACCCGGTTGTGCCAAGCCCAGGGCAGTTTGCCTAGCCGTCAGGCGGCAACATCTCCGCCATCGCTCTGTTCGTCGTTGGCGGCGGTCAGTTCCAGCGGCGGACGGCGGGCCACGATAAGCATGCCCGTGATCGGCGCACCGCGGTCCTGCCGCAGCGTCGCCGTCTCGAAGCGCAGCACTTCGAGCCCGGCTACCACTAGCGCATCCCGCGTCGCCGCGATGCCGTGGGCGTAGCGTAGCGACGGCCGCAGAAACAGCGGCTCGGGCCCGTCATGGGCCTCGAGCGAGAAGGCGACCAGCCCACCTGGCTGCAAGGCCGGCACCAGCGCTGCCAGCACCGGCGGCAAGGCGCCGCAATAGATGAAAACGTCGGCGGCGGTGATCAGGTCGGCATCGGCACGACGGGTATTGAGCGCCGCCACCAGCTCGGCCTTCTGCAGGCTGTCATAGATCCCCTTGCGGGCCGTCTCGGCGATCATGGCGGCGGAGACGTCGATGCCTTCGAGATAAGCGGTCTTGGCGCGCAGATGCTGCCCCATGAGCCCGGTGCCACACCCAAGGTCCAGTGCCTTGGCAAAGCCGTCAATGCCGAGGCGAGCCATCTCCTCATTGACTAGCTCATCGAGCATTTCGGGAACGCGATAGCCGAGCCGCGTCACCAGTGCCTGCTCGAACTGCGGCGCGTACTGGTCGAACAGCGCCTCGACGTAACTCACCGCAGTGCCATCGGCAGCCAGGCTCGCGCCATGGGCAGCGAGCTTGAGGCCGGCCCCGAAGACCCCTTCATCATCCAGCGCCTCGAGATGGCGCCATGCGGAGATGGCGCCGGAAATGTCGCCGGCCTTCTCGGCATAGTTGCCCAACAGGTCCCAGCCGGCGGCCCAGCCGGGCACGATCTCGAGTGCCTGCCCGATCAGGTCAGCGGCAGCCGCGTGGTCGCCACCGTCCGCCAGCATCTTTGCATAGCCGGCGCGGCGGTCGGCAATGACGTCGCCGGAGGAGTGAAACGCCTTGGTCAAGACGAAGTGATCTCTGGAGGGTTACCCGGCTCTGTTGCCCGGCGCGCCGGGGTTTGGCGCAAATCCGGGTGGAAAGCAAGCGCATGCGTGCCGTGCAAAAAGTGGATGCGACGATAGTGCCGGTTTGCAACGGCCGATTTTTGGGTATTGTAGTAGTTGTCCGGTGCGATGTTCTCGCGCTGGGCGCGACAACGGCGCGCCGGCACGAGACGATCCTTCAACGTCCCGCCTGCCGGTCCCGCGTCAGCACTGAGCCGTGACAAGCCGGTGCAAATGCTTGACGACGCTATGTTTTGTCCTGGCTGGAAGTGCTTCCCGCCGGGCGATTTGTCATGTGTAAACAGATATTGAACAGCGGTTTTTTTCAGGCTACGCTCTTGTGATCGAATATTGCGGCCGACCGATCTGATCCTGCGAATTCCATTCGCCGCCTGCTGACGTCACTTTCCGATATTTCGATATCACTCAGTCCATGGCCAATAGTGGCCCGGGACCGCCTACAGCAGCGACTGCACGAGGGAACGCGCATCATGGCAACTGGCACCGTAAAGTGGTTCAACGGCCAAAAAGGCTACGGCTTCATTCAGCCCGACGAAGGCGGGGCGGACGTGTTCGTCCATATTTCCGCCGTTCAGCGTTCGGGTTTGAATGGTCTCGATGAGGGCCAGAAGGTTACCTACGAGATCGTCAAGGACAAGCGGACCGGGAAGTCCGCTGCCGATAACCTGACCGCCGCCTGAACTATCAGGCAAGAACAGCCCGAAAGGGGCGCGTCCATTGGAGGGACGCGCCCCTTTCTGCTTTTGCGGGGCGTTATGGAAATCAATGGCTTGTTGCCCAAAAGATCCAAGTTTATTAGATAACCGTCCATGCGGCGGACGGGCAAACCCAGGGCGACATTCGTGAATGCAATGATCGAACCGCGGTCTGCGGGAGAGGATGTCGTCGACACCCTTACCCGCGCGAAGAACCTGATCGAGAGTCGTGACTACGACTCAGCTGCATTGCTGCTTTTCCAGGTGCTCGACAGGGACCTGGCCGCGCCGTTGCGGGGTGAAGTTCTAACCAATCTGGGGGCGGCACTCTGCATGTCGGCTCGCGGCCAGCAGGGCGAGGATGCACTGACAAGGCTTGAAGAGGCCCGCAACCTGCTGGCAAAGGCGCTGACCCACCGGTCGCGAAGCCAGGCGCCAGCGGCCTGGGCGACCACGCGAGCCAATCTGGCGCTGGTGCATCTCACGCGCTACGAAACCACCGGCAATATGGACGACCTGCTCTCGGCGCATCTGGCGCTCGACGGCACCGAGCCCGCCCTGCGATCCACCGACGACACCGCCCTGCGCGACTGGATCAATGCGATCCGTGACCAATTGGTCGAACTGCGCGATCGGCGCAGCTTTCGGCGCTAGCCGCGGCCGAGTTCCTCGCTGCGCCGCCGGGCCGCGTCGACCGTCCGATCGATGATCTCTATCAGCCCGTTTTCTCCCATCAGCACGGCAAGGCCGGCCGCTGTAGTGCCGTTTGGCGAGGTCACGTTCTGCCGCAGCACGGCCGGCGTGGCCGGATCGGCCTCGAGCAAGGCGGCGGAACCGATCACGGTCTGGCGCGCCAGTTGCTCGGCAACGGCATCGGGCAGGCCTTGCCGTCGTCCGGCCTCGGCCAGGGCTTCGACGAGGTGAAAAACATAGGCCGGACCGGACCCGGAGACGGCAGTCACCGCATCGAGCTGTGCCTCGTCATCGAACCAGACGACGGGACCCGCCGCGCGCAGCAGGGCTTCGGCGATTTCACGGTCCTCGTCGCCGACGGCGGGACCGGCGACGGCGCCGGTTATCCCCTTGCCGATCTGCGCCGGTGTGTTGGGCATGGTGCGGACAACGCGCCCCATATCGAGCCCGCGAGACAGGCGGGCGATGTCGATGCCGGCGGCAATGGAAATGGCCAGCGTATGCGGCCCAACGATCGGCTGCAGCGACACCATGACCGGGTCGATGACCTGTGGCTTGACTGCCAGCACCAGCACATTGGGCAACAGCCCGCTGGCATCGGTATTGAGGGTGAGGCCATAGTCCTCGGCCAGTTGCAGCGCCGCCGGGTTGGGAACCGGATCGATCAGCAGCAGGTGATTTGGCGGCAGGCCCGCATCGAGCCAGCCGCGTGCCAGCGCCAGGCCCATCTTGCCGGCACCGACCAGCATCACCGGGCCGATGTGGCGAAGCGAGAGGCTCACGCTTCGCCGACCGTTTCGAACATCACGTGGCTGAGTGCGTCGGCAGCGGTCTTGCCGGCCCAGACCACGAACTGGAACGCCTGGTAATAGAGATCGCAGCTATCGGTGGCCGAGCGCAGCAGCGCTTCGCATTGCTGCGGCGATACGTCGGCGCCGCCAGTCAGCAGGTGCGAATTGCGGAACAGCACCACGCCTTCCTTGTTCCAGATATCGAAATGGCCGATCCAGAGCTGCTCGTTGATGAGCGAGATCAACTGCTTGATCTCAGCGCGCCTGCCTTCCGGAACCTTGAGGTCGAAAGCACTGGCAATGTGCAGGCTCTCGAGATCTTCCATCCAGTTGAAGGAGACGTGATAGTCCGACCAGCCACCACGCACCGAAATGGAAATTTCGTCGGCATCCTGCCGCTCGAAGGTCCAGTCGTTGATCGAGGCAATGTGCTCGATAATGTCCACCGGGTGAACATTGCGATCGGGCTCGACTTGCAGAAGTGACATCGACGTTCCGTCCGTTGGCCGGCAGGTTTTGGGTATTCAGGGAACTGGCCGCACGCACGAGGCTTACGAATCGTCCTGATGAAACAACCCTACACCTCCCCATTGATTCAGGGGACGCAACGCAGGCAACGGACGGCAATCTCTTGTGGATGACGATGGCCGCCTTAGCGTTAACGGAGTGTTAACATCGAGCGCTCGTGAACAGTCAATCGGGATCAAAACGGGCCACAATGGGCAACTCAGCCCAGGCTTTCCGGGCCGACCCAGCCGCTGGTCAGCGACGCCGCCCATTGTGGAAAACCGTTCGCCGCCGCCAGTCGCGCCGCTGCTTCATGATCGTATGGCACGGCAAGCAGCGTCGTGTGCCAACCGGCAGCGCGGCGCTCGACGATGGCGTAGCGCGCATCGGGCGAACCCTGCACCAGTTGCATGCCGACCGAACCCGGATTGACGATCAGCCGCCCATCCGCCAGCCGCACGGAGCGGGGAATGTGGGTGTGCCCGCAGAGCAGCAATTCGTAGTCGAGCGTCCCGGCAAGCGCCGCGACCTGCGCTTCGCTCGGCAGTGTGGTGGTGCGGCCGGTATAGAACATGTCGAGCCATGGCGCCTCGTCATCGGCTGGCGTGCCGTGGCAAAGGAAGACCCTGTCGCCATCGGCCGCCGTCGCCGGGAGATCGGCCAGCCATGCCAATTGGGCGTCGCTCAGCCGGGAGCGGGCAAAGGCATCGATCCTGCCAGAGCCGTTCAGCGACAGATCGACGGTCCAGCGATCGTGATTGCCGCGAATGGACAAGCCACCAAGCGCCATCAGGCGTTCGGCCGCACCTGCCGGATCGACCGGTCCGCTGACGTTGTCACCGAGGCAAAAAATGGCATCGACGCCCTGCATGGCGATATCGGCCAGCACTGCGTCGAGCGCCGGCGCATTGCCATGCACGTCCGAAATAACGGCGAAGCGCAATTAGTTGGCTTTGGACTTCGAGCCCTTGAGGGCGGCCAGTTCCTTGCGCAGCGCGTCGATTTCCTCGCCCTGCACCTGCACCAGCTCGCGCAGCGCGTCGAAATCCTCGCGCTTGACCAAGTCCATGTCGGCGACGAAGCGCTGGGCCTGGCCCTTCACCACCGTCTCGACCTCGCGCCGAACGCCGTCGGCCACGCCTGCAGCCTCGTTCATCAATCGGCCCAGATCGTCGAAGATCCTGTTGTTCTGGCTCATCGCATACCCATTCGTTTGCAGGCCCCGTGGCTTGATACTTAGGCGATGCCTCCCGACTTGACCAGAGAGGCCGAAGCGGCAATGGTCCGGCCGATTGCCGCAGGAGCTGCTTTTGCCCTTCCCCAACATCGATCCAATCGCCTTTGCCATCGGGCCCTTTGCCGTGCGCTGGTATGCGCTGGGTTATCTGTTCGGCGTCGGCCTGGGCGCCGCCTATGGCTATCTGCTGCTGGCCAATACGCGGCTGTGGCACAAAGGCGAGCCGCCATTCGCTGCCAAGGATATCTGGGATTTCGCCTTCTGGACCATGCTGGCCATCGTCATCGGCGGCCGCGTTGGTTACGTGCTGTTCTACAACCTGCCCTATTACCTCGCGAACCCCACCGAGGTCATCAACACGCTCGATGGCGGCATGAGCTATCACGGCGGCATGCTCGGGCTAATGCTGGCAGTGGTGCTGTTCACCTGGCGCAAGGGCAATGGCAACTGGCTTAGCGGTCTCGACCTAATCGCCTCCGTAGCGACCATCGGCATCTTTCTCGTGCGCATCGCCAACTTCATCAATGCCGAACTCTATGGCGCGCCGACCAGCCTGCCCTGGGGGGTCGTGTTTCCCACCGATCCCGAGCAATTGCCGCGCCACCCGAGCCAGCTCTACGAAGCAGCGCTCGAGGGGCTGCTGCTGTTCCTGGTGATCCGGGTATTCACTCACGTTTTCTACAGTCTGCGCCGCCCCGGCATGGTCGCCGGAATTTTTGGCATCGGCTATGGCCTAAGCCGCATTGCGGTGGAGTTCGTGCGCCTGCCCGACAGCCAGATCGGCTATCTCTATGGTGGCTGGCTGACCATGGGTATGGTGCTCAGTATTCCGCTGGTGGTCGCCGGACTGGGCCTGGTGGTGTGGGCCGGGACGCGCAAGGTCAGCGCGCTGCGGGCACCGACATGACTGACGCCCCCACCCTTCCCGAACTGATCGACATGCAGATCCGCTCCAACGGGCCGATGTCGATCGCCTCCTATATGGGCCTGTGTCTGACCCATCCGTCCAAGGGCTACTACAAGGGTGCCGACCCGCTGGGCAGCAAGGGTGACTTCGTCACGGCGCCCGAGATCAGCCAGATGTTCGGCGAGCTGATCGGTTTCTTCATCGTCAATCTCTGGCAGCAGATGGGCAGCCCCAAGGCCTTCACCCTGCTCGAACTCGGCCCCGGTCGCGGCACGTTGATGGCCGACATCCTGCGCGTCGCCTGCCGCGCCGAAGGCTTCCGTGACGCACTCGACCTGCGGCTGTTCGAGACCAATCCGACACTGATATCGGAGCAGAATGCCCGGCTCGAACCCTATGAGCCCAAATGGATCGACGCGTTCGAGAAGGTCGGCGACGGTCCTCTTCTCGTCGTCGCCAACGAATTCTTCGACGCGCTGCCCATCCGGCAGTTCGTGCGCATGGACAATGGCTGGCACGAACGCATGGTGGGCCTGAGCGACGGCCAACGCAGCTTCGGCCTCAACCCCACGCCCATTCCCGTCTCGGCCATGCCGGAAGCCGTGGCCGGTGCCGAACCCAACAGCGTGTTCGAAGTGGGCCTCGCCAATGGCGAAGTGATGAAGCGCCTCGCCAGCATCGTCTCGACACAGGGCGGCGCGATCCTCGTCATCGACTATGGTTATGCCCGCACCCAGACCGGCGAGACGCTGCAGGGCGTGCGCCGCCATCAGTATGCCGACGTGCTCGACGCGCCGGGCGAGACCGACCTGTCGGCCCATGTCGACTTCGAGGCACTGGGCACTGTCGCGGCCAAGGCGGGACTCGCCGTGCAGAAGCTGGCGACACAGGGCCAGTTCCTGACCCGGCTGGGCATCAATGAGCGCGCCAAGGCCTTGAGCGCCGCCAATCCCGCCTCGGGCGGCGACATTGCAACCGCCAAGGCGCGGCTGGTGGCACCCGAGCAGATGGGCAACCTGTTCAAGGCCTTTTGTGCTACCAGTCCCGGCCTGGCACCTGCGGGGTTCGAACCATGAGCGTGCATTTCGAACAAAGCGCCGCACTGACCGAGCTGCCCAGCGTCCGGCACGGCTTTTTCGGCCGCAAGGGTGGCAGCTCGCTGGGCGAGTTTGCCGAGAACAACATGTCGATTGCCGTTGGCGACGAACCGCGCGCGGTCGACATCAACCGCACCGGTGCGGCCGAGGCACTCGGCTTCCGCCGCAACCAGCTCCTCCTGCTCAAGCAGGTTCACTCCAACCGGGTGCATCGCCTCAACGACCGCCCGGTCGAGGACGTGGCCATCGAGGCCGATGCCATGGTGACCCGGCTGCCACTGATGGCCCTCGGAATCCTGACCGCCGACTGCACGCCCATCCTGCTTGCCGATCAAGAGAACAGGGTGGCGGGCGCGGCCCATGCCGGCTGGCGCGGCGCGGTTGATGGCATCGTCGGCAACACCATCGCCGCCATGGTGGAACTGGGCGCCAACCCTGCCAATATTGTCGCCGCCATCGGCCCGACCATCAGTGGCGACAATTATGAAGTCGGCCCCCATTTCATGGAGGACTTCACCAAGCTGCGACCCGACGGCTGGCGGCATTTCTCCACCCGCAATGGCAGCCGCGCCCATTTCGACCTGCCCGGTTTCGTGGCAGCCGAATTGCAGCGGGCGGGCGTCACGGCCATCGAGCGAGTTGGCAACTGCACCTATGGCGACCCGGAGCAGTACTTCTCGCATCGCTACTCCACCCATCAGGGCGGCAAGACAGGGCGGCAGATCGCTATCATCGGGCTGACATAAATCTTTTAGCCATGCGCCATTTGTTGCGTTGCGCCGCCCGGAGCGACTCGCTAAAGGTGCCCGCGAAACTGGATGGTTCCGCGATATCGGGGACCGGTTGAGACAGGATCGCGCCCATGAAGCTGGTGACCGGCAACTCGAACCGAGCCCTCGCCCAGGCCGTCGCCAGTTACATCGAGCTCCCTCTGACAGATTGTACAGTCAAGCGCTTCGCGGACAAGGAAGTCTATGTCGAGGTGCATGAGAATGTGCGCGGCGAGGATGTGTTCATCCTGCAGTCGACCAGCTATCCGGCCAATGACAACCTGATGGAACTGCTGATCCTGACCGATGCGCTGCGGCGCTCCTCGGCCCGGCGCATCACGGCGGTACTCCCCTATTTTGGCTATGCCCGGCAGGATCGTCGAGCCACGGGTCGTACCCCGATCTCGGCCAAGCTTGTCGCCAACCTGATCGCCGAAGCCGGCGTAAACCGCGTCATCACGCTCGATCTGCATGCCGCGCAAATTCAGGGCTTCTTCGATATTCCGACCGATAACCTATATGCCGCGCCGATCATCACGCGCGACATCCTGGATAATTATAAACTCGACAACACCATGATCGTCTCGCCCGACGTGGGAGGGGTAACGCGCGCCCGCGCTGTGGCGCAGCGCCTCGGCACCGATCTGGCCATCGTCGACAAGCGCCGCCCCAAGGCCGGCGTCTCGGAAGTCATGAACATCATCGGCGACGTGTCGGGACAGGTGTGCATCCTGATCGACGATATCGTCGATAGCGGCGGCACGCTGGTCAACGCCGCCGAGGCCCTGCTCAAGGCCGGTGCCAAGGAAGTCTCCGCCTATATCACCCATGGCGTGCTGTCCGAAGGCGCCGCCGAGCGCATCGCGGCGTCAAAGCTCAAGGAGCTGGTGGTGACGGACTCGATCGAAGAGACCGAGGCCCAGCGCAATGCCGGCAATATCCGCCGCATGTCCATCGCCCCGCTGATCGGCGAGGCCATCGCCCGCACCGCCAGCGAACAGAGCGTTTCGAGCCTGTTCGACTGATTTTTCGCCCTCGCGGTCGAAATCGGCGTCCCTCGCGCGACATTGCCCTGAGGGGCTATGGTGCCCGCAACGAGGAGAAGCGCGATGAAGTTCATGCTGATGCTGTATGCCGACGAGAAGGCTGGAGCGACCATCTCCCCCGAGGACATGGCCGGTTTCATGGGCCAGCTCATGGCGTATCAGGAAACGCTGCAAAAGGCCGGCGCCTTTGTCAGCACGGCAGGGCTGCTGCCCACCACCACCGCCAAGACCATTTCCAACATCGACGGCAACCTGCAGGTGCATGACGGCCCCTATGCCGACACCCGCGAACAGTTCGGCGGCTATTTCATGATCGAAGCGCCGGACATGAACGAGGCCATCCGCCTGACCGCGCTCTGTCCCGCCGCGACCTGGGGCAAGATCGAAATCCGCACCTTCGCTTAGGAGAGAGCCATGAAAACCTTCCTGGCAATCTATATCGGCTCGGCCACATCCCAGGAGAAGGCGCGCTGGGATGCCAATGACAGCGCGGCCCGCCAGCAGCGCCTGCGGGCGGGTATGGAGGCCTGGGGTAAGTGGGTCGCCGAGCTTGGCGACGCCATCATCGACCAGGGCACGCCGCTCGGCTATACCCTGCGGGTGTCGCCTGATGGCATCGCCCCGACGCAGAATGCCTGCACCGCCTATGTCATTGTCCAAGCCGAAAACCACGAGGCAGCCGCCGAGATGTTCCGCAACCATCCGCATTTCACCCTGATGCCGGGCGATTCCGTCGAGGTCATGGAGTGCCTGCCGATGCCCAAGGCACCCGGCTGAACTATTTTGTCGTGAAAAGTCGAAAGCCGTCGTGGCCCCCCGACATTGTTACATCGGGGCATGTCGCCGCCGACCAGCATGAGGACAGACCAATGCGTTACATGATGATCATCCACCACGACGACGAAGCCATGGCCAAGGCGCCGCCGAAGGAACTATGGGCGGAATATGCCGCCTTCAACGAGGCGCTGAACAAGGCCGGCGCGGGCTTTTCGGGCGGTGAGCGGCTGAGCGGCGGCAAGGAAGGCACCGTGGTTCGTACCAGGGGCGGCAAGACCGACGTGCTCGACGGCCCTTATGCCGATACGCGCGAACAGCTCGCGGGCTATTTCTTCGTCGACGTGGCCGACATCGAGCAGGCGGTGGAATGGGCCAATCGCTGCCCCAGCTCGAAATACGGCGCCATCGAAATCCGTCCCATCGTCGAGCAGAATGCACGCTGATGGGTGACGCGGCGCGCCGGGCAGCCGAGCGGGTAGCCCGCGACAGCTATGGCCGCCTCGTCGCCTTCCTCGCCGCCCGCAGCCGCGACGTGGCGGGCGCCGAGGATGCGCTGGCGGAAGCCTTTGCCAGCGCCCTCAAGTCCTGGCCGGAAGATGGCGTTCCGTCCAATCCCGATGCGTGGCTGCTGACCGTTGCCCGCCGCCGCCAGACCGACGCGGCGCGGCGGCGGCACACCCGCATCGCCGGGGAGGTTCATATCCAGCTCATGACCGAGGAACTCGAAGAGGCCAGTGCCCATCCCGACGCAATTCCCGACCGGCGTCTGGCGCTGATGTTCGCCTGCGCCCACCCCGATATAGAGGCCGGCATGCGGGCGCCGCTGATCCTGCAGACCATCCTGGGGCTCACGGCCATCGACATCGCCGCCGCCTTCCTCATTCCCCCCGCCACCATGGGCCAGCGGCTGGTCCGCGCCAAGGCGCGCATCAAGGAGGCCGGAACGCCTTTCGCCATTCCCGAACGCGAGGACCTCGCCGAACGGCTCGATGCCGTGCTCGACGCCATCTACGCCGCCTATGCCAAGGGCTGGACCGAGATCGGCGACACCGCTGCCGAGCGGTTGGCAGACGAAGCCATCTGGCTGGGGCGGCTGGTGGTGAGTCTGTTGCCTGATGAGGCCGAGGCCAAGGGCATGCTGGCGCTGATGCTCTATGCCGAAGCCCGGCGCGGCGCCCGGCGTGACGCCACCGGCGCCTATGTACCGCTCGAGGTGCAGGACATAGAGCTGTGGGACGAGCCGCAGGTTCTGGCCGCCGAAGCCCTGCTCCGCGAGGCCAATGGCGCGCCAGGACCGACCGGGCGCTTCCAGATCGAGGCGGCAATCCAATCGGCGCATGTGGCGCGGCGGGTGACGGGCCGGGGCAACTGGGACTCAGTGGTGGCGCTCTATGACGTGCTGGTGAGCCTCACCCGCTCGCCCGTCGCGCTGTTGAACCGCGCCGCGGCTTTGGCCGAAACCGATGGCGCAGAGGCAGCGCTCGCGAGCCTTGATGCCATCGCCGACGACAAGCGCATGGCCGACTACCAGCCCTATTGGGCCGTCCGCGGCCATCTCGCTGCACGGGCCGGGCGAAAGGCCGAGGCACACGAGGCGCTGACCCTCGCCATCGGCCTCGCCACCGACGAAGCGGTGCGCCATTATCTTATTGGCCAGCGCACGGCGTTGCAGGACGGCTGAGCCCGTTCCTGCTTGCCCCCTGCCCCCCTTTCGGCTATAGCCCGCGCCATGAAGCGCTCGTCACCCCTGGAGGACGGGCGCGTATGCTGTTGTAGTGACGCATACACCAACCAAGTGGATATTTTCCATGGCTGAGACCAAAGTGCTCAAGGCACAGGCGCGTGAGGGAGTGGGCAAGGGGGCCGCTCGTGAACTGCGCCGTCAGGGACTCGTTCCTGCTGTTATCTATGGTGACAAGAAAGCCCCCGTCACCGTCGCCCTCGCCTACAAGGATGCACACAAGTACATCTACGCTGGCGGCTTCCTTTCGCACATCATCGAACTCGATGTGGACGGCACCAAGCACCGCGTGATTCCGCGCGACTACCAGCTTGATCCGGTCAAGGACTTCCCGATCCACGTGGATTTCCTCCGCGTCGGCAAGGGCACCAAGCTCAACGTCCAGGTGCATGTGAACTTCATCAACGAAGAAGCAAGCCCGGGCCTGAAGCGCGGTGGTACGCTGAACATCGTGCACCACACGCTCGACCTGACCGTGAGCGCCGACAATATCCCCGAGGAAGTGACCGTCGATCTGACCGGTCTCGACATCGGCGATACCATCCACATCTCTTCGATCAAGCTGCCGTCCGGCGCTGTCGACCACAGCCATGAAGAAGACGTGACCATCGCCACCATCGTTGCGCCGTCGGCTCTCAAGTCGGCTGGCGATGAAGGTGAAGCCGAAGGCGAAGCAGCAGCCGAGCCCAAGGCCGAGTAATCGCGCCCTGGCTTATTTCTGCTATAAGTTAGAGGCGGCCTCCGGGTCGCCTCTTCCATTTCCGGAGCTGGACATGAAGCTGCTCGTCGGCCTGGGCAATCCGGGCGGCCAATATGCGGGCAATCGCCACAATATCGGCTTCATGGCGCTCGACGCCATTGCGCGCGCCAATGGCATCACCCAGTTCCGCACCAAGCATGGCGGTGTGCTGGCCGAAGGCAGCATCGGCGGCGAGAAGGTTATCCTGCTCAAGCCGCAGACCTTCATGAACCGCTCGGGCGACAGCGTGCAGCAGGTCGCCCAGTTCTACAAGATCGCGCCATCGGACATCATCGTATTCTATGACGAACTGGATCTGGCCGCCGGCAAGGTGCGCGTGAAGGTCGGTGGCGGAAATGGTGGCCATAACGGCCTGCGCTCGATCGATCCGCAGATCGGGCTCGACTACAAGCGCGTCCGCCTCGGCATCGGCCACCCCGGCAAGGAATTCGTCACGCACCACGTGCTGGGCGACTTCGCCAAGGCCGATCAGGCCTGGGTCGAACCGCTCCTCGATGCCGTGGGCAAACATGCCGGCATGCTGATCGCGGGCGACGACAACGGCTTCATGAACAAGCTGGCGCTGGCGACCAAACCCGCCGAGGAGCCGGAGGCCAAGCCAGCAACCAAGGCGCAGAGCCATATCAGGCAGGCGCGGCCAGCCCGGCCGCAGGTGGAATTGCCCAAGGCCGGCCCGATGGCCGAGATGCTGAGGAAACTTCGGGGAGAGTGAAATGGCCGGGGTCGTATTCTTCCAGGCGCTGAGCCAGGACGGTTTCGTGACCGACAGCACCGGCTCCTCCGCCTGGCAGGGTCCCTATTTCATTCCTGAGCTCGGCTTCCATGACTTCATTGCCGGCGTGACGGCCGTCATCATGGCACGCGCCACCTATGACAAGATCGCAGCTGGCGGCGAGTGGCCCTACGGCGCCATACCCGGCATCGTCCCGACAAGCACGCCGCTCGCCGATATCGGCGCGCCGGTGACGCCGGTGGGTAATGATCCGGCCGGCATGGTCGCAGCAGCCTGCGCCAGGGGTGATGGCACGGTATGGGTGCAGGGCGATACCGAGCTGGCAATGCGGCTGGTCGCTGCAGGTCTGGTGGACCGCCTGGAGCTCTTCGTCATGCCGGTGACTCTCGGCCACGGTACCGAACATATCGACCACCACCACCTGCCCGGCTTTACGCTGGCTGGCAGCACGAACTTCGCCAATGGCGTGACACGGCTGGTTTACGTGCGTGGCTAGAGCAGAAGCATTGCGCCGCTTCGCATTGACATCCGGGCCGATCCGAACCAAGTGGAGGCCAACAATTTCCGGAGCTTCCCCATGGGTTTCAAGATGGGCATCGTCGGCCTGCCGAATGTCGGCAAGTCGACCCTCTTCAATGCGGTGACGCGCACCGCCGCAGCGGCCGCCGCCAACTTCCCGTTCTGCACCATTGAACCCAATGTGGGCGATGTGCCGGTACCAGACGCGCGCCTCGAGAAGCTCGCCACCATCGGCAAGTCGGTCAACGTGCTGCCGGCGCGCATGAGCTTCGTGGATATTGCCGGCCTCGTGAAGGGCGCATCCAAGGGCGAAGGCTTGGGAAACCAGTTCCTTGCCAATATCAGGGAATGCGATGCCATCGCCTATGTGCTGCGCTGCTTTGAAGACAGCAACATCATCCACGTGAACAACAAGGTCGATCCGCTGGCCGACGCCGAAGTGGTCGAGACCGAGCTGATGCTGGCCGATCTCGAAAGCCTCGAGAAGCGCCGCACCGGCGTCGAGAAGAAGGCCAAGGGCAACGACAAGGACGCCAAGGCCACGCTCGAGCTGATCGATCGGGCGCTGGTGCTGTTGCGCGAAGGCAAGTCTGCCCGCTTCGTCACCCGTTCTGCCGAAGAGGAAAAGGCCTTCCAGGAGCTGCAACTGCTGACATCAAAGCCCGTGCTTTACGTCTGCAACGTCGACGAAGGCTCGGCCGAAAACGGCAATGCCATGAGCAAGGCCGTGGAAGATTACGCCCATGCCAATGGCGCCGGCGTCGTCATCATCTCGGCCGAGATCGAGAGCCAGCTGGCACAATTGCCGGATGCCGAACAGGCCGAATACCTGGAATCGCTGGGCCTGCACGAAGCCGGCCTCAACCGCCTGATCCGCGAGGCCTATGCGCTGCTGGGTCTGCAGACCTATTTCACCGTCGGTCCCAAGGAAACCCGCGCCTGGACCATCCACAAGGGCGACAAGGCCCCAGCCGCCGCTGGTGTGATCCACTCGGACTTCGAGCGTGGTTTCATCCGCGCCCAGACCATCGGCTACGAGGACTTCGTGACCCTGGGCGGCGAAGTCCCCGCCAAGGAAGCCGGCAAGGCCCGTGACGAAGGCAAGGAATATGTCGTCAAGGATGGCGACGTGATGCTGTTCAAGTTTAATACTTAGCGTCGGCGGCCTGCGGCCGCAAAATCCCTCCAGTGGAGCGCTCTTAGACGCAAAGGCCATGAGAGCTACGCTCGAATGGCCCGCACGCACCATACACTCGATCCCCCTCCCCACTCGCGGGAGAGGGAGAAATCAGCCTCACCTACCCACGTGGCGTGTGGTCCGTCAGTTGCCGGACCAGCAGCACCAGGTCGACCTGGCGCGAGCAGCCCGTCTTGGCCATGGCCGCCTTGAGCTGGCCACGGACCGTCTCCACGCTGCGCATGGTCTGCTTGGCGATCGATGCGATGGTCTGGCCGGCCACGATGGCCTGGACCACGCCCAGCTCGGCTGGGGTGAGATCGAACAGCGACTGCACCATGGCAGCGCCGACTGCTCCGACCTTCGGTTCGCTGAGCACGACAATCGCCACGGTGCTGCCGAAAACATCATGCGCAGCACGCCTGATTGGAACCACCTGGATAACCGAGGTGATGGCGCCACCGAGCTCCGTCCGTACTGGGATCGATCGTGGACTGCGGGCCAGCTTGAGCGCCGACAGCGCATTTGAAAGCATGCCATCGGCCACGCGATCATGCAGGGCAAGGCGATCACTGCCGCGCGTGGTCCATACATGTGTAGCCGCGGTAAAATCCTCATTGGCGAGCACGACGCGGCCTGTCGGGGTCAATGCCGCCGCGGGCATCCCCATCGACGTCAATGTGTCGACGGCGGTCCTGACCCGCTCGAAATCGGCCCGGCCGCTGAACAGGGCCGCTCGGGCCAGGTGCGGATAAAGGCTATCCAGCCGCGCCAGGTCGTCCCCGCGGATGGGACCGCGCTCATAATATTGTTCCATGTTCAGCACGATCATGTCGCCATGCGGCAACTGTGCGAGGAACCCGGCAGCCCAGCCAAAACCCTCGGCGCGGAACAACTCCCGGACCATGACATCGTTATCGGCGGCGTCGGGACCGTCGAAATAATCGTCCTCGTTGACGAAGCGGGGCAGTCCGACCAACCCCTTGGCAACGACGCTGCCGAAGCGGCCATTGCGCTCCATCCAGCCTTCGGCCAGGAACCGTTGCGCCACCTGATCGAGGGCCGGCGCGCTGACCAGGTGCGCACCGCGTTCATTAAGGCAGAGCAGCGCACCTCCCGCGCAGTTGCTGATCGTGCCGAGCTTGGCCAGCAGAGTGGGCCACATCTCCGGCACGATCGCCGCTTCGTATGCCGCCTGTTCAATGTCGGCATACTCCTCCTCTGACAGTCCCCCCGCCATGGCTCTCCCCCTCCGAGCAATTCATAGCCGCCAGAGGAGGATAGCTGAGATTGAGCCGAGTTGGATCACATTTCGACGATCATCGCGGTTCAGTGAGGCGCTGCGGGCATGGCCTGGGTCGTGCCGCAGGGGCCGCCGTCCATGTTGACGGCGATGTCGTGCGCCGTGCCATCGAAACCCAGCGCTTCATACCAGTGGCTGATTTCCTTCGTGCTCTGCGGCACATAGTGGAAAATCAGCGAGAGGCGGAAGCGATCGGTGCTGGTATTGGGCGTCGAGCCATGAATGACGCTGCCATTGAAAAACAGGACATCGCCGGCCCTGAGCAGCATCATCTCCGGCTCCAGTCCCGCCGGCGGCTCCACATGCTCGGTGGTGAATGACAGAGACGGATCGGACTGTTCAGGGCAGGCAATATCAAGCATGGCGGTCTGCGGCACGCACATCATGCCGCCATTGCCGGCGTCGGCGTCATCCACCGCAATCCAGGCCGCCATGCAGGTGCCGGGCTTCACCCGCAGGTAGAAATTATCCTGATGCAGGTCCTGCCCGCGGGCCCCGGGAGGCTTGAAATAGAACATCGACTGGCAGGCAAAAGGCTCCTCGCCGAAGAGATCGGCAAGGATCACCCGCAGCCGCGGATCGAGCATATAGCGCATGGCAAGACGACCGACGTCTTTGTCGGCATGCTTGTGGGGATGCATCATGCGCGGATAGCGACTGAGCGGGTCGTTGCCGCCTGTCACACCGCGCGGCAGATCGGACAGGCCCGGTATCGGACCATCGGCTGCGGCGGTCATGAAAGTCTCGCGAATGGCGGCGACCTCGCCGGCGGAGATGAGCCCGCGAATCGCAAGGAAGCCATCGCGATTGAACTGATCGAGCTTGGCGGCAGACAGCTGTGGAATCGTCATTTTCGATCTCCCTCTTTGCGACAAGACTAAATCGGGCAATCGCGCGGGGCCATGGAACATGCTGCCAACGATATGTAATATCCTGCCATGAGCGACATCGCCGAAGCCCCCCACAAGGCCGTCCTGAGCCTTCTCACCGGACATTTTAATGAGACATCGGGTTATCGCGCCGTGCGACGGCAGGGCGTGGGTGACTGGCTGATGATCCACACCGTCAGCGGGCGCGGACGGTTTGGTCATGCCCATGGCGAGCTGATAGCCGAACCCGGCGACTGGGTGCTGCTGCGTCCCGGCACGCCGCACGACTATGGCGTCGAGCCCACGCTGCAGCGCTGGGAACTGGTATGGGCGCATTTCCAGCCACGCCCGGACTGGCTGACATGGCTGGCCTGGCCCAGGGTTGCCGAAGGCCTGATGCGCCAGCGTATCGATGGCATCGAGGGCGAGGAGCTGGCCCGGCAGTTTCTCGGGGTGCACCACTTGCTCAACAGCCAGCGGCATGGGCGCGAGGCCTTTGCCATGAATGCGCTGGAGGCCGTGGTGCTCGGCTGCGGTGCATTCAACCACGCGGAGCAGGCCAGCCGCGGCGATTCACGCATTGGCCGCGCGCTGGATTATCTCGATCGACACCTGGCCGAAAAGATCCTGATCGATGATGTTGCGCAGGCCGTTGGCCTCTCGTCCTCTCGGCTGTCGCATCTGTTCAAGGCCGAGACCGGGCAGACGCTGCAGGGCTATCTGGAAGCACGCCGCCTGCAACTGGGAGCCGACCTGCTGCGGCGCACCGGCTTCCCGATCAAGCAGATCGCCGCGACGGCGGGCTTCGAGAACCAGTTCTACTTTTCGCAACGCTTCCGCCGCTGGACCGGGCTGTCGCCGCTGCAGTTCCGGCGCAAAGAGGATGGCGTTTAGCCCTCGATCGTGTCCTTGCGCATCTGGCTCGGCGTCATGCCATAGGCCTTGCGGAAATGCTCGTAGAACTGGGTCTGGCTGACGAAGCCAGCCTGGAAGGCGACGTTGGCGACGGACAGGCTGCCGTCGAACAACAGCGAGCGGGCCCGGATCAGCCGCATGCGGGTGACGAACTTCTGCACCGAGATATGCATGACCTTGGTGAAGAGGTTAGTGGCGTAGTTGGGATGCAGGCCCACCACCCTGGCGATATCCTCGGCGCTGAGCGTATCGGTGATGTTCTCGACGATATGGCGCACCATGCGCACCACGTAGCGCACTGGCGAACCGGTACGGGTGCGGCTATCGGTGCGTTCGAGCCAGGCCGGCAGCAGGGTCTCCCAGCCGGTGATGGCAGCGCGGCGGAACATGGTACCGATCTCGGTGCGCACGATATCGGTGCGCAGGGCATTGCCGCTGCGATAATCCTGGTGCCAGCGATCCAGCGTTTCGAGGCCGATGCAGTCCGGGTTGAGTTCGATGACGCCCCCGCCCATCAGGGTTTCAGTGAGCCGGCCGAGCTGCGGCATTTCGAGAAAGGCATCCATCGGCAGGTAGATGTTGAGCTGGCGACCGTCCTCGATATCGCGCAGTCCCACCGTCTGGTGCGGAATCCCCGCCCAGAACGCCACTAGCCGGTTTGCACCCACGGTTATGGGGCCACCGTCGAACACGTAATCCATGGTGCCGCGTGTCAGCCAGTTGAACTCGATATGGCCGTGGCTGTGCGGCTGCGGCATGATCTGCGGTGCAAAGGAGCGGATGCCGAAGCGCCCGAAGGCCTTGCCGGAGGAATAAAAGCTCCGGTCGGGCCGCGGCGTGGGCCGGGGCGCTTTCTCGCGCGCGCGACGCGGCTGGATGGGCGTGTCAACAATCATACTTATCCGCGCACTTCTTTGAAACCCGGAACAAGTCTCTATCATTCCGGATTGTTTCGAGCATGGCAAGGCGTACCATTTTGGCCTGAGCACGGAGTGAAGCCGGAAGGGAGTGTCCGGTCCGCGGCAAGCAATGCCGTTCCGCTGCTATGGGAGGTTTTATGAGAAAACATGCGTTTGCCCTTGGCGGGGCAGGACTGATGCTGGGCGTTTCGCTAGTGGCGATCCAGGCCCAGGAACTGACGGGCGAGCTGCCCGATCCCCCGGCGTTTGCCGCGCAGAGCGAACCCAATTTCGTCAGCGTCTCCGATATCCAGGAATACAAGGCGCTGCCGGAATATCATGAGCCCGACTGGGTCACGAGCAAGTATGTCGATGCCGGCACCCTGCCGCCCGTCGCCGAACGACTGCCCAAGGAGCCTCTGGTCTACAAGACCGGCGACATGCCCGACGGCATCGGCGTCTATGGCGATGTCATGCGCCACGTTATCGGCGGCCGGCCGGAAGGCTGGAACTATATCGGCGGCCAGAGCCAGGGCTGGGGCGGGATCGATATCGGGCTGTCCGAATGCCTGACGCGCACGGGCCCACTGTTCGAGGTCAAGGCCGACGAGCTCGAGCCTCTGCCGAACCTGGCCAAGAGCTGGGAATGGTCGGAAGACGGCCATGAGCTGACCATGCACCTGATCGAAGGCGCCAAGTGGTCAGACGGCGACCCCTTCGACGCCGAAGACGTGATGTTCTACTGGGAAGACAACGTCCAGGATCCCAATGTCAGCGCCGTCCCCTCGGGTACCGGCACGCCGGAGCGCTTTGGTGTCAACACCAAGCTCGAAGCGCTCGACCCCTACACCATCAAGTGGACGTTCGAGGAAGCGTTCCCCACCCAATATCTCTACGCGATGGCCTATGACTCATTCTGTCCGGGCCCGAGCCACATCCTCAAGCCCGAGCATCCCAAGTACAACGCCGAAAACACCTACGACGAGTACAAGAACGCCTTCCCGCCCGAATATATGAACATTCCGGTCATGGGCGCCTGGGTGCCGGTGGAATACCGCGCCGACGACATCATCGTCATGCGTCGCAATCCCTACTACTGGAAGACCGACGAAAACGGCAACCAGCTGCCCTACCTCAACGAACTGCACTATCGCCTGTCGACCTGGGCCGATCGCGACGTTCAGGCCGTTGCTGGTTCGGGTGACTTCTCCAACCTCGAACAGGCCGAAAGCTATGTCGAGGCGCTGAAGCGCTCTGCCGAAGACTCCGCCCCGGCTCGTCTGCAGTTCGGCGCCCGCACCATCGGCTATGCCCTGCGCATGAACTTCTCGGCCAATGGCTGGGGTGAACCCGATGCCCGCGGCCAGGCCATTCGCGACCTCAACCGCGAGCTGGACTTCCGCAAGGCCGTGTCTATCGCCATCGATCGCCAGCGTCTCGGTGACTCGCTGGTCCGTGGTCCGTTCACCGCCATCTATCCGGGCGGCCTCTATGCCGGTACCACCTACTACGACAAGGCCTCGACGGTGTACTATCCGTACAATATCGAAGCCGCCAACAGCCTGCTTGATGGTCTCGGGCTAACCGATACCGACGGCAACGGCATCCGCAACCTGCCCGATGGCGGCGGCGACGTGGAAATCACGCTGCTGGCCAATACCGACTACGGCACGGATACCAATCTGGCCGAAGGCATCATCGCCCAGATGGAACCGCTTGGCATCCGCGTGATCGCCAACTTCCAGGCCGGCACTGCTCGTGACGACATGGCTCAGTCCGGTCAGTTCGACTGGGCTGTGGAACGCCAGGGTGCCGAAATGGTCTCCGTGGTCCAGGGAACAACTGCGCTCGCCCCGACAGGTCCGCGCACCCATCCCTTCCACAAAGCCGGATCGGATGGCACGCTCGACCTGCTGCCCTTCGAGCAGGAACTGGTCGACACCGTCAACGCGTTCATCGCTACCAGCGACAATGTCGAACGTGCCGACCTCATGAAGCAGTATCAGCAGATCTTCACCGAGAACGTCTACTCGGTCGGTCTCACCCAGTATCCGGGTGCGCTGATCGTCAACAAGCGCTTCGCCAACATCCCGGCCGGCGCCCCGATCTTCATGTTCAACTGGGCCGAAGACAACATCATCCGCGAGCGTGTCTTCGTTCCGACCGACGCACAGGGTGACTACGAGCTGCATCCCGAAACCCTGCCGGGCGAGCCCGGTGGCGCCGGTCCTGTGTGAGCGTAGTCTAGCGTAACGAACATCGGCAGGGGGTCAGCCCCCTGCCCCGAACTGAAAGGCTTGCGGCCATGCTTCGATTTCTGACCATGCGCGTCCTTGGCGCCATTCCCCTGCTGTTTCTGCTCAGCATCGTGACCTTCGCCATCATCCAGGCGCCCCCGGGCGACTATGGTGATTACATCCGGGCGATGGCGGTAAACCAGGGCGGCGCCACCTTTGAGCAAGCCGATATCCAGGCCAATCTCTATCGCGAAGCCAACGGCCTCAACGATCCGATGATCGTGCAGTATTTCCGCTGGATCGTCGGCATCGTCACCCGTTTCGATTTCGGCCACTCCTTCTACTACAACAAGGACGTCGGCCAGGTTGTCGCCGAGCGCCTCCCCGCGACCATCGCGCTGGCTCTGGTCTGCCACCTTCTCGCATCGGGCCTGGGCATTGGCCTCGGCATCCTCGCCGCCACTCGTCAGTATTCCTGGATCGACACCGGCCTGGGCATCATCTCCTTCCTCGGCATGACGATCCCGCGCTTCCTCCTCGCGATCATCATCCTCTACGTCCTCGTCTTCCGCATGAATGTCAGCGAAGTCGGCATGTTCTTCTCCGCCCGCTATGGCGGCGCGCCCTGGAGCTGGGACAAGTTCGTCAACCTGATGACCCATATCTGGCCGGTGATCTTTATCGCCACCTTCGGCGGCCTCGCCTACAACATGCGCGTGATGAGGGCGAACCTGCTCGACGTGCTCAACAGCCAATATGTCGAGACGGCCCGGGCGAAGGGTCTTCCCGAAAGCGCCGTGATCATGAAGCATGCCGTGCCGAATGCCCTGCACCCGCTGGTCGCTTACCAGGGCGTGGCCCTGCCTTACATGCTTACCGGCGAGATCGAGGTCGCCATCGTGTTTGGTCTGGCTACCGTCGGCCCTGCTATCGTCGGCTCCATGGGCGTGGGCGACGTCTACGTCACTGCCACCTTCATGCTGGTCCTCGCCGCCACCCTGATCATCGGCAACATCATTTCGGACATGCTGCTCGTCGCGCTCGATCCCCGCGTCCGGCTCGGAGGCAGCGAATGAGCAAGGTCGAAACCCGTTCAGCCATTCCGCTGCCCTCCTCTGTCGGCAGCAGTGTCATGCCTACCGCTGCGGTGGAGGCTGACGTCGCGCCCTCCCCGCTGCGGGCCCGCTTCGCCAGCGGCAATGAAGGTTACGCCACCCTGGTGTGGCGTCGTTTCAAGCGTTCCCCCATGGGCATGATCGGGCTGATCCTGGTCGTGACTATGCTGGTGGTCTCGATCTTTGCCGATTTCTTCGCGCCGATGGATCCCAAGCAAGCGAACCTGCCCTTCGCCCCACCCGATGTGATCGCCTTCGAGGACCCGCAGGGCAATTTCAGCCTGATCCCCTATGTTTACCCCATCGGCGATACGGGCGAGTTCGACCCCATCACCTTCCAGCCCCTGACCGGGCTCATCAAGGACAACCCCACGCCCACCGGCTTCTTCGTGCCCGGTTTCAGCTACAAGTTCCTGTGGTTTATCCCGTCCAACATCCACTTCTTCGGCGCAACCGATGGGCGACCGATCCAGTTGCTGGGTACCGACAAGTTCGGCCGCGATATCCTGTCCCGCGGCATCATCGGTTCGCGCATTTCGCTGATGATCGCCCTGGCCGTGGTGACGCTGACCACCATCGTCGGCACGCTGGTGGGCATCACCTCGGGCTATATCGGCGGTCGCCTCGACAGCTGGGTGCAGCGCTTCGTCGACTTCGTGCTGGCCTTCCCGCAACTGCCACTCTACCTGGCACTGACATCGCTTATCCCGGTCACGGCACCGTCCAACGTCTTCCTCACCTTCGTGATCTTCGTCATGGCGGTGCTGGGATGGGCGCAACTGAGCCGGGAGGTGCGTTCCAAGACACTGTCGCTGGCCCGCATCGAATATGTGCGTGCCGCCATTGCGGTGGGTGCCACAGACGGCCGCATTATCACCCGACACATCCTGCCCAACGTACTCAGCCACATCATCGTCGCCGTAACGCTGGCCATTCCAAGCGTCGTGCTACTCGAGAGCTTCCTCGGCTTCCTCGGTTTCGCCGTGAAACCACCGCTGATCTCATGGGGCCTGATGCTGCAGGATACTGGCACCTTCTCGGTGATCGGCTCCTATCCGTGGATTCTCAGCCCCGTCATCTTCGTGCTGATCACTGTCTTCGCCTTCAATGCGCTGGGTGATGGCCTGCGCGACGCCATCGACCCATATTGAGGACCAGGCCAATGACCGAACCGAACCATACGCCTGTCTCCGATATCAGACACGACCTCGGCAGCCATGGCCGGGAATTGATCCTTGATGCCCGCAATATCGGGGTGGATTTCAAGGTCGAGGGCGGCATTGTCAACGCGGTGCGCGATGTGTCCTTCCAGCTCCACAAGGGCGAGACCATCGCCCTCGTCGGCGAGTCCGGCTCGGGTAAATCCGTGACGGCCCGTACACTGATGAAGCTGCTGACCAAGCGAGCGACAATCTTGCCGGATACCAAGATCACGCTCTCGGGCAAGAACATCGTGGCGATGAGTGACCGCGATATGCGGAAGCTCCGCGGCAACGACATTGCCATGATCTTCCAGGAGCCGATGAGCTCGCTCAACCCGGTCTATACGATCGGCCAGCAGATCTGCGAGATCATCCAGCTGCACAACCGGATGAGCCGCAAGGAGGCCATGGAAAAGGCCGAGGCACTACTGACCGAGGTGCAGATCCCGGAGCCACGAGCTCGCCTGAACAACTATCCGCATCAGCTCTCGGGCGGGCAGCGCCAGCGCGTGATGATCGCCATGGCCTTGGCCAACCGGCCCGATGTTTTGATCGCCGACGAACCGACCACGGCGCTCGACGTGACGGTGCAGGCGCAGATCCTCAACCTGATCAAGGATCTCAAGGACAAGTACGGCATGGCGGTGATCCTGATCACCCATGACCTGACCATCGTCCGCCAGTTCAGCGAATACGTCTATGTGATGCAGAACGGCCGGGTGCAGGAGCACAATGCCACCGAGGCTTTGTTCGCCAATCCGCAGCATGCCTACACCCAGCACCTGCTGGCGTCGGAGCCCAAGGGCACGGCCCTGCCCCTGGCCGACGGCGCACATGAGACCGTGCTGGAAGGCAAGGAGGTGAAGGTCAGCTTCACGCTCAAGCGCGGCGGTTTCTTCAAACCCGACTTCTTCGAGCTCAAGGCCGTCGACAATCTCGACATCAAGCTGATGCGCCATGAAACGCTGGGCATCGTCGGGGAATCCGGTTCGGGCAAGACCACCTTCGGGCAGGCACTGATCCGGCTGATCTCCAACCAGGGTGGGCAGATCTTCTTCGATGGCGAGCGCATCGACACCAAGGACCGGGCCGCCATGCGGCCGTTGCGCAGTCGCATGCAGATCGTGTTCCAGGACCCGTTTTCCAGCCTCAATCCGCGCATGTCGATCCGCCAGATCATCGAGGAGGGGCTGATCGTCAACGGTATCGGCGCCAACCGCGCCGAGCGCGGCGATCGCGTGCGCCAGGCCCTGCGCGATGCCGGCATGCCCGACACTATCCTCAACCGCTTTCCGCATGAATTCTCGGGCGGTCAGCGCCAGCGCATCGCCATTGCCCGCGCCATCGCACTCGAGCCGGAATTCATCCTGCTCGACGAACCCACCTCGGCGCTCGATCTCAGCGTGCAGGCCCAGATCATCGACCTCCTGCGCAAGCTGCAGGACGAAAAGGGCCTGTCCTACCTCTTCATCAGCCACGACCTCAAGGTCGTGCGCGCCCTCTGCCACCGGGTCATGGTCATGCAATATGGCAAGATCGTCGAACAGGGGCCGGTGGCCGATGTCCTCACCAATCCTCAAACCGAATACACGGCCCGACTGGTGCGCGCCGCGTTCGAAATAGCCGCCTAGGAGCATTCATTTATGGCAAATCCAAAGATCACTTTTATCGGCGCCGGTTCGGCTGTGTTCATGAAGAACATCGTCGGCGACATATTGCAGCGCCCGGCCCTCGCAGGCGCCACCATCCGCCTCATGGACATCAATCCGGTACGGCTCGAGGAAAGCGAAGTCATCGCCAAAAAGCTGATCGCCACGCTGGGCGTCTCGGCCACGGTCGAGACCTATCTCAACCAGCGCCAGGCCCTCGACAGCACCAATTTCGTCGTCGTCTGCTTCCAGATCGGCGGCTACGAGCCCTCGACGGTCATCGATTTCGACGTGCCCAAGAAGTACAACCTGCGCCAGACCATCGCCGACACGCTGGGCGTCGGCGGCATCATGCGCGGGCTGCGCACGGTGCCGCATCTGTGGAGCATCTGCGAGGATATGCTGCAGGTCGCGCCGGACGCCGTCATGCTGCAATACGTCAACCCGATGGCCATCAATACCTGGGCCATTTCCGAGAAGTATCCAACCATCAAGCAGGTAGGCTTGTGCCACAGCGTGCAGGGCACCGCCATGGAACTGGCCCACGATCTCGACATTCCCTATGACGAAATCCGCTACCGCTCGGCCGGCATCAACCACATGGCCTTCTACCTCAAGTTCGAGCATCGCCAGGCCGACGGCACCTACAAAGACCTCTATCCGGACTTGCTGCGCGCCTATGCCGAAGGCCGTGCGCCCAAGCCCAGTGGCTGGAACCCGCGCCAGAACAACAAGGTGCGCTACGAGATGCTGACGCGCCTTGGCTATTTCGTCACCGAAAGCTCCGAACACTTCGCCGAATACACCCCCTACTTCATCAAGGAGGGACGCGAGGATCTCATCGAGAAATTCGGCGTGCCGCTCGACGAATACCCCAAGCGCTGCATCGAGCAGATCGCCCGCTGGAAACAGACCTCCGAGGATTACCGCAAGGCCGACCGCATCGAGGTCAAGGAGAGCAAGGAATACGCCTCTTCCATCGTCAACTCGGTGTGGACGGGCGAGCCATCGGTGATCTACGGCAACCTGCGCAACAATGGCGTGATCACCAACCTGCCCTTCAATGCCGCAGTCGAAGTGCCATGCCTTGTCGATGACAACGGCCTGCAGCCAACCTTCATCGGTGACCTGCCGCCGCAGCTGACGGCCCTGATCCGCACCAATATCAACGTGCAGGAACTGACAGTCGCGGCGCTGATGACTGAAAATCGCGAGCACATCTACCATGCCGCGATGATGGACCCCCACACCGCCGCCGAGCTGGATCTGGACCAGATCTGGAACCTCGTCGACGACCTGCTCGAGGCCCATGGCAGCATGCTGCCAGCGTGGGCCCGTGGCTCCCGGAAGCAGCGCGTGGCGTAATTCGCGGCGCACAGTCCTCCCCTGCTTCCAAGGACGGCCCCGATGCGCAAGCATCGGGGCCGTTTGGGTTTGGGTGACTACAGCAGCCCCTGCACCGTCTGTATGACCAACAGCATCGCGAACACCGCCAGCGCCACGGCGGTGATCCGCTCCACCCGGGATGAGGTCAGCAGGCCTGCCGATGATCTGGATGCCAACGTGCCCAATGTCATCCAGCCGATGGCCGTAGCGATCACCAGTCCGGCGAATATGCCGAGATAGGGCAAGCGCGCCACGAACCCGACCTGCGGGAAGATGGCAAAGGCGAAGACCAGCCCCTTGGGATTGACGATTGTCGTCGTGAACACCCGGCCAAGCGTAATGCCACGTTGAGCCAAATCGGCGTGACCCGCATCGCGCCAGAGCTTCCACGCCGACCAGACGAGAAAGGCGGCAGCGACGAATTTGGCGATGACGGGCACCAATGGCTGGCCGGCGGCGGCCGCCCCGACCAGCTCGATCCAGACCGTAATGGCAATGAAGTAGCCGCCCAGTTCGCCCGCAAGTAGCGGAAGCGACTGACCCACGCCGCGCTGGGCCCCACTGGCCGCCATCAAGGTGTTTGTGGGGCCAGGTGTAGTCAGCAAAGCCAACACCGCCAGCACAAAGGGTAACAGGCTACTCATAAGTTGACTTTCATAGTCATCAATATAAAACCGGCCTCGGATTTTGAGGGATCAACATGTTCACACGTCGTCTTTTCCTGGGACTGGCCATTGCAGCCAGCCTTGCGGCGCCGGCCGCCGCGCAGTCTTTTCCAGTCACCGTAGAGCATATCTACGGGACCACCACCATTCCGGCAGCGCCCAAGCGCGTGGTTTCGGTGGGCATGCATGAGCAGGACTTTCTGTACGCGCTTGGCGTTGCGCCAGTCGGCGTCAAGGAATGGTGGGGCGACCATCCTTATGCCACGTGGCCATGGGCCGAAGAGGCGCGCAAGGCTGTCGGCGCGGAGCCTGAAGTGATGGACACAGAGGGTGTCAATCTCGAATGGGTACTGGCGCAGGATCCCGACCTGATCATTGCCATCTACGTCACCATGGACGAAGCACGCTATGCCGAGCTCTCCAAGATCGCCCCGACTATCGTGACGCCGGCCGGCTACCCGGCATGGGGCGCGCCATGGCAGGCCGAGCTTGCGATCATCGACCAGGCCACCTCCGGCACCACGGAAAAATCCGAGGCCATCATTGCCGATTTCGACGCCCGCTATGCCGCGGCCCGCTCCGACTTCCCGCAGCTTGCTGGCAAGACCGGCACCAATATCTACATCAATGAGGCCGGGGGCTACACCGCCTGGAGCCAGGATGATCTCGCCAGCAAGTTCCTGATCGATCTCGGGCTGGTCTTCCCGCCCGAGCTGCAGGCACTGGCGCAGGCCGACAACCGCATCGACATCAGTGAAGAAAACATGCGCCTGCTCGACATGGACGTCGCCATCTGGCCGGTTGAGGACACTGCAAATGGTGAAAAGGCCCAAGTCGAGGCCAGCCCGCTGTACCAGAACCTCAACCTCGCCACGGAGGGTCGCTCGCTGTGGCTCGATGACGGCAAGGGCCTGGCGTATGCCGCCATGAGCTGGCAGACACCGCTGTCGCTCGGCTACCTGCTCGACATCCTGCCGCCAGCACTGGCAGCCGCCGTCGATGGCGACCCCGCCACCGTGCCATCCGTTCCCAAGCAATAGGATCAGTCAGTCATGACGAGACGTCTTCTCACCATCCTCGCTTTCATCCTGGCCGTTGCCCCGCCGGCAATGGCCCAGTCCTTCCCCGTCACCATCGAGCACGCGCTGGGGACGACCACCATCCCCGCGGAACCGCAGCGTGTGGTTGCGCTGGGCTATGTCGACCACGATTACCTCTACGCTCTGGGCGTCGCACCGGTCGCCGTCCGTGAATGGTGGGGCGAGCATCCCTATGCAACCTGGCCATGGGCGGAAGAAGCCCGTGCAGCCATAGGCGCCGAACCCGAGGTTTTCCCCGCCGAAGAGATCAACCTTGAACTGGTGCTGGCCGCAGACCCCGACCTGATCCTGGTCGTCTATGAAGACATCGACCAGGCGCTCTACGACAAGCTGTCCCAGATCGCTCCAACCGTTGCAAATGTGAAGGACTTCCCGCTCTGGGGCGCACCCTGGCAGGAGAACCTGCGCATCATGGACCGCGCGACGACTGGCACGACCGTTAAGGCCGAGGCCATCATCGCCGACATCGACGCGCAGGTGGCGGCTGCCCGCGCCGCCTATCCGATCCTCGAAGGCAAGACCGGCACCAACGCCTATTACAGCCCCGAGCGTGGATTTACGCTCTGGGGACCGACCGACACTGCCAGCCGCCTGCTGCTGAGCTTCGGCCTCGTCTACCCCGCTGGTATCGAGCAGTTGCAGGACAAGGACGCCCGCATCGTCATCAGCGCCGAGAACATGCGGCTGCTCGATGCCGACGTGATCGTGTGGCCCATCGAAGACCCGGCAGCCAATGTGGAGAACCAGGTCAAGGCACTGCCGCTCTACAGCAATATCCGGCTCGGTCAGGAAGAACGGTCGGTGTGGCTTGACGATGGGCACGGCGTGTTGTCGGGAGCGTTGTCGTTCCAGTCGCCACTCTCCATCCCCTACCTGATCAAGGTCCTGCCGCCGATGATGGCAGCGGCGGTGGATGGCGATCCGGCTACGGTGCCCGTGGTGCCCGCCGACTAAGATCAAAAGAAAACGGGCGCCTCGCGGCGCCCGTTTTTAATCCTAGTGGTGGCCACCCACCACTTCGCGCAGCTCTTCGACCGAGCGGACCTTCTTGCGGGCGGCGCCTTCCCAGTCACGGGTCTTGACCGTCGACTTGGCCATGCGCTCGCGCGCGGCCGGCACGGCATCGGCGAATTGCGGCAGCCACTGGGCCTGGGCCACCACCATTTCGTCGACCATGGCCCAGACTTCGTCGGGCGTGCAGATGGCGCCGACCAGCGGGTCATGCAGGACGGCCAGCTTGAGCGTATCGATATTGCCGGTCATGGCGGCTTCCACCGACAGGCGCTGTACCGATACCGACACCGAGCAGGTGGCGGCGCAGGCGGTCGGCAGGGTGATGCCCTCGATCATGTTGATACCGAAGCGATCGACATAGCCGGGGCTTTCGATGATCGCGTCATCGGGCAGGTTGGTGATGATGCCGTTGTTTCGGCGATTGAAATGGCCGCGATAGACCCGGCCGGTTTCCATCGCCTCGATGATGTGGCTGGCGTGTTCGCTGGTCCGCTTGTGTTCGCTGAGCGGCTTGTTGGCTTGCTCCTTGAACATGGGGAAGTCGGTCTCGAACCAGTTGCGGCGCTCGGTCGAATAGCGGAGATAGCCGCCGGTTTCGCCATGGATCCAGTCGCTCATGTCGATCCAGCGATTGATTTCGTCGGGGCGCTTCCGGTACCAGGGCAGGTATTCGGAAAGGTGGCCGTTGCTTTCGGTGGAATAGACGCCGAAGCGCTTCAGCACGTCGATGCGCACTTTTTCCTGCCGCGAATAGACGGGATGCTTCTCGAAGCCAACAAGCAGCTCGTCCGCCTCGATCTTGCGGCCCTTGGCGCGGATGTCGATGTACCAGGTCTGGTGATTGATGCCCGAGCAGACATATTCGAGCTCGTCATCGGTAACGCCGAGTACATTGGCGATCTGGTGGGCGCCATGCTGCACGCCGTGGCAGAGGCCGACGACATTGACGCCGCCATACTGCTCAGCCGCCCAGGTGTTCATTGCCATCGGATTGGCATAGTTGAGGAACAGCGCCCCGGGCTCAGCTACTTCCCTGATATCCTTGCAGAAATCGAGAATGACCGGAATGTTGCGCTGGCCGTAGAGAATGCCGCCGGCGCAGATGGTGTCGCCAACGCACTGGTCGACGCCATATTTGAGCGGAATGGAAATGTCAGTCGAGAAGGCCTCGAGACCGCCGACACGGACGCAGCTCATGACGTAGCGGGCGCCTGTTATGGCGGCGCGGCGATCGGTGGTGGCGGTGACCTTGGCCGGCAGCTTGTTGACCGAGACGATGGTCTCGATGACCTGCTTGACCATGTCCAGGTTGTGCGGATTGATATCGGTCAGCGCGAACTCGCAGCCGACGAATTCCGGCACCTTGAGCAGGTCGGAAATGAGCGTCTTGGTGAAGCCGATCGAGCCAGCGCCGATGACCGTGACTTTGAATGACATGAGGTCCTCCCAGGGATTCACCGATGAGGCGAATTCGTTAGCACACTGCTAGCGTTTGCGCGGCCATCGGTGGTAGAGAAAGCTTGTGCCATTGCGGGTAATTTTGTGCTCAGCCAACTGATCGATCATGGCCATAACCTGCGCGTGCTGACGCTGCCGCGCAGCGCCGTGCCGCTGCATTGCATGGCGATCAGCGCCGGCTACGAGCAGCGCCTCAACGAGGTCTATTCCTGGGACGGGCTGCAGCGCGGCACGGCACCATTCCTGGTGATCCAGCACACCCTGGTCGGCGAGGGCAGGCTCGACTTTGCCGGCACCCAGTATCGGCTGACACCGGGCCAGACCATGGTGCTGAGCCTGCCGCATGCTCATCGCTACTGGCTGCAGCGCGGCGGGCAGTGGGAATATTTCTGGATGGTGCTCAACGGTCGCGAGGCGCTCCGGCTCGCCCGCGAAATCATTGATGCGGCAGGGCCGGTGGTGAACCTGCCGGCGCCGGTGGTGGACCGGCTGGCGGCGGCTTGCGACACGCTGATCGCCAAACCCGATATCTCGCCGGGGGAGGCATCGAGCGCCGCCTATGGCGCCATGGCGGCGCTGCATGACGGTGTATTCGGGGCCGATGCCGTGCCCGAGCAGACGCTGCCAGCGGCGATGACACGCGTGATCGCCCACGTCGAGGCAAACCTGGCAAAGCCGCTGCAGGTGGAGCGGCTGGCTTCCATCGCGGAGATGAGCCGCGGGCATTTCGTCCGGCAGTTCGGCGCGAGCGTGGGCACGCCGCCATCGGACTTCGTGCTGCAGCGGCGGATCGAGCGGATCGAGCGGCTGCTGCTGGCGACCGATATGAGCGTGGTGGCGATTGCCAGGGCAACAGGGTTTGCCGATGCGAATTACCTGGCCAAGGCGTTTCGCCGGAAGCGGGGGGTAGCGCCGCTTGAGTTCCGCGCAATGGGGCGGCTGGCGGCGGGGACGTAGGTGTGCCCGCGTCGGCATCGACGGGCAATTGTGGTTCTCGACACCCAACCTCCCCAACGGCGAGGTGCCGCTCGATGGATATGGCGGCATCGTGCACCACCCTTGCCTCCACCTCGTTCCCATGCCAAAACCGTGCTTGACGTATAGGGCAAGCAAATGACCAATCCTGTCACCCGAGATCGGCGACATTTCGAGGATCTGCGCATCGGCGAGGTCATCGACCTGGGGCACACCAAGGTGAGCAAGGAGATGATCATCACGTTCGCCCGCGAGTTCGACCCCTTCCCGTTCCATCTCGATGAAACCGCCGCCAAGGCGAGCCTGCTGGGCGGCCTTGCCTCCAGCGGTTGGCAGACCGGGGCGCTGAGCCTGCGCATGCTGGTGGACAGCTTTCTCAACACCGTCGCCTCGGCCGGCGGACTGGGCTTCAACGACCTCAAGTGGAAGAACCCGGTCATGGTGGGCGACACCATCGGCGGCACAGTAACTATCGCCGACCTGCGCCGCTCGGGCAGCCACCCGCAATGGGGCATCATGACCCTTGATTTCGATGTGCGGAACCAGAAGAACCAGCCGGTGCTGACGATGCGGCTGGCCAACCTTATCGAGACGCGCGAAGCGGGGCTCCCGGCATGACCCGCTGGTTCGAGGATATCGTCATCGACGAGGTGTTTCCACTGGGCGACTACACCTTCTCGGCTGACGAGATCATCCGCTTCGCCTCCCTTTACGACCCGCAATACTTCCACCTCGACGCAGCGGCGGCCCAGCACAGCCATTTCGGCGGGCTGGTGGCCAGCGGCTGGCATACGGTGAGCGTCGGCCATCGCAAGATGGTGGATGCCCTGTTTGCCGAGGAAGAGCGGCTCAGGGGCCTGGGCCGGGAGCCCGGTGTCTCTGGCCCCTCGCCCGGCGTCAATTCGATGGAATTCAAGGTGCCGGTGCGTCCTGGCGACACGGTGACCTACGAACTGGTGGTGACCGGCAAGCGGGCATCGAACTCCATTCTCGGCTGGGGCCTCCTGTTCAACAAGCTGACGGCCGTCAACCAGCGCGGCGAACTGGTCTATCGCGCCGATCTGGTCGGTTTCTCCAAATTGCGCGACTATTCCATGCCGCTGCGACTGAAGGTGTTGCTCGCGCTCACCAAAGTGCCGCTCATCGGGCCTCTGCTCAAGCGCGGCTCTTGAAAGCGGGCCGGCGCACCTGCACTCTCTCGCCCATGCGCCGAATCGCCCTCATAGCCGCCGTCACCGCCCTCACCGCTTCGCCGGCTCTCGCCCAGAATTTCACGGGCAACTGGGCCTGTCGCGACGCCACCACCGCTAAGGCGGGAATCCTGACCATCTATGGCGAAGTCTATGGCTTCGCCTCGACCGTGGTGGGCGATCCCACCTCGGGAACGGGTAGCATTACAGGCTACGAGGATGGCGTGAGCTTCAACGACGGCAACCTGCGCGCCACTCGCGCGATCCAGGCGGGGCGTGTCATTCCCGACCCGACCTATGGCACGGCGATCCAGCTGGAGACCGCCGAAGCTATCGTCATGCTGTGCACGCCGCGGTAGATCACAAGCGACATTCCGCCGCGCAGGCTTGAACTTTTCCACCGATCAGGCATTTTGTTTGTGCGGCGCCGGGCCCCTCTGGCGAGGACGACTTATGTCCTCGTGATGTCGGAGCTGCTCCAAACTTCATGGAGAAAGGTCCGGCGATGGAATCGCTTCTTGGCGCCCTTATGGGCGATTTTCTGGGTACACCTGTCTATTTCTGGGTCGCGTTCGTCGCGATCGTCATCGGCCTGTTGGTCTTCGACCTGGGCATATTGCACCGCGACGAACATGAGATCGGCGCGAAGGAAAGCCTGACGCTCTACGGCTTCTACGTCGCCATCGCGCTGGCCTTCGGCGGCTGGGTGTGGTGGCAGCGCGGCGCCGAGGCCGGGCTCGAATTTTATACCGGGTACCTGATCGAGCAGAGCCTGGCGATGGACAACATGTTCGTCATCGCCACCATCTTCGGCTTCCTCGCCATCCCCCGCATCTACCAGCATCGCGTGCTGTTCTGGGGCATTCTCGGCGTCATCGCCTTCCGCGCCATCCTGATCGGGCTGGGCGCGGCGCTCGTCAACGAATTCAACTGGATCCTGTTCGGCTTCGGCGCCTTCCTCGTCTTCACCGGCATCCGCATGTTCAGCCACAAGGACGAGGAGCCCGATATCGAGGGCAATCCGGTCTTCAAGTTCCTGACCAGACGCTTCCGCGTGACCAAGGAACTGCATGGCCGCAACTTCACGGTGAAACAGGCTCACCCCACTACAGGCAAACTGGTCACCTGGCTGACGCCGCTGGCCGTGGCGCTGATCATGGTGGAAGTCGTCGATCTGATCTTTGCCGTGGACTCAGTGCCGGCCGTGTTCGCGGTGACGCAGGATACGTTCATTGTCTACACCTCCAACATCTTCGCCATCCTGGGCCTGCGCGCACTCTACTTTGCTCTCGCGGCCGCGATGAACCGCTTCCGCTACCTGCAGGTCTCGCTGGCGATCATTCTCGTGCTGGTCGGCATCAAGATTTTCCTCGTGCCGCTGCACATCCACATCGACACCCTGCTGAGCCTGATCGTGACGCTGTCGATCCTGGCCGGCGGCGTGATCTTCTCGCTGTGGAAGACGCGCAACGAGCCCGCAATCGGCGCCGAAGCGGTGCCGGAAACAGGGCAGCTAGAACCCTGATAAGAGGAGATTGCGGGCCGGCGGTTGACGCCGGCCCGTTGATTTTTTATGTTTCGACCGTATTCCAAGATGAGGTCTGCGCCGAAATGAACTGAGAACTTGCCCCGGACGCCCGAGAATCCGCCGTTCCGCGCCTGCGCGTGACCGGAGAATCGTGGATGTCGCCGAGAGCAAGATCGGGTTCAAGTGCGCCCATGCCCTAGCGGCATAAGCTCATCCCCTTCCTTAGCGACATCCCTGGCGTCCGACCAAAACCACGCTTCATCGCGCGGCGATTTCCGCTGCGCCGTTTCCAAAGCCCCGCCGCTGCGTCGAGAGCGCCGGACGGGGATAGCGAAAGGCTTTGCTCATGCCCAAAAACCAGTTCCAGCGACAGCAGACTGTCGCTTCCAAGCACAATGTCCCCCGCCACGGCGCACCGATTCCGATGCGCAAGGTGGAGGCCCGGAAAGTCGCCCAGCCCAAACAGGAGACGACGATGTCCCTGCCGGCGCTCGAGGCCTTGCTGAAATCCGGACGGGACTGATGCGCATGCGTCCGGCGCTACGGCGCCGGGCGCTCGTCGCAGAGCAGCCCCTCGACCAGTTGCCGAAAGGCGGCCGAGGCACGCTTCGAGGCGGCGACGGGATCGTCGGCGTTGGCGATCCACTGCGCGGCATAGCTGGAGGCGCCGGTGACCAGACGCGCCGTAGCCTCGAAGTCGATGTCGCCGCTGATTTCGCCCGCCTCGGCAAGACCCGAGAGGCTCCTGGTCATGGCGGCGATGCAGCCATTGGCGGTCGGCCACGCCGCGGGATCGCCCAATACGGCAGGCCCGTCGCGCAGCACGATGCGACGGATTTCCGGCTCCAGCGCCATCTCGATATAGCCGATGCCTTCTTCGACGAAGCCTTCCCAGAGATTGGGTGCCGCCGCCGAGCGTACCTTGAGTCGCTCGGTCATCTCCGCGTCGATCTCGGCGATGACCGCTTCGAGCAACCCCTTCTTGTCGCCGAAATGATGGTAAAGCGCCCCCCTCGTCAGCCCGGCTTCTGCGGTGAAGTCATCCATCGATGCCTCGGCGTAGCCGACCGTGCCGAACGCCTTGCGGCCGGCCGCAAGCAACTTGGCTCGGGTTTCGGCGATCATTTCACTGCGGGGTTTATGGGCCATGCTAACACCTACAAACATACGCATCGTATGCCCAATTGACATACGCCGCGTATGAGACTACCTCATTCGCATACGCCACGTATGCAATTCATTTAGGTGGCGCCGCACTAAATGTCGAGGAGTCTACGAAATGTCCAATCCCTATGGGGCGATTTTCCGCGCTCCGGGCGCCAAGGGCTTTGCCGCCGCCGGCTTTTTCGCCCGGATGCCAATGGCCATGGCGCCTATCGGTATCGTCGCCATGTTGTCACAGACCCATGGCGAATACTGGCTGGCGGGCGCCGTGTCGGCGACCTACGCGCTGGCCAACGCCCTCGCCGCGCCACAGATTTCCCGCGCCGTCGATCGACTGGGCCAGACGCCAGTGCTGATTCCCACCACACTGATATCGGTCATCGCCTTCGTCGCGCTCATCCTCGCGGCCAATCAGGACTGGCCGGTATGGACGCTGTTCATCGCCGCCCTGCTGGCAGCCGTTATGCCCAGCTATCCTGCCATGCTGCGGGCCCGCTGGAGCGAACTGTTCCGCGACCGACCCGAACTCAATACGGCCTTTGCCTTTGAATCGGCGGCCGACGAGCTGGTCTACGTGGCCGGCGCTTCCTTGTCGGTCGGGCTGAGCGTTGCGCTGTTTCCCGAAGCCGGCATGGCGATCAGCACAGGCCTGCTGGCCCTGGGCGCAACGGCATTCATCGCGCAGCGCCGGACCGAGCCAAAGGTGAGTGCCAATACCGGCGCATCCCGACATTCGGCCATCTGGCAGCGGCCGGTACAGATCATCACGCTGGCCCTGGTTTTCATCGGCACCATGTTCGCCACCACCGAGGTCGTCGCAGTGGCCATCACCGAAGAACTCGGGCAACCCGAAGCCGCCAGCCTCATCATTGGCGTCTATGCCATCGGCTCGTTCGTCGTCGGCCTCATCGTCGGCGCACTGAACCTCAAGATGCCGCTGCAGCAGCAGCTCGCCATCGCGGTCGGCATCATGGCGGTCGCGGCCGTCCCACTGCTGTTCGCCGACACCGTGCCGTTGCTGACCATCGCAGTCTTCCTCAGCGGCGTCGCCATATCGTCGACCTTCATCACCGCCTTCGGCCTGATCGAGCGGCGGCTGGCGCCGGAAATGCTGACCGAAGGCATCACCTGGGTCATGACCGGCATCGGTATCGGCATGGCGCTGGGCGCATTCACCTCCGGCTGGGTGGTGGACGCCTACGGAGCGCGCAACGGCTTCTGGGTATCGGTGGTGGCGGGCGGGCTGGCACTGCTCACCGTCCTGCTGGGGCAGCGCACGCTGGCCGGCAGAACCGGCAGGGCGAACGGCCTGCAGCAGCAGCCGGCCGAATAGACACCCGTACCCTACCGCCCGATTACAAGGGCGAGCCGCGGACATTGTCTCGAGAAGGGGGTGGTTGCAACCTTGCGGCCGCCCCACCACTTTCTCTGATGCAAGGGAAGGAGACCGAAGATGAACACCAGGATCGCACTCATATTGCTGTCGGCGCTGAGCGCTACCGTGGCGCTACCGTCAATTGCCACGGCGACGCTCGCTGCCGACCACCACGAGGATCGTCTCGAATGGAACGCCGATGCCGTGCTGCGCCGCCTGCAAGACCGGGGCGTGGATGCCAGTTCGGTTGAACAATGGAACGGCCTGATCCGCGCCTATGTCGTGATCAACGGCAATCAGGTGATGCAGTATTTCGATCCGGATACCCTGGCGCAGGTCGAAGTCTGACCGCCTGAATTGTCTCCGAAAATGCGGGCGCTCCATCCACGGAGCGCCTCGGCACCTTTTGACTTGCGCCAGTCTTGCCGCATTTGCGGGCTAACGGGGCAGGGTTGAGTAAAAGGAGACGACCATGGGCAAGATCCACGAGATCGTGTTCGACTGCGACAAACCCTCAAAACTCGCCGCCTTCTGGGTGGGCCTGCTCGATGGCTATGCCATCCGCGCCTATGATGATGCGGAGATCGCACGATTGGCCGCTCTGGGCTTCACGCCCGAGACCGACCCCACAGTGATGGTCGATGGCCCCGGCCCCTCGATCTGCTTTCAGAATGTCGAAGGCCGCCGCTACGACAACAATCGCGTCCATTTCGACATTGAGGTGGCAGATCGGCCGGGAGAGGTCGACCGCCTGCGCCAGGCGGGCGCCGAAACGGTGCGCGTGCTGCCGACCTATACCGTGATGCGCGACCCGGAGGGCAATCAGTTCTGCCTGGTCGACATCAGCGAGGCCATGGCCGCCTGAAACCCTGTACGGCACGCGCCGAGGCTGCTGACAGGCCCTGTCAGCACGTTTGCGTCATAAGTCAGGCTCAACTGAACGGAGCTCTGCCATGCCCCTTATCGCCTCCTGCCATTGCGGCGCTACCAAGATCGAACTGCCGCATCCGCCGCGGCACGCCAAGGAGTGCAACTGCAGCTATTGCGCCCGCACCGGCGCAGTCTGGGGCTATTACGATCAGGGCGAGATGCGGTTCGTGTCGCAGGAAGGCGAAAAGACCTATTCGGCCAGCGACGGCATGAACCTGCACCATTTCTGCGGCAACTGCGGCATGCAGACCTGGGGCGATTCACCTGACTGGGCTTCGATGTACAACAGTGACGGCACGCCCAAGGAGGGCTTCACCGCGAACAGCCTGCCCACCCAGCGCAGCTATGCGGTGAACCTGCGACTGGTGGACGACCTGGACTGGTCGGGCATCGCAGTCGAGAAAATGGATGGGCGGAACAGCTGGTAGGCTGAAGCCTTCGGGAAGAGCATTGTGAGGGCACTTCGGTCTCGGAGCAGCCCTCAGTGCCCCTCGAACGCGATCAGCGCCGACACAGCAACGCCTTCGGCCTTGAGCTTCGCCGCGCCGCCAAGGTCAGGCAGATCGATGACAAAGGCCGCGTCTTCAACCGTCGCGCCGGTGCGACGCAGCAGGCTGACCGCGGCGATGGCCGTGCCCCCGGTAGCGATGAGATCATCGACCAGCAGCACCTTGTCGCCGCTATCGAGCACATCGGCGTGGATCTCGATGGTGTCGACGCCATATTCCAGTGCGTAGTTCTGACCGATGGTCTCACCCGGCAGCTTGCCCTTCTTGCGGATCGGGATGAAACCCACGCCCAGCGCAATGGCAACGCCAGCGCCAAAGATGAAGCCGCGCGCCTCGATGCCGGCGACATGGGTGATCCCCTGCCCCCGATACTGGCTGGCGATGCGTTCGATGCTCTCCTTGAAACCCTCGGGGTGCTCGATCAGCGTGGTGATGTCACGAAACAGAATACCCTTCTTGGGGTAGTCCGGAATCGTGCGCACGAGGGCCTTGAGGTCGAGCGGCATGGCAAACCTTGTAGATGCAGAGATGAAGCTGGTCAGCCCGGGCGGCGGCCGACGAGGTGCCGGGCAATCACCCCGGCACTATAGGCAGCCGTGCGGGTGACGCTGATCGCGGTTTCACGAGCCTTCGGATTGGCGGCTACGGCATTGATGCCGGCGCGGACGACGGGATGGCGGCTCATGGTGATGGCAGCGCCGACGACAGTCACTGCAATGCGGATGGCGGACATGTCGGCTCCCTCGTCGCTGATTTGCGTCAGTCGAATATTGCGGTCCCTTGCTTGATTGGCAAGGGGTTGAAGCGCCTGTGACCGCATGAAAGCGAAAGGGCCCGCGAGGGGCCCTTTGCACTTTATCGGCTGCGACGGGTCCTAGTGCTCGATACCCTGCCAGATGCGGCGCTTGGTGGCGTACATCAGGCCGGCGAACAGCACGAGGAACAGCAGGACGACAAAGCCGGTCTGCTTGCGGCCGGCCAGGTGTGGCTCGGCCATCCACATCATCAAGGCGGCGACGTCCGTGGAGTACTGCTGGAGCGTTTCCGGAACGGCGGTTTCGCCCTCGGCAACGGCATAGGTAATCTGGCCATCCGCCAGGGGCGGCGCCATGCCGATGGCGTGGCCGGGGAAGAAGTCGTTGTAGTACTTGCCCTCGGGAAGCTCGAAGCCTTCAGGCGCTTCCTCGTGATAGCCGTTGAGCAGCGCGTGGATATAGTCCGGGCCGCCTTCCGAATAGCCGGTGAAGTAGTTGAACACCCAGAGCGGGAAGGCATCGGTGACGCCGCGAGCCTTGGCCAGCACCGAGAAGTCCGGCGGCAGCGCGCCACCATTGGCATCGCGGGCATCCTGCTCGGTGGCGAAGGGCGACGGCCAGCGATCGGCCGGCACAGCGGTACGCGTACCGCCTTCTGCTGTGATGTCGGCCACTTCGTATTCGGCCGCCAGCGCCTTGATCTGCTCTTCCGAGAAGCTGGGGCCACCAGCTTCGGACAGGTTGCGGAAGGCGATCAGGCGGGCGCCATGGCAGCTCGAGCAGACTTCGCGGAACACCTGGAAGCCGCGCTGCAGCTGGTTCTGGTCATAGGTGCCGAAGATGCCGGCGAACGACCAGTTCTGCCTTTCGATATGCGGCGTAGAGTGGTCCTGCGCCATGGCCGGGGTAGCAATACCGGCAACCAGAGCAAGGGCAGCAAGGACGGTCTTGATATTCATCATGGTTCCTTCCCCTTCCGTCAGGCGTGCGACTTGCTCAGCACGCTTTCCGAGATGCTGGTCGGCAAGGGCCGAGGCGTCTCGATGCGGCCAAGAAGCGGCAGGATGACGAGGAAGTGGATGAAGTAATAGGCGGTGCAGATCTTGGCGAGAACCACGTAGATGCCTTCGGCCGGAGCGGCACCGAGATAGGTGAGCGCGACGAAGTTGACCACGAAAATCCAGTAGAACCACTTGAACATCGGGCGGAAATTGCCGGAGCGAACCTTGGACGTATCCAGCCACGGCAGGAAGAACAGGATCAGGATCGAGCCGCCGAAGAAGATCACGCCACCGAGCTTGGAATCGATGAACAGGATGTTGAAGTCGATGGCGCGCAGGATCGCGTAGAACGGCAGGAAGTACCATTCGGGCACGATGTGGGCTGGCGTCACGGTGCTGCTGAACTGGATGTAGTTGTCCGGGTGACCCAGGATGTCGGGCGCGAAGAACGCGAACCACGCAAACGGGATCAGGAACACCACCATGCCGAACGCATCCTTCATCGTGTAGTACGGATGGAAGGGAAGCGTGTCGCGGCTGTCCTTGACGTCGACGCCGACTGGGTTGTTGTTGCCCGGCACATGCAGCGCCCAGATATGCAGCACCACGATAGCGGCGATCACGAACGGCAGCAGGTAGTGCAGCGAGAAGAACCGGTTGAGCGTCGGGTTGCCGACCGAGAAGCCGCCACGCAGCAATTCGAGCAGCGGCGTACCGATGATCGGAATGGCGGCGAAGATGTTGGTGATCACGGTGGCAGCCCAACCGGACATCTGGCCCCAGGGCAGCACGTAGCCCATGAAGGCGGTCGCCATCATCAGCAGGAAGATCAGCACGCCCAGGATCCACAGGATCTCGCGGGGCGCCTTGTAGGAGCCGAAATACATGCCGCGGAAGATGTGGATGTAGACGGCGGCGAAGAACATCGAGGCGCCCACTGCGTGGAACGACTGGATCATGCGGCCACCGTTGACGTCGCGGCGGATGTGCTCGACCGAGTCGAACGCCATCGAGACGTGGGGCGTGTAGTGCATGGCGAGAATGACGCCGGTGACGATCTGGATGCCCAGGCACATCACGAGGATGGCGCCGAAGGTCCACCAGTAGTTGAGGTTCTTCGGCGTCGGGAAGTCCATCAGGTGCTCTTTGGAGAACCGGATGATCGGCAGGCGGTCGTCGAGCCACTTCTCGACGGCGTTCCCGGGCGTGTAAGTCGAATGTTCAGACATCGGAAAAGCCCCCACTAGCCGATCTGGACCAGCGTATCGCTGAGAAATTCATAAGGCGGCAGCACCAGGTTTTTCGGTGCAGGGCCTTTGCGGATACGGCCGGCGCTATCGTAGTGCGAGCCATGGCAGGGGCAGAACCAGCCGTCAAAATCGCCCGAGTCGCCCACCGGCACGCAGCCAAGATGGGTGCAGTTAGCGATCATGATCAGCCACTGCTCGTGGCCTTCCTTGGTGCGCTGCTCGTCAGTCTCGGGGTCCTTGAGGTCGGCAAGAGGAACCGCCCGCGCCTCTTCGATCTCGGCCGGAGTGCGGTGACGCACGAACACAGGCAGGCCGCGCCACATGATGGTGACGGACTGACCTTCAGGGATCGAGGAAATGTCGAATTCGATGCTGGCCATGGCCAGTGTCGAGGCGTCGGGATTCATCTGGTTGATCAGCGGCCAGACCGTGGCGGCGGCGCCGACTGCGGCCACCGAGCCGGTTGCGACGAAGATGAAATCCCGCCGAGTCGTTGAATGGTGAGCTTGCGTGGCCAAGGTCCGTATCCCCGTACAATCACATCAGACGCGGCCGGCAGCGGCACACCATTTCACGCATACGCAGAATCGGCAGCCGGCCACCCTCAAGCGGCCCGTCAGTTGGCGTTCTTTTTGCACTGTCACAAGCGCTTGTCCAGTGCGCCCACGGGTGACAGACCAGAAGTGCGACACTATACCCGGCCCGGCCTAGCCATGTCGCCATTGGCCGCCCGAAAATGCCCGCAATCAGTGGAATCCGCCATGCCGGTCGATCTCGCCCTCTACCAGCCAGACATCGCCAACAATACCGGCACGCTGATCCGGCTGGGGGCATGCCTGGGCACGACGATTCACCTGATCCACCCGACGGGCTTCCCCTTTTCGCCCAAGGCACTGGCGCGCGCTGGACTCGACTATGTGGACCACGCGGCAGTGCAGGAGCATGTGAGCTGGACGGACTTCAACGCGTGGCGGCATGAGCAGGGGCGGCGGCTGGTGCTGCTAACGACCAAGGCGGAGACGTTTGCCTATGCGGTGGATTATCACCCGGACGACATCCTGATGGTCGGACGCGAAAGCGCCGGTGTGCCTGAGGCAGTGGCCGACGCTTGCGATCTGCTGGTCCGCATTCCGATGCGGGACGGAATGCGCTCAATCAACGTGGCGCTATCGGCCACGTTAATCCTGGGTGAGGCCAAGCGGCAGACCGGCGGCTTTGCCGGCCTGTGCTGACGGCTATTTGGCGAGGAAGGCATTGGCGTAGCCGGCAGCGCTCTTGGTCGCCTTCAGCATCAGGTCGTAATGGGTGGTGTCGGGAATGATCGCCAGCTGGTTCGGCGTCGGTCGGGTTGATCCATCGACACCAGCATCACCCGTTCCGCCGCCGAAGAGCCGGTATATCTCGACCATATGCTCGAGATACATCATGTCCGCATCCGAGAAGATCAGCAGCGTCGGCGCGGCAATCTTGGCGATATCCGCGGACCAGTCATAGGACTGCTCGTTCATTTCGCCCGTCTTGCGGAACATCCTCTCCCAATCGATATCAGGGTAGAGCTTGGCCAGCGGTGACTGACCCACACCCTGCGCATACTGAGCAGCATTGTCTGGCATGGCTTTGAACGCCGCTTCAACCTCGGGGAAGTTGCCTTCATTGCGGATGTTCATCGAGATGACGATTAGCTTGCCGACGCGGTCCGGATGGCGGATGGCCAGTTGGTAGGCGACGCCGCCGCCCAGCGACCAACCCATGATGTCGATCTGGTCGATGCCGAGTTCGCCCAGCAGCGCGTCGACGTCATCGGCCATCTGCTCAGAACTCCAGGGCTCATCACTATCGGTGCTGAAACCATGGCCACGCATGTGAATGGCGATGACCTTGTGGGTCTTGGCCATTTCGGCCAGCGGCGCGCCGAACATGTCGGATGGATTAACGCCGCCATGCAGCATGACGAGGGGCGAGCCTTCGCCGTGGATTTCGTAATAGAGCTCCACGCCGTTGACAGCGACGCGGTCAGTGCTGGTGGGGATGCTCATCGGGGTCTCTCCTTGAGTCTGGGCAATGGACGGGGTCGCAGCAGCGATGGCCACAACGACGGAAAGGGTAGCCAGGAACTGTTTGAACATGGTCATCTCCTCGTTAGTAACTAAATAGCTATATAACTCTTTAGTTATGGTCAAGGGTCAATGCGATTTTTGGGGCTTGCGCTAGATCAACGCGGCAGTCGGCTGGGGGTCTATGCTACCGGCGGAAAAACACAGAGCGACGGGTTTACAGCGCGCAAATGACGGTCCATTTCACTGACACCATGACACTTCCACACGACATCGGGGCCAAGCAGGCCACCGCCCAGGCCTGGTTCCGCGCATTGCGCGACCGGATTTTCGCGGCTTTCGAACAGATCGAGGCCGATGTGCAGGGGCCTAATGCCCACCTGCCATCAGGCAAGTTCGAGATTACCCCCTGGGATCGTGCAGCTGGTGGCGGTGGGGAGATGGGCATGCTGCATGGCCGTGTCTTCGAAAAGGCGGGCGTGCACATTTCCACGGTGCATGGCGAATTCTCGTCCGACTTCGCCAAACAGATGCCGGGCACCGCGGAAGGCGCCAGGTGCTGGAGTTCGGGACTCTCGCTGATCGTGCATCCGTGGAACCCGCATGTCCCTGCGGTGCACATGAACACACGCATGATCGTCACCGGCAAGCAGTGGTTTGGCGGCGGGGCCGACCTGACCCCTGTGTTGGATCGCCGGCGGACGCAGGAAGACACGGATACCGTGGACTTCCACGCCGCCATGCAGGCCGCCTGCGCCGACCGCCCGGGAGTAGACTACCAGCGCTACAGGGACTGGTGCGACGAGTACTTCTTCCTGCCGCACCGCAACGAGCATCGCGGCACTGGCGGCATCTTCTACGATCACCACAATTCCGGCGACTGGGACGCCGACTTCGCCTTCACGAAAGGCGTGGGCGAGGCGTTCCTGGGCATTTACCCCGAGCTGGTACGGCGTAATTTCGAGACACTATGGACCGAGGCGGACCGGCACGAACAACTCGTCCGCCGCGGCCGCTATGTGGAGTTCAACCTGCTCTATGATCGCGGCACGACCTTCGGACTCAAGACCGGCGGCAATGTGAGTTCCATCTTGTCTTCAATGCCGCCCGAAGTACGCTGGCCGTGACATGACCCTCAGTGCCGTCGAAATCATCGGCTATCGCTCGATCCGCAAGATCCGGTTTCCGGTGCGGCAATTGACGGTGCTGGTGGGCGGCAATGGAGTCGGCAAAACCAACCTATATCGATCGCTGGAGTTGCTGCAGGCGGCCGCCCTCGGCACGCTGGCGCAGGAAATCGCCCGCGAAGGCGGCCTGGCCTCGATCTTCTGGGCCGGCGGCAAGAACCTGTCGCCCGATGGCAGCTTCGATCCGATGTATCGAACCGACGGCTATCGCAGGGGCGAAGGTAACGGCCTGAGCCTTGCAGCAAGCTTCGCTGACCTGGGCGATGGCAGCTTCGATCCCACCTACAAGCTCGACGTCCGCTTCCCCGCCCCGGAAGCCGTGGCCGCATTTCCGCTCGAAGCGCAGATCAAGTCCGAAAGCCTGGAGTGGAAGCAACGTGGCAGGTCGGTCATGCTGATGGAGCGCAAGGCCGGCACTGCCTGGGCACGCGATGCCAGCGGGCGGCGCGAGCTGGCGAGCGATGACATGCTGGCCAGCGAGACGGCACTGGCGAATTTGTCCGGCCGGACAGAGATCGCCATGGTGCGAGACTCGCTGGTGGCCTGGCGGTTCTTCCATGGGTTTCGCACGGATGCCGAGTCGCCGCTACGCCGTCCCTCGCGGGCGGTGACAGCGCCGTCGCTGGCTTCGGACGGCAGCAATCTAGGCGCTGTACTGGCAACGCTGCATCATATTCGTGGCGACCGCATCGATCTCGACCGGGCTGTGCAAGATGCGTTTCCCGGCGCCGAGCTGGTTCTCCCCGATGTTGGCGAATTCGCTACATTCGGCATGCGTTATGCGGAAATGCCCAAGCGGGTCTTCGCTCCGCATGAATTGTCGGACGGTACGCTCCAATTCCTGGCCTTGGCGGGCGCCCTGCTATCCTACCGCCTGCCGCCGTTCATCGCCCTCAACGAGCCTGAGAACAGCCTGCATCCCAGCCTGTTGCCGATGCTGGCCCGGCTGATCGTCAAGGCTGCCGAGCGCAGCCAGGTCTGGGTGGTCACCCATGCCCGCGACCTGGCGGACGCGATCGCCGCCGAAAGCGGCATACTTCCCCGCGAAGTAATCCGCGATGATGATGGAACCTGGCTCGAGGGGCTGGGCAATCTGGGCGAGTTTGCCGACGATTAATATAGGAACCCTGCCCTCTATCGGACGTTGTGCTCAAGCACACGAAGAGAGGGATATGAGCATGAAACGATTTGAATCCAGCTCGTTGATCCCCGGCGCCACCTGGCATGCCGAGGCGGAAAGCGAGGCCGAAGTGGTTCGCCGCGCGGTCGAAAATCTTCGAACCTATCACGGCGAAACCGAGGTGCGGCCCGACATGATCGAGCGCATCAAGGAGCGCATCGTCGACACCGACGATGGCAGGAAGACGAAGCACTAGCGCGAGACGAGCGCCAGTAGTTCGCCTTTGCCGAGAGTGAAGCCGCTCTCGATCCAGGCTCGTTCGAGACGAGCCAATTCCTGACCAAGGGCCGGTCCCGGCGCAATGCCGAGGCCGGCAAGATCGTGTCCGGTGATCGGGAAATCCGGCACGATGGTGGCGCCGAGCACGCGCGCGGCCTCGGACAGCCGCGCGATACCCCAATGACCAAGGGCGGCGGCTGCAGCCAGCCCCTCCACGGCTGCTTCGCCATGCCGATAAGCGGCCTCGGCTATCCGGTCCTCGACGAACAGGTCCGCCGCACGGATAACCGCGCGGGCAGTGGCTACCGTGTCGTTGGACAAGCGCCAAGCGGCCTGCATCGCCTGGAGGTCGCCCCCGGCGATCAGGGCCAGCCTGGTGCCCGCGGACCGGCCGCCGACGCTCTCATAGGCGACGAGCGCCCGTAGAGCGGCATCGCTCAGCGGCAGCAATCTGATTTCCGACATTACCGCCAACGACATCGCCACCTTGGGCAGCGCCAGCAGGCGCATGATCTCGTTGCCGATGCGCTCCCGCGACAGGTGATCGAGCTTGCCCACCGCCTCTGCACAGGCTGTCAGGCCGTCGGGGTCCAGCCGTTGCTCGCCATGGCTCGCCGACAGGCGGAAGAAGCGATAGACGCGCAACCCGTCCTCCGCAATGCGCTGGGCGGCTTTCCCGATGAAGCGAACGACACCCGCGCGCGCATCTTCTAAGCCGCCCAGCGGGTCATACAGCGTCCCATCGGCAGCGCAGTAGAGGGCGTTGAGCGTGAAATCGCGCCGGCTGGCGTCCTCGACCCAGTCGGTGCCGAACGCGACCACGGCGTGCCGGCCGTCGGTCTCGACATCGCGGCGTAGCGTCGTCACTTCGGCCAGTGTATTTCCGAGCTTCAGCGTTACGGTGCCGTGATCAATGCCGGTGGGGTAGAAGGCAATGCCCGCGGCTTTGGCGCGTGCGATGACCTCGTCCGGCAACAGCTCGGTGGCCATATCGATATCGCCACCATGCGTTCGGTCCATGACGGTATCGCGGACCACTCCGCCGACCGCGCGGGTGCGGCATAGCGCTCCGTCCAGCGCCGCAAAAATCGCCTGCGTCTCGGGGCGCGTGAGCCACTCGGCACTGCCCAGATCGCTCATGGCACCGTCTCGCTCATCGCCAGGTCACGGAACCGGCGGGTCAGGTTGGCGGTAATGCCCCAGATCCGATGTCCATCATGGTCGATTTGCCAGGTGCGATGCTCTTCCCCGTTCCGCTTGATGCGGAACTGGCCATAGGCCTCGTGCGCCAGGATGCGCTGCAGTGGCACTTCGAATACCGAATGGACTTCGCCCGGATTGGGCACGAAGGGTCCGCTGGGCTCGACCGTCGCGACCACAGGAGTGATGAGATAATTGGTGCCGGTGAAATAGGTCGGCATGAAGCCGATCACCGTTGCATCCTCACGCTCCAGGCCCACCTCCTCGAACGCTTCGCGCAAGGCAGCCGCCGCCACGTCGGCATCGGCAGCATCGACCTTGCCGCCGGGAAACGCCACTTGTCCGGAATGCGACCGCAAGTCTGGCGAGCGCTCGGTATAGAGCACGGTAAAGCCCTCCGGCCGCCGAATCAGCGCGATCAATACCGCAGCCGGCACCGGCGGGCGGCCGAACGGCGTCTCGGGTGCCCAATCCGGCACCAGCGTATGCGCCGCCGGCAAAGGCGGTGGAGCGGTCAGCAGGCGCGCGGCCAGGCGGTTGATTATGGCGTCGTCGGACGACAAGAATGCACCGGATAATGGTTCGGGAACGGGAGCTTAGTGCAGTGGACCGCCTGGGGTCCACCGCGTTTCGCGCCCCGGATCATCACCCTCGTTGTGGCCGAGGGTGACTGTCGAGTTTTGGGCAGAGGCTAGCGATCAGCCCTGCGCCAGGCGGCGATCGGACCGCTCAGCGTCGCCGCCAGGCTCCTGTCCTCGGCGAACACCAGTACGCGGGTCGGATCGACAGGACCGGGGAATTCGATGTTGCCGAGCGTCGTCGGCTCCCAGCCCAGCGGGCAGTAGTAATCGCGGTCGCCCACCAGCATGACGAACTGGCCATCGCCGCGGGCCAGCGCCCGCTTGGTCACTTCGCGGGCCAGCATCTTGCCGGCGCCGAGCTTGCGGAAATTGGGGTGGGTGGCCAGCGGACCCAGCATCCAGCCATTGATGCCGCCGATGCTGATGGGGGTCATCCACACCGAGCCGCACGCCGTGCCATCGACTTCGGCGACGAGGCTGAGGCCAGTGTCGATCGGGAAGCGCTCGCGGATTCGGTAGGCGGTCTTGGAAAAGCGGCCGGGACCGAAGGCGGTGGCCTGCAGATCCTCGATGAACAGATCATCGGCAGGCGTCGCAGGACGCACGGTAGGGACGCGGACCGGAGAAGCGGAGACAGCAGCTGACACGGCCGAGGACGCAGGCGAGAGGGTCATGACAATGATCCAGAATGAGGATGCGTAGGACAAACCCGGCGCCCGAACGAGCACCGCTTCGAAAGACCCGTTACGGTCGTCGTGTCACCAGCAAAACCTTCACCATCCTGGGCGCCTCCACGCCTGAAATTCGCATTAGCACCATGGGGGCCTCGCGTAAAACGAAAATCATGGATCACTGACCAAAATACAAGATGCGCAGGCCGGCTGTGTTCAAAATGCACAACGGTTCGTTATTGCGGAACCGCCTTATCGTTCGCGCTGCCCAACGCTATGTGTCAGGCAACGCAACCACGTGGGCGACTTGATCCCCACAACGAGTCGACAACATGACGGAAAGGGTTGGATCTTGGGACAATTGATCGACGGCAAATGGTCCACCCAATGGTACGATACCAGCAAGACTGGTGGCGAATTCAAGCGGACCCAGGCGGGCTTCCGCAACTGGATCACCGCTGATGGCAGCGCCGGTCCCTCGGGCACAGGCGGCTTCAAGGCCGAGGCGGGGCGCTATCACCTTTATGTATCGCTCGCCTGCCCCTGGGCGCATCGCACGCTGATCTTCCGCAAGCTGAAAAACCTCGAAGACCTGATCTCGGTCTCGGTCGTTTCACCGAAAATGCCCGACGAAACCGGCTGGAACTTCGACAAGGCCACCGGCTCGACCGGCGACGACCTGCTGGGCAAGGATGCGCTATGGCAGGTCTACACCCAGGCCGTTCCGGACTATACCGGCCGCGTCACCGTGCCGGTGCTGTGGGACAAGCAGACCGGAACGATCGTCTCCAACGAGAGCTCGGAAATCATCCGCATGTTCAACTCGGCTTTCGACGAGCTGACCGGCAATACCGATGATTATTATCCCGAAGACCTGCGCGGCAAGATCGACGAGATCAATGCCCGCGTCTATGACGACATCAACAATGGTGTCTACAAGGCCGGCTTCGCTACCACGCAGGACGCCTATGAAGGCGCATTCACCAAGCTGTTCGATGCCCTGGACTGGGTCGAGGGGCTGCTGGGAGAAACCGCCTATCTCACCGGCGACACCATCACCGAGGCCGACTGGCGCCTGTTCACCACGCTTGTGCGGTTCGACGCGGTCTATGTCGGCCACTTCAAGTGCAACCGCCAGCGGATCGCCGACTACAAGAACATCTCGCACTATCTCAAGGCGCTCTACGAGATGCCGGGTGTCAAGGAAACGGTCGACCTAGACCACATCAAGACGCACTACTACTGGAGCCACACTACCATCAACCCAACCCGGATCGTGCCGAAGGGCCCGGAGCTGGAGTTCCTGAAGTAGCGAGGGGTCAGCCGCCTCAATAGCCCCACACGTCCCGCCGCGGCGCGGAGTCGAAGTACTCATCGATCCGCTGGCTCGTGGCGGGCGTGACCTTTTCGGGCAAGGCGCGACGGTCGAACCAGCCGATTTCTGCGATCTCGTGATCCGACTTGCGGTCGAAAGCCTTCTCGAACTGCGTCGCCACATAGAAGGCGACGTGGTCGCGATCGGTCACCGGGCTCGAATTGTGATAGATGCCGAAGAGCTGCATCGGGCCGAGCACGCGGTAACCGGTTTCCTCGAGCGTTTCGCGGGCGCCGGCATGTTCCAGCGTTTCGCCCGGACTGACGCCGCCCCCGGGAAACTGCCAGCCGGGTACGTAGGTGTGCCGGATCAGCAGCACCTTGTCGCCATCGACCACCATGACGCGGGAACCCAACGTCATGCGATGCCAGAAGCCCTTGAGGGTCAGGAACACCTTCGCCGTCAGCCGCTGCCTGCGATTCATCTGCATCGAAACACTCCTTGCGACGTTACCGGTAGCAGAGACTTGATGGCGACAAAATTGACCCTTGGGGCGATTGACCGTTTTCTTGCCCGTTTCCTTCTGGCATTACGCCCGCAATGATAACTCTCGCCCATATCTCCGACATCCACTTGTCGCCCATGCCCGATATCGGTTGGCGCGATCTGTTGGGCAAGCGCCTTACCGGTTACCTCAACTGGAAGCTACGCCGCCACGACGAGCTCAACAGCGAGACGCTGGCGAGCCTTGTCGCCCATCTGCAGGCCCAGAACGCCGATTTCACCGCCGTCACCGGCGATCTGGTGAACCTCGCTCTGCCCTTCGAGATCGATCGCGCCGGCGAGTGGCTCAAGGCGCTTGGCGGTTCCGACAAGGTCGCGGCGTGCCCCGGCAATCACGATGCCTATGTCACGGGCGCGCTGGAAACTGCCCAGCGTTCCTGGGGCGAATACATGCAGGGGGAGACGCTGGATGAGGCGGCCTTCCCCTTCGTGCGCCGCATCGGCGAGCTGGCGATCATCTCCTGCTCCAGTGCCGTGCCGACGCGCCCGTTCCTGGCGATTGGCCGTTTCGACGAGAAACAGGCCGAGCGGCTGGGGCGCATCCTCAAGATCATGGGCGAGGCCGACTATTTCCGCACGGTGCTGATCCACCACCCGCCCAATCCGGAACTGCAGCACCCCTCCTTCGGGCTCAAGGGGCACAAGCTGTTCCGGCAGGTCATTGCTGAGCATGGCGCCGAGCTGATCCTGCACGGTCACACGCACCGCTCCTCGATCCACTCCATTCCCGGCAAGGGCAAGGAAGTGCCTGTGGTGGGTGTCGCAGCCGCCAGCGCCGCGCAGGGCGGCACCCTGGACGACCCGGCGCGCTATAACCTGTTCCGTATCGAACGCACCGGCGATGGCGGCTGGAGCTGCACGATGCGCGAATACGGCTTCCAGCGCCTGGGCAGCGATATCGTCATGCGTCTCCAGATGCGGATTTGCTGAGGGCCTGCTACAGGCCTTCGGCTTTGTTGCGTACCCGGTTGTGCAGGTCCTCTACCTCCGGGGTCATCTCGTTGGCGAAGTCGCTCATTTCGAAGGCCGGGCGAATCTCGATCTCGCTCTGGCTTCCCATCGGGTTCGGGCAACGTTTCACCCACTCGACGGCTTCGTCCATGTCGCGCACTTCCCAGATCCAGTAGCCCGAGATCAGCTCCTTGGTTTCGGCAAACGGCCCGTCGATCACCATGCGGCTGGCGCCGTCGAAGTCGACACGTTTCGACTGTGAGGACGGCTTTAGCCCGTCGCCGCCCAGCATGATGCCAGCATCGACCAGTTCCTCGTTATATTTGCCCATGGCCTCGAGCAGTTCGTTGGACGGCATGATGCCGGCCTCGCTATCCGCGGTTGCCTTGACGAAAACGATTACGCGCATGGTTGTCTCCTCTGTTGCGGGTCCATAGAGACCCCATGATGGTGCAACGAACGAGAGTGACCGATTTCGACATGAAAAGCGCCCCACTCCCGCCACGGCGGCAAATCACCTATATGATCAGCTAACCCCGCGAGTGATCCAAGCCTTGACCGAACAATTTCTCATCGAGCGCCCGACCTTCGACCCGGCGACCGGCGTCGCGCGCTTTGGCTATGGCCTTGCCGGCTTGCACTTTGTCGAAACGCTCGACCTGCCCGCCGGCATCGATGCGGCCGCTGCGGCGAGCCCGGCCTTTGGCAAGCTCCTGGACCTGACGGCCGTCGTGCTTGGCGTAAGTTATTTCAAGCTCCGCGCACCATTCGAGATCGTGGCGCCCGCCATTGCGCTGACCGAAGCCGAGCGCGCCTTCGCCATCGACGTCTACGAGAACGGCCTGGGCGAATTCTACGCCCGCAACAACCTGATGCGCTTCGGCAAGCTGACCATCGCTGCGGCCGCAGATGCAGAGGTGAGAAAGCCTGCGCTCACCCTGCCCGACCGCACGCTGCTGCCGATCGGCGGCGGCAAGGATTCGCTTGTCAGCGTCGATCTGCTGACCCATGCAGGTGTCGCCTTCACGCCCTTCGCGGTCAATCCCAAGGGCCCCATCCTGACCTCGGTCGACACGATCGGCACGCCGCCGGTCTATGTCACTCGCACGCTTGATGCCGAGATGATCCGGCTTGGCAAGGAACCGGGTTACTACAACGGCCACGTCCCCTCGACAGCGATCAATTCGATGATCGCGGCACTCTGCGCCCTGCTCTACGGCTACAACCAGATTGTGCTGAGCAACGAGCGTTCGGCCAGCGAGGGCAATGTCACCTTCGACGGTCGCGAGACCAACCATCAATATTCAAAGTCGCTCGGCTTCGAGCTGCTGATCGCCGCGATCCTCTCCGACGCGACCGGCGGCGCGCTGAAATACTTCTCACTGTTGCGGCCCTATTCGGAAGCCCGCATCGCCTCACTGTTCACTCAGGAGAGCAAGTTCGACCGCGTGTTTTCGAGCTGCAACCGCAATTTCCGGCTGACCGGCAATGACGGCCCGCTCTGGTGCGGCGAATGCCCGAAATGTCATTTTGTATTCCTGATCTTCGCACCCTTCATGGCCAAGGATCGCCTGCTATCCATCTTCGGCAAGAACCTGCTGGACATCGCGGCCAACGAAGCTTCGTTCCGCGAGCTCGCCGGGTTGGCAGGCCAGAAGCCCTGGGAATGCGTGGGCGAAATCCTCGAAGCGGCCGCGTGCCTCTACACGCTGACCCGCCACGCCGATTGGCACGAGGCTGCCGTGGTGCGCGCGGTCAAGGCGGACTTGCTAGCCCAGTATGGCGAACCCAAGCTGCAACTGGCCATGGCCGAATGCCTGACCGACAGCCACGACCATCATATTCCGCCTGCCCTGGCCGCACGGGTGGCCGCCTATGCGGTTTGAGGAACCGGTCCTGCTCTATGGCGCTGGCCGCGAGGCGAGCTCAACCCGTGCTTTCCTCAAGGCCCGCCAGCCTGACCTGAAAGTCTTCGTCACCGTCGATAGCGGCGACGTCGACCTGGCCGATACGGAAGTCATCGCGCCGGCCGACCTGCCATCAGCGATCCGTGCGCATCGCTTCGGGCTGATTGTCAAGAGTCCGGGCGTCTCGCGTTACAAGGACGTCTTTGACATTGCCCGTGATGCCGGCATTGCAGTCACCTCGAACCTCAACCTGTGGGGCAAGGCCTATCGCGTTGGTCGCACGGTGATCGCCATCACCGGCACCAAGGGCAAATCGACGACCGCCACCCTGGTCCACCTGATGCTGACCCGATCAGGCATCAATGCCGGCCTTGCCGGCAATGTGGGCCTGGCTCCGCTCGAGATCGCCGACCGCCATCCGGTCGTCATCTTCGAACTGTCGAGCTACCAGACCTCAGACATGAACTTCCTGCCCGACATCGCCGCGGTGACCAATCTTTATCCCGAGCATGTCGACTGGCACGGCTCGGTGGAGCGCTACTACAAGGACAAGTTGCACCTGATCGACCGCGACGGTGGCTTTCCGGTCGCGCTGGGTGCTGCCGCCAGGGGCAATGCGCTGGTGGCAACAGCAGTGCGCGATCATCGCCGCCTTATCCGTGACCTCGCGGCAGATGAGATCGTAGCGATCGACAAGGCCGTGGCCACATCGCGACTCAAGGGTGCCCACAATCTCGACAATGCCCGACTCGCAGCGCAGATCGCACTGGCCGCGGGCGGGACACTCGACGGCATCGTGCGCGGCATTGCCGCCTTCGTTCCGCTGCCGCACCGGCTGGAAGAACACCGGTTCGGCGACACTGTTTTCGTCAACGACTCGATTTCGACCACCCCCGAAGCGACCAAGGCGGCGCTGGCCGCCTATCGCGGTTTCCGGCTGGCGCTGATCGCGGGCGGCCACGAGCGGCAGCAGGACTATTCCGAGCTGGCGACGCTGCTCGCAGGCTATGGCGTCACCACCCTTGCCTGCCTCCCGGTGACCGGCGCGCGCCTAGCCGGTGCGACCCGTATCGTGGCTCCTCATATCACCGTGCTGGCCGAGCCGGACCTCGAGGCGGCCATGCAGGCACTGCACCGGCACCGCCACGCCTATGATGCGGTGATCCTGTCGCCCGGCGCGCCGAGCTACAACCAATTCAAGAATTTCGAGGAGCGTGGGCTCCGATTTGTCGGACTGGCGCTAGCGATCTTTGGCTGACCAGCGGTAAAAAAGGGCAGTTCCCGGCAGTCTGGCTCGGGCGTACATCTCCTCGCCAAGCGCAGTGAGCGCCAACAGGATATGTCATGAACGGCGCCGTCTATCTGCTTATCGCCATCGTCGGCGAAGTCATCGCCACCTCGTTCCTGCGCGCTTCGGCCGGATTTACCCAGCTGGTACCGTCCGTCGTCGTGGTCGTCGGCTATTGCGTGACCTTCTATTTCTTCTCGCTTGCCCTGCAGACCATTCCCGTCGGCGTCGGCTACGCTATCTGGTCGGGTGTCGGCATCATTCTCGTGTCGGTCATCGCCTACTTCGCCTACGGCCAGACGCTGGACCTGCCAGCACTGCTCGGCATCGGCCTGATCCTGGCAGGCGTGCTGGTGATCAACCTCTTCTCGCAGTCCTCGACGCACTAGAACGAGCGGATGAGTGCCGTGGGCGGTACTCCGGCCTGGATCAGCGCCGAGCGGATCGAATTCATGAGCATCTCGTCGCCGATGCGCTCGCGCAGCCTTGGCAGCACACCCTTGGCGCGAAACGACGCCATGTCGAGGACCTGCGGCAGGTAGCGGTTCACCACCGCCCTGTCGCCGGATTGCTGCGCCGCCATGATCGCGAGGATGGGACCGAGTTCGTGATCGGCCTCTGCATAGAGCTCGGCGCAGGCAATAGCCCTGGCGAAATCGCCATCGCGCAGCGCCAGCAATGCCGGCACACCCTGATACCAGGGCGGCGGGTTGGGCGATGCTTCGGCCGCTTCACGCGCCATGGGCTCCGCCTGCGCCAGGTTGCCACCCAACGCCAGCAGCCGCGCATACTCAGCCAAAGCGTCGACGCTGGCCGGGTTGAGCTGTACGGACGAGCTGAAATCGGCGCGGGCCATGGCCAGCGCCCCCTGCGCCTCATGCAGCCGCGCCTGCTGCTCCCATACGAAGCCGCTGATCGGATCGAGACCGATGGCGCGTTCGAGATTGACGGCAGCCACCCGCAATGGCTCGGGCGATGTCTGGCCACCCATCGTGCTGGCAGCGGCGCCCTGTTCCGTAACCAGGATGGACGTCGCGGCCAGGACCGCGGCACTGTCCCGTTCCGCGTCCGGCAGCGCTGCGTAGCAGGCGATGGCCCGCTCCGCCTCGCTCCCATTGCCAGTTTCGCGATAGAGGTCGAACAGCACGCGGCAGAGATAGGGATTGATCTGGCCGCTGGTGGAGACATCCGAAGCAAGAAACCGCCGCGCCGCGACATGCAGCGGCCCGCGCGGACTGCCGAGCACGAGGCTCAGTGACTTCGATACCGTGTCCAGCACAGTGGACCCCGCCGCGTCGCTCGCCGGCACTGCAAGCGTGTGATTCCACACCACGCTGCTGCTCCGGCTGTCGGTGAGGATGGCGCTGTACTGCACCTCGTCGTCATCGTAGCGGACGATGCCGGTCAGCACATAGTCGCTGGTCGGCAGATTGCTGACCGCGATATTCGTCTCGCCACCACCGCCATAGCGCGCGCCGATATTGCCGAACGCCTCGAGGTCGGTCACCAGCTCGATTGCCAGCCCCGCCACGACCGGCGGCGGCGTCGTTGCATTGGCCAGGTTCTGGAACTCGACGACCGTTATGGTCGGACGCTGGACGGCGCCGGACGCGCCCGCCCCACCTCGCCAGGCATTGAGCGCATAGGCCGTCATGGCGAGGCCCAGCGCGATGAAGGCCAGAGCGAACCAGGAGGCACTGAAAGTCCATCGCGGCCATCCGGCGCGAGCCTCCGGCGGGTCCGATTCCACGACAGATTCGCCGGGCTCGGGCACAGCGACAAAGTCGGGAACATAGCGGCCGACTGGCAGGCGGATCTGGATGACTTCGCCGACGCCGGAGCCCCGGTAATAGTCGTCGAGCAGGGCTCTCAGCCTGCGGGCCTGCACCCGGACGATAGGATCGGCCTGCGGATCGAAATCAGCGGCGCGGCCAAAGACGTCGACGGCAATGGAATAGGCCTTGATGGCCTGCTCGTTCCCCTCAAGGGTGCGCTGAACGATGTAGGCGAGGAACTTGCCAAGCTGTGGAGAACGCGAAATTTCCGGCCACGCGAGCAGCCGATCGAGTGCAGTCAGGATCGCTTCGCGTTGCGGCGCAGGATCGGACAACGACACCTCCAGTACCGCCGCCATTGTGGGTCTTTACATGTAAAATACAAGGCCAAGTTACGTCCCATTACCTGAGCTTGCCTGTTCCTCGCATGGCGTTTGCATCATACGCCGCCTGTCGACGTTTCGATACGCGACACAGTTTCGATCGGTTAGGCCCCGCTCGAAACGTTTTGACCACCTAGTTTCGAACAGTAACGGTCCGCCGCCCCTCGCGGTGCGCAGACCGATTTTTTCTTATTGGTCTTTGTCTCGCCAGTTGCGGGGCGACGGGGTGCGGCTTGAACGATTATGTGGAAAACATGCCATTCGTGGCGCTAGTCGATGACGACCAGCATTCTGCGCATCTGCTGACGCGCATGCTGCTTGCGCACGGCTCGCCCGAGATTCAGTGGTATGGCGATGCAGGCAGCGGCCGCCTGATGCTGGCCAATGTGCTGGCTAACCCCGCAGCCAACTGGCCGAGCCTGCTCATCGTGGACCTAAAGGCCTATAGCGGCGCGAATTTCGAATTCGTAGCCTCCATCCAGTCCCTGGTTCGCCAGAAAGGCGTGCCGGTGGTGGTGATGGCGGCCCCGCTCGATCGGCAGGATCGCGAGACCCTCCATGATGCCGGGGCATCGGCCGTATTTTTCCGCCATGCCGAACTCGACGCCTACAGGCGCGAGGCGGCCGGCATTGTCAGTTTCTGGGCGCGCAGTCAGCGCCTGGATGCGGTTGGCATGTAGCTCCTGCGTCCACAGGTTGCATGCCTCGGTCGGGAGGGGCGCTGCAAGACCGGTCCTCGGATCGCTCCTGCATTCCCAAGCGTCCCTCCGGCCACTCCATCCCTCCCCGACCCGCTTGCACCGCGGCCGAGGAGGGGCGCTGGTCCTACTCCAAGTGGGCCGGTGCGTGGGCGCGGTCGCGACACCTCCCGGTCGCGTCCGCACGGGGGGAGAAGCAAATCGGCGGCGCGCTCGTCCCTCAGCGCCGCAGCCGGTGACTAACGCTTCTCCCCGCGGCCCCCTTCGTCGGAACGGCTTTCATTTTCGATCTTGCCCTGGTCGCCACCAATGACCCTGTGCGCCAGCGCGCGCAAGGCGGCGAGCACGATCACCGCCAGCAACGCCACGCCGAACGCGATGATGTAATAGCCAAGGGCGGTCGACAGCCCCACGGCCCCGGCAAGCCACATGCCGGCACCCGTGGTCAGGCCCTGCACATTACCGCCCGAGCGGAAGATCGCCCCCGCCCCCAGAAACGCTATGCCCGCCGTCACCGCCTCGACAGCACGGATTGGATCGGCCTGCGCGCTGCCGCTGCCCGGATCGATGGTGTGGAATATCTCGAAGGCGAGGATGGTGAATAAAGCAGCGGCCACCGAGACCAGAATATGGGTGCGCAGCCCGGCTTCGGCGGTGTTCCATTCGCGCTCGAAACCGATCATGGCGCCAAGCAGCGCGGCAATCAGCAGGCGGATGGCGATGATGTGCTGGGGCAGGTAAGTCTGGACCAAGCCGAATTCGTTGCCGACATCCATGGGCGAAGTTCCGCTATTGTGACGCTGCCGTCACAACCCGGCGGACATGGCTTGGTTCCGGCTCACACCGTCTTAAGCCAGCCCCCATCGACGAAATAGGTGCTGCCGGTCGAGTAGCTGGCCTTTTCCGAGCACATGAAGACGAAGAAGTTCGCCAGCTCTTCGGGGGTGGCGAAGCGTTTCATGCCTCCGGCTTCGTTGGCGACGCCCTGGAGATGAGCCTCCCAGCCGTCCTCGCCGGCAATCTGCTTGGCGGTCTTGATCCAGTCGGGTGTGAGCACCAGTCCCGGATTGACCGTGTTGACCCGGATATTGTCGCCCACCACCTCGTTGGCGAGCGTCTTGGAGAACATCATCAGCGCCGCCTTGGTGGTATTGTAAATCGGCTCGTACCACAGCGGCTGCACGGCGCAGATCGAGGCATTGTGCAGCACGACGCCGCCGCCGCGCGTCTTCATCGCCGGCACCAGCCCGCGCGCCAGCCGGACAGCCGCCATCACATGCAGGTCCCAGTAATACTGCCATTTGTCGTCGTCGGCCTCGGCGATTGTCTCGTTGGAGCCGGTGCCGGCATTGTTGATTAGGATATCGGCGCCGCCAAAGGCCTTGTGCGTACCCCTAACCACCGCATCGCACCCTTCGGCCGTGGCCACGTCGGCGCCGATGGACGTGGCGATAATGCCGAATTTGTCGGCCACCCGGGCCGCTTCATCATCTCCGCGTTCCCTGTTGCGCCCGACCAGCACCAAGTTGGCGCCCTCTGCCGCTAGGCCCTCAGCCACCGCCAGCCCGATACCCGCCGTACCACCGGTAATGACGGCGACCTTGTCGCGCAGGTTCAAATCCATGTCGTCCCCCAAAGGCCCGCGGCTACTTCGCCACCCTGATCTGCAGCTTCACATCTGTCGGCCGCGCCTCGACCGCGCGATCGAACGCCGCCTTGGAATCCTCGAACGCAAAGGTCTCGGAAATCAACGGCTTGAGATCGACCTTGCCCGAGGCAATGAGCGCGATGGCGCGGTCATATTGGTGCGCGTAGCGGAACACATTCTCGATGCGCAGTTCCTTGACCGACGCGCCGGCAATATCCACGGCGACCGGCTCGACCGGCAACCCGACGACCACGATGGCGCCACCGGGCCGTGGCAGGTCCATGATGGTCTTCCAGGCATGTGGCGAACCCGAGCATTCGAACACCACATCGACACCCCAGCCATCGGTAAGCCGGCTAACCTCGTCGACGATATTCTTGTCGCGGATATTGACCGGAATGACACCCTGATACTGCGCCGCAATGTCGAGCTTGGGTTGCGCCAGATCGGCGACGATCACCCGGGCGCATCCACCCGCGAGGGCAGCCAGCGCTACCATGGTGCCGATCGGGCCGGCGCCAAGAACCAGCGCCGTATCGCCCGGGGTGATCCTCGCCTTGGTCGCCGCCTGCATGCCCACGGCAAACGGCTCGACCATTGCGCCTTCGGCAAAGCTCACATTATCGGGCAGTTTGAACGTGTAATTGGCGGGATGCACCACTTCTGCAGTCAGCACGCCATGCACCGGCGGGGTCGCCCAGAACTGTACGGCGGGGTCGACATTATACATGCCCAGCCGGCTGGCGCGCGAATTCGGGTCCGGGATCCCCGGCTCCATGCAGACGCGATCGTCGACCTTGAGATGGGTCACCCCGGCGCCGACTGCCGTCACCGTGCCGGCGGCCTCATGGCCCAGCACCATCGGCGCATTGACGATAAACGGGCCGATCTTCCCATGGGTGTAATAGTGCACGTCCGAGCCGCATACGCCGACCGTGTGGATGGCAATCTTGACCATGCCCGGCCCGACATCCAGCGGCAGGTCGATGTCGCGCACGGCCAGTTCGTGCTGGCGTTCGAGAACAAGGGCGCGGACTTTGGTCATGGTTGGTTTCCAGGCTCGGTGGCTATGCACCGTTTCTAGACCACAAGCCCGGCATCGCGAAGGCGGGAACGGTAAATTCAGACTGGTTTGAGCCATTTTGCCTCCCACAAGACAGCCCGCTGGTAACCAGTCCGCAATTCCAGCTGCGCTATGGTCCAACGGTAAAGGCTCAAACCGGTCATCTGATGCAGCCCAAGACCTCGACACTTGAACGTTGGCAATTCTCTGCCGCCGTTCTGCTGCCTGTTGTGCTGGCGCTGGTGATTACCGCTGCCGCGGTGCTGGGCTTCGTCTTCTGGTCCACTGCCAATATCGACGAGCGCGCCCTCGAGCGGCAGAGCGCCATGTTCGAACAGGTCATCGAGGCGCGCCGCATCCGGCTCGAACACGAATTGGCCAGCGTGGCCTTTCGCGACGACACCGTGGTCAACACGAGGCTGATGTTCAACACCAACTGGGTCGATCGCAATCTCGGCCAGTGGATGTACAAGTTCTTCGGCCACAACAAGATCGTGGTCCTCGATGCCAGCGCCCAGCCACTCTATGTGATGGAAAACGGGTTATCCGTCGCCCCCGAAAACTATCGGAAGATAGCCGGCCCGGTGCAGCAACTGGTCAATCGCGTTCGTACCATGGCCTCACCTGCACCTGGCGCGACGCCCGCTCCGATTTCGGTGTCTGATTTCGCAGTGGTGCAGGGTTTGCCGGCCATCGTCAGCGTCATGACGATTACCTCCGATACGGGCGCCGTGCTGCAACAGGCCGGAACCGAACCGCTGGTCGCTGCAGTTCAGTTCCTGGACGACGACACCGCTACCCAGTTCAACAGCGAGTATCTGTTCGAAGATGGGCACTTCACCCTGGTCCGCACAATTGGGCCGGATCGCGCCACACGGCCCATCCTCAACAGCGCCGGACGCTTCGTCGCCTTCTTCGATTGGGAGCGCGACCGTCCAGGCCTCATGATGCTGCGCCACACCGGCCCGGCGCTGGCCGGCGCCTTTGCCGTGGCCGCCATCCTCGTCTTCCTGCTGTTGCGCCAGTTGCGCCGGTCCTCGGCCGCACTCGAAGCCGGTCGCCGTCATGCCGAACACCAGGCTGCCCATGATCGGCTGACGGGCCTGCCTAACCGCATGAGCTTCGACGTGCACCTTGCCCGCGTGCTGAGCGACCGCCAGGGCCAGAGCAGCCACTTGTCGCTGCTGATGCTCGATCTCGACCGCTTCAAGCAGGTCAACGATACGCTCGGCCACCAGGCCGGTGATGAGCTGATCTGCGCCGTCGGCCGGCGTATTCGCTCTGTTGTCGGACACGGCGTAATGATCGCCCGCCTCGGCGGTGACGAGTTCGCCATCCTGATGGTGTCGCGCGACCAGCCACAGGACGTGACCGCCATGGCCGGCCAGATCATCGAGGCGATCGGCCGGGCATTCGATCTCAACCACTTCAAGGCCCATGTCGGCGTCAGCATCGGCATCGTCAACGCGTCCGGCGCCAATGCCGAACCGCGCGAGCTGGTGCGCAAGGCCGACATCGCGCTCTACGAGGCCAAGGCAAGCGGTCGCAACCGGGCCGTCGTCTACGAAGAGCACATGAACGAGCTGCTGCAGCTGCAGCACACCATCGAAGGGCAGTTGCGCGAGGCGCTGCAGCGTGAAGACCAGCTATCGGTAGCCTTCCAGCCGTTGATCGACCAGCGCACGCGCAAGGTCATCGGCGCCGAGGCGCTGGCCCGCTGGCATCATCCGAAATATGGGCAGATTTCTCCCGCCCGTTTCATTCCGGTGGCGGAGAATACCGGCCTTATCGAGGCCCTCGGCGAGTTCGTGCTGCGCCGGGCCTGCGAACTGGGCGCCGGAGCCCCTGGGCGCACGATTGCGGTCAACATCTCGCCAACCCAGCTCCGCAACCCTCGCTTCTCCATGCAGGTTTTCGACATCCTGCACGAGACTGGCATGCGGCCGCTGGATCTCGAACTCGAAATCACTGAATCGATCCTGCTCGACGACGAGCATGTCTCGGCACAGAACCTGCGCACGTTCCGTGCAGGGGGCATCCACATCGCGCTCGATGATTTCGGCACCGGCTATTCGTCGCTCAGCTATCTCAAGCGCTACCCCGTCGACCGCATCAAGATCGACCGTTCATTTGTAAGCCAGCTGGCCGAGGGCCATGTCTCGGTCGCCATCACCCAGGCCATCGTCACCCTCGCCCACGCCATGGATATCGAAGTCACAGCCGAGGGCGTCGAGACCGAAGCCCAGGCCGCTATCCTGGGTCGGCTGGGTTGCAACACCTTGCAGGGCTTCCTGTTCTCGGGCGGGGTTGCCGACGACCGCATCACCGCGATTTTCGCGGACAAGGCCAACAGCCCCGAGCGCCGTCGCCGCACCAAGGCGGCCTGACCGGCCACGCCAAGACTTCGTTCAGGTGGCCGTGGCCAGCACCACAGCCAGCCGTTTTTCGCGTTGCAGCAGGCCCGTCCTGCCCTTGCCGGCGGCATCCCATATTGCCTTGAGCTTGCCATCGTCGAACAGCTTGAACAGGCACGGCGCGATGTACGACTTGCGGCAGATGACGGGCGTATTTTGCAGGACTTCCGAGACCTGCCTGGCCACCTGGGCCATCTGACGGCGCCGGGCCGTCTCCGAGTGCCCCAGTTCCATTTGCGCCAGCGTCTCCGCCGCCAGGGCGCTGGCATGGAGCGTGCGAAAATCCTTCGCCGAGATTTCAACGCCGGCAATATGGCGCAGCCAGGCGTTGATGGCGCCGGTCTTGATGGGCCGCACCTTGCCGGCCTCGTCGCGCCACACCAGAAGCCGCTTACCCGACAGCGTCTTGATGCGATTGATCGCGTCGGCCAGCCTGGCGTCGGTCACGCAATATTCTGCCCGCTTGCCGCTTTTGGCATCGAAGGCCATGCAGACTTCGTCGCCGGTGACCCGTACGTCCCGCGCATAGAGCGTACCGGCACCACGCGTGCCATTGCTCTCGAGATACTTCTCCCGGCCAACGCGCATGGCGGTCTTGTCGATTAGCGTGACTGCGATAGCCAGCGCCAGTTCGCGACTGCCGGTTTCCGCCTGTAGCGCTTCGGCCAGCGCCCGCCGTATCCGCGGCAGCACCGCGGTCAGTGTCGACAACCGCCGCTGCTTCTTGCCCTCGCGGCGTAGCTCCCATTCGGGGTGATAGATGTATTGCTCCCGCCCCGCATCGTCGACGCCGAGCACCTGGATATGCGCCTTGGGGCTGGGCGCGATACGCACATTCTTCCAGGCGGGCGGAATGCCCAGCGCCCTTATCCGGTCTCGGGTCAGCGCGTCGCTGACCGCCACACCATCGGCATCACGATACGAGAAGCCAGTGCCGCGCCGCTGGCGCGTCAGTGTCAGCCCTTCCCTCCCAGTCCTGACCAAGCGCATGTCAGTTCGGGTTCGACTGGGTCAGGGTGTAGACCAGGTAGATGATGGCAAACAGCACGATGACGCCGATCAGCGATGTCACCAGCACGCGTGCATTCATCTTGCGCGGGCTGGCCTGGCGGACGTCGGTCGCAGATTTTTCGGGGTCATAGGTCTTCATGACGCTCTCCTTACTGTGGGACTGCAACGGCGGTCGTAGCGCGCAGGTTCCGCGACATCGGGCCGCCGGCCCTTGACGTTGCTCCCGCTGGAGCCGACCTTCGGCCATGACCGACACCCAGGATGACCCGATGACCCCAGCCACCCTCACCCGCATGATCATGGCAGGACAGGGAAAGGAGCCGGCCGACCTGGTCATCAAGAATGTGCGACTGCTTGATGTTATCACCGGTGCGGTGACGCAAACCGACATCGCCATCGTCGGTGACCGCATCGTCGGCACCCATGCCAGCTATGAAGGCAAGACCACCATCGACGGCGCGGGGCGTTTTGCAGTACCCGGCTTCATCGATACGCACTTGCACATCGAATCGTCCCTGGTCACCCCGTTCGAGTTCGACCGCTGCGTGCTGCCACATGGCGTCACCACGGTCATCTGCGACCCGCACGAGATCGCCAATGTGCTGGGCGCAGAGGGTATTCGATACTTCCTGGACTGCGCCGAACAGACGGTGATGGATATCAGGGTGAACCTGTCATCCTGCGTGCCGGCGACAGCCTTCGAGACATCGGGCGCAGCGTTGGAGATCGAGGATCTCGAGCTCTTCCGTTCCCACCCCAAGGTCATCGGCCTCGCCGAAATGATGAACTTTCCCGGTGTGCTCAATGCCGACCCAGGCATCATCGCCAAGCTTACCGCCTTCCAGGGCGGCCATATCGACGGCCATGCGCCGCTGCTGGCAGGCACCGCGCTCAACGGCTACCTGGCCGCAGCCATTCGCACCGATCACGAAGCCACCAGCGCCGCCGAAGCTCGGGAGAAGCTCGCCAAGGGCATGGCCATCCTCATCCGCGAAGGCTCGGTCTCCAAGGACCTCAAGGCACTCGCCGAAGTACTGGACGAAAATACGTCCTCGTTCGTTGCCCTCTGCACCGACGATCGCAATCCGCTGGACATTGCCGAGGAAGGGCATCTAGACAGCTCCATCCGCAGGCTGATCGCAATGGGCCGGCCGCTGCACCACGTCTATCGCGCCGCCAGCCATTCGGCTGCCCGCATCTTCGGCCTCAGGGATCGCGGCCTGGTCGCACCCGGCTGGCGGGCGGATATTGCCCTGCTCGACAGCCTCGAGGACTGCCGCGTCAGCGACGTGATCACGGGTGGCCGGCTGGTCGGACCAGACCTGTTCGCCGCCCGCAAGCCGGTCGAGACCGTCGGGCTCGCGTCGATGAAGGCGAAGCCCGTAGCCGCAAGCGATTTCATCACCCAACCCAAGCCCGGCCGCAACAGTACGCCGGTCATCGGCGTCAGGCCCGGCCTGATCCTGACCTTCCGCGATGCCGCGACGCTTGCCGTCACCGAAAACGGCCTGCAGCCGGACCTGTCCGCCGACGTGCTCAAGGTCGCGGTGATCGAGCGGCATGGCAAGAACGGTAATATCGGACGCGGTTTCGTGCGGGGTTTCGGCCTCAAGCGCGGCGCCATCGCCTCGTCGGTCGGCCATGACAGCCACAACATCACCGTGATCGGCGCCACCGACGAGGATATGGCCGTGGCGGTCAACCGGCTGATAGAACTGCATGGCGGCTTCGTCGTGTCCGAGGGCGGCAGGGTTACCGCCGAACTGGCGCTGCCTATAGCGGGTTTGATGAGCGACAAGCCATTCGAGGCGGTCACCCACGACCTGCATGCATTGCGGGAGGCAGCCTACAAGCTTGACTGCGTCCTGCCCGAACCTTTCCTGCAGGTTGCCTTCCTCGCACTCCCGGTTATTCCGCATCTCAAGATGACCGATCGCGGCCTGTTCGACGTCGACAAGTTCGACTTCGTGGATTGATGCCATGAGCGTCGGTAGCTTCGTCCTCGCCAAAATGTACGGACTGCCGCCGCGCCTCCATGGCACCAGCCGGCAGCGCGACATCGCCCTGCCGATGGACGATGGCGTGACGCTGATGACCGACGTCTACTCACCTGGCGTGGCTGGTCCTCACCCCACCATCCTGATGCGCTTGCCCTATGGGCGCACCGGCTTCGGCACCGTGGCCGAATGCTACGCCGAGCGCGGTTTCCATGTGGTGCTGCAGGCCTGTCGCGGCACCGAGAAGTCCGGCGGCGAGTTCGCCCCGCTGGTCAACGAGCGCGCCGATGGCCTGGCCACATTGCGCTGGATCGAGGCGCAGGACTGGTACGACGGCAGGCTGGGTCTCTCCGGACCCTCGTATCTGGGCTATGCCCAATGGGCCATCTGCGACGAACTGCCGGCCGTTTCCGCCATGGCGACCAAGGTGACGTCGGCCGAATTCCAGTCGGTGGTCTTCCCGTCCGGTGCCTTTCATCTGGGCCTGTGGCTAAGCTGGCTGCAGGTGATCGAGGGACTGCGGGGCAATCCGCTCAAGATGAGTGGCACCATGTTTTCGGGCGGTGTCGAGAAGCGCACCGCCAGGGCCGCCATGACCTTGCCCCTGCTTCACGCCGACAACGCCGCCGTGGGCCATGATGTGCCATTCTGGCAGAGCTGGTTCGAGAGCGCCATCGGCAATGACGACTTCTGGAAAGCCATCGACCACCGCCACCGGCTGGGACCGAAAACGCCGCCGAACCACTTCATTTCCGGCTGGTACGATTTCATGCTCGACCAGTTACTGCGCGACTACAAGACGCTGGTGTCCTTCGGCCACACGCCCTACCTGACGGTTGGTCCCTGGACCCACATCGCCAATGATCTGCAGGCAGAGAGCATGCGCGATACGCTCATCTGGATGCGCGCCAAGCTGCTCGACGATCCCTCCGGCCTGCGCGACAAGCCGGTGCGCATCCACATTTCCGGGCTCGACGAATGGCGCGAATATGACACTTATCCGCCCGGCCCGGCGGTGGTGCAGGATTGGTATATCCAGCCCGGCGGTGGCCTCTCCCGAATGGAGCCGGAAAGCTCGGCATCCGACCGCTACCGCTATGACCCTGCCGACCCGACGCCCAATGTCGGCGGCAACATGTTCGCCTTTACCGGCGCCGGTCCGGTGGACAACGCCCCGCGCGAGAACCGCTTAGACGTGCTTATCTATACGTCCGAGCCCCTGACGACGGACCTCACCATCATCGGCCAGACCCAGGTGTCACTCCGCGCCCGGGCCAGCGGGCCACATGTCGATTTCTTCCTGCGGCTGTGCGACGTGGGGCTCGATGGCATTTCCACCAATACCTGCGACGGGCTGATCCGGATTACGCCCGAGACGCCAACGGAACCAGATGGCAGCTGGCTGCTGCACTTCACCCTGCACGCGGCGTCGCACTGCTTCCGCGCCGGACATCGGCTGCGGCTGCAGGTGTCATCGGGGGCCCATCCACGCTATGCGCGCAACCTCGGCACCGACGAGAACGTCGGTACGGCGACGACGATGGTGGCCAATGATGTGGCGATTTTCCACGACGGGTCGCGGATCGGGTTGGCGACCTACAATATCTGACCTACTTCCCGTCCCGCGCCTTCACCTTGCGCCTTGCGGCATGCAGCAGGGGTTCGGTGTAGCCGCTTGGCTGGTCTGCCCCGTGCAGGGCCAGGTCGAGTGCTGCCTGGAAGGCGACGGAACCGAAGTTCTCGGCCATCGGGCGATAGAGCGGATCGCCTTCGTTCTGCGTATCGACAACCGAGGCCATGCGCTCGAAGGTGGCGGTGACTTCGTCGCGTGAGACTAGCCCGTGGCGCAGCCAGTTGGCCACGGCCTGCGAGGAAATACGACAGGTGGCGCGGTCTTCCATCAAACCGACATTGTTGATGTCGGGTACCTTTGAGCAACCCACGCCCTGCTGCACCCAGCGCACCACATAGCCGAGGATGCCTTGCGCATTGTTTTCGAGTTCGCGGGTGATTTCCTCGCGGCTCAGCGAGAACGGCGCCTGCACCGGCATGGAGAACAGCTCGCTCAGCGGCGGCACCGGCTGGTTATGGCGACGCCTCTGCGCCTCGAACACATCGACCTGGTGATAGTGCAGGGCGTGAAGCGTTGCCGCAGTCGGTGACGGCACCCACGCGGTGTTGGCGCCGGCATTGGGATGGGCAGCCTTGCTGGCCATCATCGCCGCCATGTCGTCGGGGCGCGCCCACATGCCCTTGCCGATCTGCGCCCGGCCGGAAAGGCCACAGGCAAGACCGATCAGCACATTGCGATCTTCATACGAAGCGATCCAGCGTTCGGACTTGATCTCGTCCTTGCGCAGGACGGCGCCGGCTTCCATCGAGGTGTGGATTTCGTCGCCGGTTCGATCGAGGAAGCCGGTATTGATGAAGAAGACGCGCTGGCGCGCTTCGTAGATCGCCGCCTTGAGGTTGGCCGAGGTGCGGCGCTCCTCGTCCATGATGCCGATCTTGACGGTCAGCGGCGCAAGGCCGAGCATCTTCTCCACCGAGGCGAAGATGGCGCAGGCAAAGGCCACTTCCTCTGGACCATGCATCTTGGGCTTGACGATATAGATGGCTCCGGTGGTGCTGTTGACCTTGTCCTGCATGGCACAAAGCACGGTGACGGCAGCGTCCATCAGCCCTTCGCCGATCGGCTTGCCGTCGAACAGCACCGCATCGGCGGTCATCAGATGGCCGACATTACGCACCAGCAGCAGCGAGCGGCCTTTGAGCGTGAGGGGTGCGCCGTTGACGTCCTTGTAGGCGCGATCGGCATTTAGCCGGCGGGTGACGGTCATGCCCCCCTTCTCGAACGTGTCCTCGAGCGTGCCGTTCATCAGGCCGAGCCAGTTGCGATAGACCCCAACCTTGTCCTCGGCATCGACTGCCGCGACGGAGTCTTCGCAATCCTGGATCGTGGTCAGGGCCGCTTCAACGATCACGTCGGCGAGTCCGGCCCTGTGCGTACCGCCAATGACACTGCCCGGCTCGATGATGAGGACGGCATGCAGGCCATGGTGGCGCAGTACCAGCTGGCCACTGGCTTCGGTGCCGCCATAGCCGACAAACGCTGCCGGGTCGCGCAGGCCGGTTCGGCCGGCGGAGGTATCGACTTCGAGGTGGCGCACCTCGCCATCCTTGATCACATGATAGCCGGTCACGTCACGATGGCTGCCACTCGCGAGCGGGAAAGTCTCGTCGAGGAAGGCCGCGGCCTTCTCAACCACCGCTGCGCCGCGCGCTGCATTGTAGCCCCTGCCGGGCGCGAGCTCGCCGTCGCGGGCGATGATGTCGGTGCCGTAGAGGGCATCGTAAAGGCTGCCCCAGCGCGCATTTGCGGCGTTGAGTGCATAGCGGGCATTGGAGACTGGCACCACAAGCTGCGGGCCACAGAGGGTAGTGATCTCCGGATCGAGCCCTGATGTCTCGATGGTGAAATCACCTGGCTCCGGCACCAGGTAGCCGATATCCCTCAGGAAGAACTCGTAGCCCTGCGCATTGTTGGCCACTGGGCCATACTTGCGGTGCCAGTCGTCGATCTTCGACTGGATGTCATCGCGCTTTGCCAGCAACTTTGCATTGGTCGGCGCATGTTCGGCAATAATTGCGGCAAAGCCGCTCCAGAACTGCTCGGCGGAAACGGATGTGCCCGGTAGCGCTTCCTTCTCTACGAAATCGACCAGCAGCGGATGAACCGAAAGGCCGGACTTCGTGAGATACGCGCTCATTATTGCTTCCTTTTCGTGCAGACTGACGAGACTTAAGTCATGTGCACTAGGCTGCCAACCCGCCTAAAGTAGACTTCGCCCTTGCGCCAGAGACATAGACCTCGGCGATGGAACGGTCATCGCCCAGCGTCTGCAGCAGGAACAGTTCCTCGGCCAGCGAGCTCACCGTCGCCATCCGCAGGGCCATGGCGGGCGTTGCCGATGCGTTCAGCACCACCAGGTCCGCCGCATTCCCCGGGGCAATGGCGCCGATCGTGCCTTCGAGCGACAGCGCCCGGGCATTGCCCAGGGTCATCATGTAGAACGAGTTGAACGGGGTCAGCCGCTGCCCGCGCAGTTGCAGCACCTTATACCCCTCGGCCATGGTTTCGAGCATGCCATAGCTGGTGCCGCCGCCAATATCGGTGGCAACGCCGACGCGCACGCCGTGCTTGCTCAGCCGCTCGCGGTCGAACAGGCCCGAGCCGAGAAAGAGGTTGGAAGTGGGGCAGAACACCGCGACCGAACCGGTCTCGGCCAGCACGGCCGTCTCGCGGTGGTTGAGGTGAATGCAGTGGCCGAGCAGGGTCTTGGGGCCGAGCAGGCCATGATCCTCATAAATCCCCGTATAGTCGGGCGAGTCCGGATAAAGCTCCATCGAATAGGTGATCTCGGCGGCGTTCTCGCTGAGATGTGTCTGCACATAGGCTTCGGGATGTTCTGCCACCAGCGCCCGCGAGGCTTCGAGCTGGGCCGGGCTCGACGTGATGGCGAAGCGCGGCGAGATGGCATAGAGGCCCCTGCCCCTGCCGTGCCAGCGCTCGATCAGCATCTTGGTATCGTCATAGCCTGACTGAGCGGTATCGCAGAGCGCCTCGGGCGCGTTGCGGTCCATCATCACCTTGCCGCCGATCATCAGCATGTTGCGCTTTTCGGCTTCGCCGAAATAGGCATCGACCGAACTCGGATGACTGGAGCAATAGGCGACAGCGGTAGTCGTACCGTTGCGGATCAGCTCATCGTAGAAGGCAGACGAGATAGCCCCGGCATGACCCTGCTGGCTGAACTTCTGCTCCTCGACAAAGGTGTAGGTGTTGAGCCATTCCAGCAGCGAGCCTGCATAGGAGGCCATGATCTGGCTTTGCACATAGTGCAGGTGCGTATCGATGAAGCCGGGCAGGATCAGGTGCGGCCGGTGGTCGATGATTTCGGCATCGGCGTCAGGGACAAAATCGCCTACGGCCACGATCCTGCCGTCCTCGATGGTGATCGCGCCATCCTCGAGATAGCGATAGCTGGCGGTGTCATCGATGCCCTGCGGCTCGCTGACGAAGGTCAGCACCCGGCCGCGCAGAATGGTCCGGCTCATTGCCCCGAGCCCTCGCGGAACCAGGCAACAATCAGCGCCCGCTCTTCCGGCGTCATCTCGCTGACATTGCCTGGCGGCATGGCGTGAGCGTAGCCGGCCTGCATGGCGATGTCCCGGGCGTGGTTGGCGATGGCGATGTCATTGTCGAGGATCACGTTCTTGGGCGCCTCATAGATACCGGGCCACGCAGGTTCTGCGGTATGGCACATGGCGCAGCGGGTCTGCACGGTCAGGCTGGCGGCATCGAAGTGCTCGCTGCCGAGAAAGGGTTCGGCCGCACGCGACGCCACCTCCTCTCCATCCAGGCCGGGCATCTTGGGCGCGGTCGATAGCCAGGCGATGATGATGAACAGCACGACGGCGGCGAGCCAGGTCCAGTGCGGATTGCCCTTCCGCGCATGGCGAGTGTTGAAGTAATGCCGGATAACCACGCCGACGAGAAAGATCAGCGAAGCGATGATCCAGTTCCACTGCGTGGCAAAGGCCAGCGGATAGTGTGACGACAGCATGAAGAAGATGACGGGCAGCGTCAGGTAGTTGTTATGCAGCGAGCGTTGCTTGGCGATCTTGCCATATTTGGCATCTGGCACCTTGCCTGCCTTGAGGTCGCCGACGACTATCTTCTGGTTGGGGATGATGATCATGGCCACGTTGGCCGCCATGATGGTCGCGGTGAAGGCGCCCATATGCAGCATGGCGGCGCGGCCGGTGAACAGTTGCGTATAACCCCAGCTCATCGCCACGAGGATGGCAAACAGCACCAGCATCAGCCCGGTGGTCGAATTGCCGATCGGCGATTTGCAGAGGCCGTCATAGAGCACCCAACCGAGCACGATCGACGCCAGTGACAGCCCGATGGCCTGCCATTGCACGAGGTCGAGCACGTTGCGGTCGATGAGATAGATGTCGGCACCGACATAATAGATGAGGGCCATCAGCATGACGCCCGAGAGCCAGGTCCAGTAGCTTTCCCATTTGAACCAGGTCAGGTGCTCGGGCAGGAACTCGGGCGCCACCAGGTATTTCTGGATGTGGTAGAAGCCGCCGCCATGCACCTGCCACTCCTCGCCATGCGCCAGCGGGGGCAAGCTAGGGGTCTTGCGCAGGCCCAGATCGAGCGCGATGAAATAGAAGGACGAGCCGATCCATGCGATGGCCGTGATGACATGCAGCCAGCGCACGGCGAACATCAGCCACTCATAGGCAATTGCGTAATCGGGCATTGCTCACCTGCCTGTTCGTGGAAGAGGGGCGGGCCGAGACCCGCCCCTCCTCAAGTGCTCAAACCAACCTTACGCCGGCTGTTCGACGCCTTCGACATACCAGTCCATGCCGAGCAGCTCGGCATCGGTCATGGTCACGCCGGCGGCGACGCGCTCGGTGCCGGTATTGTCATTGATCGGGCCGGTGAAGATGTGGAACGAGCCATCGATCTGGCCGGTGCGAACTGCTTCGGCTGCCGCGACCACATCGGCCGGCACCTTGGCGCCGTATGGGCCCATCTGTACGACGTCTTCCTTGAGGCCTTCCCAGGTATTGCCCGGAGCCCAGGTGCCCGCGAGCACGGCTTCAGCCGACGCCAGGTAATGCGGACCCCAATGGTCGATGATGGCGGTCAGCTGGGTATCGGGCGCGAAGGCGCTCATGTCTGCACCCTGGCCGAAGCCGCCAACGATGCCGCGTTCGGCAGCAACCTGCAGCGCAGCCGGGCCGTCGGTGTGCTGGGCAATGATGTCGATGCCCTGATCGATCATTGCGCGCGCCGCGTCGGCTTCCTTGGCCGGGTCGTTCCAGGTCGAGATATAGACCGGCTTGACCGTGAAGTCGGGGTTGATGCGGCGGCCGCTGAGGGCGAGCGCATTGATGCCCATTACCACTTCGGGGATCGGGAACGAGCCGATATAGCCCGCCTTGCCGGTTTCCGACATGTGGCCGGCAATGGTGCCGCAGACGGCGCGGCCTTCATAGAACCGGGCATTGTAGAGGCCCACATTCGGCCCGCTCATATAGCCCGTGGCATGCTCGAAGGCGATTTCGGGGAACTGCGGGGCAACTTTGACCACGCCGTCGCCGAAACCGAAGCTGGTTGCAAAGATCAGGTGACAACCCTGCTGGGCCAGTTCGCGCAGCACGCGTTCGCAGTCAGGGCCTTCCGGCACGTTCTCGACATAGATGGTCTCGACCTTGTCGCCAAGGGCTTCCTCCACAAAAATGCGGCCCTGGTTATGGGCATAGTTGTAGCCGTTGTCGTTGATCGAGCCGACATAGATGAAGCCGATCTTGATCTTTTCGAGCTGCGCGAAGGCGCGCGAGCCCAGCAGCGGCAGCGCGACGGCGGCACCGCTGATCTTCACGAAAGTACGACGCGAAAGTGTCATCTGTTGTTTCTCCTGAATGACGTTCGTTGACTTGAGACGGTCATTGGCGCCGCCTCAATTGCTGGGCAAGAACGGCTTGCCGAGGCAGGCCGGAGCATTGGTGGACGCGTCGCGGCGGATCGAGATCAGCACCAGCACGGCGACGGTTGCGAGATAGGGCAGAGCCGCCCAGAGTTCGGACGGGATGGCACTGAGAGGCCCCCCGCCGGCCTTGGCATAGAGCTCCATGGTCATGACGAGGCCGAAGAGATAGGCGCCGCCGAGCAGGCGGAACGGCCGCCAGGACGCGAAGACGACCAGGGCCACGGCGATCCAGCCGCGCCCCGCGGTCATTCGCTCGGCCCATTGCGGGGTCAGTAGCAGGGGGAAACAGGCGCCGGCAATGCCAGCCATGGCGCCACCGAACATCACCGCAAGGTAGCGCACCCCGATCACCGAATAGCCGATGGAATGGGCCGACTGGTCGTTCTCGCCCACCGCGCGCAGGATCAGCCCGGCGCGGGTGCGGTGCAGGAAGTACCAGATCACGAAGACCATGATGAAGGAGAAGTAGACCGGAAACGAGTAGCCAAACACCACCTTGGCAATGGGATGCGTGGCGATTTCGGCGGGAAACAGCGGCTGCATCAGCGTCACCGGCCGGGCCGAATAGGATGAGCCGGCCAGCGCTGAAAAGCCGGTGCCGAAAATGGTGAGCGCCAGGCCGGTCGCCGTCTGGTTGGCCGAGAGCGACAGCGTCAGGAAGCCAAAGATCAGCGACGCGCCGGTGCCGGCCGCGGCGCCGGCCAGCAGCGCCAGGTAGGGGTTGCCGGTGTGGAACTGCACGACGAAGCCGGCAATGGCGCCGATCAGCATCATGCCCTCGACGCCCAGATTGAGTACCCCTGATCGTTCCACCACCAGTTCGCCCAGTGCGGCAATCAGGATGGGGGTAGAGGCCCCGACCACAGTCACGAGAATGGCGAGCGTCAGGTCCATCTATGCGGTCCCCGGCAATGGCTGCTGCGGCGCCACGCGCCGTATCCGGTATTTGATGAGGATGTCGCCGGCCAACAGGAAGAACAGCATCATCGCCTGGAAGATACCGGTCGCCGCATTGGGCAGGCCGATCGTGGTCTGCGCCACTTCTCCGCCGACGAAAGTGATAGCCAGCACGATGCCGGCAAAGATGACGCCAAGCGGATTGAGGCGGCCGAGAAACGCCACGATGATGGCGGTGAACCCGTAATTGGTCGGGAAACCCGGCACCATGCGCTGGAACGGCCCGGCCACTTCCAGCATGCCGGCGAGACCCGCCAGCGCACCGCTGACCAAAAGGGCCAGCCAGATCGTCTTGTTCTCGGAAAACCCGCCATAGCGGGCGGCGTGGGGCGCGGCACCCACCACCCGCATGCGATACCCGAACACCGAGCGGGTCATGATGAACCAGGCGACGAGGCCAACGACCACCGCAATGGGAACGCCCAGATGGACGATGGTGCCGGGGATGATCGTCGGCAGGCGCGCCGCTTCGGAAAACAGCCGCGTCTGCGGAAAGCCCATGCCCATGGGGTCCTTCCACGGCGCGCGGATCAGGTAATAGATCAACTGTACCGAAACGTAGGTCAGCATAAGCGAGGTGAGGATTTCATTGACGTTGAGGCGGGTGCGGAAGAACGCCGGGATGGAAGCATAGGCTGCGCCACCTGCCACGCCGGCCAGCCCCATCAGTGGGAGTATCCACCAGCCGGTCATGCCGTGGGTGGCGAGAGCCACCCCCGTTGCCGCCAGTCCGCCCACGACATACTGCCCCTCGGCGCCGATATTCCAGACATTGGCGCGATAGGCGATGGAGAGCCCCACGCCGATGATGATCAACGGCGCCGCCTTGATGCCCAGATCCTGCCACTTGTAGGAGTTGGTCAGCGGCGTGAGGAAGATTTCGCGCACAGCCCCGATGCCGTTATAGCCGATCAGCGAGAAGATGATGGCGCCCACGATCATGGTCAGGGCGACGGCCGCGACAGGCGTCACATAGACCATGAGTTGCGATGGTTCGCGTCGCTTCTCAAGCCGGAATTGCATCGCGCGCCTCCGCCTGTCCGTGCACGCCGCCCATCAGGAGGCCAATTTCCTCGATGCTCACCTCACCCGTCGGCCGGGCAGGCGACAGGTGGCCCATATTGATCACCGCCAGCGTGTCGCACAGCGCGCGCAGCTCATCGAGGTCCTGGCTGATGACGACGATGGCCGAGCCGGCCGCCGCCAGGTCGACCAGCGCCTGATGGATGGCTGCCGCCGCCCCCGCATCAACGCCCCAGGTCGGCTGGCTCACCACCAGCACGCTCGGCTTCTGCAGGATTTCGCGGCCCATGATGTATTTCTGCAGATTGCCCCCCGACAGCGACCCGGCAATCGAACTGGGTCCCAGTGCCTTGACGGCAAAATCGGCGATGACCTTGCCGGTATAGGTCTTGGCGGCGCCTGAATTGATCAGCCCCAACACGACCATGCCCAGCCGGTCACGCGCCGTCAGCACGGAGTTGTCGCTGAGCGTAAAGTCCCCCACCGCCGCATGGCCGTTGCGCTCCTCGGGCACCGCGCAGAGCCCATGCTTGCGCCGCCCTGTCGTGTCGAGCAGGCCGAGCGGAAAGCCGTCCAGCGTGATGGCATCCTTGTCGTTGCCGCGGATTTCACCGCTGAGCGCATCGAGCAGTGCATTCTGCCCATTACCCGCCACGCCAGCGATGCCGAAGATCTCTCCGGAGCGAACGGTGAAGCTGACATCGTCTACCGGCACATCGAAATGGCCGGTCCTGACAGTGGATAGCCGCGACACCACCAGCTTTGGCTGGCCCAGGCTGCGGCCCGCGGCGCGCACGATATCCTTGAGCCCGGCGCCGATCATCTTCTCGGCCAGGGACCGGCTGGTTTCCTGCCTGGGGTCGCAGGTATCGACCAGCTTGCCGCCGCGCAGGATCGTCGCCGTATCGCACAGCGCCTTGATCTCATGCAGCTTGTGGGAAATGTAGAGGATCGAGCAGCCCTCGGCCGCCAGCTTGCGCAACACGTCGAACAGCTGCTCGACTTCCTGCGGCGTCAACACCGACGTCGGCTCATCCATGATCAGCAGCTTGGGATCGAGCAGCAGCGCCCGCACGATCTCGATACGCTGGCGCTCGCCCACGGAGAGGGTCGCTACGGTGCGGTGCGGATCGAGCAACAGTCCATACTGCGTCATCACCGCGCGAATACGGGCTTCGAGCTCGCGCGACGGAATTTTCGCATCCATGCCGAGCGCGATATTCTCCAGCACGGTCAGTGCTTCGAACAGCGAGAAATGCTGGAACACCATGCCGATGCCCAGCTTGCGGGCGGCCTTGGGATTGGGCACCACGACCGGCACGCCATCCCAACGGATTTCGCCGGCATCGGGCTGCATGATGCCATAGATCATCTTGACCAGGGTGGATTTGCCCGCCCCGTTCTCGCCCAGCAATGCGTGGATTTCACCCGGGCGTACCGCAAAGGTGACGTTGTCGTTGGCAAGAACGCCGGGAAAGCGCTTGGTAATACCGGTCAATTCCAGCCGAAACGGCATACTTCTAGCGTCCAATCACCACCCCCAATGACCTGGGGGCGCGCGCCCGCACATTCTCAGCTTCCCGTTGCCCAATGTGGACCATAATTTCGGCCGCCGCCAGTGCCGCAATGACTTCGGGACGCTTATCCCCAAGCCCCATCTGGCCGATGGGCAAGACGAGGCGTTCCAGCGCTTTAGCATCGCCGCCCTCGCTCTTGAACCAGCTCGAGAACTTCGCCCTTTTAGTCAGTGATCCGACCAACCCCACATACGGCGCGTCGGTCCGGGCCAGGGCCTCCTGCGCGATGAGGAAGTCGAGCGCATGGTCATGCGTGAGGATCACGTAGGAGCTGCCCTCCGGCGCCGCACGCACCACCGCCTCCGGCATGGCGACGGTACGGGCCTTGATCTCGGCGGGCAGCTCGGCCAGCTCCTCCCGCCGCGTATCGATGACTTCGACCTGCAGCGGCAACAGCGCCAGCATTTTCGCCAGCGCCCGCCCCACATGCCCCGCGCCGAAGACGAAGACATGCGGCAGGCTCGCATCCTCCTCGGCCACTACGGCCGCAAGCCGCTCCCGATCCGCCGCATCGGCATAGCGCAGGCTCACCTCGACACGTCCACCGCAACACTGCCCGATCTCGGGCCCGAGCGGCACATCCATAGCCTCTTCGGCCTGATTGTTGGTGATCAGCCGCCGGGCATGCTCGATGACCATGTATTCCAGCGCACCACCGCCGATGGTGCCGAAGAGGGCATCCCTGCCCACCAGCATAAAGGTGCCTTGCTCGCGCGGGGAGGAGCCGCGGACGGAGGTCAGCTCGCAGACGATGGCGTGGGGGCTGGCGGCGAAGAAGATGGTGAGTTCGGTCGTGCGGGTCATGGCCGGCCGATCTCGAAATCGTGCCCGAACGCCACCCCCTCCCGGAGGTGGAAGTCTGTATTTTGGGCAACATGGCGCCAAGCGAGTGGAGCAGCACCTCCCCCTTGATTGGGGCGGCTGGGAGGGGGTGGGACAACGCACACCATTCTCAACCCCGCGCCTCCCGCTTCAGCCGTTCACAGCCCATCAGCACGCGTTCGGGCGTCACCGGCGTATCCATACGCGGCGCAATTCTGTAGTCGGCGACGCTCGCCACCGCCATGGACAGCGCCTCGACCACGCTCATCGCCAGCATGAGGGGCGGCTCGCCCACGGCCTTGGAGCGACCAATGGTTGGCTCCTTGTTGACCGACCACTCCGCAATTTTGACGTTGAAGACCGGCGGCACATCCGAGGCCAACGGAATCTTGTAGGTGGATGGCGCCTTGGTGCGCAGCTGGCCCTTGTCGTCCCACACCAGCTCCTCGGTGGTCAGCCAGCCCATGCCCTGGATGAAACCACCTTCGATCTGGCCGATATCGATGGCCGGATTGAGCGACTTGCCCACGTCATGCAGGATATCGACGCGATCGACGACATATTCGCCGGTCAGCGTATCGATGGTGACTTCGCTGACCGAAGCGCCATAGGCAAAATAGTAGAACGGATGCCCGCGCCCGGTGGCGCGATCCCAATGGATCTTGGGGGTCTCGTAGAAACCGGCCGCCGAGAGCTGCACGCGGTTGAGGTAAGCCGAGGCCGCCAGTTCGGCAAAGGGCACGAACGTGGCGCCGGCCTGAATGCCGCCCTGCACCCAACTGACCTCAGCCTCGCTGACCTGATGCAGGTTGGCGGCGTGCTTGACCAGCCGTTCCTTGATCTGCCGCGCCGCATCATAGGCCGCCATGCCATTGAGGTCCGAGCCCGAAGACGCTGCGGTCGCCGAGGTGTTGGGCACCTTGCCCGTCGACGTCGCCATGATCTTGACCACGTCAAGCCCGACACCGAAGGCATCCGCCAGCACCTGGGCGACCTTGATATAGAGCCCCTGCCCCATCTCGGTGCCACCATGGCTGAGATGGATGGAGCCATCCTTGTAGACATGCACCAGCGCGCCGGCCTGATTGTACCAGGTCGCGGTGAAGGAGATGCCGAACTTGACCGGCGTCAGCGCGATGCCCTTCCTCAGGATCGAACTGCCCTCGTTATACTTGAGGATAGCCGCGCGACGCGCCTGGTAGTCCGACGAGGCTTCCAGCTCATCGACGACTCGGTGGATGATGTTGTCCTCTACCGGCTGATGATAGGGCGTCACATTATCGGTGTCGGTGGCGTAGAAATTGGCCTTGCGGATATCGAGCGGGTCCTTGCCCAAGCCATAGGCGATGTCCTCGATCCAGCGCTCCGCCGCCAGCATCCCCTGCGGGCCGCCGAAGCCGCGGAAGGCGGTGTTCGAGACGGTGTTGGTGTAGAGCGGCTCACTACGCACGCGCACTGCGGGATACCAGTAGGCATTGTCGGCATGGAACAGCGCGCGGTCCGTGACCGGGCCGCTGAGATCGGACGAGAAGCCGGCGCGGGCACCATAGACGGCATCGACGGCGGCGATCTTCCCGCTGTCGTCATAGCCCACGTCATAATCGACCACGAAATCGTGGCGTTTGCCGGTCGCCGTCATGTCGTCGTCTCGGTCGGGACGGATCTTGCAGGCGCGGTTCCATTTCTTGGCCGCCAAAGCCGCGACGGCCGCGAACAGGTTGCCCTGCGTTTCCTTGCCGCCGAAGCCGCCGCCCATGCGGCGCACATTGATGGTCACCGCGTGATGCCTGATGGCGAGCACCTGTGCCACCATCAGCTGCACTTCGCTCGGGTGCTGCGTCGAGGAATAGACGGTGACGTCCTCGTCCTCGCCCGGCACCGCCATAGCGATCTGCCCTTCGAGATAGAAGTGGTCCTGACCGCCGATCTCGATGCTGCCCCTGACCCGGTGAGGCGCTGCGGCCATTCCGGCCGCGACATCACCGCGCTCGAGCTTGAGCGGTTCGGTCACCAGCTTGCCGCCAGCCGCCTGTGCGGCGCGGACACTGGTGTGATGCGGCAGGTCGCGATATTCGACCTTGGCCAGATGGGCGGCGCGGCGGGCCTGGTCACGCGTCTCGGCGATGACGGCGAACAGCGGCTGCCCCCAGAAATGCACCTTGCCCACGGCAAAGACCGGCTGGTCGTGCTTGTGACTGGGCGAGACGTCGTTCTCGCCGGGAATATCCTCGGCCGTGAGAATGCCGATGACCCCATGTGCCGCTCTGGTCGCGGCCAGGTCGATCGAGATGATCTCGGCATGCGCCCGGGTCGACAGCGCCAGATAGGCATGAACAGTGCCCGCTGGCTCGATCATGTCGTCGATATATTCGGCGGTGCCGGCAACATGCTTGGGCCCGCTGTCATGGCGGGTCGCGGTGTGCAGCGATGCCAGGGCGATGGGCGCCTCGTGCTTGTTCATGCCACCTCCCGCCGCAGTCGCTGGCCCTGGCCGGTAGTTTCGAGGAAGAAGCGCTGCAGCAGGTTCTGTGCCGTCAGCAGGCGATATTCGGCACTGGCGCGCATGTCCGAAATCGGCTGGTAGTCGTCGGCAAACGCTGCAATGGCGCCATCCACGGTCGCCTGCGTCCACGGCTTGCCCACCAGCGCCGCCTCGACTGCCTTCGCCCGCTTGGGCGTCGCCGCCATGCCACCAAAGGCGATGCGCGCCATGCCAACGGTGCCGCCATCATTGACGAACAGCCGGAAGGCCCCGCATAGCGTCGAGATGTCCTCCTCGCGGCGTTTCGAAATCTTGTAGACGGCGAACTTCTCGCCGATCGGGAGCAGTGGAATGGTCACGCTCTCGACGAACTCGCCGGGCTGCCGATCCTGTTTGCCATAGGCGAGGAAGTAGTCCTCAAGCTTGATTTCACGCCGATGCTCGCCCTTGCGCAGGTGCAGCTTCGCCCCCAGCGCGATGAAGGGCGGGGGTGTATCGCCGATGGGAGAACCGTTGGCGATGTTGCCGCCGATGGTGCCCATATTGCGGATCTGCTCGCCGGCAATTCGGTTCCACAACTCGCCCATGTCAGGGAATGTCGCAGCCACCACCGGCAGCGCTTCCGAATAGCTCACACCCGCATAAAACCGAACTTCGCTGTCATTCTCGGCGATGCGCTTGAGCTCCTGCAGGTGATTGATGAAAATCACCGGCCCGATGGGACGCATGAACTTGGTGACCCAGAGGCCAACATCGGTCGAGCCGTTGACGATGGTCGCGTCGGGATTGGCTTCGTAGATCGCCGCGAAATCATCGAGACTGCCGGGCACGATGATGCGGTCGGCACCCTCACCGAGCTCGACGCGCCGACCGTCATTGATGGCCTTGATTTTAACCTTGAGTGCGATGCGCTCGGCCCACAGTGGATCAGCCTCAGGTCGTCCATATGTCGAAATCGCCTTGCCGGCACGGATGATCGGCGCATAGCCGGTGCAACGGCAGAGATTGCCCTGCAATGCCTTCTCTATCGCGTTCTGGCTGGGATCGGGATCGCGCATCCACAGGCCATAGAGGCTCATCACGAAGCCCGGCGTGCAGAAGCCGCATTGCGAGCCGTGGTGATCGACCATCGCCTGCTGCACCGGATGCAACACGCCATCCCTGCCGCGCAAGTGCTCCACCGTCACGACATGGGTGCCGTGCAGGCTGCCGACGAAGCGGATGCAGGCCGTTACCGAGTCGTAGATGATCTCGTCATCCATCAGCCGGCCGACAAGCACGGTGCAGGCGCCGCAATCGCCCTCGGCGCAGCCTTCCTTGGAGCCGCGCAAGCGACGATCCAGCCGCAGCCAGTCGAGCAGGGTCGTATCGGGCTTCACATCGGTGAGGCTGATTTCGGTATCATTGAGGATGAAGCGGATGGCGCCCGAAACCTCGGTCATCACTAGCTCCCCCGATAGGTGGAATAGGCGAAGGGGCTGACCAGCAACGGCACGTGGTAGTGCTTGTCCTCGGAGATCGTGAAGCGGATCGGCACAACGTCAAGGAATGGGGTGTCGAGCTCGACCCCAAGGCGCTCGAAATATTGGCCGACATGGAAGTGGATCTCGAACTCGCCATGCTGGAACTGCTGGTCGTCGAGCAATGGCTGGTCCACGCGTCCATCGGCGTTGGTGTAGCTGTCTGCAATGTGGTGATTGTGGTCGCCGTGTATGAACAGCAACTCGATCCGCATGCCACGCGCCGGCTTGCCGTGCATGGTGTCCAGGACATGCGTCGTAAGGCGTCCACTACCCGCCATCTGCTGCTCCGTCTATAGTCCCCGGAGCACGAGACTATCGCATCAGGCCCGATGCGCAATGCTCATTTTTTACCATCTGGTCCATTTTTGTGCATCCGTTCCGCAACCCCCGGATTCATACTGCCGACGCGTCACCAAATAAGAGAGTTGACCCATGCGCTATGCCCGCGACATGCACGGTTACGGCCCCAATCCGCCCCACGCCAATTGGCCCGGCGGCGCCCATGTCGCGGTGCAGTTCGTGCTCAACTACGAAGAGGGCGGCGAGAACAACATCCTGCATGGCGACGCAGGCTCCGAGGCTTTCCTCGCCGATGTCGTGGGCGCCGCTCCCTGGCCGGGGCTGCGACACTGGAACATCGAATCCATGTACGAATACGGCGCCCGCGCCGGTTTCTGGCGCCTGCACCGCCTGTTCACCGAGGCCCAGCTTCCCCTCACCGTCTACGGCGTCGCCACGGCCCTGATGCGGGCCCCGGCCCAGCTTGCTGCCATGCAGGAGGCCGGCTGGGAGATTGCCAGCCACGGCTACAAGTGGGTCGAACACAAGGATATGCCCGAAGAAATTGAGCGCGGTCAGATCACGGAAGCCGTGCGCCTTCACACCATCGCCACCGGCGAGCGCCCGCGCGGCTGGTATACCGGACGCTGCTCGCTCAACACGGTCGATCTCGTCTCCGAAGAAGGCGGCTTCGCCTACGTCTCGGATACCTATGACGACGACCTGCCCTATTGGCGCGTGCATCAGGGCAGGCCGCAACTGATCATCCCCTACACGCTCAGTGCCAACGACATGCGCTTCGTCACCGCCTCCGGTTTCGGCAATGGCGAGGAATACTTCCAGTACTTGAAAGACAGCTTCGACTGCCTCTATGCCGAGGGCCAGGCCGGCGCACCCAAGATGATGTCGATTGGCCTTCATTGCCGCCTCGTCGGCCAGCCGGGGCGCTACCAAGGCCTCAAGAAGTTCGTCGATTACATCAGGGGCTTCGACAAGGTCTGGATACCCACCCGCCTCGCCATTGCCGAGCACTGGGCAAAAGAACACCCCCATCGAATGCCGGAGGTCATGCCGTCGCAGCTCGGCGAGACCGAATTCGTCGAGCGCTATGGCTCGATCTTCGAGCATTCCCACTGGATTGCCGAACGCGCCTGGCATGGCGAACTTGCGCCCGCCAACGACACGGCCGTCGGCCTGCACTTCGCGCTGCGCACCCAGTTCCGCATGGCGACGCCAGAGGAGCGCCTCGCCGTCCTCCGTGCCCACCCCGATCTGGCCGGCAAGCTCGCCGCCGCCAAGCGCCTCACCGAAGCGTCCACCGCCGAACAGGCCTCCGCCGGCCTCGATGCGCTGACTGACGTCGAGCGCGAGCGTTTCACCATGCTCAACAATGCCTATGTGGAAAAGTTCGGCTTCCCCTTCATCATCGCCGTCCGCGATAACACCAAGGCTTCCATTCTCGCGGCCTTCGAGAAACGCATCAACAACAGTGCGGAGGTCGAGTTCGCCACGGCCTGTGCTCAGGTCGAGCGGATTGCCCTGCTGAGGTTGGAGGCTGTGTTGGGGTAGGTGGCCCTACCCGTTCAACTCGTCCGGATCGAAACCGATCTCGGAGTCGTCCCGGAACAGCCCCAGCACCAGTGCAAACAGCGCCAGCCACGGCACGTGGTGCTGCAGCCAGGAGTGGGGCGCGACCCCGTTATGGGCATTAAACTCGCTCATCGCTACAGCATCGCGCCAAAGCCTGAAGATTTGGTAACCCTAACAGGACCTTAGCGATCTACCACGCGTCGGGTTCGCGGACCATGTGGACTATGCCAGCCGGATTGATGAACCAGCCGCCCCGAAAACCTTCTCCAAGGTCCTCAATTGCGTCATTGCGAACCACGCCTTCGCTACCGAGCTTTTGCGCCGCTGCGGCGAAATCTGGCGTGAACAATTCGAGCCACACTTCGGCTTGCGAGTAATTGCCGACCTCGTCGATCCACAGCCGATTGGGCCCGTGGACGAAGCCGACTGCGCCCGGCTTGTCGGTGAATGGCTCTAATCCGAGCGTGTCGCGATAGAAGGCCACCGTGGCCTCATACTGGTGGGTGGGCACCTTCATGGCGATGTTAATACCGCCCTCGATCAGTTGATTCACGCTCGCCTCCTACTTGTAGAACCCGTCGCGCAGGTTGATGCCGTGCTCTTTGTAGACCTTGAGCGCGCAGAGCATGCCGGTCCAGCCCTCGCAATTGCCGAAAGCCGCCTTCTGCGCGCCGGCCGTTTCCCGCCAGCCGCCTTCGGTGATGGTCACCAGAGTTCGTCCGTCATCGAGCGGCGCAAAGGTCATCGTCACGGTGGTCTTGTATGCCGGTTTTGCGGGGTCCTCGGCCGTTCCGCCCTCGGCGGCATCCCAGCGCAGCACGATCTTCTTGTCCTGCTCGACATCGACCACCTCGACCGGGAAAGCGCCCGGAAAGTCGGCAAAATCCCACGTCACCGTCGAGCCGGTCTCCAGCCGCCCCCTGGCGCCGCCGGTGGTGAAATAGCCCGAGAGTTCCTTGGGGTCCGCAACCGCCTCGAACACGTCATGCACCGGCTTGCTGATGCGTCCGCTGACTGAGAATTCGTAAGCCATCTCTCTACTCCTCACTTGACTGGGCACATCATATGTTATAAAAATATAACATGTCAACCGAAGACGAAAACGACCAGATTTTCAAGGCCCTCGGCCACCGTGCGCGGCGCAGGATCGTCGATCTGCTGAAGCTCGAGCCCCGCACCACCGGCATGTTGTGCGACCTGATGCCGGAACTGGACCGCTGCACGGTCATGCAGCATCTGGGGGTGCTGGAAGAGGCAGGGCTCGTCATCGCTGAGCGGCGTGGCCGCGAGCGCTGGAATCACCTCGATGCCCTGCCCATCCACGCTATCCACGAACGCTGGATCGGCCCCTATGCCGCCTACGCCTCGTCCATGCTGAGCAAGCTCAAAAGTCAGGTCGAGAACCCCGCCTGACTTGCCGCGACTCTGGCAAGGCGCTATGCGCGAGTCATTGGAGGGCTCCCATGTACACACTCTACATCGCCAACAAGAACTACTCGTCCTGGTCGCTGCGCCCCTGGGTCCTGATGCGCGAATTGAACATCGCCTTCGATGAACAGGTCCGCCCCTTCAATGATGGCCCGGCGCTGGCCTTTGGCGATGTCTCCCCGAGCGGCCGCTTCCCCTGCCTCGTCGATGGCGACACAGTAGTGTGGGATTCCCTCGCCATTGCCGAATACCTCGCCGAGTCCCATCCGCAGGTCTGGCCTGAAGACAAGGTCGCCCGCGCATTCGCCCGTTCTGCCGCCGCCGAGATGCATTCGGGCTTCCAGAACCTGCGCAACATCTGCGGCATGAATGTCGGCATTCGCGTCGAGCTCGCCGGCATCCCCGATGGCCTCGCCGCCGACATTGCCCGACTCGATGCGCTCTGGACCGAGGGCCTCACTCGCTTTGGCGGACCGTTCCTTGCCGGCAACAGCTTCACCGCGGTCGACGCCTTCTTCTCCGCCGTCGCCTTCCGTGTACAGGTCTATGACCTGAAGCTCAGCGCACCGGCAGCAGACTATGCCAGGCGCCTACTTGCCTTGCCGTCGATGCAAGACTGGTACGCCGCGGCGCTCAAGGAAACCTGGCGCAAGGCGCTCTATGAGCGGGAAGCCCTTGCCGCGGGCCGTATCGTCGCCGATTATCGCCAGACCGCCTGACTTCGCACCGCGAAGCGGCACCTGAAATCGGGAAGACCATGGCCGATACCACCTATGCTTCGCCAGCCGCGGGCCTGCCGCCGCAAGCCGCGCTCCATACCGGCCGGGCCGTCTTCACCGAGGCCTATGCGGTCATCCCCCATGGCGTGATGCGCGACATCGTCACCAGCTACCTGCCGCATTGGGAGCATACGCGCGCCTGGGTCATCGCCCGCCCGCTGTCGGGCTTCTCCGAGACCTTCTCGCAATACATCATGGAAGTGATGCCCGGTGGCGGCAGCACCCGGCCCGAGCCCGACCCGGAAGCCGAGGGTGTCCTGTTCGTAGTCGAAGGACAGGCCAGCCTCACCGTCGAGGGCAAGAACCATCTGCTCAACCCCGGCGGCTACGCCTTCCTGCCATCAGGTTGCGCCTGGTCGCTGTCCAACAAGGGCACCGCGCCAACGCGCTTCCACTGGGTGCGCAAGCGCTACGATTCTGTCGCGGGTATCGAGGCGCCCACCGCCTTCGTCACCAATGAGCAGGACGAGCCGATCATCTGGATGCCCGGCACCAACAACACCTGGGGCACCACCCGCTTCGTTGAACCCACCGACCTGCGCCATGACATGCATGTCAACATCGTCACCCTCGAGCCGGGCGCCGTCATTCCCTTCGAGGAAACCCATGTCATGGAGCACGGGCTTTACGTGCTCGAAGGCAAGGCGGTCTATCGCCTCAACCGCGACTGGGTGGAAGTGGAGGCTGGTGACTTCATGTGGCTGCGCGCCTTCTGCCCCCAGGCCTGCTACGCCGGCCCCGGCCGCTTCCGCTATCTGCTCTACAAGGACGTCAACCGCCACATGAAGCTGGGCGGCGTGCTGAAGTGAGCACCATCCTGATCGAACCCCTGACATCAGGGGCCTTCGCCCCGTTCGGGCAGGTGATCGAAACATCAGGCGCCCAGCACTACCCGATCAACAATGGCATGACCGAGCGCTACCACGATCTGGCACGCGTCGAACTGGGCGGCGTCCATCCCCGCCCGCTGATCTCGATCTTCCGCAGCCAGCCCTATGCACTGCCGCTAACCCTCAAGCTGGTTGAACGCCACCCGCTCGGCAGCCAGGCTTTCTATCCCCTGTCGGCCAATCCGTGGCTGGTCATCGTGGCCGAGGATGAGACCGGCGCCCCCGTGCGCCTCCGCGCCTTCGCCCCGTCTGCCGGGCAGGGCGTCAACATCGCCATGAATACCTGGCACGGCGTGCTAACCCCACTCGAGGCTGAGAGCGATTTTCTCGTCGTTGACCGCGGCGGCGATGGCAACAATCTCGAAGAACATCACTTCGATGTGCCGTGGACGGTAAGCCTGTAGGCGCACGGCGTCCCGGCATCGGCCCTCTTAAGCCTTTCGTCGATCTCACCTCGCAACCATTTGGCCTCTGCGCTAATTTGCCTTGACCCAGAGGAGGTCACGATGCTGCAGTTTGTCAAACGAGCCACTCTCGCGCTGTGCGCTTTGCTGGCGTTTGGAGCCGCGGCGCTTGCCGAGGACGTTACCTTCACCGGCCTCGTCACTTACCGCGAGCGCATGGCCCTTCCCCCCGATTCCGCCCTGACGGTGACGCTGGTCGGCCTGCCCGGCGAACACCGCATCGCCGGAGCACATGCGGCGCTTGGCAAGACGGGCTCGCCCATCCAGTTCACTCTCGACGTGCGCAGCGATGTCATCACGACCGGGGGCGAATACGGCCTTGTCGCCGAGATCTGGAGTTATGGCTATGTCATCTTCCGTAACTGGCAGCCTGTCCGCGTCGATGCCGCGGCTCCGTCAGGCATCGTGATACCTGTCGAATTCTCCCCGCCGCCGCCGCATGATCCGCCCGAACAGATCCTGCCGCCCGTCGACACGCCCAATCCACTGCTCGACGTGCTCTGGAACGTGACCAGCATCGGCGGCGATCCGGTCCTGCCGCGGACCGAGCTGACCTTTTCCATCACCGCCGACCATCGCGCCGGCGGCAATGGCGGCTGCAACAGCTATTTCACCGAAGCCAGCTTCACCACGCCGCCCTTGTCCTTCAGCCCTATCGCCGGTACGCGCATGGCCTGCGAGCCTGCCGTCATGGCGCAGGAGGCGCGCTTCTTCGCCGCCCTCGAGGCCACCGCTGGCTACGATCTCGCCGGCGACACGCTCAAGCTCGTCGATGCCGCCGGCGTGCCACTGGCAGGACTGGTCCGTACGCCCTGACCTTTCCAACCCAGCAACCTGTGGCTAGGCTCTGGCAATCTCCTCCGGAGCCGACATGGATACCGCCATTCTCATTTCCCGCCTGCTCGACGTCATCGAACGCGATATCGCGCCGGTAACACGCCGTGGCGTCGCGCGCGGCAACAAGCTGTTCGGCGCCGCGATCCTGCGCAAATCCGATCTGTCGGTGGTGGTCGCCGAGACTAATAACGAGATCGAGAACCCGCTGTGGCACGGCGAGATGCACGCCATAAAGCGCTTCTTCGAGATCCCGGCCGATCAGCGTCCCGACGTCAAGGATTGCCTGTTCCTGGCCACCCACGAGCCATGCTCGCTCTGCCTGTCGGGTATTACCTGGTCCGGTTTCGACAATTTCTATTATCTGTTCAGCCACCAGGACAGTCGCGACAGCTTTGCCATCCCCTACGACATCCAGATCCTGAAAGGCGTCTATGCCGTGCCCGATCCGGACCGCACGACCGTGCCGGACGACCGGCCGCTCTACAATCGCACCAACCCCTATTGGACCAGCCACAATATCGCGCGGATGATCGCGGGCCTCGACCGCAGCCACAAGGAAGCGCTGCTCGCTCGCTTCGACGATCTCAACGCACTCTATGTGGATCTGTCGGCCGCCTACCAGAGCGACAAGGGCAACCGGGGCATCCCGCTGGCGTAGCGGCGCCTATTCGTGCGTCTGGATGTCAAGCACTTCGCTGCGCGGCACATCAGCAAACGAGGCGGCAAAGGTCAGGAAACTGATCGCGAGGGCAAAGAGTGCTGTGAGAATGAACTGGGACATCTTTTTCAATCCGGAGGTGGCGTTGACGCTTGGCTGGCGAGAGCCGTCATTGGCTGGGCTCAGCATGTCGTCTCCTCTAGGTGGCCGGGCTTGAACGCAGGACCAATGGCCCATTTATCTGCCATTCAGAATAGCGGCTGCGACATGCCAGCCATGCCGGACCGAACCAAACCGGGAACCGCGCGTTCTTCTTGTGAGAATTTCCCACAGAAGGTCACTTTCCGATGGCGCAGTTCGATGCCGTTGCTCCCAATGCCATTCCCCAGCTCGCCATTTTCACCGACTTCGACGGCACCCTCGTCGAGATCGCGGAAACGCCAGATGACGTCGAAGTGCCCGGCACCCTGGCCCAGCAACTCGAACGCGCCGCCCGCGAACTCGACAGCGCCTTTGCGGTCCTGACCGGCCGCGAGATCGCCGACATCGACCGGTTCCTCGCGCCGCTGCATCTTCCGATTGCCGGCGCCCATGGTACCCAGCGCCGTCGTGCCGACGGCGTCGTCGAGACCGTCGATCCCGCCGCAGTCCTCGGCGCCGAGGAGATCGCCAACGCGGTATCGCCGCTGGTCCTGGCCAATCCCGCTTTGCTGCTGGAAACCAAGGAAGGCGCAGTTGCCCTGCATTACCGCCAGGCGCCAGAACTGGAAACCGCCGTCCGCATCGCCATGGAAGAGGCGGTGCACAGCGTCCCTGATTTCGTCCTCGTCGAGGGTAAGATGGTGATCGAGGCCCGCCCCCGCGCCGCCAGCAAGGGCGATGCGCTCCGCGCCTTCATGCGCGAGGAACCGTTTATAGGGCGCACGCCGATCTTCATAGGCGACGACACCACCGACGAAGACGCCTTCATCGCGGCCCAGGAGCTTGGCGGCGTCGGCATCAAGCTGGGCGAGGGTGACACCGCCGCCCGCATGCGCATCGCCAACGTGGCGTCGGTGCATGCGCTGATCCAGGGTCTAGGCGACATCGCCGCCCGCGATCGGGAATACGCGCTGACGCATTGACTGGACTGAATGGGGGGCACCCAATGAGCCGCATAATCGTTGTTTCGAACCGGACACCGGGCAAGGGCGGCCCGGCGGCCGGCGGCCTTGCCGTCGCCTTGCGCAAGACTCTCTCGGAACGAGAAGGGTTTTGGTTCGGCTGGTCCGGCAAGCTGGCGGACGAACCGTCCCCGACAGCGCATTTCGAAGATATCGACGGACTCTCGGTGGCGCAGATCGACCTCACCCGCGAGGACCATCACGCCTACTATGCCGGCTTCTCCAATTCGATCCTGTGGCCCAGCTTCCACCTGCGCCTGGATCTCGCGACGATCGAGGCCCATTGGTACGAGGGCTATCGTCGGGTCAACCTGCAGTTCGCACGGGCGCTACTGCCGCTGTTGAAACCGGACGACATCATCTGGGTACATGACTACCACCTCATCCCGCTGGCCAGCGAGTTGCGCAACTTGGGCGCCCGCAACCGCATCGGCTTTTACCTGCACATCCCTTTTCCCACGACCGATGCGCTCTATGCTATTCCGCATCATCAGGAACTGATGCGCGACCTGTCGCGCTACGACCTCGTGGGTATGCAGGCCAACCGGGACGTCGCTGCCTTCACCGAATTCGCCGAGCACCAGGCGCCATCGACCCTTTCGGGTTCGCCGCTCAGGTCGGTGGATTTCGGCCGTACCGAAGTCGCCGCCTTCCCCATCGGTTCCAACCCCGACGCCTTCGCGAAACTCGCGGTCAGCCCCGCCGCGACCAAGATGATCAAGCGCATGGAGCGGGCCATGGGCGAACAGGAACTGATCCTGGGTGTCGATCGCCTGGACTATTCCAAAGGCCTGCCGCAGCGCGTCGAAGCCTATGAAAAGCTGCTGGCCAACAACACCCGTTTCCGCCGCCTCGTGCATATGCTGCAGGTCGCGCCACCCTCACGGGACACCATCAAGGAATACCAGGAAACCAGCGACACGCTCGACGCTATGGTCGGCCGGGTCATGGGCCGCTTTGCCGAGCCCGACTGGGCGCCGCTCACCTATGTCAAGCGCGCCTATGGCCAGCCCAGCCTTGCCGGGCTCTATCGCCTCGCCCGCGTCGGCCTCGTCACGCCTTTGCGCGACGGGATGAATCTCGTCGCCCACGAATATGTCGGCTCGCAGAATCCGGAAGACCCTGGCGTTCTGGTGCTCTCGCGTTTCGCGGGTGCCGCCGAGATTTTCGAGGACGCCATCTTGGTCAATCCCTTCGATACCGACGAAACCGCCGAGGCCCTGCGCATGGCGCTCGACATGCCGCTCGATGAGCGCAAGCAGCGCTGGCAGTCGCTGATGACCGCTGCCCGCAAGCACAGCGTCGATAATTGGAGCAAAAACTACCTCGACCGGCTGGCCCCGGCCGCCACCAGGGATGGCTCGGGCACGCGCGATATCCTCTATCTGGCGTCGGTGGCCTAGCCCTTACCAAACCGTCATCTACCTCTCTCCCTTGTAACGCCCGTTTCGCAGCGTCCAGAGTTATCACCCGTCACACAGCCGGTGTTGAGCGGACCAAATCCGATCCGGCGATCCGAAAGGGGATACGAGATGACAACAATGAACCGCCGTGACGCCTTCAAGGTCGTCGCCATCACCGCCTCGGGCGGATTGCTGATGAGCCAGGAGGCTTTCGCCCAGGAAGCCGGTGCCAGCGTGGCCCAGACCGCCGCCCTGCTGCAGGGCGCCGATGTCTGCACCATCGTCCCCGAAGTGACTGAAGGTCCATACTATTTCGACCCCGCCATGGAGCGGACAGACATCACCGAGGGCCGCCCCGGCATTCCCACTCGCATTCGCCTGCAGGTGGTGGATGCCGCCTGCGTGCCGCTGCCCGGCGCCCGCGTCGATATCTGGCACTGCGACGCCACGGGAGTTTATTCCGGCTATGCCGGCCAGGGCGATGATGGCGCTACGGACACGACCGGCGAGACCTTCATGCGCGGCACCCAGTTTGCCGATGATAATGGCATCGCCGAATTCGAAACCGTCTACCCGAGCTGGTATCGCGGCCGTACCACCCATGTGCACTTCAAGATCTTCCTCGATGAGACCAACATCCTGACTGGCCAGATCTTTTTTCCCGATGCCCTCAGCGAATACATCTACCTCAACGTCGCGCCCTACAACGACCGCGCCGGTACCCGCGACACGCTCAACTACAATGACGGTATCGCCACGCAATCTACCCGCGCCGCCTTCGCCTTCATCAAGGAGCTGGAAGAGGAATACCTCGTCGCCATGATTGTGGGGGTGGACCCGACGGCACAGTCCGCGGTGGGATTTTCCATGGGCGGCAACGGCGCCGATCGCCCCGAACCGCCGGAAGGCAGCGCCGGTGCCCCGCCACCCGAAGGTGGTCAGGGCGGCCCTACCGGCTCTGCCGACCGCACCACCATGACCCCGCCGGTCAAGGGGCTGTAACTCCTTCACCTCTCCCTTGGGGGAGAGGTAAGAAGCTCACTTCACCCACGGGCTGCCCGCCGCAGCCAGCAAGGTTACCAGCACCTTGTTCATCGGCGTTGGAATGCCATGCTTCTGCCCCAGCCGCACGATGACGCCATTGCGGGCATCCACTTCCATCTGGTGGCCCGCAAGCCGGTCGGCATGGATGGAGCCAGCGATGGAGCCCTCGCGCGAATTGCGCGCATTGGCGATGGTGCTGTCGATGACGCTCCACGGGATCGTGGCCCCCTCAGCCCGTCCCACCGCCACGCATTCTTCCACCAGCCCGCGCACAATCGCTTCGAGTTCGTCATTCCATACCGGCCCGGTCGCCCGCAGCGTCAGCGCCGGCAAAATCGATACGCAATTACCACTGAGCTTGATCCAGAGCTGCGATAGGAAATCCTCATGCGCGGCAGCTTCGATCTCGGTCTCAGCAAACAGGGCAACCAGGTCATCGCCATTCGGCCCAGCCGGCACCGCGATGATGCCATCGCGGCTTTGCACGATCCGCCCGGGCGCGCTGCGCGCCGCCGGCAGGTTGATCATGACAGGCACCAGGCGTTCGGCCGGCACCAGGTGCTCGAACAGCCGGACATGCTCCACCCCATTCTGGATGACGGCCACCCGTGTCTGCTCGCCCACGAGCTTGTCCAGCCATGCGCGCGTCGAATCCACATCATAGGTCTTGGTCGCCACCAGCACCCAGTCGACCGGGCGCGCCTTGGCAGGATCGGTCAGCACCTCGGGCTTGGCCGTGATCACGCCGGAGGGCGTCTCGACCCTGATATCGTCGAGTGGCGTCCGGGCGCAGACCGTGATCTGGAGAGTCGAGTCCTGTGCCAGCCAAGCGGCGACTGTCCCGCCAATGGCACCCGGTCCGATCACTGCGATTGTCGTCATGCTGCGCTCCAAACAAAAAGGGCGGCCACCGGGGCCGCCCTTTCCATATACGATTCCATGCAGAGTTTACGCGCGACCGCGCTGACGATCGACGTTGGAGCGGCCGCCGGTGCGAACCGCGTCCTTCTGGGTCTTGCCCCAGCGCTGCTTGGTCTTGTCGCCGGCGGGCTTGGTCGCCATCGGCTTGCCGGTTTCCATGTCACGACGCACGCCACGAGCGGGCGCGGCGCCTTCGACCGGACGGGTGCGCGGAGCGCTTTCCGGACGGCCGCGGCCGGCCTCAGCCGGACGGCTGCGCGGCGTGTCGGAGGGCTGGTGATGCGGCTGGCTCTTGCCACCGGTATCCTTGGAGAATTCGGCGAAGGGACGGCGCTCCGCCGGCGAACGGCGATCGGCCTGCGGCGCGCGCGGATTCTTGGACGAACGCGCACCAGGACGGCCACCGGAAGGCTTCTTGTAAGCCGAGCGGGGTGCTTCCACCACACCGGTATCATTGGCCAGGTGCAGGTCGCCGGTATAGGGCAAGGTGCGGCGGATCAGGCGTTCCACGTCACGCAGCTTGCCGCGTTCTGTACCGTCACACAGTGTGATGGCAATGCCCGAAGCGCCGTTGCGGCCGGTACGGCCAATACGGTGCACATAGTTTTCCGGATCATCGGGCAGCTCGTAATTCACCACATGGGTGATGCCGGGCACGTCAATGCCACGAGCGGCAATGTCGGTGGCGACAAGGATGCGCACGTCGCCGCTCGAAAAGCCCTTGAGGGCCGCCTGACGGGCATTCTGGCTCTTGTTGCCGTGGATGGCCGCGGCCTTGTGACCGTCGATCTCGAGATTCTTGGCGACACGGTCGGCGCCATGCTTGGTGCGCGAGAAGATGATCACGCGTTCCATGTTTTCGGTTTCGCTGAGCAACAGCTCATTGAGCACGCCGCGCTTGGCCTTGGCACCGGAAAGGATCACGCGCTGGTCGATCTTGACCACCGTAGAGCCGGCGACCGACGCATCGACGCGCACCGGATCCTGCAGCAGGCTCTTGGCCAGGTCTGCAACCTCGGGGGCCATCGTGGCGGAGAACATCATGGTGTGGCGCTTGATGCCGATCGCCTTCACGACCGCACGCACCGGGGCGATGAAGCCCATGTCGAGCATCCGGTCGGCTTCGTCGAGGACGAGCCAACGGGTTTCGTTGAGCTTGATCTTGCCGTCGTCCATCAGGTCCTTGAGGCGGCCCGGTGTGGCGACGACGATGTCGACACCGCGCTCGAGGCGCTTGACCTGATGGTAGCGCGACACGCCGCCGAGCAGGAGCACGGTATCGAGCTTCATCTTGGAGCCGGCGAACTTGCGGATGGCTTCGTCAATCTGGACGGCCAGTTCACGCGTGGGGGCGAGAATGAGGGCACGGGTGGTGAGCGGCCGCGGACGGCCGGTAAGGCCAAGAATGCCCGCCAGGATTGGCAGACCGAAGGCCGCCGTCTTGCCCGAACCGGTCTGGGCGATGCCCATCACGTCCTTGCCCTCGAGGAGCTTGGGAATGGCCTGGAGCTGAATCTTGGTGGGCTCGGTGAAGCCGCCGGCAGTGAGGCTGTCGGTAAGGATGGCGGGCAGACCGAGGGAAATGAAGTCGTTCAAAAGACACGTCTTTCTGCGCCGATATGGCGCTGCAACGCGCGCAGAACAATGCAGCGCGCATATCGCCGGACGCACATGCGTCGGCGGGTCAACAGGTGCAATCGGGCGATAAAAGGGAGATATCGCGCGGGTGCTGGCTCGAACCCGGACAAACTGTTTCCGGGCTGACTTCGCCGCTCACCGCAGGGGATAAGAAGAGAAGTCCGTCACCAAATTCCTGGCGCCAGCGGATCCACTGAAGGTCCATGCGCCGGTGACGATGGCGCTGATATGGGGGAATGCCGCTGAAATAGCAAGGAAATTCGAGATCGCGCCGCGCATGGCGGGTCTGCGAATGCACGCGTCCTGTGCTATGTCCTGACCATGATCCGCGCCCTCGCCCTCATTGCCCTGCTGCTCGCCACCCCCACTGTCGCGGCGGAATGGACCTATACCGACGGCGCCGGCAAGACCGTCACCCTGCCCGAGCCGCCCACCCGCATCATCGCCCATGTCAACGCTGCCGCGGCGCTGATCCCGCTGGGCATCAGGCCGATCGGCATCTTCCTGGATGGTCCGCCCTCGGTCGACCGTGCCGCCGAAGGGCTCGACCTTGATGGCGTCGAAATCGTCGGGCGCGGCTGGTACGAACTGGATGCGGAGGCCGTCCTCACCCTCGATCCCGATCTCATCCTCACCGAATGGTGGCCGCGCGAAAACTTCTATGGCGGCGCCGTCGGAGATTCGGCAATCTTCGAGCGCATCGAAGCCATCGCGCCAATCGTCGGCCCGGCTCAGGGCGCCTCCGTCATCACCCTGATCGAGGATTACGTCACGCTGGCCGCAAGTCTCGGCGCCGATCTCGATGTGCCTGCACTGCGCGAGGACAAGCAGGCCTTCGAGACGGCCCTCGCCCGCTTCAAGGCCGCCATCGCGGCCAAACCGGGTCTGACGGTAATGGCCGCCTCCCCGTCATCGAGTGGCATCTCGGTCGCCGCGCCTGCCGAGTTCGCGGAGCTGTCTGACTTCGCGTCCTGGGGCCTAGACCTCATCGTGCCGAAGACCGACCCCGGCAGCAGCTACCAGACTCTCAGCTGGGAAAACGCCGGCCTCTACGCCGCCGATATCATCCTGCTCGATGACCGTTGGGGCAATCGCACGGCCGAAGACCTCGCCGCCCAGCCCCTGGCCCAGCGCCTACCCGCCGTCGCCAGTGGCCAGCTCGGCGACTGGCCTGCCGGCTGGATCAGGAGCTACCGTATTTATACGGAGCAGCTGGACAAGCTCACGGCTCTCATCGGACGCAGTGACGCCGATCTTGAGGATTAGATCCCGCCATACCAGTCATAGCCATTGTCCGGCCAGTAACCGCCCTTGCCCTTGCCGAATGGACTGAGGTCATCGACCAGCTCGATCGTGTGGAGGTATTTCGGCTGCTTGTAGCCCAGCGCCCGTTCGATACGGAGACGGATCGGTGCGCCGTTGGCCACCGGCAACACCTGATCGTTGAGCCCATAGCTGAGGATGGTCTGCGGGTGGTAGGCGTCCACCAGGTCCGAACTCTCGTAATAGAGAATGTCCCCGGTCAGCGTCCGCTGGATATTGTCGTAGCAGTGATAGACGCAGAACCGCGCCTGCGGCTTCACCCCGGCCGCGTCAAGGATCGGCCCCAGCGGCGTCCCCGTCCATTTGGCGATGCAGCTCCAGCCCTCGACGCAATCGTGCCGGGTGATCTGGCTCCGGGCCGGCATGTTGCGCAATTCGGCAAGCGAAAAGCTCACCTCGCGCTCAACCATGCCCTTCACCGTCAGCCGATAGGGCTCGAAATTCTGCATCTGCAGGAACATGTATTCCGGCGTCGAAGGTTCGGTCGAGCCATTGGGCCGCTGCCCCTGGCGAATTTCGCTGGCGGCATATTCCCGCGCCAGCGTCTGCTCGCCGATCAACGTGCGCTGCACGTTGTAGGTCAGCACATTGGCCTGTTCCATGACGTGCCGAACCGGGTTTTCCTTGGACCCGAGGAAATCGAACTGGTCGCAACCGGCGAGGATCAGCCCCGACCCTGCCACCGCGGAACTGCGCAGGAAATTGCGGCGGGTAATGAGCCGGCTCATGGCTTGTCTCCTTCGGCGCTGGGCGTGCCCGGGCTGGCGCGATACCAGCCTGTTATCATCGAGCGGAGTTCGTTGATCGGCCCGGCGGCCAGCACCATGATGATATGGATGACGAAGAAGGCCACCAGCAGCAGCATGACGATGAAGTGAATGGTCCGCGCCGTCTGCCGCCCGCCGAACAGGTCGAGCATCCACGGCGCGATGGAGTTGATGCCCGGGCTCATGGTGAGGCCCGTCGCGACGATCAGCGGGAACAGGCTGAAGAACACCCCGAAATAGGCCAGCTTCTGCAGCGGCCCATAGCTGCGCCCATGCTTGAAGCGCAGCGTCGCGTGATCAGCCACATCCCTTGGTACGGCAGCGATGTCGGCCGGCTTTGGCACGATGTCGCGGCGGATATGGCCGTTGATGAAGCTGGCCACGAACCAGACGAAAATGGTCGCGACAAAAATCCAGCCGAAGAAGAAATGCACCACCCGGCCAGTGCCGAGATCACGATAGGAGGGGATGGTCACCGAGCCGGGAAAGCCGGTGAAGGTCGGCCGTTCGGTCGTTCCGCTCATGCCCAGCCCCAGAACCGTCGAGTCGAAGCTGTTGCCAAAAATCGTGGTGCGACCGCGTGGGCCGGCATCGGTGTTGATGGCGCCGATCTCGAGGATCGAGTTCTCGAATTCGAAGCCCGATTGCTGGCCGATATAGAGCGCGGGATGCGCATTGAATATCTGCAGGCCCGTCAGCAGCAGGAAGAACAGGCAGATCGCCCACACCCAGTGGGTCACGCGCGTCCAGATCGACTGGCGATAGATCAGCGGTCCCTTGCCGGTTGCTTCGTTGGCTTCGCTCATCGTTTCCCCCGGAGGCATCGAGGCCACCTGCCCCGCGCCAGCAGTAACGGAGCCGCGCGGGACAAATGACGCATAGCATGAAATTTATTTGGTGGCGGGCGCCATCGCGCCGGCCGGCGCCATGGCGTCAGTCGCCATGACCTGCTCGGGCGCGCTCATCTCGCCCAGGCCGAGCGACTCGATGGCTCCCATCACGTCCATGCCTTGGTGCAGCCCGTGGCAAGCGGTGGCCGCAGCATGCTGGGCCGCCGGAAAGGTGATGCCGCCTGCCTGCTCCATGCAGAGGTTGAATTCGTCATCGGTCAGCGGCGTCATCGCGGCGGGCGCCATGGCATCTGTCGCCATTGCGTCGGTGGCCATCGCATCCTGGGCGAAACTGGCTGGAATGAGGGCGAGTGTGAAGGCTGCGGCAAGCGCAATGCCGCGCAGGGTAATGGTCATGGTAATCTCCCTTGAATCGACCCTGCCCTACCGGCGCGGATCATGCCGAGCCATTCGGGTGACCCGTGGCGCCGGTTACGCGCTCACGCCGACGTGATTGCCGCAATCGCCATTCCCTGTTCCGCCCCAGGCATGTAACCATGCGGCCATGGGGAGCGAATGGATGGATAATGCAGGCTGATCCAACCGAAACGCGATTGCGGGATTTGATGCTCGCCTCGCTCGACGGCGACGCTGCGGCCTATCGCACTTTGCTCGCCGAACTCGGTCGCCACCTGCGCCCTTACTTCACCCGGCGGCTCACCCCCGCTTTCGCATCGCACGCGGAGGATCTCGTGCAGGAGACCCTGCTGGCCATACATGTCAGGCGCATGACCTATGACCGCAACCGGCCCTTCACGGCCTGGCTGCATGCGGTAGCGCACCACAAATTCGTCGATCACGTCCGCCGCCAGTCGATCCGCCTGACCGTGCCACTCGAGGACGACGCCCCCATCTTCGCCCATGACGACAGTGCCGATGCCCTGGCACGGCGTGACCTCGACGTTGTGCTCGACGCGGTCCCCGCGCGTACCGGTGACCTGATCCGGCGAACCAAGATCGACGGCGCATCCGTCGCCGAGGCTGCGGCGGCGCATGGTATGTCTGAGACCGCGGCCAAGGTTTCCATCCATCGCGGCCTCAAGTCGCTGGCAGCGCGCTTTGCCGGAGGGCCGAAATGACCGACGATCTGATCGCCCGCCTCTCTGCCGATCTCAAGCCAGTACGCCCGATGGCCATGCAACGCCTGCTGATCGGCGCCACCCTGCTCAGTGGCATCGTGGCCGTCATCGCCATGCTCACTTTGCTCGGCATGCGGCCGGACATGGAAGCCGCCTCGGCCACCATGATGTACTGGACCAAGTTCGGCTATACGCTGGCACTGGCGCTGCTTGGGCTGGCGGCCACGCTGGTGCTGGCCCGGCCGGATGGGCGGACCCGCTGGCCCTGGCTCGCAGCCATTGGCTTGCTGGCGGCGCTGCTGGTGCTTGCTGTTGTCCAGCTCGCGCGCGCCGATGACATGATGCCGCTCATCATGGGCTCATCCATCCTGCGTGCCCTGACCTATATCCCGGTGCTGGCGCTGCCCGTTCTGCTGGGAGCGCTGCTGGCCCTGCGCCGCCTGGCCCCGCGCAGCCCGACCATCGCCGGTTTCGCGGCCGGCATCATGGCCGGCGGCACGGGCGCCTGGATTTACACCTTCGCCTGCGACGAGACCGGAATGATGTTCCTGGCGCTCTGGTACACGCTGGGGATCGTTATCGTTGGAGTGATCGGGGCCCTGCTTGGGCGCTGGTTGCTGCGCTGGTAGAGCGGTGCATCGCGCGCGATGCACCAACCACGCCGAAAGCCCTATTCTTCTCTTGCCGCCCAGTTCATGCCGCGGCGCATGATCGTCGCCATTTCCAGCACGTCGAATTCCTTGGCCTGGTGCCCCAGCGTCGAGTGGAACACCCTGCCCTTGCCATGCTGGCGCTTCCACGCCACCGGCATTTTCACTCCCGCGATCCACGGCGCATGTTCGCCGGTGAACGTCGTCGTCGCCAGCACGTGGTTGGACGGGTCGACATGCATGTAATACTGCTCGGACGTGTAGCGGAACGACTTGATCCCGGCCATGACAGGGTCGAGCGGGTCGGCCACATCAACCGTGTAATCGATGATGTTGCCCGGATGGGCGACCCATTGGCCGCCCACCATGAACTGGTAGTCCACGGCATCGCGGAAGGCGTCGCTCATGCCGCCATGATGTCCGGCCAAGCCGACGCCGCCCTCGACCGCCTTGGTCAGGTTCTCGACCTCTTCCTTCTCGATCTTGCTCATCGTGAAGATGGGGATGATCAGGCTCAGGTCACGGATGGACGGATCGGCAAAGGCGCTGGTTTCGGTGGCCGTGCGCACCGAAAAGCCATCCTCGTGCAGCCATCGGCGATAGATGGCGGCGCATTCCTCCGGGTCATGCCCGGACCAGCCACCATAAACGATTAACGCACTTTTCATGCCGCAGACTCCGCAAATCAGAACGGCGCGGAGAATACCCGACTGGATCGCTATTGAAACCCCGGCATCATGCCGGGACAGCCATGCTCCATTGCGCGCGGGCAAAGGCCCAGCTCCGCAGCACCACGAAATTGACCCCTGAGGTCAGCGCAATGACCAGCATGGAGGCGAACACCGTCGGCATGCCCAGCAAGCCATGCACCACAAAGGAAAACGCCGCGGCAAGCAGCAGCGCCATGAACTGCACCGCCATGTAGCGCGGCAGTGCCTGGCTATGCGGCGCGTCGGAATCGAAGGAAAAGCGCCGGTGCATGAGATAGACCGGCACGATCAGCGACGCGTAGCACGCGGTATTGACCGCCCAGTCGGCAAAGCCGGTGTCGAGCCAGATCATGGCCGTGGACAGCACCACGAAGGCGCCTGCGCCGGCAGCACCGATGGCGATGAAGGCGAGCAGGCCACTGAACAGCGGCGCCCTCTCGCGCGAGGACGGCACGTCACGCATCAGGCTCTGCAGGGCTGCGCTCATAGCCGGCTGGTCCTTGTCGTCTGGCGGGTCGATTGCAGGGATTATCTCCCCTGCGCCTTTCCCGCCGGTTTATCCACGCCGCCGCGCCTTGGCTGTTTTGCGCCATGGTTGACGGATGTTGAACCCCCATCAATGCATGGCGCCCATGAACCGGGGATGACTGGCGCGAAAATTGACCAACAGGTCCACTTTTCACTGTCACGAAAGACTGGTTAACTCCGAGCAACGCCGTGGCTGAACCGTTGGGATCGCCCGATCCGTGCGCCCGACATCTGCGGGGTTTGGACTGCCGTAAACAAACAAAGGGACACAGGGATGAAACAGCTACTTCTCGGCGCCACGGCGCTTACCCTCTTCGCCGGATTTTCCGGCGCGGCTTATGCGGATTTCACGCTCAACATCCTGCACATCAACGATTTCCACTCCCGCTTCGACCCGATCACCGGCAGTAATTCTGACTGCAATGCCGAAACCGACGCCGCCGGCGAATGCTTCGGCGGGATTGCCCGGCTGAAAACCATCATCGACGACACCCGCGCCAAGTATGACGGCAGCAATTCGCTGCTGCTCTCGGCCGGTGACAATTTCCAGGGCTCGCTCTACTACACCACATACAAGTCCAAGGTCGTGTCCGATTTTTTCAACCAGATGGGCTTCGACGTGGTCGCCACCGGCAACCACGAATTCGATGATGGCCCCGAAGAATTCCTCAAGTTCATCGAGGCCGCCGAATTTCCCATCATCGGCGGTAACTTCGATGTCTCCAAGGACCCTGCACTGGCCGGCAAGATCGAAGGCTCAATCGTGCTCGAAGTCGGCGGCGAAAAGATCGGCATCATCGGCGCGACCACCGAGGACACGCCCGAAATCGCCTCGCCCGGCCCCAATATCGAGTTCACCGACGTCGTCGAATATGTCCGCAGCACTGCTGCAGCGCTCGATGCCGCCGGCGTCGACAAGATCATCCTGCTCAGCCACATCGGCTATACCCAGGATCTCGAAGTGGCGGCCAATGTACCGCTGGTCGACGTGATTGTCGGCGGTCACAGCCATTCCCTTCTCGGTTCCATGGAAGGCGCTGCCGGCCCCTACCCCACCCTGGTCAAGAACCCCGACGGCGTCGAAGTGCCCGTGGTCCAGGCCAACCAATATGGCAAGTATCTCGGCGACATTGCCATCACCTGGGATGACAGTGGCGTTGTCACCAAGGCCGAAGGCGAACCCTTCCTGATCGACGCTTCTGTGGTGGCCAGCGAGGACTTCAAGGGCCAGTTGGCCGAGCTTGCCGCCCCCATCGCAGAAGCTATGGGCATCGTCGTGGGAACCACGACCGCCGCAATCGATGGTGAGCGAGAAACCTGCCGTGCGGTCGAATGCCAGATGGGCAATCTCGTCACCGACGCCATGCTCGACCGCGTAGCCGACCAGGGTGTAACCATCGCTTATGTGAGCGGCGGCGGACTGCGGGCGTCAATCGATGCCGGCGAGATCACCAAGGGTGAAATCATCACCGTCCTGCCCTTCTCCAATACCTTGGCCACGGTCGATCTGTCCGGCGCGGACATCATCGACGCGTTGGAAAACGGTGTAAGTGACATCGAAAATGGCGCGGGCCGCTTCCCACAGGTGTCGGGGCTGAAATTCTCCTTCGACATCAGCAAGCCTGTGGGCGAGCGCGTCAGCGACGTCCTGGTCAAGGGTGGAGACAATTTCGTCCCCATCGACGAGGACGCGACCTATACCATTGTCACTCACGACTATCTGCGGACTGGCGGCGACGGCTACGGCACCTTTGCGGAGGGCGACAATGCCTATGACTTCGGCCCGCCGCTGGATCAGGTTCTGGAAGAATACATTGCCAAGCTAGGTGGCGAATACACGCCCTACACCGACGGCCGCATCACCGAGATCAAGTGATCGAGGCTATCGCAAACGAAGGGCGCCCACTGGGCGCCCTTTTTGTTTCGGCTTTGCTTGGGTACTAGGCCCGCTTCGCCACCTGTCCCCACACCAGCAGGATGATCACCGCACCGACGATGGAGGCGATGAACCCTGCCCCGTCGCCCGGCCCATACCAGCCGATGGCCTGTCCTAGCCATGTCGCCAGCACCGAGCCGATAACACCCAGCACAGTTGTGAGGATGAAACCGCTTGGCTTGTTGTCGCCCGGCGTGACCCACTTGGCCACCAGCCCTGCCAGAAACCCGATAATGATTGCCCAGATTATACCCATGATGACGCTCCGTTGGTTCGTGACGGGATAAGTCGGCATCGCCCGCTTGGGTTGCAAGCACGCATCACTTTGCGTTTTCCAGGGCGCTTAAGTTCCGGTCGCGCTCAGATTCTGTGCAACTTCTCGCAGCCCCGACCGTTGGGGCGCTGTTCACGTGGGGGGCACAATCCCACTGAGGAGTACTAGAATGAATAAGACCATTATCGCCACCACCATCGCCGCCTTTCTGGCCACCAGCGCCCTGCCGGCCTTGGCCCAGGATGCAGGCGCACAGGTTGATGCCGGCGCAGGCGTGACTGTGGATACCCCAGCAGTCGATGCTGCTGCGGGGGCCGCAGTCGATGCCGCCGCCAGCGCTGCCACCGACAACACCTATGACGCGGTAACGTCGTCCATCGCCGGCTCTGCCGCAGTCGACCTGTCAGCGGTAACCGACGAGGCCAAGATCAATATCGTGCTGTTGTCCTCGCTGGAGGGCGATGCTGCCGCCGGTGGCACGGCGCTCGACGAGGCCCTGTCGGCCAATGCCGAGGGCAACACCACGCTGCACACCAATATCGACGGCAATGCCGCGATCAAGGCCAAGCTCGAAGCCGAAGGCTACGCCAGCAGCGACGTCGTTTCGGTCAAGAGCAATGCCGATGGCTCAGTCACCCTCTACGTGGATGACCGCGCCTAAGCACTGATCTTCGAAAATGCGAACCCCGGCCCGCAGGGCCGGGGTTTTTCATTGCGTGCACAAGGCTGCAATCAGACCTTGTGTTCGGTCCGGTCGCGGTCGGTTACCGTCGCCAGGTCCAGCACCTTCTGGATGTTGGTGGCATGGCGGAAGCTCGGCTCGTTGTTCTTGCCCGCGCGGACTGCATCGACAAAGCGCATGTAATTGGTCGGCACCGGGTCGACTTCTATCTCGGTCCAGGTCCCCGTCTCGGCATCGGCGCCAAGGCAGGTGACCAGCTTGGACCAGTCATGGCGATGCTGCACTTCGATCGAACCCAGTTCGCCGTAAACGCGCAGGCGCAGTTCATTGAAGTGGCCGGTGGCCCAGCGCGTCGCATGGATCACGCCCAGCGCGCCATTTTCCAGCTGTGCCGTCATGGCAAAGCTGTCATTGGCGTCGAGGTCATATTCGCCGATCTTGTTGTTCTCGGCCTTTTCGAACGTCTCCAGCCGGCAGAACACCTTGGAAAAGTCGCTGCCCGCGCCATAGGCGGCGAAGTCGAGGATGTGCACGCCGATATCGCCCAGAACGCCATTGGAGCCGTGCTTCTTGCTGAGGCGCCACAGCCACTGCGACTCAGTGCGCCAGTCGCCCCAGGCCTTGCTCACCAGCCAGCTCTGCAGATAGCTCGCCTCGAAATGCTTGACCTTGCCGACGGCGCCCGACTGCACGATCTCGCGCATCTTCTGCAACTGGCTGACATTGCGATAGGTCAGGTTGACCATATTGACGAGGCCCGCTGCTTCGGCCGTCTCGGTCATTTCCATGGCCTTGGCATGGTCGGTGGCCAGCGGCTTTTCGCAGAACACATGCTTGCCCGCCTTGAGCGCTGCAATCGTCGTCGGATAGTGCACGCTGTCTGGCGTCACGTTGGCGATGGCGTCGAACTGGCCCCAAGCCAGGGCCGCATCGAGCGAGCCGAAGCCGCGCTCGATATTATGCGTGGTGCAGAACGCCTCGACCCGCGCCGGATCGACGTCCACGCCACCCGCCAGGGTCACGCCCTCGATGGCCGCAAAATGCTTGGCATGCTGATTGGCCATGCCGCCGGTACCCAGGATGAGGATACGCATCGTTAGTAGTTCCTGTATTGGCCTAGGAGGCCATGCTGTTCCAAAACACTCGATGTCATCCCGGCGAGGCCGGGATCCATCCTGAGATCTGCGTCCGCTTTGCCATCTCAGGATGGACCCCGGCCTGCACCGGGGTGACACCGTGGGAGCGGAAGCGTCTTTCCTTACTTCTTCACTTCACCGGCGTGATCAGCCGAGCTCAGCTTGGCGCCACGCTCTTCGATCTTTTCGATCGCCTCGCCAACCGGCGTGTTCGGCGCCTTCATCAGGTGCGCATGGCGCGTACCGTCATAGGCCCAGTTGACCGCATTGCGCAGCACCTGGCCGACATTGGCGTCGTGATAGGTCGGGTAGGTTTCGTGGCCGGGGCGGAAGTAGAAGATGTTGCCGGCGCCGCGGCGATAGGTCAGGCCGCTTCGGAACACTTCGCCGCCCTGGAACCAGGAAACGAACACCGTCTCGAGCGGCTCCGGCACGCTGAAGGGCTCGCCATACATCTCTTCGTATTCGAGCTCGAAATACGGCGGCAGGCCCTTGGCGATCGGGTGGCCGGGATTGACGACCCACAGCCGCTCGCGCTCGCCGGCTTCGCGCCAGTGCAGGTTTGCCGGAGAGCCCATCAGGCCCTTGAACACCTTGGAGTGATGGCCCGAATGCAGCACGATCAGGCCCATGCCCTGCCACACATGCTCCATGACGCGCTTGACGACCGCATCGTCGACCTGGTTGTGCGCGGCGTGACCCCACCAGAGCAGCACATCGGTTTCGGCCAGCACGGCATCGGTCAGTCCGTGCTCGGGCTCCTGCAGCGTCGTCGTCTTGATCGAGAGGTTGCTGTCTTCGCTCAGCAGCTTGGCGATCTGGTTGTGCATGCCGTTGGGGTAGTTTTCGGCGACGACCTTGTTCTTCTGCTCGTGGACATTTTCACCCCAAACGAGGGTACGGATCGGCATCTTCAGTCTCCTGCTTTGACTGGCCCGGTGGGGAGGCACCGGCCATTCTGCTGTCATCTGCATCATTCCCGCGAGAGCAGGAATCCCCCTTCCTGACGGGAGATTTGCGCTTTCGCGGGAATGACGCTTTGGTTGATGTCGGTGGCGGTTTTGCGACCGTCACCCGATGTTTGATCGCCTTAGCGGATCGGCTTGCCCGCCCCGTCGAAGCGGTGGATCTTGTCTTCCATTGGCGCGATATGCACCGTGTCGCCGCTCTTGTAGTTGTTCGCGCCGTCGAGCCGAACCACGACCGGCTCCTCGGTGCCCATCTCCAGATAGACATAGGAGTCGGCGCCCAGGTTCTCGGTATGGATCACCGTGCCGGTCCAGGTGCCGTTGTCAGGCACGATGGTGATGTGCTCGCCGCGGATGCCCACGGTTTCGGCGTTGAACGCCTTGGCCTTGTCGCCCGAGATGAAGTTCATCTTCGGCGAACCGATGAAGCCGGCCACGAACACCGAGTTGGGACTCTCGTAGAGTTCCATCGGCGAGCCGACCTGCTCAACCAGACCATCGCGCAGCACGCAGATACGGTCGGCCAGCGTCATCGCCTCGACCTGGTCATGCGTCACATAGATCATGGTGACGTTGTTCATGCTCTCATGCAGCTTGGCGATCTCGATGCGGGTCGCCACGCGCAACGCCGCGTCGAGGTTGCTGAGCGGCTCGTCGAACAGGAACACCTTGGGATCGCGGGTGATGGCGCGGCCGATGGCCACGCGCTGGCGCTGCCCGCCCGAAAGCTGCTTGGGCAGGCGGTCGAGATACTGCCGGATCTGCAGCATGTCCGCGGCGCGCTCGACGCGCTGGCGGATCTCGTCCTTGTTATGGCCTTTCTCGAGCGTCAGCCCGAATGCCATGTTCTCGTAGACCGTCATGTGCGGATAGAGCGCATAGCTCTGGAACACCATGGCGATGCCGCGCTTGGACGGCGCCAGGGCGTTGACCACCTTGCCATCGAACAACATCTCGCCCGAGGTGATGTCCTCCAGCCCCGAGATCAGGCGAAGCAGCGTGGACTTGCCGCAGCCCGACGGGCCGACAAAAACCATGAACTCGCCCTTGCGGACCTCGAGGTCCACGCCCTTGATGACATTCACCGCGCCGAACGACTTGCGGATATTGCGAAGCTCGATTGCAGCCATTGTCTTTCTCCCTAACCCTTCACGCCGCCGGCGGTCAGACCGCTCACGATCTTGCGCTGGAACACCAGCACCAGCACCACGAGCGGCACGGTAACGATCACCGAGGCGGCCATGATGGCGCCCCACGGAATTTCATATTGTGAACCGCCCGACAGCAGCGCGATGGCCACTGGCACGGTGCGGGTCTCGTTGGACGAGGTGAATGTCAGCGCGAACAGGAACTCGTTCCAGGCGCCGATGAAGGCCAGAAGGCCCGTGGTCACCAGTGCCGGCCACATCAGCGGCATGAACACCCGCGTAATGATGACCCAGGGACTGGCGCCGTCCACAATTGCTGCCTCCTCGATCTCGATCGGCAGGTCGCGCATGAAGGTAGTGAGCACCCACACGGTGAACGGCAAGGTGAAGATCGTATAGGAGAAGATCAGCGCCCAGGGCGTGTTGTAGATGCCGAGGAACCGGATCACCTCGAACAGGCCGGCCAGCACCGCGATCTGCGGGAACATGGAAACGGCCAGGATCGTCATCAGCAGCAGGCTGCGGCCGCGGAAGCGGACGCGGCTGAGCGCGAAGGAGGCGGTGATGGCCAGGAACAGCGCCAGCAGCACCGTCGCCGACGAGATGAAGATCGAGTTCAACAGGTTACGCGGGAAGCTGCCCACGCGCAGCACTGACTCGTAGTTCTGCAGGCTGAACGATGTCGGCCAGTAGGTGATGCGGAACAGGTCGGTGCCCGATTTGAAGCTCGTCAGGATGGCGTAGTAAAACGGAAAAACCGAAATCACGACGATGACGACGACCAGTGCATAGAACAGCACCGATTTGGTCAGTTTCCAGAGATCGAAGGTCGCGGTCATTAGCGGTCTCCTCCGTCGAAATTGACCTTGCCGAGCCAGATATAGACGATGGTGAAGATGGCGATGATGAGGAACAGCAGCGTTGCCTGCGTCGATCCTTCGGCAAAATTGTCGAACTGGAACAGGTTTTCCTGGCTCAGCACCGACATGGTCTTGGTCGCATCGCTATTGGGCGTCAGCACATAGATCAGGTCGAAGATGCGCAGCGCGTCGAGCACGCGGAAAATGATCGCCACCATCAGGGCAGGCCGCACCAGCGGCAGCGTGATCTTGAAGAACTGCTTGATGGGATGCACGCCGTCGATATCGGCAGCTTCGTAGATGTCCTTGGGGATCATCTGCAGGCCAGCGAGGATCAGCAGCGCCATGAAAGGCGTGGTCTTCCAGATATCCACCACCAGCACGGCCTGCATGGCCGTATCGGCACTGGCGGTCCACGCCACCTTGTGGGTCAGCAGGCCCAGGCGCAGGCCCAGGTCGTTGAGGATGCCGAACTGGTCATTGAGCATCCAGCTCCACATCTTGGCCGAGACGATGGTCGGGATAGCCCATGGAATGAGGATGGCGGCGCGGACGAAGCCGCGGCCCCGGAATTCGGCATTGAGCACCAGTGCCACGATCATGCCGAGGACGGTTTCCCACAGCACCGACCAGAAGGCGAAGCGCACGGTATTCCACACCGCATTCCACCAATCGGGGTCCGCCAGTACGCCGCGCCAGCGAATGGCGCCGCTTTCGAGTACTGTCCAGCGCAGGTAGTTGCCAAACCCGATCCACTCGGCGTTGTAGAGATCGTTGAGCGAAGCGTCGGTGAAGGAGAACCAGATCGAGCGCAGCAGGGGCCATCCGGCCACAACCGCCAGCGCGATCAGCATGGGGAGGAGGAACCACCGCGCAGCCCGCACGCGCTGCTGCATCAGCTCTGATTTGATCTTAGGACCGGCCATCGTGACCGGTGGCGCCAAGGTATCCGTCGCCATTCTTGTTCCTCCCGTTTTCATTCATAATTGCGCAAAGCGGGCGGCTGGGAAACCCCGGCCGTCCGCCTTGCAGGGCGCTGGGAGGACTTACCAGGCGTCGCCCTTGAGTTCGGTCAGGTCGGCCTCGAGCACTTCCAGGTTCTCAGCGGCAGTGCCGTTACCCGAAAGGGTATTGTGCACGGCGCCCCAGAACATGGACGAGACTTCGTTGTAGTTGGTCTTGGTCGGAGCCGAAGGACGCGGCACGGCGTTCTGGAAGATTTCCTTCCAGTTGGCCATGAACGGCGCAGCAGCCAGCACGTCGGCGTCGTCATAGAGGGCTTCGACGGTCGGCAGGTTGGTCTGCTTGATCGCACGTTCCTTCTGGACTTCCGGCGAGGCCAGGTAGAGGGCCAGCTCGATGGCCGCATCCGGATCCTGGCTGTACTTGGACACGGCATAGTTCCAGCCGCCCAGCGTGGCTGCCGAACGCGCATCGGCGCCTTCACCGGCCGGCAGCGGAGCCACGTCGAACTTGCCCTTCACAGCGGAGTCGTCGCTGTTGCCCAGCGCGTAGGCATACGGCCAGTTGCGGTGGAACACGGCATTGCCGAGCTGCCAGACGCCACGGCTTTCTTCTTCCTGGTAGGCCAGGTTGCCTTCCGGCGAGATCGTCCCGATCCAGCTGGCAGCCATGTCGATGGCGGCAGCAGCCTGCTCGTTGTTGATGGAGATGGTGCCATCGGCTTCCACGATCTGGCCGCCGCCAAAGGACTTCACCCACTCGAGAGCGTTGCAGGTAAGGCCTTCATAGGCATTGCCCTGGAACACGAAGCCGTACATGTCGGGATTGCCCGCAGCACGTTCGCCATCCATGATTTCCTGGGCGGTAGCGGTCATGTCGGCCCAGGTGGTTGGGACTTCCTTGCCGTACTTCTCGAGCAGGTCCTTGCGGTAGAACAGGGCCGGAGCATCGGTGAAGGCCGGGATGGCGACGAGCTTGCCGTCCACGGTCTGCGACTCGATGATCGAGGGAAAGTGCTGGCTTACGACATCCTTGGCGGCCTCGGTGAGGTCGAGGAACTGGTCAGCGAGCTGCGGTGCCCAGATCACGTCGGTGGTGTATACGTCGATGTCGGTGTTACCGGCGGCAAGCCACAGGCGATACTGGCCGAACTGGTCAGTGGTCGACGACGGCATCGGCACGACGGTCACGGTATGGCCGGTATCAGCTTCGAACTTGTCGAGCTGTTCCTGCAGGAATGCCAGGCCATTGCCGGTGTCGCCCGAAACTACGGACAGTTCGGCAGCCTGGGCAACGCCCGCGACCAGCGTCACGCTCGTCAAGAGACCAACGAGCAGCGTGTTGATTTTCATTAGATATCCTCCCGAATGAAGCAACAGTCAGGAAGGCAAGCCTGACCGGACCTGCGCAGATAGCGCCGGCCCCGGACAGTTTCTCCTCCCACAAAAGCACCCGTTTCAGCGGCTGTTCCGCTTACATTTCCAAAGCGCTTTGAATGAAAAAGAACCAGAGCCCGGAATTTCTGTCAAGCGCCTCCTCGCCGTAATTTTAACGACTTTGCAAAGCATCGCAAAATACCTTAGTAATAACAATGCATTACCACTGCACGGCCGTCACATCTCTAAACAACCCTATAATTTTGGCTGAGGTACGCACCTCAGAAAATTGGCATCGATTTCGCCACTTGCATCAAAATTTGAAATCGCTTTGAATGATTGCTGGAGGAGGAAGCAGGAACCGCTATTCAATGCGGCCTGTGTGCCCTATGGCAGGCAAGACCGGGTGCGCGCCGTCGCGGCGCGCCACCCACAAGCGTTGGTCGTGCCGTGCCCCGGGGCCAGTTTTGCAGCCATGAGACTGAAGGATCTGGCCGAGCATCTCGGCCTGTCGCAAACCACTGTCAGCCGCGCGCTCAATGGCTATCCCGAGGTCAATGAGGCAACGCGCCTGCGCGTGGCCGAGACGGCGGCGCGCCTGGGCTATCGGCCCAATGCCAGCGCCCTGCGCCTCGCGACCGGCCGCTCCGGCGCCGTGGGCCTAGTGCTGCGTGGCGCCGATGAACTGGGTCCCCACATGAGCGAATTCCTCGCCGGCATGGGTGGCCGCATGGGCACCGAGGAAGTCGACATCCTCGTCACGACGGTCGATTCCTATGCCGAGGAGGTCGCGGCCTATCGCCGTATCGCCGCCAGCCAGAAGGTCGATGCCATCGTTTTGCATTCTCCGGCGCTGCGTGACGAGCGGGCCGAAATGCTGCTCGACCTTAAGATACCCTTCGTGCTGCATGGGCGCACCAATATCGGCCACCCCGTCGCCTGGCTGGACATCGACAATACCGGCGCGGTCGAGCGTGCCACCAGCCACCTGCTCGATCTGGGGCATCGACGCATCGCCTTGCTCAACGGCCTCAAGGGGCGAACCTTCGCCGAGCATCGCGAGATTGGCTATCTTGCTGCGCTGTCTGCCCGTGGCGTGCCCTTCGATCCGGCGCTGATGGGCAATTCGGCATTTACCGACGAAGTCGCCTTCCGGCTCGCCCAGGCCATGCTCGAACTCCGCCCCCGTCCAACCGCCTTCCTGGCCGGCTCGATGATGACCGCCCTGGGTGTGTTCCGCGCCATCCGGCAGGCAGGACTGGTCTTGGGCAAGGACGTCTCCATGATCGCCCATGACGACGTTTTCCCCTATCTCAACGCCGACAACATGTATCCCAGCATGTCGACGACCCGCTCCTCGATCCGCCAGGCCGGCATGCGCATCGCCGAACTCATCCTGCAAATCCTGAACGGCAAGTCCCCCGAGGACGTCCACGAGCTCTGGCCGGTCGAACTGGTGCTGCGCGAAAGCTCCGGCCCCATCCCCTGATGCGGACTTCGCCGCCTGGAGGTCATGAGCCCACATGCCCAGGCGAAGCTTACAAAGCGCTGACATCGCCTGTCATCCAATTTTAACAATACATATCAATGCTTTAAGGAACTCGATCCGCTCTCTCGCGTTGTCTGGAAAACAATGGAGACCGCCATGCCGATCGAACGCGAAACCATCATAGAGCGCAGCCCGAGCGAAACCGTCGTCGTTGGCGGCGGCAGTCCGTTCGGCATCATCGGCCTCATCATTGCGGCGGTCGTCGCCGTCCTTCTCATCCTTTGGCTGGTCAATGGCGGCATCTCCAGCAATGGCGACGCCATCAATGTCGACCTGCCCAACGTGACCGTCACCGAGTAGGCGCGATGATCGTGACGCCCCGCACACGCCGACGCCGCGCCGCCTTCGCCAAGGTCGTCACGATCGCCCTGCTTTGTGCCTTGCTGCTCACGCCCAGGCCGGACCTGGGGAGCCAGCCTCTGGCCAATTCTCCGTCACCGGCAGAAAGCCGGACCTTTACCCAGCAGAATTAGGGGATGGAACAATGTTCACACTCATCCTGATCGGCGTATTCGCCGTTGCATCCTGCCTCGCCGCAGCGGGCCTGATCGCCAGCACCCAGAACAATGCCGATGCCGCTGCGGCCATGAACGGCCTGGAGGCCGGGTCCGATATCAGCGTCTAGTCGGCAGTTTGCGCCGTAGACTGTGATAGGGGCAGGCCGATGGTGACCACCAACCCGCCTATCTGGGCGCGGCTGAACGTCATTGTGCCATTGTTGATATCGAGGATTTCCGCAGCGATCGCCAGTCCAAGCCCATAGCCCGGCAACGTCTGGTCGAGACGCAGCCCTCGCGTGCCCAGCGACATCATCTGGTCTTCGGGAATGCCGAGACCATCGTCGCAAATCTCCAGCACGGCCCGATCATGCTCGCGCATGCTCCTGACGAAGACCCGGCTCGAAGCCCATTTCGTCGCGTTTTCCAGCGTGATGCCGACCAGCTCCATCAGGTCCTGGCGATGAACATCCACCCAGCAATCGTCGGCCAGTTCGGCAACCCAGTGCAGTTGTTCTCCGCGGCCCGTCTTCTTGAGCACTGTCAGCGTCCGGATGACCGCGGAATTCAGCGAGGAACGCACCGAATGGGCAGACGTGCGCACCCGCAGGGCCGCGAGCCGCATCTGGTAGTCGACGCGCTCGGACATTTCGAAACTGAGATCCTGCAGCAGGCCGGCATCGACCTCATTGCCCCGCTCGCGCAGGCCTTCGGCGATGCCATGCACCGCCGCAAGTGGTGTCTTCAATCCATGGGCAAGATCAGCCGCCCGTGACCGGGCGCGATCCATCATGACCTCCCGCGCATCAAGCAGGCCATTCACCTCCTGGACGAGTGGACCAAGCTCACTTGGGAACTGCCCTTCCAGTCGTGCGGCATCGCCACGCCGCACCGCCTCGATGGCCAGCTGGACGCGACGAATTGGGGATAGTCCCAGGCTGATCTGCAACCAGGCCGCCAGGATGATCAGCCCGCCGAGCAGCAGCAGAACCTGGGTGGCGTCCCGGGCGAACTGCTGCGTCGCCTCATGGATGGGCTGGTGGTCCTGCCCCACCGTTACCAGGAACGTCCGAAAGCCTTCGGGACCCTCGATCTGCAACTGGCGCGTGAGCAGGATCAGGTGACGCCCATCCGGCCCCGCATCATGATGGATGGCGTCGTCGGCAATGGGCGCTTCGAGCACAAAGTCCCATAGCGAGCGGGACCGCGTGACCTGCCCGGTATCGAGCGCCTCGATCTGCCAATACCGGCCGCCGAATGGCGTCTCATATCGCGGGTCGGGCAGCGGCGAGCTGAGGCTGGGTGTTTCCGACGCCGGCACGATGACAGCGGCAAGACGTGTCAGGGCAGCGTCCATATCCTCGCGGGCGGATCGCTCGATATTGACGGTGAACAGGTATTGCAGGGCAAAACCCGCCGCAAACATCGAGGCCACCACCCAGATGACTGCGAGCCCCATCATGCGCAGGCGCAGGGAATGTCGGGTCAATATCCGTCACCCAGCGCATATCCGAACCCTCGCCTTGTCTTGATAACGTCGGCACCAAGGCGCTTGCGCACGCGCGCGACGAGGACCTCCACGGCATTGGAATCGCGCTCGTAGTCCTGGTTGTAGATGTGCTCGGTTATTTCCAGCTGCGAGATAACCTGACCCCGCCGATGCACCAGATAGGACACCAGTTTGAATTCCTGTGGTGTCAGGTCCATGGGCATGCCATCGGCAGTCACTTCCATCGTCCGCAGATCCAGCAGGAATCTGCCGAAGGGGATGCGCGACGTGGCGACACCGTTCGCGCGGCGAACCAGCGCACGCAGCCGCGCCACTATTTCCTGAACGTGGAAAGGCTTCACCACATAGTCGTCCGCGCCCGCCTCGATGCCGTCGACGCGTTCCTCCCATTGCCCGCGTGCGGTCAGGATCAGCACCGGCGTCAGCCGGCCGGCTTTGCGCCAGCGCTTGAGGATGGTCAGGCCATCCATCTGGGGCAGGCCGAGGTCGAGCACGATGGCGTCAAAGGCTTCGGCGTCGCCGCGGTACCAGGCGACTTCGCCATCGCGCTCCCGCTCCACGCCGAAGCCCGCCTTGCCCAGCGAGGTGATGAGGGTTTCGGCTATGCGGTCGTCATCCTCGGCAATCAGCACGCGCATGCTATGGCTCCACGTGCTGCCCGGAACGGGCATAGTAATATTCGATGCTGACTTTGCCCTCTGGCGTCAGGACGGTGACGGCATAGAGCAGGAACGAGCCTACCTGCTGCAATTGTGCATTGATGACCTCGCCCCCTGTCCGCGTGCGCACGTCGGGCATGATTGTCGACAGCGGCACCGCCCTGCCCGCCTCCACTGCCGCCAACACATCGCTTTCCGACTGCTCGGCGGGTGCGGTCGCCTGACCCGTAACAGCGGGGGCGCCGCCGGCAGCTCCGTTTGACTGTTGCGCAGGGCCGGCCGGGGTACTACCGCCCGCATTGGCATTGCCGGCGCTACCGCCGTTTACCGGACCGCCGCCTGGTCCGTTGCCATTGCCGGGGACGTTGTCCTTCGGACCATTGCCGTTACCCGGACCGTTTCCTTCCCCCATGCCATTGCCGTTGCCGGGGCCGCCCTCGGCATTCGGACCATTGCCATTCCCATTGCCGGGCCCCTGAGCCCAGGCAACCGGGGAACTGGCCAGCATGGCAGACAATGCGAACGCGACGGCGGATCTGCGGTTCATGATGTCCCAGCAATAGAGGTTTGTAGCTGACAAAACGCTGACAATGGCCGTCACGGTTCCATCATTCGCACTCTGCTAGCGTCGCTTCATTGACGTCCGGATCCCATGCCGCACCCGATCGTCAGTGTGAATGTCCGGCATCGGCAACACAGACCGCCCCCGCGTTGTCGATGCCGGCATTACCGTTCTGCAACTCTGGAACTATTCGTATGACCCGCCAGGAAGCCGACGCCTACCTCGATCGCTATCGGGCCCTGCTCAAGGCCTGGACGATGGCCGTGGCCGGATTTTCCAATGCGGACAGCGACAGGCTCTATCGTGAGCTCGAGGAGGGCCAGGACCAGTTGGCCCAGATAGCGTTGGTCTGCCCGGAAAAGAGCTACTCCATTGACATGCTGATCAACGCTCGCAGCCGGACATGGGCTGGTTTCGCGGCGGATCGCGTGCCGAGGCCAGCCAATCGGCAAGCCTGATCCAGCTGCCGTTCAGTCCCGCCGCGGCGACAGTTCCCTCACCCCACCCGCAGCACATGGTTGTCGAACAGGAAGTCGAATGACTGCCTTTCGCGCTGCGCCCCGGCAATGCCGATCATCTGGCCCTCTCCGCTGGTAGCAACGAAGCCCGTACCATCGGCAGCCAGCCCACAGCCGTTGCGCAGGGTTTCCACCAGCACCGGGCGCTTGCCCTCAACGTCGATGGCGACCAGCAGGTCGCCTTCAGGCGAGGATACGGCCACCGTGTTCCCGTCGGCTGAAGCGGCCACCGATCCCACATAGTTGCGCAGGTCGGCCAGTGTACCGGGTGGCAGTTCCACGAGGCTGATTTCGCCGTCCATCGTGGCATACCCTACTAGTTGCGGGCTGTCCGCCGGCGCGCCTTTGTACTGGCAGCCGAACCACACCCGCCCACGCCCATCGATGGCCATGTGGCGGATCGATAGCTGGTGCAGCCCGGCATCGAGCCGCAACTGCCCGACCAGGGTTCCATCGCGCCGGTCGATGAACACCACCGAGGGGTCCATTGTCTCGATATTGAGTTCCGCCCGGCCAAAATCGGGATGCGTTTCGATCCCGCCATTGGCAACGACCAAGCTCACGCCGTCAGGCATCAGCAGCATTTCGTGCGGGCCCGTGCCGTAGGTCGGAAATTCCCCGATACGACGGTAGCCGTCGGTTGCGTCGAAGATGCCCACCACGCCCTGCGCCGCCTCGAAGTCGCTCTCAGTGGCGTAGAGCCACCGCCCATCCGGCGAGAACACGCCATGCCCATAGAAATGCCGACCGGCCACGCTGGTCAGCGTCAACGGCGCCTCTCGGCCATCAGGGTCGAACACCACCGCGAACGTCCCCGGCTGCCGGGCGAACACCACGCCCCGTCCCGCTTCGCGGCTGATCGTGATGTCGTGCCCCCGGTCCGGAAGGTCGATGCTGGCGATCACGTCGCCCCGTTCGCCCAGCAGCACCGCGCCATAGCCGCCGCTGGCGGTTTGCACCGAGCTGGCAAACACCAGTTCATTTCGCTCCAGCGCCTGTATCTGCCGCGGCAACAGGCTGGCAGCAAATCCGGCGCCGGCCGCCTTGAGGAATGCCCGGCGTTCCCACATATCAGTCGCCATCCAGCGAAGAAAAGCCCACCGAGAGCCCGAGGGCGGCCGAAAGCTGCTCGCCGATCATGGCCTGCAGCGAACCGGTGACGATCACCAGATAGTCCAGCGCATGCGCCTGGCTGACATCGGCCACGGCCTCTTCGAGCGGCAGGGTGACGAGCTCCAACGCCCGGTCGGCGTTGCTGAACTCGAATTCGATGCTGTTGGCTAGTCCCGGATCCTTCAGGCCGACGCCCGACACGGTGAACAGATCGCGCAGGCCATGCATATTGGCCCGCAGCATCTCGACCGTGAGGCCCGATCGCCAGAACAGCGCCAGCTTGGGATTGGGCTTGCTGCCATCCTTGGCGATAAACGGATTGATCCGTGTGTCGCGCACCGCCTCGAGCCCATGCGACAACAGCCCAACCAGCGCCTCCAACGCCTCCAGCTGCGTGCGATAGTCGGCATTGCCAGAGCGGGGCAGCATGAGGTGCTGGGCGACGCCGTCCGGTCGATACCAGCCCGTGGCCAGTTCCTGTCCCATCCCCGCTATGCCTTGCGCGATGGCCAGGCCGAAACGGCATCGAAAATTGCCGCCGGGCTCCGCCAGAACAACCGCATCGCTGCCGAACAGCACATATTCCAGTGCCACCAGCCCCTGCAGCGCGGCACTCTTGTCACTCAAGGTCGCCGGGTCGGTCGCCGTTTCGTCCTCGTCCGCCAGCACCGCCTGCACCTGCCGCAGCGCGATGCCGCGCCGATCGGGCCAGAACAGCAGACGCTCGGCCCGGTTCTCCTCCATCAACGGCCCCAGCCGCAGCAGTTCGATCCGCCCATAGGCTAGTGCCGTCTGTCGGAACTGGCCCTCGGCAATGTCCAGCGCTGACTCAGATGGCGCAGCGCAGAGCAGTTCGAGCGTGCTCGCCAACCCGCTTGCCTCCCGCGCAAAGCCGATGACGGCCGGCCGGATGACCCCATCCACCGCGCTCTGCATCACCGGATCGGGGGTGGTCGCGCTCTCCTGGGCAAAAGCGGAAAAACTCAGCAGAGCCAGAACGAAGGCGAGCGCCAGACGCATCAGAGCGATTCCAGAAAGGCGACAAGGTCGTCGCGGGTAGCCTGAGACATGTCCGCGAAGGCATCGCGCGCCGCCTGCGCTTCCCCGTCGTGCCACAGAATGGCTTCGACAAGGCTGCGGGCGCGACCATCATGCAGGAAAAAAGTGTGCCCCGATACGGTCTCGGTAAGGCCAATCCCCCATAGCGGCGGCGTGCGCCATTCCTGGCCACCCGCCTGTCCCTCCGGCCGCTGGTCGGCCAGCCCGACGCCCATGTCGTGCAGCAGGAAATCTGAATAGGGCCAGATCAGCTGGAACCGATGCGCCGGATTGTCCGCGTCGCGGCTGGTGACGAATTTGGGCACATGGCAGCTCACGCAACCCGCCTCGTAGAAAGCCTGCTTGCCCGCCAGCACCTGAGGAGCGTCAACGTCGCGCCGCGCCGGCACACCAAGCGTCTGTGCATAGAACGTCACCAGATCCAGCACCGGGTCGGGCGCTTCCGATGGGCCCAGCCGCTCCTGCTCTCCGGTGGACATGGCGAGGCATTCGGCCTGCTGCTCGGTGCAATCGCCATGGGGCAGGCCCACCAGCGGCGTCGAAATCCCGATATCACCGGCAAACGCCGCCGCCGACTGCGAGCGGATCGTCGCCATGCCCGCCTTCCAGCCGAACCGCCCCAGCATCACGCTCTGGCTGACCGGCTCGATGGTCCAGTTCGGCCGCCCCGAAATTCCGTCGCCATCGCGATCATCCGCATCGGCCAGATCAAGGATGTCCTCGGCGGGAATCTGCTCGACCAGACCCAGCCCGATCATTGGATTGGCCAGCCGCGGCGACACCATGACCTCGTCCGCCAGCGGGCCATAGGCAAGATCGGCGATCGAATAGCTCGGCTCACGCAGCGTCACCAAGGTGCCGTCACCCAAAGTCACCGGCAGGTCGGCATAGTCGATCACCATCCGCCCCTCGGCCTTGAGCCCGGGCACGGCGAAATCCTGCAATTGCGTGCCATAGACCGGGTCGCCCACCTCGCCGGCAATCACCCCATCCATCGCCAGCCGCGTGTCATCCGCCCCGGGCGGCACCGACAGCCGCAGGAACATCGACACATTCTCCACCTGCCCCCTGAACGGCGGATGGCCGCGTCCATCCTTGATGTGGCAACTCTGGCAGCCCCGCGCATTGAATAGCGGCCCCAGCCCGTCCGAGGCCTGCGTCGAACTCGGCGACGACACCCAGATCTTGCGGAACAGCGCATTGCCCAGCTTGAACTGCTCTTCCTGCTCGAAGCTCAGATTGTCTAGGAAGTGGCTGAACGAGTCCTGGTTGGCGGCAAAGGTCGTCGTTCCCGCGCCCGCCGGCTTGGCCTCGAAATTCTCAGGCTTTGAAAAATCGGTGGTCAGTGCTGTGACCCGCACCACGCGCGACAGGTCTTCCGGCGTCAAATCGCCCCGCACCGCCTTGTCCTGCGCAAACGCCAAGCCGCCGGCAAGCACGGCGACAAGGACAATGGTGAAGGCGGTTTTCATGGGGTCTGCCTAGCCGTTCCGGCTCGGACTTTCAAATTACATCGTCGGCACAAATGCTCACCCAACCACCGTGTCATTTCGGCGAAGGCCTGAATGACACGGTGGTTACGGCTAGTCCGCGACTATTGGAACACCGCGTCCGGATTGCTCAGGCTGTCGCTGTCCTCGATGGTCACGGCATCGCCCAGTTCCAGCAGCGCCACGGCGCGCTCGATGCCGCGCGTCTGCGCGATCAACCCGTCAATCGCCGCCTGCACCACGGCATTGCCTTCGGCATTGCCCTCGCCGATCTGCTGGTCATAGGCTTCGCCGCCTTCCGCGCGGTCGACCATGACATGCATCTTGGCCACGGTGTCGTCGAGCAGCGCCTTGATCTCTCCGTCCAGCGCCGCGTCCCTGGCGGCAATCACGTCCGACAGCGACGGTCCTTCGACAACGCTGCCGTCGATGCGCGTGTACTTGCCGAGATAGACATTCTGTACGCCGACGGCGTCGTTGAGATGTGACACATGCGTATTGTCCGAGAAGCAGTCATGCTCCTCTTCCGGATCATGCAGCAGCAGGCCCAGCTTCATCCGCTCGCCCGCCACTTCGCCAAAGCTCAGCGAGCCCATGCCGGTCAGGATCGCTGAAATCCCCAATTCGGGCAGCGCCGTACGCGCCGCGCCATCGGCCGTCCAGTTCGCCACCATCTCCTCGAGATCGGACACCAGCAATGACGACGCCGCCTTGAGATAAGCCGCGCGGCGGTCGGCATGCTCGGCCGTCGAATAGTCAGTGGATGGTCGCGCCCCGGCGCCCGCTTCGGTGCCGTTCAGGTCCTGGCCCCACAGCAGGAATTCGATGGCATGGTAGCCCGTCGCCACATTGGACTCGACGCCCGCCGCTTCCTGCAGATTGTCCTGCAGCAGCTCTGGAGTGATGTCCGTCGCGTCGAGCTCGACGCCGTCGATCATCAGCTTCGGGTTGGCGATGACATTGGCGACATAGAGCGCGTTGCTGTCGCTCTCGGTGCCATAGCCGGCGTCAACATAGTCGATAAGGCCTTCATCCAGCGGCCAGGCATTCACCCGGCCTTCCCATTCATCCACGATCGGGTTGCCGAAGCGGAACGCCTCGGTCTGCTGGTAGGGAATGCGCGCCGCTTTCCAGGCATCCTTGGCCGCCTGTAGCGTCTCTTCGCTCGGGCTGGCAATCAGCGCGTCGATTGCTGCATCCAGCGCCTTGGCAGTGGTCAGCGAGTCTTCGTAGCCGGCCAACGCGATATCGGCATAGGTCGCCAGCACCTCGGCATCGGCGGGCGCCTGCGCCAAGGCGGCAACCGGCGCGACGGACAGCGTGAGAGCAATGGCGAAGCTGCGCAGCGTGCGCCGACCAAGCGAGATCATGGACGGTCCTCCTGAGTGAATTTCAAACCGGACTACGCTCGTCATCTTAGAAAATCAAATGAATTTCAATAGTTTGGAAGTGGTCTAAAGTAAGTGTGGTCGGTTCACCGCCGGCCCCTCAGTCGCCACCCTCCCCCTTGTGGGGCTTAGAGCCGACCCGCAGGGACAAATCGCTCCGGTGGAGCGATTTGAGGCGAGAAAGCCATGAGGGCTCCTCCCGAATTGCTGGAAGCGAGATAGGACTTAGCGTCGGCTAAGTCCGTTGAATCGCGCAGAAAGGGGGTATCTCTCCGCGAGTCTGACGCGTGGAATACCCCCACTCTTGATCCCTCCCCACAAGGGAAGGGTGTCGACTGGCGCATCGGCCAAAGCACCCTCGGCCCCAATTTTTGACCATCTGGACTAAACTGTCACAAAGAGGCACTGTCATAATTGCAACTGGGAGGATGCGGCTGGGCGGGGGATTGCGCGCAAACGGTTGAATAGCGGGCATTATCGGCCGCCGAGCGGCTGTCATGCGACGTTCCGCACATCGTCATCGCACTGTCATACCACCACACTACTTGCCTCCTCAGTTCGCCGGATCGCCCCCAAACGGGCGCTCTCGAACGACTTTTCAGGGAGACTGAACATGTCCATCAAGAAGATCCTCGGTGCATCCGTTTCGATGCTTGCCGTGCTCGCCGTTACTGCCCCAGCCTTCGCCCAAGCCGACCTCGACGCGATCTATGAAGCCGCCAAGGCCGAAGGTCAGCTGACCGTGATCGCCTTGCCCCATTCCTGGTGCAACTATGGCGGCGTGATCGAAGCCTTCAAGGCCAAGTATCCCGACATCACCATCAACGAACTGAACCCCGATGCAGGTTCGGCCGACGAGCTCGAAGCCGTCCGCGCCAATATCGGCAATACCGGCCCGCAGGCTCCTGACGTGCTCGACGTCGGTCTCGCCTTCGGCCCGCAGGCCAAGGACGAAGGCCTGCTGCAGGCCTACAAGGTCTCGACCTGGGACGACATTCCTGATGACGCCAAGGATGCCGACGGCTTCTGGTATGGCGACTATTACGGCGTGCTGGCTTTCGGCATCAACAAGGACATCATCACCGGTGACAACCCGGCTTCCTGGGCCGACTTGATGAAGGACGACTTCGCAAATTCGGTCGCCCTGGCTGGTGATCCGCGCACCGCCAACAACGCCATCCTCTCGGTCTATGCCGCTGGCCTCTCGACCGGTGCCGACGCCGCCACTGGCGCCCAGGCTGGCCTCGACTACTTCAAGGCCCTCAACGACAAGGGCAATTTCGTGCCGGTTGACGCCGAAGCCGCTGCCATCGCCCAGGGCACGACGCCCATCGCCATCAACTGGGACTACAACCTGCTGGCCGCACGCGACAACCTCAACGGCAACCCGCCGATCGACGTGGTCGTGCCGTCCGACGGCGTCGTGGCCGGCGTCTATGTGCAGGCCATCTCGGCCCACGCACCGCACCCGAACGCTGCCAAGCTCTGGATGGAATACCTCTATTCGGACGAAGGTCAGCTCGGCTGGCTCGAAGGCTACTGCCACCCGATCCGCTTCAACGCCATGTCCGAGGCCGGTGTTCTTCCCGAAGAACTGATGGCCAAGCTGCCTGCTGCCGACAACTACGCCAAGGCCGTGTTCCCCTCGATCGAAGAGCAGAACACCAACAAAGCCACCATCACTGGCGGCTGGGACACTACCGTCGGCGCTAGCGTGCAATAGTTAGCGACTGCATTCTCAGTCGACACCCTCCCCCTTGCGGGGAGGGATCAAGGGTGGGGGTAGGTTGGCCCGAATATCCGGGCTCTCGCACCCCCTCCCGGCCTCCCCCATCGAGGGGGAGGTGAAGATCAAGTCTTCGGCACCATCGTGCCATGTCCCGCTCCCTCCCACGAGTGGAGCGGTACCTCCCGCTTGATGGGGAGGTTAGAAGGGGTGGGGCCGCGGCCTCTGATGACTATGACAGCCACGACAAAACCGCCCCGCCGCATCCCCTGGGACTTTCTCGCCGTCGTCCCCTTCATCATCTTCGCGGTGATGTTCCTGTTCCTGCCGACCCTCGGCATCGTGGGAGCAGCCTTCACCGATCGCGCCGGCAACTTCACCCTCGAGAACATCGCCGGTCTCTTCACCGAGCAGATCATGGCGGCTTACTGGATTTCCATCCGCATCTCCGGGGCCTCCGCCTTCCTTGGCGCACTGATCGGCCTCGCCATCACCCTCGCCATCATTCGCGGCCGCCTCCCGTCCGGGCTGCGCTCCGCCGTCATGACCTTTTCCGGTGTCGCCTCAAATTTTGCCGGCGTGCCGCTGGCCTTCGCCTTTATCGCCACGCTCGGGCGCCTGGGTCTGGTCACCATCATCCTGCGCACGGTCTTCGGCTACGACATGTATCGCTCGGGCTTCAACCTCCTGAGCTTCTGGGGCCTCACCCTCACCTATCTCTATTTCCAGATCCCGCTGATGATGCTGACCATCGCGCCCGCCGTGGATGGCCTGAAGAAGGAATGGAACGAGGCCGCACAGATGCTCGGCGCCAGTCCGTGGCAGTTCTGGCGCTATATCGGCCTGCCCATCCTCTGGCCCAGCTTTCTCGGCACTTTGAGCCTGCTCTTCGCCAATGCCTTCGGCGCCATCGCCACCGCCTGGGCGCTCACCGGCTCCAACCTCAACATCGTCACCGTGCTGCTCTACAACCAGATCCGCGGCGATGCCTTGCAAAATCCTGGCCTCGGCGCCGCTCTCGCCTTGGGCATGATCGTCATCACCTCGCTGGCCAATATCATCTACCTCTTCGTTGCCGCGCGCGCCGAGAGGTGGATGCGATGAAAACCGAAAAGTTCTGGCCCTGGCTCGTCTTTCTCCTCGGCGCCGCCTATTTCCTCGTGCCACTGTTGGCCACCTTCGAATTCTCGCTGCGCATGCGGCGTGGCGAATACAGCTTCGACGCCTATGCCTCGGTTTTTGCCGATCGGGCGTTCGCCAGCAGTTTCAGCTATTCGGTGATCATCGGCCTCGTCACCATCGTCGTCAGCGTGCTGGTCGTGGTGCCGGCGGTCTATTTCGTCCGCCTGCGTATGCCCTGGCTCAGGCCATTCATGGAATTCGTGACGCTGCTGCCGCTGGTGATCCCGGCCCTGGTCCTCGTCTACGGCTATATCCGGCTCTACAATTCCTCCTCGATCATTCCCTTTACCGGCAGTGCCCTGGGCACCGATATCCTGCTCACCGGCGCTTATGTCACGCTCGCTCTGCCCTACATGTATCGGTCGGTCGACAACGGCATGCGCACCATCGACATCAACACGCTGACCGAGGCAGCCCAGATCATGGGCGCCAATCAGGCCCAGATCATCGGCCAGATCATCCTGCCCAACATTCTCGTGGCCATCCTCTCCGGCGCCTTCCTGACCTTCGCCATTGTCATCGGCGAATTCACCATCGCCAGCCTCCTCAATCGGCCGGCCTTCGGGCCCTATCTGGTCGGCATCGGCACCAACCGGGCCTATGAGCCGGCGGCGCTCGCCATTATCTCCTTCATCATCACCTGGGGTGCCATGGGCATGATCAACGTGCTCGGCCGCTTCGCCCCCCGCACCTCCGTCCGGACCGATTGACCCATGGCAGCCTTTCTCGACGTCCAGAATCTCACCAAGACCTTCGGCACCACGACGGTCGTGAAGGGCGTCAGCTTCGCCTTCGACAGGGGTGAGTTCATCTCCCTGCTTGGCCCTTCCGGCTGCGGCAAGACCACCATCCTGCGCATGATCGCCGGCTTCGAGAGCCCGACCGCCGGATCCATCCAGGTCGACGGACAGGACATCACCCACCTCAAGCCCAACCAGCGCCAGCTCGGCATGGTGTTCCAGTCCTATGCCCTGTTCCCCAACCTCAATGTTGGCGACAACATCGGCTTCGGCCTCAAGATATCAGGTATGGCGGCCGAGGAGCGCCGCAGCCGCACCGACGAAATGCTCAAGCTCATCGGCCTTGCCGGCTTCGAAAAGCGCTATCCCTATGAGTTGAGTGGCGGGCAGCAGCAGCGCGTTGCCCTCGCCCGCGCCATCGCCCCGCGTCCGCGTATGCTGCTGCTCGACGAGCCCCTCTCCGCGCTGGACGCCAAGATCCGCGTCTCGCTCCGCGAAGAAATCCGCGCCATCCAGCTCGACCTCGGCATCACCACCGTCTTCGTCACCCACGATCAGGAAGAGGCGCTGTCCATCTCCGATCGCATCGTGGTGATGAATTCAGGCAATATCGAACAGCTCGGCGCGCCGCACGAAATCTACAACAAGCCCGCTACCCGCTTCGTCGCCACCTTCGTCGGCCAGCTCAACAGCATCGAGGCGACCATCGTCAATCCGGCCGACAACACCGTTTCCATCGACGGCCAGATCGTCGTCTTCTCCCATCTCCCGGAAAGTGCGGCTGCCGGCGCCAGCATCATGCTGACACTTCGTCCCGAGGTGCTGTCCCTCGTCAAAAGGGACGATACCGATATAGCCCTCACCGGCACCATTGCCGACGTTACCTTCCTCGGATCGGTCATCCGCCTGCGCGTCGCGCTGGGCAAGAACATCGTCAGCCTCGATACCTTCAACGACCAGCGCACCGCGCCACCAAACCGTGGCGAACCGGTCACCATCAACCTGGCCGGCAAGGACCTGCTCGCACTCGGCTAGATCGCGAGAAATCCACAGGCATGCGGGGAGCAAACAGCAGGCATGCCTGCGGCCGAATGGGGTTTGACCCGCACAGTTCTGAAGATCATTGTGGCGGCGAAATCAGGAGCCCTCCGTGGACAACCCGTTCGTCACCACCGACTGGCTGGCCAGCCACCTCAGCGATCCCAACCTGGTTGTGCTCGACGGCAGCTGGCACATGCCCAACGCGGCCCGCAACGCGCAGGCTGAATATCTCGCCGGCCACATTCCCGGCGCGGTGTTCTTCGATATCGACGGGGTCGCCGATACCGCCACCGACCTGCCGCATATGCTGCCTGCGCCCAACGATTTCGCCCGCATGGTCGGCGCCCTGGGCATCTCGGATACCATGACAATAGTGGTCTATGACGAACTAGGCCTGTTCTCTGCCCCCCGCGTCTGGTGGACCTTCCGCACCATGGGCGCGGGCAATGTCCGCATCCTTGCCGGCGGTGGTCCCAAATGGCGGGCCGAACGACGCGCCACCGAAACCGGCCTCGTTACCCGCGAGCGCCAGACCTTCCATACCGATTTCGATCGCAATCGTGTCGCCAGCTTCGAGACCGTGCGCGACCGCAGCCGCGATGGCGCCGCCCAGATTGCCGACGCGCGCCCTGCCCCGCGTTTCCACGCCGAAGTTCCCGAACCCCGCGCCGGCCTGCGCGGCGGCCACATTCCCAACAGCCTCAATGTCCCGGTAAGCCTGCTGACCGAAGCGGGCCAGATGAAATCCCCGACCGAGCTGAACCAGCTCTTCGCCGACCGCGGCCTCGATCTCGACAAGCCGATCATCACCTCCTGCGGCTCAGGCATTACCGCCTCCACCCTGGCCCTGGCACTGCAGGTCGCCGGCGCCGACAAGGTGGCCGTCTATGACGGCTCCTGGACCGAATGGGGCAGCCGCAAGGACGCCGATATCGAGACCTAGGCTGGTCCGGCTCGAACCTACCGCACCTTGATCAGCAGAATGACGAGGAGCCAGATGCTGGCCACATGAATGAGCAAGAACCGCAGCAGCACTTGTGCATTTGACCAGTGCAGGTTCTTTCTCACATGATCGTGGAACGGGAACCGTATCGAACCCAGGACACGCCAGCCGAACAGCCGCATGAGCGCGACCTTGGCGAGGCCCGTGGCCCCGTTGAACAGCAACAGGGCCCCGACAAAAAACACCATCGCCGGGTTGCCGCTGACTACCACGCACATACCGACGAACAGCCCGATCGGCCTCGAACCCGCATCACCCATCAGCGCGGCGCTGGGCGGGGCGTTGTGCCAGAGGTAGCCGAGGATTGCCCCGCAAAACACTGCCGCTGCAAGCGCCCAGCTGGCCGCATCCGGATTGTATGGGATGAGCAGATATTTTGCGTTGTTGGCATCACCGATGACGAAATAGAGCAGCAGACCCAGAACGCAGATTGTGAACGATGACAGCGTGCCGGACACGCCATCGACGCCGTCATTGCAGTTTACCGCATTGATGCACAGCCACATGACCGGCGTGTACAGGAGTACGCCTCCCCACCATGGCAGGGTGAAGTGTGCCGACGTGAACGGCAGCCACACTTCAGTATTGTTGCCATTCATCAGCACGACGCAGACGAACAACGATATCGCCAGATCCGTGAGACCCAGTGTGAGTTCGCTCAGTCCGCCCGGCTTGCTGTCGTCCAGGTAGCCGACACAGGACGCAATCAGCAGCGCGCCGAGGCAAAAATACAGCTTGGGGTCATAGGGCAGGCAGACCAGCAAGACGCCCACCGTGATCAGCACGATGAAGATGCCCACCCCCACCGGCTTGCCGACGCTCTCCTCCGCATTCACCGCATGCGCTCGACCCTTGTCTTTGGTCAGGACGTGCCATACCCGCGGCAGCACAAGCAGGGACAAGCCCGCCGAGAGCAGCGCCCCGACCGTTGCCAGAACCGCATATGAGGTAAGAAGTCTTGCCGGGCCCCAGTACGGGGCCAGAAACTCGGACAGGAGGGTAAGCATCGCGGGCCGCTCATGGTGAACTGCCGGCCTCGATGACATTGAGTCGGACCAGCGCCCCATGATCGCCTCTGCGAGTCACTGGATCAACGTCACAAATCCAGCGCTGCGCATACAAAAAAGCCGCCGGATCACCCCGGCGGCCTCGTCATTTCGGCCCGAAACTCAGGCGCGGTTCTTGTTGTAGAGATCGAAGAACACGGCTGCCAGCAGCACCACGCCCTTGATCATCTGCTGCAGGTCGATGTTGATGCCCATGATGGACATGCCGTTGTTCATCACGCCCATGATGAAGGCGCCGATCACCGCGCCGGCCACGGCGCCCACGCCGCCCAATGCCGAAGCACCGCCGATGAACACGGCCGCGATCACGTCAAGCTCCAGGCCCTGCCCGGCTTTCGGCGTCGCCGAGTTGAGGCGGGCCGCATAGATCATGCCGGCAAGCGCCGCCAGCGCACCCATGATGGCGAACACATAGAAGGTCAGCCGCTCGGTCTTGATGCCCGAAAGCGACGCTGCCTTGAGATTGCCCCCCAGCGCATAGATGCGACGGCCGAAGGTCATGCGTTTGGTGACGAACACGAACAGCGCGATGAGCACACCCATCACCACCAGCACATTGGGCAGGCCACGGTAGGATGCCAGCATGTAGGCGAAGAACAGTACCAGCGCTGCGATCACCACATTCTTGACCACGAACAGACCGAAAGGTTCGCTTTCGTAGCCACGAGCCTTGCGGCGCGAGCGCCCGCGAATGGCAAAGAACACCATGCCCACCATCGCCACGATGGCCAGTACCATGGTCGTGGTATGCAGAACCAGCGGCTGCACACCCTCGCTGGCCGCAACCAGCGTCGTGGGCCCGATGATATCGGGAATGAAACCGGCCGATAGCAGCTGGAATTCTGCCGGGAACGGCCCGACCGACTTGCCAGCCAGGATGGCCAGCGACAGGCCCTTGAAGATCAGCATGCCGGCCAGCGTCACGATGAACGAGGGGATGCGGTGATAGGCGATGAGATAGCCCTGCGCTGCGCCAATCGCCGCGCCGACAGCGATGCAGATCGCGCCGGCAACGAGGGGATGGGCGAGGAAGGCAAGTTCGGGCGGGAAGTCCCAGCCCACCATCAACATCGCAGCCAAGGCGCCCACAAAGCCGGAAACCGAGCCGACCGACAGGTCGATATGGCCGGCGACAATCACCAGCAACATACCCAGCGCCATCACGATGATGTAGCTGTTCTGCAGGATGATGTTGGTCAGGTTAAGCGGCTTGAACAGCACGCCGCCGGTGAAATACTGGAAGAACAGCATGATCAGGATCAGTGCCAGCAACAGGCCATAGTCGCGCAGGTTGGCCTGGAGCGCGCCCCAGACCGTGAGCTCCTGGACCTTGACCGGCTCACCGGCAGGAGTGATGCCCGACTGGGCGGTTTCGGTGGTCATGATGCCTTCCCTTCAGCGCGGACGATAGCGCGCATGATCTTTTCCTGGCTGGCTTCGCTGGTCGGCATTTCGCCAACGATGCGGCCTTCGTTCATTACATAGACGCGGTCGGTGATGCCAAGCAGTTCCGGCATCTCCGAGGAGATGACCAGGATAGCTTTGCCCTGCGCCGCGAGCTGATTGATGATGGTGTAGATTTCGTACTTGGCGCCGACATCGATGCCACGCGTCGGCTCGTCGAGGATCAGCACGTCCGGATTGGCGAACAGCCATTTGCTGAGCACCACCTTCTGCTGATTGCCGCCGCTCAGGTTGCCAGTAATCTGATAGACGCTCGAGGAGCGGATATTGGTCTTCTTGCGGTATTCGTTGGCGACATCCATTTCGGCCAGGTCATCGATCACGCCCACCTTCGACACGCCCCGCAGGTTGGCGATCGTGGTGTTGTGCTTGATGTGGTCGATCAGGTTAAGGCCGTAGGTTTTGCGGTCTTCCGTGGCATAGGCGATGCCGTGGGCCACCGCCTTTTCCACTGTCGATGTGTCCACCGGTTTGCCGTGCAGGTAGACCTCGCCGGAGATGCGTTGCCCGTAGGACTTGCCGAATACGCTCATGGCGAACTCGGTGCGGCCTGAGCCCATCAGCCCTGCAATGCCGACGACTTCACCCTTGCGGATGTTGATGCCGATATTCTTGATCACCTGCCGGTCACGGTGCTGCTGGTGATAGACGCTCCAGTTTTTAACCTCGAACACCACTTCGCCGATGTCAGGCACCCGGCTCGGGTAGCGGTCGTCGAGGGAACGCCCCACCATCAGCGTGATGATGCGGTCTTCGGAAATATCTTCCTTGTTCAGCGTCTCGATGCTGCGACCGTCTCGGATCACGGTGATGCGGTCGGCCACCTTGGCGATCTCGTTCAGCTTATGGCTGATCAGGATCGAGGTAATCCCCTGCTTGCGGAACTCCATCAGCAGGTCGAGCAAGGCCGCGCTATCCTTCTCGGAAAGCGATGCGGTCGGCTCGTCGAGGATCAGAAGTTTGACTTCCTTGCTCAGCGCCTTGGCGATTTCCACCAGCTGCTGCTTGCCCACGCCGATATTGGTCACCAGCGTATCCGGGTTTTCCGTCAGACCAACCATGCCCAGGAGCTTCCGGGCACCGTCGCGCGTCTCGTCCCAGTCGATCACGCCGGCGCTGGCCTGCTCGTTGCCGAGAAAGATGTTCTCGGCAATCGACAGCAGCGGCACCAGTGCCAGCTCCTGGTGAATGATGACAATGCCCTTATGTTCACTGTCACGGATCGATTTGAAGTGCTGCTCTTCGCCCTTATAGACGATCTGGCCGTCATAAGAGCCGGCGGGATAGACCCCACTCAGCACCTTCATCAGGGTGGATTTACCGGCGCCGTTCTCGCCTACGATGGCGTGAATTTCTGCTTCCCGCACGTCAAGGTTGACGTCCGACAGCGCCTTGACGCCGGGGAAGGTCTTGGTGATGCCGCGCATCTCCAGAATGGTGTTGGTCATTGCATGCTTTCTCGGATGCACGGGCGTCGCATCATAGCGCCTGGGCCCGGTCACGGGAAAGGGCCCCGCGTTGCCGCGGAGCCCCGATATTCCAGAAGTGATACTTACTGGAGTTCTTCGGCCTTGATGTAACCGCTTTCGATCACGCGGGCTTCGTAGTTGTTGACGTCGACTTCGTACGGGGTCAGCAGGATCGACGGCACAACCTTGACGCCGTTGTCATAGGTGGTGGTGTCGAGGCCGGCCGGGGTGCCGCCCGAGATCACGGTGTCAACCAGCTCGGCAGTGATGTTGGCCAGCTCACGGGTGTCCTTGAACACGGTCGAGTACTGCTCGCCGGCAATGATCGCCTTGACCGAAGGAACTTCGGCGTCCTGGCCCGAGATGATTGGCCACGGCTGATCGGCCGAGCCATAGCCCACGCCGCGCAGCGACGAGATGATACCGCGGCTCAGGCCGTCATACGGCGAGAGAACGGCGTCAACGCGGGTGCCATCCGAGTAGTTGGCAGACAGCAGGTTATCCATGCGCGCCTGGGCCACGGCACCATCCCAGCGGAGGGTACCAACGGTTTCCATGCCCTGCTGGCCGGACTTCACCACCAGGGTGCCGTCATCGATCAGCGGCTGGAAGACGCTCATTGCGCCGTCATAGAAGAAGAAGGCGTTGTTGTCGTCCGGCGAACCGCCGAACAGTTCGACATTCCACGGACCCTTCTTCTCAGGATAACCAAGACCCTTGAGGATCGAGGAAGCCTGCAGCACACCCACTTCGAAATTGTCGAAGGTGGTGTAGTAGTCGACATTGGCGCTTTCGCGGATCAGACGGTCATAAGCGATGACCTTGATGCCGGCATCGGCGGCCTGCTGCAGCACGGCTGACAGCGTGGTGCCGTCGATCGAAGCAACCACCAGGGCCTTGACGCCCTTGGTGACCATGTTCTCGATCTGCGCCAGCTGGTTCGGGATATCGTCTTCTGCGTACTGCAGGTCGACGGTGTAGCCCTTGGCCTCGAGGGCCGCCTTGAGCTCATTGCCGTCCGAGATCCAGCGCAGCGAGGACTGCGTCGGCATGGCAATGCCGACAGCGCCCTTGTCCTGAGCAAAGACCGCGGTGGAAGCGGTCAGCGCCATGGCGCCGACGGCCAGCACGGTTGCAAGCGTCTTGAAAATCTTCACGTCTCGACTCCCTTTGTATTTCGAGTTCAGAAGTATTGGATGGTCGTTTGGGAACGGGTCCGGTGACTTACATGCGCCGCGCCGGGACAGCGGGTCGCTCGGCGCCCCACATCCTGAGCGGACGATCGAAAAACCGAGCGGACACCCTAAGGCGTGCGGTCAGGCTGCGTTGCATGAAGTCCTCCTAGAGGGACGGCTATTGCCGCCAGGACCCTCCCAAGCCCACGGCCCGGAACCTAGGATAATCAGATATCGCTGTAAAGCCGATTCACCGTCGGTGGTTGATTTTTTTCGACGATCGAATATTAACGATACCGCCGGTTTCCGGGCGGTTGCTGTGCTAGCAGTCTCCCGATAACTTGCAAGTGCTTAATGAGGTACGTACCCGGAAAAGATCGCAAAGCGGCCTCCGGATAGCAAAGGTATCAGATACCTTGGAGGAAATGTGACGACACCAGATGGGGGCTCGCGCCCGGATCAACCGACCGCTGCAATGGCGGTGGCCGACGCTCTCGCCAGGCATATTCTGGGTGAGCTGGGGCCCGGCTCCACACTGCCGAGCGAGGCCGATCTGGCCAGCCAGTACGACGTCAGCCGGCTCACCATCCGCGAGGCGGTCAAGCTCCTCGAAGGGCGCGGTCTGCTGGCCATTGCCCGCGGCCGCAAGGCCGTGGTGCGCGAGCCGGATGGCGCTGCCTTTGCCGATTTCCTCACCTCGGTCATCCGCTACGATTCCAAGGGTCTGTTCGACCTCATCGAGGTCCGCCTCTCCCTCGAAGTGCAGTCGGCGACGCTGGCGGCCAAGCGCGCCACCCGCGCCGGGATTGCCGCCATCGAAAGCGAGTTGCAGGGCATGCGCGATACGGTCGGGCCCCGCGACGAACCCATGACCCATGAGCAGGAGCTAGGGTTTCATACTCACGATGTCGGCTTTCACGAAGCGGTTGCACTCGCCAGCGGCAACCGGGTGATGGGCTTCCTGTTCGAGGCGATGTCCCAGCCCCTGCGCGAGGGCTTTTTCATCAGCCGTCGCGGCCATGAGCAGCGCGGCCACACCCTGCACGATACCATCGAGGCCCATCAGCGCGTCCTCGACTGCATCAAGGCCGGCAACGGACGGGCAGCCGGCGAGGCCATGCGCATTCACCTCAAGGACACCGAGCGCGACATCCGGGTGGCAATGAGCCAGCTTGCCAGGCGCCCCGGTCCACGCGACTGAGAGAGCGTTTGAGAAACGCCTTGCCGCGTGGCCCTGCATGGCGGAATAATCCGCCGCGAATTGCGGGACGGGTCATGGCGCAGAGAATCGACACCTCGATCAACAGGTTGGATGACGCGGCCCGCGCCGGTTGGCTCTACTATGTGGCCGGCAATACCCAGGAAGAGATTGCCTCCAAGCTCGGCATTTCGCGCCAGTCGGCCCAGCGCCTCGTATCCCTGTCGGTCAGTGAAGGGCTGATCAAGGTCCGCCTCGATCATCCTATCGGCCGCTGCATGGATCTCGCCAGCCGCCTGCGCACGCGCTTCGGTCTCGATCTCGTGGAAGTGGTCCCGTCCGATCCCGCCAGCGAGTCGACGACCATCGGCGTGGCCGAAGCCACGGCTGCAGAAATCGAGCGCTGGCTCAAGCGATCCGATCCGATCGTCATGGCCATCGGCACCGGCCGAACCCTCAAGGCCGCAGTCGAGCAGCTCATGCCCATGGCCTGTCCCCACCACAGGGTGGTGTCGCTTACCGGCAATATCGCGCCCGATGGCTCTGCGGCCTATTACAACGTGATCTTCAACGTCGCTGATACGGTGAAGGCCCGTAGCTTCCCCATGCCCTTGCCGGTGATCGCGTCGTCCGCACGCGAGCGCGAATTGCTGCATGCCCAGCCGATGATTCGCGAAACGCTGGCTTTGACCTCCCAGGCGGATGTCACCTTTGTCGGTGTCGGCGATATCGGCCCGGATGCGCCGCTTTACCTCGACGGCTTCATAACCGATGCCGAGCTCAAGGCCCTGCAAAAGGCCGGCGCCGTCGGCGAAATCTGCGGCTGGAGCTTCGACGCGGATGGCAAGATGATCGAAGGCCTGACCAATGACCGCGTGGCTTCTGCTCCCATCCCTTCGCGCGAAACCTCGCTCGTTGTAGCAATCGCCATGGGCAAGCGAAAATTGCCCGGTATCCGGGCTACGCTCAACCGGCGGTTGGTCAACGGCATCATCACCGACGAACGCACTGCCGAAGGGCTGCTGCAGATTTCGTAATCCGCTGATTTACCTACAATAAAATTCATCTGAAATCGATTTCCGCCGTACATACGTCAATCGACAGGCGCATGGCACGCTTGACTCTGTCGCATGAGTTGTGAGTATTTGCTCATCGCCGGAACAATTGCCCGTTTCGGTTACTGGGAGGTATTTATGAAACTGACACCCATTCTCGTGGGCGCGTTTACCCTTGCGCTGGCGGCTTCCGCCTCGGCGCAGACGCTCACCATTGCGACCGTCAACAACGACGACATGATCCGCATGCAGGGCCTGTCCGAGGCGTTTACGGCCGAAACCGGCATCGCGCTCAACTGGGTCGTGCTGGAAGAAAACACCCTGCGCCAGAACGTCACCACCGACATCGCCACCAATGGCGGCCAGTATGACGTGATGACCATCGGCACCTACGAGGCCCCAATCTGGGCCAAGCAGGGTTGGCTCAAGCCGCTCGACGGGCTGTCCGCTGACCCCGCCTATGATGTCGACGACCTGCTCCCTGCCATCCGCGACGGCCTGTCCGTCGATGGCAAGCTTTATGCTGCCCCGTTCTACGGCGAGTCCTCGATGGTCTATTATCGCAAGGACCTCATCGAGAAAGCTGGCCTGACCATGCCCGATGCTCCCACCTGGGAATTTATCGGCGAGGCCGCTCGTGCAATGACCGACCGCGACGCCGACATCAGCGGCATCTGCCTGCGCGGCAAGGCCGGCTGGGGCGAAAACATGGCCTTCCTCACCGCCATGTCCAACTCCTTCGGCGCCCGCTGGTTCGACGAGACCTGGCAGCCCCAGTTCAATACGCCCGAATGGAAGAGCACCCTCGACACCTACCTGTCCCTGATGGCTGATGCCGGCCCTTCCGGCGCCTCGTCCAACGGCTATAACGAGAACATGACCCTGTTCCAGCAGGGCAAGTGCGGCATGTGGATCGACGCCACCGTTGCTGCCGGGGCCCTAGTGGGCCCCAATTCGACCGTCGCCGACCAGGTTGGCTTTGCCCTGGCGCCAGACAACGGCCTGGGCAAGCGTGGCAACTGGCTCTGGGCCTGGTCTCTGGCCATACCCAATTCCAGTCAGAACGCCGAAGCCGCGGAAAAATTCATCAACTGGGCGACCAACAAGGAATACCTGGCAAACGTTGCAGCCGCTGAGGGCTGGGCCGCAGTTCCCCCAGGCACCCGCACCTCGCTCTACGAGAATGCCGAGTACCAGGCTGCTGCTCCCTTCGCCAAGATGACCCTGGACTCGATCAACTCGGCCAATCCGAGTGAGCCGACCGTCCAGCCCGTCCCCTATGTCGGCGTGCAGTTCGTCGCCATCCCCGAGTTTGCCGGCATAGCCACCAATGTGGGCCAGCTCTTCTCAGCGGCGCTTGCCGGCCAGATGTCGGCCGATGACGCGCTGGCCCAGGCCCAGGAAGCCACCCTGCGCGATATGACCCGTGCCGGCTACATCAAGTAACCAGACCTCCTCCTGAGGACTTCTTGCAGCCGGACGCTCCGGCGACCGGCTGCAAGCTTTCTCCAATTCGGACTTTGCCGGCAGCCTGTCCTCCCGCGCACTGTCTCAAAGCCGGAACCGCCCGGTCGACGGACCCCTCTGAGTCCGGACGGTTCCAAGCCTACCACCATGAATGAACCTCATGGTGCGCGACCAGGAGTGCAGACCGGATCAACCGGCTGTTGGGGAGGATAAGATGGCCACTGCGCAAACCCGCACGCTCGCCCGCATTATGATGGCGCCATCGGTGATCGTGCTGTTGATCTGGATGATCGTGCCGCTGGTCATGACCCTGTGGTTCTCGTTCCAGAACTACAGCCTCATTAATCCCATGATGACCGGCTTCGCCGGCTGGGCAAACTACATCTACGTCATCGGCGATCCCAGCTTCACCCAGGCGCTGGTCAATACCCTGCTGCTGGTAGGCGGCGTGCTGCTCATCACCGTCATCGGCGGCACCTTTCTAGCCTTGCTGCTTGATCAGCCCATCTGGGGCCAAGGCATTCTGCGTATCATCGTCATTTCGCCCTTTTTCGTCATGCCGCCGGTCGCGGCGCTGATCTGGAAGAACGGCTTCATGCATCCGGGCTACGGCATGCTCGGGCATCTGTGGAATTTCTTTGGCCTCGAGCCGATCGACTGGTTCAACCAGTATCCGCTGTTCTCGGTCATCGTCATCGTCGCCTGGCAGTGGCTGCCCTTTGCCACGCTGATCCTGCTGACTGCCCTGCAGTCGCTCTCCGAGGAGCAGCGCGAGGCCGCCGAGATGGACGGCGCCAACGCCATCAACCGCTTCTACTACATAATCCTGCCGCACATGGCCCGGTCGATCACTATCGTCATCCTGATCCAGACCATCTTCCTGCTCGGCATTTTCGCGGAAATCCGCGTTACCACCGGCGGCGGTCCCGGCTACGCCTCTACCAACCTGACCTTCCTCGTCTTCCGCACCGGCATCCTGAGCAACGACATCGGTGCCGGTTCAGCCGGTGGCGTCGTGGCTGTCATCCTCGCCAATATCGTCGCCATCTTCCTGATGCGCGCCGTCGGCAAGAACCTGGACGCATAGGGAGAACGACCATGGCACGTAACGTCGCTACATCCACCCGCGTCGGCTTCACTATCGCCGCCTGGGCCGTCGCTCTCCTACTCTTCTCGCCCATCCTTTGGGTGCTGCTGACCGCCTTCAAGACCGAGGCGGAGGCGATTGCCAGTACGCCCACCTTCTTCCCGCAGAACTTCACGCTGGAGAACTTCGCCGCGGTGCAGGACCGCTCGGACTACATCAAGCACGCCACCAACTCGATCATCGTCTCGGTCGGATCTACGCTGATCGGCCTCGCCATCGGCATTCCCGCCGCCTGGGCCATGGCCTTCGCACCCACCAAGCGCACCAAGGATGTGCTGATGTGGATGCTCTCCACCAAGATGATGCCTGCCGTCGGCGTGCTGATCCCGATTTATCTGATCTTCCGCGACCTGCGCCTGCTCGATACCCTGCAGGGTCTGACGCTGATCATGACGCTGATCAACCTGCCGATCATCATCTGGATGCTCTACACCTACTTCAAGGAAATCCCCGTCGACATCCTCGAGGCCGCCCGCATGGATGGCGCCGAGCTCTACAACGAGATCGTCCACGTCCTCGTCCCGATGGCCGTGCCCGGGATCGCCTCGACGCTGCTGCTCAACGTGATCCTCGCCTGGAACGAATCCTTCTGGACCATCACGCTGACTTCGGGCCGTGCCGGCACGCTGACAGCCTTCATCTCGTCTTTCTCGAGCCCGCAGGGCCTGTTCCTCGCAAAGCTCTCGGCTGCATCGCTCCTCGCCATTGCGCCGATCCTGCTCATGGGCTGGTTCAGCCAGAAACAACTCGTCCGCGGCCTCACCTTCGGCGCTGTTAAGTAAAGGACTAACCCAGATGGGCTCTATCTCCCTGCAACACGTCAAGAAGTCCTTCGGCGAAGTCCAGATCATCCCGGACATCAGCCTCGACATCAAGGACGGCGAGTTCGTCGTCTTCGTCGGCCCCTCGGGTTGCGGCAAGTCCACCCTGCTACGCTTGATCGCCGGCCTCGAAGACACCACCTCGGGCCAGATCCTCCTTGATGGCGAGGACATGACCAAGGCGCCGCCCGCCCGACGCGGCCTCGCCATGGTGTTCCAGTCCTACGCGCTCTACCCCCATATGAGCGTGCGCGACAACATTGCGTTCCCGCTCAAGATGGCCAAGGCCCCCAAGGAAGTGATCGACCAGAAGGTCGAATACGCCGCCCGCACGCTCAATCTCAGTTCCTATCTCGATCGCCGCCCTCGCGCCCTTTCCGGCGGCCAGCGCCAGCGCGTCGCCATTGGCCGCGCCATTGTGCGCGAACCTAAGGCGTTCCTGTTCGATGAGCCGTTGTCCAACCTCGACGCAGCGCTGCGCGTCAACATGCGGCTTGAGATTACCGAACTGCACCAGCAGCTCAAGACCACCATGGTCTACGTGACCCACGATCAGGTCGAGGCCATGACCATGGCCGACCGTATCGTGGTGCTCAATGCCGGTAACGTCGAGCAGTTCGGCTCCCCGCTCGATCTCTACAAGAAGCCCGCCAACCGCTTCGTCGCCGGTTTCATCGGCTCGCCCAAGATGAACTTCGTCGACGGCCCGGAAGCGGCCAGGCACAATGCCCATTCCATCGGCGTCCGTCCCGAGCACTTCAAGCTCTCGACATCAGCCACGCCGGGCACCTGGAAGGGCAAGGTCGGCGTCGCCGAACAGCTCGGTTCCGACACCTTCCTCCATGTCCATGTCGAAGGCTTGGGCCTGATGACCATCCGCACCGACGGCGACCAGACTTTCAGCCACGGCGACGATGTCTATCTGACGCCCGACCAGACCCGCATCTACAAGTTCGATGCGGCCGGCGTAGCAATCCCGTGAACCGATAGTGCAGTCGACACCCTCCCCTTGCGGGGAGGGATCAAGGGTGGGGGTATGAGAGCCACGATCTCTCGACTTGGATCACCGCAACACAGCCCATATTCGAGGGGCCAGAATGACCACCAAGCTCTCCACCGCCACCCTGCCCTCCATTACCACGGCGTCCGTCCCGGCCTACGACAGGAATGATCTCAGCGCCGGCATCGTCCATTTCGGCGTCGGCAACTTTCATCGCGCCCATCAGGCCGTCTATCTCGACGACCTCTTTGCCACCGGCACCGACCACGATTGGGCACTGGTTGGAGCTGGCGTGCGCGAGGCCGACGAGGCGATGCGGCAGAAGCTCAAGGCGCAGGACTGGCTGACCACGGTCGTCGAGCAGGAAGCCGACACCAGCAGTGCCCGCGTCACCGCTCCCATGATCGATTACCTCAGGCCCGGCGACAGTGCCGCCGTGATTGCCCGGCTTGCCGATCCCGGTATCCGCATCGTCTCGCTGACCATTACCGAGGGCGGCTACTACATCGACCCGGCCAGCCAGAAATTCGATCCTGGTCATCCCGACATCGCCTTCGACGCCGCGCACATGGGCGATCCGAAGACCGCGTTCGGCCTCATCCTCGCCGGTTTGCTGGCCCGCCGCGCTACTGGCATCCAGCCCTTCACCGTCATGAGCTGCGACAATATCCCGGGCAACGGCCACGTCACCGAGAACGCGGTAGTCGGCCTCGCCCAGCTCATCGATCCCGTCCTCGCCCAATGGGTGCGCGACAATGTCGCCTTCCCCAATGGCATGGTCGATCGCATTACCCCCGCCACCTCGCCCCGCGAGATTACCCTGCTGGCCGACAATTTCGGCATCGAGGACAACTGGCCGGTCTTTTGCGAGAGCTTCAGGCAATGGGTGCTGGAGGACAATTTTCCCGCCGGCCGTCCGGCGCTGGAAAAGGTGGGCGTGCAGTTCGTCAGGGATGTGGCGCCTTATGAGCACATGAAGATCCGCATTCTCAATGGTGGTCACGCCACCATCGCCTATCCCGCGGGTCTGTTGGACATCCACTTTGTCCATGAGGCCATGGAACACCCTATAGTCGCGGGGTTCCTCGCCAAGGTCGAAAACGAGGAAATCATCCCCGTCGTCCCCCCTGTTCCCGACACCGACCTCGGCGACTATTTCGCCCTTTGCCAGCGCCGCTTCGCCAATCCCAAGATCGGTGACACCAACCGCCGCCTGGCCCTCGACGGCTCCAACCGCCAGCCCAAATTCATCATCCCCTCGGCCCTCGACCGCGTCACCGCAGGCCAGTCCGCCAACGGCCTCGCTCTCGTTTCCGCGCTCTGGTGCCGCTACTGCTACGGCACTACCGATAGCGGCGCGGTAATCGAGCCGAACGATCCCAGCTGGGACCGCCTGACCCGTCAGGCGAAGCTCGCCAAGGATGACCCCAAGGCTTGGCTTTCCATGACCGACATCTACGGCGACCTCGCCCGCCAGCCCAGCTTCATCGCGGCTTTCAGCCACGCGCTGACGACTCTTTGGTCGATCGGCACCGAAGCGACGCTCAAGCGCTATCTCTCCGATAGCCTTTAGCAAGCTCCTCCGGCCCGTAGCCAACCCGCTCCCCTTCGGCTAACTTCGCGCCGAACCGAGAAGAGGGCGCTCGATCCTTATGCAAAGCCTCCTGGTGGCAGTGGACGTGGGCACGGGGAGTGCCCGGGCCGGTGTGCTGACCGCGCAGGGCGCGCTGGTCGGCCGGGCCGAGCACGCCATCATCATGAACCGCACCGACGCCAATCACGCCGAGCATGACAGCGAGCAAATCTGGCACGCGGTCTGCGGCGCGGTGCACGAGGCCATGGCCCGCGCGGGCGCCGATCCAAGCTATGTCGTGGGCCTCAGTTTCGACGCCACCTGCTCGCTCGTGGTACGCGATGCCGATGGCGGACCGGTCTCCGTATCGACCAATGGCGAGGATAGCTGGGACACCATTGTGTGGCTCGATCACCGCGCCTTGGCCGAGGCCGAGGAATGTACGGCGACCGGTCACCTTGTCCTGGCCTATGCCGGCGGTGTCATGTCGCCGGAAATGGAAGTTCCCAAGCTGATGTGGCTCAAACGGCACCTGCCTCAGAGCTGGGACCGGGCCGGAATGATGTTTGACCTCGCCGATTTCCTGTCGTGGAAGGCCACCGGCTCGTTCGCCCGCAGCCAGTCGACGCTGACCTGCAAGTGGACCTATCTCGCTCACACCGAAGCCGGCTGGCAGCATGACTTCCTCGCCTCCGTTGGACTCGAAGACCTCATCGGCAAGGCTGCCCTGCCCGCTCATGCCAGTCCGGTTGGTACTGACCTCGGTGCGCTGACTGAGGCCGCCGCCGCCGATCTCGGACTTACCATTGCCTGCCGCGTGGGCGCCGGCCTCATCGATGCCCATGCTGGTGCGCTCGGCGTGCTCGGCGCCTTCACCCACGATGTTGGCACTATCGACCGGCACCTTGCCCTGATCGCCGGCACATCTAGCTGCGTCATGGCGTTGTCTGCCGAAGACCGGCCGACCGCAGGCGTCTGGGGCCCCTACTTCGGTGCCGTATTGCCTGGCGTCTGGCTCAACGAGGGGGGCCAATCCGCAACGGGTGCCCTGCTTGATCACATTATCCGCTGGCATGGTGCGGGCGGCGAACCGACGGCGGAAATGCACCATCGTATAGCCCATCGCATCCTGGAACTGCGTCAGCGCGAGGGTTTGACGCTAGCCGAGCGACTGCATGTCCTCCCCGACTTCCACGGCAACCGCTCGCCCCTGGGTGATCCCTTCGCCCTCGGCGTTATCTCGGGTCTGACCCTCGACAGCGACTTCGACTCGCTCTGTCGCCTCTATTGGCGCACTGCCGTTTCCATTGCCCTGGGGGTCCGTCACATCCTCGAAACCCTCAACACCCGCGGCTATGCCATCGACACTCTGCATGTCACCGGTGGCCACACCAAGAATGCCGTGATGATGGAACTCTATGCCGACGCCACCGGCTGCACCGTGGTCGAGTCATCGGCCAAGGATGCGACCCTCCTCGGCATGGCGATGGTCGCGGCTACCGCCGCGGGCCTATACCCCAGCCTCGACGCCGCCTGCATCGCCATGCAGCAAGGCGGCCGCGAGCGCGCCCCCGATCCCGCCGCCCGGGCCCATTTCGACAAGGACTATCGGATTTTCCTCGAGATGGTCCGACAGCGGCAGGTGATTGACGAGATGGTGTGAGGCTACCTCCACACGCCGCCTAGCCCCGGCCGCCAAACACCGCTAAGCTCTTAACCGGGAAGTCAAATTCGTGGCCTGAAACGAGCGACACCAACGCATGTCGATCAAAGCCGCCGTCTATCACCTGACGCATTACAAGTATGATCGCCCGGTTTATCTGCAGCCTCAGATCATCCGACTGCAGCCGGCGCCGCATTCCAAGACCAAGGTGCTGAGCTATTCGCTCAAGGTTTCGCCCGCGCTGCACTTCGTCAACGTGCAGCAGGACCCCTATGGCAATTTCCTGACGCGCTTCGTCTTCCCCGAGCCGGTGACCGAGCTTAAGATCGAAGTCGACCTCGTGGCCGACATGACCGTCTACAACCCCTTCGATTTCTTCGTCGAAGAGAGCGCCGAAATCTGGCCGTTTCAGTATCCGGAAGACATCCGCGCCGATCTCTCCATCTATATGCAACCCGAGCCCGTCGGCCCCCTGTTGCAGAAATTCCTTGATGGCATCGACAAGACCCCAATGAACACGGTGAACTTCGTCACCGCCATCAATGCCTCGATCCAGCAGCACATCGCTTACATCGTGCGCATGGAAACCGGTGTCTGGAGCCCAGAGGAAACCCTGGGCAACGCGAGGGGCAGCTGTCGCGATTCCAGTTGGTTGCTGGTCCAGACCCTGCGCAATCTCGGCCTCGCCGCTCGCTTCGTTTCCGGCTATCTCATTCAACTTAAACCAGATTTGGTCTCGCTGGACGGCCCCGCCGGTACCGATCACGATTTCACCGATCTACACGCCTGGTGCGAAGTCTATCTGCCCGGCGCCGGCTGGGTCGGCCTCGACCCCACCTCGGGCCTGCTGACCGGCGAGAGCCATGTGCCGCTCGCCGCTACCCCGCACTATCGCAACGCTGCGCCGATCTCCGGTACCGCCTCCTATGCTGAAGTCGATTTCGCCTTCGACATGCGCGTCACCCGCGTCGCCGAGCACCCACGCATCACCAAGCCCTTCTCGGACGAGAGCTGGGACGAGCTCGATGCTCTCGGCAAACGGGTCGATAAGGTACTGGCGGACAACGACGTCCGGCTTACGATGGGTGGCGAACCGACCTTTGTTTCCATCGACGATTTCGAGGCCGAGGAGTGGAATACCGGCGCCGTGGGGCCGACCAAGCGGACGCTTGCCGATGACCTGATCCGGCGTTTGCGCGAGCGTTTTGCGCCCAATGGCATGCTGCATTATGGCCAAGGCAAGTGGTATCCGGGAGAAACGCTGCCGCGCTGGACCTTCTCGCTCTACTGGCGCCTCGACGGCAGGCCGGTGTGGAACGACGAGAGCCTGATCGCGCGTGAAGGGATCAAGACCGCAGCAACCCACGAGCATGCACGCAGATTTCTTGCGGCTTTCTCGCGGAATCTTGGCCTGACCGGAGAGACCATTGCCGAGGCCTATGAAGACCCCGGCGAGTGGCTGCTGAAAGAGGCAAATCTTCCGGCCAATGTCGATCCTGCCAATTCCGAACTGTCCGATCCCGAAGCCCGCTCACGCATCGCCAAGGTTTTCGAACGCGGGCTGACCAATCCGACCGGCTATGTCCTTCCGGTGCAGCGCTGGAACGCCGCTGCGTCGAGCCCGTGGCTGACAGAGATGTGGAAGACCCGTCGCGGCAAGCTGTTCCTGGCACCCGGTGACAGCCCGGCCGGCTATCGCCTGCCGCTGAGCTCGCTCAAGCACCTGAAGGCAACGGAATATCCCCATGTCGTCGCGCAGGATCCCGGCGCGCCACGGGGTCCGCTGCCCGATCCCGTCGAAATCCTTGCCCGCCAGAAGACCGGCCTCGAAGCCGATCCGCGCGCCCAGACTACCGCCGATTTCACCGCCGCCACCGAGCAGCAGGACATCACCGAACAGGAAATCAGCGAAATCGAAGGCGTGGTGCGCACCGCCGTCACCGCCGAAATTCGGGACCATCGCCTCTGCGTCTTCCTGCCGCCGGTCGAGAAGCTGGAGGATTATCTCGAACTCGTCGCCGCCACCGAAGCCGCGGCGAAAGAGATCGGCCAGCCGGTCCACCTGGAAGGCTATTCCCCGCCGCACGACCCGCGCCTCAACGTCATCCGCGTCGCGCCCGATCCGGGCGTCATAGAGGTCAATATCCACCCGGCTTCGAGCTGGGACGACTGCGTCGCCACCACCACTGCGATCTATGAAGAGGCTCGCCTCAGCCGGCTCGGCGCCGACAAGTTCATGATCGATGGGCGCCATACCGGCACCGGCGGCGGCAACCATGTCGTGGTCGGCGGCGCCACGCCCGCCGACAGCCCGTTCCTGCGCCGGCCCGACCTGCTCAAGTCGCTGGTGCTGCACTGGCAGCGTCATCCGGCGATGAGCTACCTGTTCTCGGGTCTCTTCATCGGGCCGACCAGCCAGGCGCCGCGCTTCGACGAGGCCCGCCACGACAGCCTCTACGAACTCGAAATAGCCATGGCACAGGTGCCCAATCCTGCCTCTGGCGAACCCGCGCCCCTGCCCTGGCTGGTCGATCGCCTGTTCCGCAACCTGCTGGTCGACGTCACCGGCAACACCCACCGCTCCGAAATCTGCATCGACAAGCTCTATTCCCCCGATGGGCCCACCGGCCGGCTCGGCCTCGTCGAATTCCGTGGCTTCGAAATGCCGCCCAATGCGCGCATGTCGCTGGCCCAGCAGGTGCTGATCCGCGCTCTCATCGCCCGCTATTGGACCGACCCGGCCGATGGCAGCTTCGCGCGTTGGGGCACTACGCTACATGACCGCTTCATGCTGCCGCATTATGTCTGGCAGGACTTCCGCGATGTGCTGGCCGATCTCGACCGGCATGGCTTCAAGCTCGATCCTGCCTGGTTCGCCGCTCAGCTTGAATTCCGTTTCCCGTTCTGCGGCGAGGTAGAATACGAGGGCGTAAAACTCGAACTGCGGCAGGCGCTCGAACCCTGGCACGTCATGGGTGAACAGGGCGCCATCGGTGGCACGGTCCGCTTCGTGGATTCCTCGGTCGAACGCCTGCAGGTCCGCCTCGAAGGCATCAACCCCGAACGCTATGTCGTCACCTGCAACCAGCGTCCGGTACCGCTGCGCAAGACCGATACAGCCGGCACGGCCGTTGCCGGCGTGCGCTACAAAGCCTGGCAGCCGGCGTCCGGGCTCCACCCGGTGCTGCCGGTCAATACGCCGCTGGTTTTCGACATCTACGATACCTGGAGCCGGCGCCCCGTCGGTGGCTGCGTCTATCACGTGGCCCATCCCGGCGGCCGCAGCTACGACACCTTCCCGGTCAACGGCAACGAGGCCGAGGCCAGGCGTCTCGCGCGTTTTGTTCCCCAGAACTATACGACCGGCGGCTATGCCTTGCGCGGGGAAAAGCCTGCGGACGAATTTCCGCTGACGCTTGACCTGCGCCGGCCGCCACGCTTCTGGTAGCGCATGGAAATGCGGAATCAAAAGTCGAAGGGCAAGCCGCCGGCGGGACCCAGCATTATTGCTGATTACTGCCTGCAGCCGGGCGTGCCCGACGAGATGATCGACCCATCCGGCAACATCCGTCCGGGCTGGTCACAGTTGATGGCGGCCTTCGACCACCTTGGCCCCATTGAGCTTGCTGCCCGTTTCGAGCGCGCCGACCAGTATCTGCGCGACGCAGGCGTGTTCTATCGCAAATACGATGGCGCCGAGGGCAAGGAGCGTGACTGGCCGCTGGCCCACGTGCCGCTGCTGATCGAGGAAACCGACTGGTCACGCATCAGCTCCGGCCTCATTCAGCGCGCTGAACTGCTCGAAACCGTCATTGCCGACATCTATGGCGACAATACCCTGGTACAGCAGGGCCTGCTGCCGCCGGAGCTTGTCGCCCGCAATGGCGAGTTCCTGCGCCCGCTGGTTGGCGTCAAACCGGTCAGCGGGCACTATCTGCACTTTTGTGCTTTCGAACTGGGCCGCGGGCCCGATGGCGCCTGGTGGGTGCTGGGCGACCGCGCGCAGGCGCCCTCCGGCGCCGGCTTCGCGCTCGAAAATCGTGTTGCAACCACACGGGCACTCTCCGACATCTACGCGGATATGAACGTCCACCGGCTTGCCGGGTTCTTCCGGGGCTTCCGCGATACCCTTTTCGCCGATGCCAAGCGTGACGGCGGCCGGGTCGGCATCCTGACGCCTGGCCAGCTCAACGAAACCTATTTTGAACACGCCTATATCGCCCGCTATCTTGGCCTGATGCTGCTCGAAGGCGAGGACTTGATCGTCGAGGATGGCAAGGTCATGGTCCGCACCGTGGCCGGCCCCAAGCCGATCAGCGTGCTCTGGCGCCGCATGGATGCCAGCTTCGTCGACCCGCTTGAATTGCGCTACGACAGCCGCATCGGCACGCCCGGCATGGTCGAGGCCCTGCGCCACGGCTCCATCTCGATGATCAACGCGCTCGGTACGGGCCTGCTCGAAACCCGCGCCCTCGCCGCCTTCATGCCGCGCCTCGCCCAGAAACTGCTCGGCGCCGACCTGCAACTGCCCGAGATCGCCACCTGGTGGTGCGGCCAGCCTGGTGAGCAGCGCCATGTCATCGATAATTTCGACAACTTGCTGATCGGCTCGGCCTTCTCGACCACCCTGCCCTTCGACGACCTGCGGGGCACCGCTCTCGGTTCGTCCATTCCGCCAGAGCAGAAGGCCGCACTGATCGAGCGCATCCGAGCCAATGGCGCCGATTATGTCGGCCAGGAACCCGTGCAGCTGTCGACCGCCCCGGTCTATGTCGACGGCAAGCTGCAACCCCGCCCCATCACGCTGCGCGTCTATGCCGCCCGCACTGCGGATGGCTGGACCATCATGCCCGGCGGCTTCGCCCGCGTCGGTTCGACGCTCGATACATCAGCCATCGCCATGCAGCGCGGCGGCCAGGCGGCGGACGTCTGGGTATTGTCCTCCAAGCCCGTAGAGCGCGTGTCCCTGTTGCCTCAGGACGGAAGGAAGCTGGTGCGCAACTCGCCCGGCAGCCTGCCAAGCCGGGCCGCCGACAACCTCATCTGGCTGGGGCGCTACGCCGAGCGGTGCGAAGCCACCGTACGCATCCTGCGCGCCTACAATGCCCGCCTCGCTGAACTCAGCAAGGCCGACCTGCCGATCCTGACCCACTGCGCCGAGTTCCTCGACAGCATCGATGTCGATGCCGGCGAGGCCATGCCGCAAGGCCTGCTCGCTTCGATCGACAGCGCCGTGCACAGCGCCGGGCAGATCCGGGACCGCTTTTCGCCCGATGGCTGGTTGGCGTTAAACGACCTGCAGAAGACCGCCCAGCGTTTTGCTACGCGCATCAGGCCCGGTGACGACGCCACACGCGCGATGACCGTACTGCTGCGCAAGCTGGCCGGCTTTTCGGGCCTCGTGCATGAAAACATGTACCGCTTCGCCGGCTGGCGCTTCCTCGAACTCGGCCGCCGCCTCGAACGCGCCATCCAGATTGCTCGTATCGTCAGTCACCTGACCGACAAGGGTGCGCCTGACGGATCGCTCGAAATGCTGCTCGAAATCGGCGACAGCGTCATGTCGCATCGCCGCCGCTATTCGGTAAGCGCCGGCACTCAGAGTGCCATTGACCTGCTGGCTCTCGACCCGCTCAATCCGCGCTCGGTGATCTTCCAGCTCACAGAACTGCGCGCCCAGATCGAAATGCTGCCCGGCGGCATCGACGACGGCCAGCTCTCGCCCGCGGCCAAGGCCGCCCTCCAGATCGAAACCGACCTGCGCATTGCCGAACCGGCCGACATGACCCCCAGGCGTCTCGATAAACTCGCCGCCGACATCGGCATGCTGGCCGGCCTCGTCGCCGCAGCCTATTTCGTGTGACGGCCATGCTCTACGATGTCCGCCTCGAACTGCATTATGACTACGATGCCACCGTCCATGGCGGTCGCCACCTGATCCGCGTGGCGCCGATCACCATTCCCGGTGTGCAGCGCGTGGTGGCCGCCGGCCTGTCCTTCGAGCCACGCCCGCAGCGCGAGAGCACCTTCACCGACTTCTTCGGCAATTCGGTCACCACGCTCACCTACCTTACGCCACACGATCACCTCGACATTCGGCTGACCGCGCGTGTCCAGGTCGAAGACCTGCTGCCACCGGCCGACCTTTCACCGTCACGGGACGGTTTGCGCAAGGAGATAGCGCGGTACTGGTCGGTCGAGCCCGACAGCCCCCAGCATTTCCTCGCCGCCTCACCGCGCGTGCCGCTGGTCCCCGCGATTACCGCTTATGTAGAGACCGTCACTTCAGACACGCCCTCGGTCATGGCTGCGGCCCTTGCACTATGCATGGCCATCCACCGCGACTTTGCCTACGATCCCAGGGCGACAGACGTCGAGACCAAACCGGCAGAGGCTTTCGCGCTGCGCAAGGGTGTGTGCCAGGATTTTGCGCATGTCATGATCGCGGGCCTGCGTGGCATCGGCATTCCGGCCGGTTACGTCTCAGGTTTCCTGCGCACCAATCCGCCGCACGGCAAGCCGCGTCTAGAGGGCGCCGACGCCATGCATGCCTGGGTGCGCGTCTGGTGTGGGAGCCATGTCGGATGGGTCGAGTTCGACCCGACCAATGCCATGATCGCGGGCCCCGACCACATCTCCATCGGCCACGGCCGCGACTATGCCGACATCTCTCCCATCGTCGGCGTGCTGAAGACGCATGGCTCGCACGAGACCAGGCAGTCGGTGGATGTCCTGCGGGTCGAATAGACCATCAAACTGATTCAATTGCCGCCACGGAACCAAACTAGATCAGCGCCCGTTCCTGGGACACGCGCAAACATTTGCGCAATTGTTCAAGGCGGAGGCCGGCATGACCTACATGGAAATCAAGGCGCTAGAAGACGCCGGACGCACCGCTACGGTGTGGACTGAGGGCTATGATGGGCAAACCCATTATGGCGATGTGCTCAAGGCCCTGGCTCCGGCAATGTTCATACTGGCTACCGCTGCTGCCTTAATGCTGGCGATCATCTAGTCGCCAGCCGAAGCGTCACAAAAACAATAAGCAAGGAGACCGATCATGGGTCTAGGTACAATCCTCATCATCATCCTTATTCTGCTGTTGATCGGCGCATTGCCCAGTTGGGGCTATTCGCGCGGTTTCGGCTACTTCCCGTCCGGCATCCTGGGAGTCGTCCTGGTCGTCGTTCTCATCCTCGTATTGATGGGACGCATCTAGCACCCCAGCAACGATAACAGGCGCAGCCAGTCTCTGGTTCTCACACAGTGAGACGCGCCCGCGGGTCGAAAGTTGCCCCCCTTTCACCCGCTCCTTGCCACCCCAATGCGCAATCGCGCGTTGGGGTGTCTCTTTTCATGTCCTTGGAACCACGCCGTTTTCCGCACGTTGATGTCCACCAAACACAGGAGCGTCCTTATGGCCACCACATCCGACCTCGCCCCCGGCCGCAAACCGGCCGCCGCCCGCGCCAGCCGTGCCAGCGCCAACGTCCGAGAAGCGCAGCTCGAGGAACAGGTCTCCCAGCTCCAGGACGACATCAAGGCTATCGCCACCACCCTGGCGCGCCTGAGCAATGACAAGGTCAACGAGGTCAGGTCCGTCGCCAAGAGCGAGGCTCACCACCTGCAGAGGCAGGCCGAGCAGGTTGTCGAAGACGTGCAGGACCAGGCCAGTGCCCTCGAAAAGCAACTCAAGGACACGATCCGGGAAAAGCCGCTGACGGCGGTCGCCAGCGCAGTCGGTATCGGCTTCATTCTCGCTCTGCTGTCCCGGCGCTAGTCATGCATCTGCTAGTACCGCTCGCCGCGCTGCTCGGCATCGAGGTCGAAGCGATAACCGAACGCGTCCGTAATACGGTCATCGTCAATGCTCTGATGATCGTGTTGGCCCTGGTCGGCGTGAGCTTCCTCGTTGCTGCCGGCTTTTTCGCGCTGGCAAACCTTTACGGCACCATCTACGCCGCACTGATCTTCGCCGGTGCCTTCCTGGTGCTGGCTTTGGCGGTTTATCTCGGCACGCGCGTCGGCGAGGGCCGCCGTCGGCGCGATGTCGCCGAAAAGCGCCGGTCGACCGAGACCAGCGCCTTCGTCACGACTGCGGCCCTGACCGCCCTGCCCGTTATGCTGAAATCTCCGCTCGCCCGAACCTTGATGCTGCCGGCGGCGGCCATCGCGGCCTATTTGCTGGTGCGCGGCGGCTCCGACAAAAGCGACGAGTAGGCCATTCAGGCCTGCTCGGACGGCAGCGGCATCCATATATGGGCAACCACACCGGCGGGGTCGAAGCTGAGCTTGACCTCGCTGTCGAGCACCTTGGCAAGGCTACGCTCGATCAGCCTTGCACCCAGCCCATATTCCGGCGGTTCTGACACGCTCGGCCCGCCACTCTCCCGCCATGTCAGGGAGAGACCGCGCGCCGGCTTGCGCCTGATTTCCCAATCGATGCTGACCGTACCCTCGTCCCCTGACCAGGCGCCATAGCGATGGGCATTGGTGGTCAGCTCGTGGAGGATCAATCCCAATCCCAGGGCATGATCGGCCGGCAGCGTCACATCCTCCCCCTGCACGTCGGCCCGATCAGGAGTGCTCCGGAAGCCTGGGCCGAGTTGCGAGGCAATGACTTCATAGAGCTGCACGCCCGACCAGTCGCGATCGGCCAGCAGAACATGTGCATCGGATATGGTGCGCAGCCGCCCGGAGAATGCCTGGAGGAAATCGTGCGGATCGGGATTCTGGCGAATGGTCTGCCGTGCCACCGACTGGATCATCGCCAGGGTGTTCTTCACCCGGTGGTTCAGTTCGCGCAGCAGCAGCCTCGTATGGTCAGCGCTTTGCTTGCTCTCTGAAATGTCGATGCTGACGCCCATCATCACCAGCGGGTTGCCTTCGGCATCGCGCTGGTAGACGCGGCCGCGCATCGTCAGCCAGCGGCCGGTGGCGGCAATGCGAGCCTCCGCGTCATAGTCGACGCCGTCGCGAAAACTCGCCTCGATGCCCGCTTCGACCCTGGCCCGGTCTGCCGTGTGGATGGCTGCGAGCACGCCTTCGACGCGCACCGGCGTTGCTTCCGGCAGACCGTGCATGCGCCGGAACATGTCGTTGCAGGCGACGTCCCCTGTGCTGACGTCCCACACCCAGCTTCCCACCTTCCCCGCTTCCAGGGTCAAGGCATGGCGCCATTCTTCGCGCACCAGCGCTGCGGCTGTACGGGCCCGCACGCGGGCTTCGTCCTTGAGGGAGAAGAGCGTCGATGCCAGGCCGGCAAGGCCAGCGAGCTGCTCGACGAGCCCGGGCTCCACCCCCTGGCGTGGATGACTGCTGATGACGCAGAGCGAGCCCACCTTTTGCCCACCGACTATGACAGCTGCGCCGGCATAGAAGCGTATGTGGGGCCAACCGGTCACCAGCGGATTGGTCTTGAAGCGGTCATCGCTGGCAGCATCGAGCACGACCAGCGTGTCCTCGTCGCTGGGTAGTGCAATGGTATGCGCGCAGAACGATGTCTCCGTCAGCGCCTCGGTAACGCCGTCGACGCCGAAGCAGGCGCGAAGCCATTGCCTCTCCTGCCCAATGAGCGTCACAAGTGCGATTTCCGCTTTGAAGATAAACGCTGCAGTTCGGGCCAGCCGCTCGAAATCGGCATCCGCGCGGCTATCCGCCAACTCAAGCGCCCCTAGCGCTTCCAGCCGTACCGGATCATCCACAACCTTCCGCACCTCGTCCGGAAGGTTGGCTTCTTGGTCTTTCACTTCCCGTCCTGACGCTAACGCGGTGTTCTGCGACACCCCAAACTTGCCGGCTGATTGCGTGCAACGTGCCAGCGGCGATTCAGTTCCAGAAAACTTACGTGGCTGGTGCCGGCGCCGCCACCTTGGGCAGCACGACCTTCAGCGCCCCTGGATGTACCTTGAGCGTAACCGAGCGCTCGAGCTTGATCAGCTCGCCATCGATCACCGCATGAGCACCACGCTTTCGCTTGGGAAAATGCAATGTCACTTCGGCGACCTCTTTCTCCGACACCGCGGGACTGGCTCTCCAGGTGCCCATGAACACGTCTGCCGCCAGCTTGAGCAGCGCCGACGTCGATACGGCAGCCGCGACATAAACCCCCAGCAGGCCGGCATCGAGACGACCGGCATGGATCTGGCCATCGCCCAGCGGGTTATTTGAGATGGCAATGCCCGAAACACGGAGCGTTTCGATTCCCGTTCGCGTGTGGAACTCGGCGTCGAATTGCGGCGGATTGACCGCCGCGGCACCAATTGCCCGCAAGCTCGCCAGCATCTTCCCGGCGCGGCTGCCATAACTCATATTCTCGCGGATGCGCACCAGGCGCGCGTGGATGCCTACACCGAACTGATGCACGAAAGGCCGATTGTTGGCAGTGGCTATGTCCACCGCGCCGATCTCGCCCGCGGCGATGGCTTCCAGCGCTTCGTTCAGGTCAAGCGGCACCCCCAGCGCCCGCGCGAAGAGGTTCATCGTGCCCACGGGCAGCACCGCCAGCGGCATACCGGTCTCGTAGGCTATACCTGCAGCGGTCGAAATCGTGCCATCGCCGCCGCCGGCAAGTACGGCATCGACGCCGTCGCTGGTTGCAGCCCGACGTAGCGTCGCTTCCACGTCGGGTCCGGAGACGACCTTGCATTCGAGCTGATGACCATGCCGCGCGAACGCGGCTATCGCATCGGCGCTGAACGCATCGAGGTCCATGGTTCGCAGCGTTCCGCCATCGCGGTTGAGAACAGCAATGATGCGCAATACCTGTCTCCTGGTCAGCGCTGGGCCGAAGACGCTGCACCTTCGATGCCGGGCAACGACACTCTGACATGCAAACCGCCGCCGACCCGTCGCTCGTAGTGCGGTTCTCCACCGAACTGTGTCGCCAGTTGCCGGACGATGACCGACCCCAGCCCGCCCTCGCCCGGCTGTCGCTCGCTGGCAATGCCAACGCCGTCGTCGATCACGCTCAATGTGGGCACGCCGGCAGAATCGCGCTTGAGAGCGACAGTGATGGTACCCGCGCGGTCTGCCGGAAAGGCATGCTTGACCGCATTGGTGACCAGTTCACCCAACAGAATACCGATGGTGGTGGCGTCTCGTGCGCTCACAACAATGGCATCGAACTCGCCTTCGAGCCTGACGTTCTTGGCGTCGGTCCCAGTTGTCGCGATGTCCTCCAGCACGGCCCCGAGGAACTCATCCGCGCCGACGGTTTCGAGGTCGCCGCCTAGCCGCAATCGCCGATGGGCCGTGGCGATCGAATGCACACGCGATCGCGCTGACTCCAGCGCGGCGCGCACCTCCTCGGATTCGCTTCGCAGCAACTGCAGCCCGAGCAGCGAGGATACGGTGGCAAGCGAGTTGCCGATGCGGTGGTTGGCGTCCTGCAACAAAGCTTCCACGCGTTGTCGCTCGCGCTCGGCGTGTTCGCGCGCCTCTTCCAGCGCCCGCGTCCGGTCCAGCACATGGGCTTCCAGAACTTCGTTTTCGCCCGCAAGCAGATCCTTGCTCCGGGCCAGCGCACTTACCTGCCGCTGTGTGCGGGAGAACAGCATGTAGGCAAGCAGCACGGCGCCCGCCAGGGCCACGATGATCGCGCCCACCAGCCAGCGCCGGGAATGGTCTATGCCCCGGTTGCGTTCGAGCAGCTTCTGGTTCTCTTCGCCGATGAACTGCTCCAGCGCCACCTGCAAGCCATCCATCAGTCGCTCGCCCCGACCCATCTGAACCATGGCCCTGGCCTCGGCGGCGCGGCCTTGTTCAACAAGCTCGATGGTTTGTCCCATCTCGTCGATCTTCGAGACAATTTCCCCGGCGATACTGCGGACCCGTGCGGCCTGCTCCAGGTCGTCATCGGTCACGGCCGTCATGGAGAGAATATGCGTGCCCACCGACGCGGTCTCGTTGCGATATGACTCGAGATAGCTTTCATCGCCCGTCAGCAGATAGCCGCGCTGGCTGCTTTCGGCTTCGCTCAAGGCTATCGTGAGTTCGCGTGCCTGGTTGCGCACCTCATAGGTATGCAGGACATCGCCGATTTGCCGATCGATACCCTGCACGAGCACCAGCGCTGCAAACGCGGCGACCACAACGAGACCAAGCGCCGGCAACACCGCCAGCCGCCGGCCAAGGGCTTGTGTCGTCCCCGTTCTGTGCTGACTGGCAGGTCCGTCCGCAATGCCCATAGTGCTCATTTGTTCCGCGCCGCCTGTCGCACACCACGTGTTTCCAGCAGGCTCCCCTTGGCCGAAGGCGATGGCAGATTTGAGGCTTGAACGGCGGTCATATCAGCGGCCGACGGCGTTTCACCGGGCCGTCCCAGGCCGCTACTTCCATCAATCCGGCGACGTCGAGCACTTCGCATGAACGATCCAGCCACCGGATCAGCGACCGGTCCGCGAGCTTCCGCAGCGTCTTGTTGGTATGGACAATGGAAAGCCCCAGCGTGTCGGCTACGTGCATCTGGGTGATTGGAAGGTAAAGGGTGCGCGAAGCTGCAAGGCCAACCGAAACCGCGCGATGATAGAGGAATGCGATGAGATAGGCGGCACGCTCCATCGCCGTGCGGCGTCCCAGGCTAAGCAGATGATCGTCCAGCATGCGCTCCTCCTGCGCCGCGAGCCAGGTGATGTCGAAACCGAGACCGGGATGATTGCGAAAGAGTTCGTTCAACCGGTCGCGTTGGAAAACACACAATACCACCGGAGACAGGGCCTCGACCGAGTGTTGCATCTCTCCAATTATCGAGCCCTGCAATCCGACAAGGTCACCCGGCAACATGTAATTGAGGATTTGCCGACGCCCGTCCGACAAGGTCTTGTAGCGGAACGCCCAGCCTGACAGCAGCGTGTAGAGGTGAGCGCTGTGACTACCTTCCGAAAGCAGCGTCGTACCCGTTTCGGCGACTAGCTCTCCCGTCTTGAACGACGAGACGAAGCGCAGTTCCTGTGGCTCGAAGGTGCGGAACTCAGGCATGGCGCGCAACGGGCACTGCTCGCAGGGCACCCTGCGCCCCGAACCGGGAAGTACAAGATTCAAGGGGCACCAATGACGCTGGGATGTAGATCACAGGCCCAACGCGAACGGCCTACCCTCGTTCCGCAACATGTCAAATTTAAATGACAATATGGCGTTTCGGCCTGCATGAGTGGTCGAAAGGTTGCGAATAGACCATGCTCAACGGCCGAACTGCCCTCATCGTCGAGGAAGAGTTCCTTATTGCGCTCGATCTCCAGCGCATGCTTGAAAATGAGGGCGCGGGACACACATTGTTCGCTCGCTCCGCCATCGAGGCTGAACAACTTCACGCTTACTGGCCCGATCTCGCCGTGGCCATAATCGAAGTCCGCCGCCATGACACTGCGGTGCGCCAACTCATCGAGAGCCTTCGCACCGCCGCCATTCCGGTTGTCTTGATTACATCCGACGTCGCGGTGCACCGTGACCCTGGCCTTGGCCAGACCGATCTCGCAGTGGTCATCAAGCCGGTTCCAGAAGATGCCATGGCGAAGGCAATTCGCCAGGCTCTTTCGGCGCCAGACTAGAACGAGTGGTTGCTGGTGGTCACCTGCGCCGAGACCGCATCAGGGCCGTAATCGGCCTCGCCGCTGATCTTGAGGATATCCTGCAGCCGGGTGCGAGCCCGGCTTACGCGGCTTTTCATCGTACCCACCGCGCAATCGCAGATTTCAGCCGCTTCTTCGTAGGAAAAGCCTGAAGCACCGATCAGGATCACCGCCTCGCGCTGATCGTCCGGCAGCTGCGCCAGGGCCTTTTTGAAATCCTGCATGTCCATCGAGCCGTACTGGGCCGGGTGCACTGACAGGCGCTCGGTAAACGCACCATCGCTATCCTGCACTTCGCGGCCACGCTTGCGCATCTGGCTGTAGAATTCGTTGCGGAGGATGGTGAAGAGCCAGGCCTTGATATTGGTGCCCATCTCGAAGCTGGACTGCTTGGCCCAGGCCTTCATGACGGTGTCCTGCACCAGGTCGTCGGCCTTGTCATGCTTGCCCGTGAGCGATACCGCAAAAGCCCGCAGGCTCGGCAAGGTCGCAAGCATCTCGCGCTTGAATGAAGTCGGTTCGGCCGCCACTGCGTTACTCTCCGTCACGAGTGGCATTCTTTGCCTTTTGCGTCTGTTCGGCGCTATCGAGCTTTTCCAACAGGTCGAGCAGTTGTTCGGGAACGCCCTCCTCCTGCACCGCCCCGTATAAGGCGCGCAGTCGAGCACCGATGTCCGTATTTGGACCCAGTCCGTCTTCTGCCCGCCCCGCCTGCGTTCGCATACGTTGCTGGGTCACCAATTCTTCCTTCATCATGCCGTGTCTGACCGTCAGATATTATGATTGAAATTGCCCACGTTCGGCCAGCACAATGCGCTGTGCCAAAAAAAGTTCCCCGCCCCCGGGAACTTTCTTCGAACAACCCACGTTTTCCGATTTCGTGCAAACCACGAGCCTTAGCGTCACTGGGAGTTCACATATGACTTTGTCCACGCGGATTGCTCCGCACCTGCCGTACCTGCGGCGGTTCTCTCGCGCAGTCACCGGATCGCAGACCTCAGGCGACGCTTACGTGGCTGCCACACTCGAAGCTCTCATTGCCGATATTTCGCTGTTTCCCGAGGCGAGCAACGATCGGATCGCGCTCTACAAGCTCTTCTCTGCGTTGTTTTCGTCCTCCGCTGTGAAAGTGCCGCAGCCGACGTCCACCTATGCGTGGGAAAAGCGCGCCGCCACCAACCTGGCAAATCTGGCGCCGCGTCCGCGGCAGGCCTTCCTGCTGGTTGCGGTGGAGGGGTTCACCCATGCTCAGGCAGCGGAAATCCTGTCCGTTCCTGATGGCGAGTTTGCCTCCTTGCTCGAGGAAGCTTCGATCGAGATTTCCCGCCAGGTCGCGACCGAAATCATGATCATTGAGGATGAACCGCTGATCGCGATGGACATCGAGCAGCTCGTGGAGAGCCTCGGTCACAAGGTGGTAAGCGTTGCCCGCACCCACAAGGAAGCGGTCAGCCTGTTTGCCCAGACCCAGCCGCGCATGATCCTTGCCGACATCCAGCTGGCCGATGGCAGCTCGGGCATCGATGCGGTCAATGATATCCTCAACCATCACTCGGTGCCGGTGATCTTCATCACCGCCTTTCCCGAGCGCCTGCTGACCGGCGAGCGCCCCGAACCAACATTCCTCGTCACCAAGCCATTCAACCCCGACATGGTGAAGGCGCTGATCAGCCAGGCACTGTTCTTCGACGAAGGCTCTCGCGCCGCGGCCTAAGCACTGCCATCCAGAACACAAAGGCCGGGTTTGTCCCGGCCTTTTTTGTTGCGCATCAGGAACCTGCCAACCCGAGAACCGTTGATAGCTCAATAGCTTCGGATGGAGAGTGACATGCTCTACTACGCCCTGGTCTTCCTGGTGATTGCCCTGATCGCCGGCGTTCTCGGCTTCGGAGGCATCGCTGGCGCCTCCGCCGGCATCGCCCAAATCCTGTTCTTCCTGTTCCTCGCCTTCCTGGTGATATCGCTGGCCATAAGCTTCTTCCGCCGCGCCTGAATCCTATTCTTTGGCCGGGTTTCCGACACGGCTTCGCCTTTGCGGGCGAAGCCGTTTCTATTCCCGACGCTCTCGCGAGTTTCGCTTCCATGCCACCTACTCCGCCGGATCGCGATACGCAGATGAGGTTGAGCGTCTTGGCAGCAGGCCTGCGGCACCGAAATATCTGCGTGCTGCGCCAGGGCCCCGACCACCGCTTCGATCTCGCCGAAAACATACCTCCTGACTGGCCACCCGGTCCGTTCGTCGGTGGGACGGAGGCGGACGTTCTGCCGTCGGTCGTTACCGCGGCCTTCGCAAACACGTTCGATCGGTGCCGCGCCAGCGGCGTGAATGAGACGATCGAATTCGATGTAGGAGAGGGTCTCCAGCGCCGCCATTTCGAGGCCCGGCTGCTGCCCGATGATACAGGCGTCACCACCATCGTCACCGACATTACCGACGAGGTTGCGCACGACCTGGCTGTGGCCACACTGCTGCGTGAAGTCAGCCACCGCTCCAAGAACCTGCTGGCCATCGTGCAGTCGGTCGCCATGCAGACCGCGCATCACAGCGGCAGCATCAAGGATTTTCTCGACAAGTTTCGCGGCCGGCTCCATGCCCTGTCCAGCACGCAGGACCTGGTGACCGAGAGCAACTGGCGCGGCACTTACCTGCAGTCGCTCGTCGCTTCCCAGCTGACCCGTGTGGGACCATCCGTGCTGGCCAAGGTCCGCATCACCGGCGAAAATCCCCTGCTGGGCCCCAATGCCTCGCTCCACATCGGCCTTGCCCTGCATGAGCTGGGCGCTAACGCCGTCCTGCATGGCGCACTTGCCAATGGACATCCGGGGCACGTCTGGATCGATGCCCACATGGCTGAGCGCCCCGGCCATCATGCCGACCTCGTCATCGAGTGGCAGGAAACCGGCATCGACCTCGAGCGGTTGCGACAGGAACCGCATTTCGGCACGCTGGTGCTGGAGCGCATCGTGCCGCTATCGGTGGGCGGCACGGCCGATTTCAGCATCGAATCCGATAGCGTGCGCTACCGGCTCGTCGTGCCATCGGATCAGTTCGAGACCTGACCTGGCAGGATCTCCGCGATCCGCCCCGTCCAATGATAGACGGCCAGCCCGATCCACTCCTTGATGGCGACGCCCGTCGTCTGCAGATTGGCCATCGGTTCGATGATGTCGATACCGAACGCCTCCGTGCCCGCGCTGCGGTAATCGGTCGGCCACGGAACGGTGACCACGCCCACTTTGCGAAACAATCCGACAGAACGCGGCATATGAAATGCCGAGGTGACCAGCAGGACAGCGCCAGGCGCCGGCCCCAGCAGCGCCTTGGTATACTCCGCGTTCTCGTCGGTGTTACGCGCGTCCCCTTCCAGCACCAGCCGCTCCGGGGCAATTCCGAACGCTACCATTAGCCGTTCCATCGTCGCGGCTTCCGTCTCCGCCCCCGGCATGAGCTGGGCGACGCCTCCGGTGAGGATGATCCGCGCCTCCGGATAGCGCTGGGCCAGCCACAGCGTCTCGATCAGCCGGTCGCCCGCCTCGCTTGTCTCCGTGACCTGCCGCGCCGTGCTGATCCGCGCCGAAGTCGCGCCGCCGAGCAGCACGATCGTATCGACCTCCTGCGGCAACTCCGCCGGGCGTTCGAACCTGGCCTCGAGCGGCGCGATCAACACAGCGCCGATATTGGTGAAGCTGGCGATACCCAGCAGCATCCCACCCAGCGTGCCGAGCGCCAGTCCAATCCGACGCTTGCCCATGGCCGTGAGGGCCAGTCCGATTACGATCAGGAGGAATATGAGGCTGATGGGCTGAACCAGTGCCCAGAACACCTTGGAGACGACGAAGAACATGCAAGGGGCCCTGAACTGTTTGCGCGCACCTTAGGCGAGGGCCGCCACGCAGGCGAGCCTGCCTTCCCCCAGCCACATGTCGCAGCCGCATCATTTCCCTTGCTAAGTGCACTACTTTTGCTTTTCTTGACGGCGGTAAAGATTGTCAGCCTCAAAAAAAGGCAATCGCCGGTCAGGAAGGCCCCGCTACGGCGGGCCAAAGGTGAATATGGCGCAAGCTGCTGCCGCCGTTGCGGAGAAGTGGCCTGTCGTGGCTATCCGCGACTTGCACAAATCGTTTGGCAAGCTGGAGGTGCTCAAGGGCATTTCCTTCTCGGCCCGCGAAGGCGAAGTCGTGTCGCTGATCGGCTCCTCGGGTTCCGGCAAATCGACTCTGCTGCGCTGCATCAATATGCTTGAAGTGCCTGATAGCGGCTCCGTGGCCATTGACGGCGAAGAGATCAAGCTGCGGGGCACGGCGCCGCACCGGCAGGTCGGCGACGAAAACCAGATCCGCCGTATCCGCTCCGAACTGGGCATGGTGTTCCAGAGCTTCAACCTGTGGGCCCACCTCACCATCCTCGAAAACGTCATGGAAGCGCCGCTCGTCGTGCAAAAGCGCGCTCGCGGAGAAGTGCAGGAAGAGGCGCTCGCCATGCTGGCCAAGGTGGGCATCCGCGAAAAAGCCGACGCCTATCCGGCGCAGCTGTCGGGTGGCCAGCAGCAGCGCGCCGCCATCGCCCGCGCCCTCTGCATCAATCCCCGCGTCATGCTGTTCGACGAGCCCACATCGGCACTCGATCCCGAGCTGGAAGTCGAAGTGCTGCGCGTCATCAAGGTGCTGGCCGACGAAGGCCGCACCATGGTGCTGGTCACCCATGACATGGATTTTGCCCGCTCGGTGAGCGACCGCGTCATCTTCCTTCATCAAGGGATGATCGAGGAAGAGGGCACGCCCGAACAGGTATTCGGCGCCACCAAATCGACCCGCCTCAAGCAATTCCTCAACGCCGCCAGCCACGAATAGAC
>JBARWY010000232.1:0-2977 GCA_049647065.1 Devosia sp. | reverse complement strand
GGAGTTCGTCGAAGAATTGCTTGATCTCGTCACTGTCGATTTTCGAGGCAGAGGTCATCGGTGCCAGCCTCGCCGAGCGCTGGCTGAGCGTTTCCTTGCGACGGCGGAGAGTTGCCATCTCTTCCTCGATGGCGAGCAGGTCGCTCTGGACGATATCGAAGCCCGGCGCGGTCTCGAGGTTTCCTATCGCCTCGTTGATGGTCTCCACCTCCTCGTCGAGCGCGTTGAGGTCCGACCTGGCGTCGTCGATCGACTTCTGTCGCACCAACATGACGCTTTCCCTGATGCGCCCCTCCTCGGCGGCGATCAAGTCGATTTCCTTGATGATGTCCTTGATCTGCCGGTAGATGCCGAGGTCGATGCCCAGGAGCATCAAATGCGGTGCGTAGTTCTCCGGTATCCGCAGGCGCGTGTCGAAGTAGGACACGATCGACTTGAACTCGGACCGTTCGTCCCGGATCAACGGGCCTAGCATTTCCCTAAAGCTCACGGTCTTGGCTTCATTGCCTGGGAACATGACCTCCGTCAGGAAATCGGTAGCGTCCTCGACTTTCGAGAATATGGTCTCGCGCCCGTCCGTGACCAATCGGGGCTGCTCGGACTCCGCCAGGGAGCGCTTTAGCGTGTATGTCACGCCGTGCAGGGTGAACCTGACGCAAACGAAGGTCGTCGGATCAAAGTTTTCCTTGGGGATCCTGGACACCCGGCTATCGGACTTCTTCTTGAGCAGAGCAAAGTTGATGAACTCGACGCACATCGACTTGCCGACGCCGTTGTTCTTCGAACTCGTCTCGTCGCTTTCGCCGAGGATCACGTTCACGCCGTCCTCGAACCGGATCGGCTCGATCGTCGCGGGCTCGGTATAGAGTAGGTCAATCCGCATCGAGGGCAACTAGATAAGGCTCATCGAAATCCAGGAGACCGACCGCGTAGAGGAACGTGAGGCCGTACATCAACGCGCTGAACGTGAACCACTTCTCCCGCTTAAAGTGATCCACGACGTCGAAAATGCTCAAGCGTCGATTGCCGGCAGCCCGGATGTAGCGGATGACCTCGAAGCCGACCACGGCTGGAGCCTTTTCGACCGCTTCGTCCTTGAGGAAAAGGCTAGGCATGCGCGCTCACCTTGTTCGGGAACACGTTGCAGGCGATCAGCTGCTGCGTCAGGTAGAACCGGACAGCTCCCTCGTCGAAGCCGGTGTCGCTGTCTCCCATCCTTTCCATTGTTTGTGACACCATTGTTTCGAGCGCGACCTTGGGGTTGTTGACGCTCTGTTGCAGGACCCGATCGCTCCAGTTGGTAAGGTATATCTGCAGCTTTAGCATGCGACCATGGCCGAGCTCGGATTGGCTGGTAACCTCATCGAGGGTGGCGCCGTAAAGCATGTGGAGCTCGGTGAACTGCTCCTTCAGGAATTCCGCATGGTCCGCAAACCTCGCGTTGATCTTGCCGTCCGGATCCGGATCGTTGCGGATGTCGGAACGGACGACCTCGACCTCCGCCTCGCTGAGCACCTCGATCAAGCGGATCAAGGTATGGACCTCGTTTGCCTCGCGGGGGCGCCGCACGGATATGCCCGCCTTTAGATACTTCTCGCACTCGATCAGCTTCTCAAGCGGCAGGTCCTGGAGCCTCTCGGCCAGTGCATTGATTCCCCAGACGTCATCCTTCAGCGACATCTGGAAGTCACCCTCTTCTCCCAACGTGTCCTGCTTGAACGCTTTCGGCTCGCCTATCACCAGCACGATCAGCCGGTCGTATGTGCGCTCCAGGCCGTTTTTCACGAACCCGGCGTGGGTGTGCTTAACTTTCGCCAGATCCTTGCGGGAGGTGACCTGGATTGCGATCCTGGATGCGTCATCCCCGAGATCGATCGCTTCGGCATTCTTCTCGACGATATTGATATTCTTGAGCTGGTACCCGAATGCCAGGTTAAGGAAGTCCCGGAAAAAGTTCTCGGACAGAACGTTGATATCCTGAAGATTGAGGCTGTTGTGGACTTCGACTGAGACCCTCAGGACAGACAAATAATACACGATACCGTCTATGGACGACTTCAAGTTCATCGACATGTTGCCCCCCAGCGGCAGCCGATGATGGAATCCGCCTACGTCGCCGACCGTTTGCGGCATGATCCATCGGGAATGCCACCAAAGCAATCGATAACGGATTTCATCAACGCGCGACGTGATCGGCGATATCAGCCGCCTTCGCGGCAAAGAGGCAGAGCCCATAAAATCACACGTCTGGCCTCGGCTGCCGAATTGGCCGACATACTGCCATCAAGGATGACCGCGGACACGGTCTTTGAAACGGGCGTCACTGATGGTGATCCTGCCTGATCCGTCGGGCAGGTCATGACCGCGACGACCGAGGCATGTTCCTCGCCAGATAGTCGATCATCGCGGAAGACTGGCTGCCACGACGGAAGGCCTTCGATGCCTCGAAGTCGATCGAGGGCACCATGGTGATGATCTGGTCGTCCCTGTAGAGTGCGGTCAGGGCATCCGGATCCAGTCCGCCCGATCGTTGGCCGGTCAGGGTGTTCGCCGCCTCGATGATCGCGCCGATCATCACGTCCGCGACTTGCACCGCGGGACTGAGCTTTGAGTCCACCTGGACGACCTCCCTAAGCTTCAAGGGAAACTTGAGGCTGGCGATTTCCGAGACACGGAACTCGACATCGGCGTCATGGCCAATGAACCACTCGATCAGGTCGTGATAGGTCGTCAAATTCTTCGACTGATCGTGTTCGACGCGATACTGATCCGGCGCCATCACCTCCATGCGGCTGATGAGCGCTTGCAATACGACTATCGCCAAGTCCGTGCTCACCCCGGGGGTGGCCATGGCATCGAGGCAACCTCGATATGCCAAATCCGCCAGCGGCCCCATGACCTCGCCGAGTTCCCGCCAGTTCGTCGCTCGCGCCGCCGCCACCAGGTCTTCCAGCGATCCAGGCGTCTTTTCCTTGAT
>JBARWY010000231.1:0-3976 GCA_049647065.1 Devosia sp. | reverse complement strand
GCTCATGCCCCTTCCCCTGAAATGCGTCGTTAGTCGCAGGCTTGTCGAAGATTATTTTGGCGTAGGGGGAATCGGACATCTTTGGCTCCATCGGAGAACTGTCCGGCAGTTTTGAGAAACGGGCAATGGGTGGGCCTCAATATTGGTGGGATTCACACGCGTAGTGTCGCTTGCCGCTCTAGTACTGGGCTGCGACGATCGATCCTGCCGCCGCCACTGCCTCATCTCGCCAATAAAGCACCTTCCAATACGGCGGCCGCGGGCAGGCTGGCTCGACACCGGCGCCGGCCATTCTGGCAATTGTGTCCCTTGATCGCTTGATGCCCAGGATGGCCGAGAGCTCGGGCACCGCGACATAGGTTTCCTGAAACCGAGCTATCTCGCCCTCGGTCACATACCTCGCCTTGCCTTCGATGATCGTCTCGATGACTCCCCGCTTCACGAAGTCCATCGTGGCATTGTACGGGAGGCCGAGGCGTTCAGCGGCGGCAGTCACCGTGAGCCCAGGCTTCACCTCTTGCCGCGCCGCGCGGACGATCGAGGATGCCGACACCCGGTAGCGCTGCAGGCCAGTCGCCGATTGGTCGATGCCGACGATTGCTACAGAGCCATCAAGAACCAGCGCCATGCCGCGCGCCACGGTGATGCGCGCTTGCTGCGCCGCCACCGGCAAGGCCACCTTGCGCTGGTCATCAGGTGCATCGGTGATTGGTAGGGCGTCCAGGCGAGCAAGCAAGTCGGCTGCAGCAGACGCCGGGAAATCGTAGTTGTTCAGGCCCGACTGCCCGGCGCGAAGTAGCGGGGTCAGCAGGCCATCCTTCACGAGGGAATGCACCACATCGACGCCAACACCCAGCTCGCCGGCGACGTCCTGCATGGTCTTGGAGCCACGGAATAGCGCGGCGATCTCATGAATTCTCCCGCGATCGAGCCGCGCCGGTTGGCCGGGCCGCTTTTCGGCTTCGAGCATGCCCAGCTCGATCGCCATGCGGCGAAGTTTGCCTTGGGCGACGCCGACAATTGCGGCCGCCTCGTCGAGTGTATAGCTGTTGTTGATTTCCCTGCCGTCGAACAGCTTGGTGCCCGTCTTGAGGATGGTGTTGGCCTCGATGTGATCGGTGATTTCGGCGCGCAGCGCGTCGGCGAGCGCCGAGCGTGGCAGCTCCTGCACCCAGTAGTAGAAATCGCCGTAGAGCTTGTTGATGCCCCAATCACCCTTCCGGTCCACGGCCCTCTGGACCATCCGGTCGAGCAGGGAGCGGAAGCCGGCCGGGAAATCCGTCACGACCTGGTATCCGGCAACCAGCAGCTTCCTGGCACCTATGTCCGACCGGAGACGCCGCAGGTCGGCACCGTCGTGCCAAGCCTTCCCCAATCGCTCCAGCAGGAACACCACCTCGCCGAAGTCCATCCCATCCAGGTGAGGATGCCGGACGTGATCGACACCGGTCAGGCGACTGACGAGGTAGCGGTCGACGACAAGCTCGTCATCGTCTACGGCAGCAGCGGATGCGTCACGCAGATCGTGCCCGGCCCTACAATGGGTGATGCCGAAACTTTGCCATGTTGCCCGCTTGGAGCAGCCGCATTCGGTCACCAGCTCGACTTTGTGGGTTGGGCAGGTGGTGATCGCAACGACGTCCCACCACGCGCGATGGTATGGCGCCTCCTTGAGGCATTCCGGGCACCAGCGCCGACGGTATACGCTGTAGTGATCCCGATGCATCCGCTGGCCGAGCAGGTCGACGGTCTTCGGTGTGGTCACCGGTGAGGCACTGGCAACGGCCACCGGATCGGCGCTGCAGGCGGCGGCCACTGACAGCGGGTCGACATTGTTGGCCAGGAAGGAATGCCTGACGCCGAACCGCACGAAGAGCGGATGGTAGCGCCTGGTGCCGTTATGCGCGGCCGTGCGCAGCAATAGGCCATGCGCTGGCTCATCAGGCTGATGATCCACCCGCAGCGGGAACGGGACGGCGCTCAAGCCGTAAATCCATCCCGGTCGGCGCGCTTGTCCTTACGCTTGCTCAGATTGGACGGTTCGTCCTCTTCTTCGTCTTCGTCGACGACCAGTGGCTTCGGCCGTCGAACCGGCGCGTCGCCAAAGGGGTTGATGCTCTTGTTGTCGCCCCGGCGAAGCCGCTCGAAGGCCTGCGCCAGGTGGCCGACGCCAATTGCCGGTGACTGGTCGCGATGTGCGAAGGAGGTGGCCCGGAACAGGATCTTCATCAGGTGATCCATCACGCCCAGAGACGCCTGGTGCATCTGGCGCCCAAGGTTTTCTTCATAGAGCGGTGGATGCATGGGCAAGATCAACTTGGCCTGAACGGCTCCCATGAGGTCGTACCATTCGGCCTGGTCATCTTCATCCCCCCATGAGAACGAGCGGAGTTGCATGTCGCCGGCGCTGCGCCGCTTCATCTGGCCGTATAGTTTGTGAACTTTCACGAGCTCCTCGGTGCCGGCAAACACGACGTTGCAATGGACCTCATTCAGGAGCTCTTTGAGGCTGCGCATCGTCTTGACCGCAAAGCGCTCCGAGCGATCCTCGACGATGTGGGTGAACTCGTCGAATATGATGAGGCGGACGCCCTGCGCCTCGATCTGGCGGTGGACCGATAGTCGCATGTCCTGGGCATCGTTGTTCATTAGCCCCTCAGCGCCGAGAGCGAGGAGCATCGCCTGATGGATGTTGACCAGGTTGGGGTTGGCCGGCGTCGACACCCGAATAACGGGCCTCCTGACACCGCCGGGGGTCTCGAATGGCCCGCCCATCACCTTGGTGAAGCGGCGCAGGATCGTACTCTTGCCGGCACCCGACACGCCGTAGAACAGCCCAGAAACGCCCTCCTCAGCCAGGGCCTTATCGCCGCCATGCTGGTCATAAATGTCGGTGAGCCACGCCCATGCGGCCTTATAGCCCGAGTGCTCCAGCCGCATCTTGCCGATCCGACGAAGGCGCTTGATTTCGTCCGGATCGGCCTTCGACAACATCGACGCGATGTCTTCGGGGTAGAGGCCGTTCTCGTCCTTCATCGACTCGATGTCGATCGTCTCAATCTTCGTCATCAATGCTCACATGGATGTTGGAAGCGCCACGGGGTGGAGTAGCCGGCGTCGAGGTTTCGGTTTCGCTCCCGCCAATGACCACGGGAGGTGCGGGCGGAGTGGGAAGAGCGACTACGGCCGTTAGTCCCTCGCGACCAATCCGATCGACCTCAAGCTCGTCCAAGCGGGCCTGGGCATCGTCGACCGGATCCTCGATGTCGTCCTCAAGATCGATGGGTTCAGCGCTGGCATTATCATCCTCCCGCCTGGTGCCCATATCTTTGAGCAGCTCGTGGCCGATGCCGAGGAAATGGGCAACACGGGAGGACGTCCGCCTCGTTTTGACACCCTTCATCATCGAGCGACCGAGCTCGAGGAGTTCGGCCTTGGCTAGCAGGAGTTCTGCCATTCGCAGGCGACCGAAGCCGGCGACTTCCTTTGCCCGGCGCTGCGTGACCTTGTGTTGATGCAATGAGAGGCCTGCGGCGTAATCGAGCCGCGTGCAGGGGACTGAGAACGACATGCCCTTGTCCTCGTCGATCACATAGATCTCGCCGATATCCTGCGGGTCATAGCGAATCTCGACGCGCGGGTCCTTCTCGAACCCGGAGCGGTACGTCGCCAATTTCGACGAATTGTACCGCAACCCGAAGATGCGAATGCCGCGGCGCTCCGCCTTCCGGGTGTCATAGGCTCCGACCAGTTCGAGAATGCTCTCGTGATCACGAACGGGGCGCGGTGGATTGCGGCCGACAGCGTCATTCCAAAGATCAATGCGGCGCTGGTAGGTGTCGGGCTCGATCCCGATGTGGTGGACGTCGACGATCGCTTTGGTGATGAATAGCCGGAGCTGTGACAGCGTGATGGTGGCATCCTTGGCAGGATTGTAGTCCACCGGGGGCTTGCTACCGATGCGCAGTACATTGCC
>JBARWY010000230.1:0-6554 GCA_049647065.1 Devosia sp. | reverse complement strand
CCACGAAAGTACCTTCGTCGCGGCGCAGTTCGATGCCGCTGGGATTGTCGGCGGGGCGGAAGGAGAACGCTTCGATCTTGTCGACGATGTCGGGATAGAGCAGGACGCAGTCGCGATCGGCGAAGGTGAAGACCGTGTCGAGATGCATGGCGGCGCGCAGCTTGGGCATGGCGGCGACGATGACACGTTCGGCCCCGCCTCTCTTGAACAGTTCAGCGGCGAGCTGGCTGATGGCTTGGCGCGAGGTGCGCTCGCTCATGCCGATCAGCACGTTGCCCTTGCCGATGGGCATCACGTCTCCGCCCTCGAGCGTCGCCATGCCATGATCGAGCAGCGGATCGCCGTACCAGACGTTCACCTTGCCGGCGAAATCGGGATGGAACTTATAGATGGCCGTGGTGAGGATGGTTTCCTCGTGCCGCGCCGGCCAATAGAGCGGGTTGAGCGTCACACCGCCATAGATCCAGCAGGTGGTGTCCCGGGTATAGAGCGTATTGGGCAAGGGCGGCAGCAGGTATTCGGTCACCCCCGCCGCATCGCGCACCAGGCGCATCATGTCGCCGCCATGGGTGTCGGGAAATTCCTCCGTCGACAGTCCCCCGATCAGCGTTTCTGCGAGATCACGGTTGGAGAGACCGTCCAGGTAGGAGCGGATTTCATCGACAAGTCCCAGCCCCACCTGGTCGGCAATCACCTGGTTATCGAGTATCCACTTCTTGGCCTCGGGGATGGCTACGGTTTCCGCGAGCAGATTATGCATCTCGACGACTTCGACGCCGCGTTCGCGCATCTTTGTCATGAAATCGAAATGGTCGCGCTTGGCGTTCTCCACCCACAGCACGTCATCGAACAGCAGTTCGTCGCAATTGGACGGGGTCAGCCGCGCATGGGCCCGCCCGGGGGCGCAGACCAGGACTTTGCGAAGTGTGCCAACTTCCGAATGCACGCCGAAGGCCGTCGATCCGTCAGTCATGACATTTTCTCCTAAAGCTGGATGTAACCGGTCAAAAGCATGATGACGCCGGCGATGGCCCCCGCCGCAGCAACCGCGAAGACGCCCCATTCCACCGGGGTAAAGAGGAGCTTCTTCTGCTCGCGGCGGGCCCACACATAGAGCAGAGTGCCGGGGACGAAGAGGACGCAGACCAGCGCCACGAATTGCAGTCCGGCGGCGACGAACATGAACAGCGTGTAGATGACGGCGATCCACGCGAAGATTTGATCGCGGCCACGCTCCTGCGGCGTTTCCTCGTAACCGATGCCGCTGCGCGCCAGCAGCACGCCATAGCCGGCAACCAGCAGATAGGGGAGCAGGGCCGTGACGCTGGTCATATCCAGCATGAAGTTGAAGGCGTCGGCCGACCAATAGGTCGAGATGATAAAGATCGAGACCACGATATTGGTGGCCCACAGCGCATTGGCCGGCACGCGATTACCGTTCTGGGCCGCAAAGAGCTTGGGCATGTCTTCCGACTTGGCGGCCGCATACAGCACTTCGGCGCAGATCAGGGACCAGGCCAGATAGGCGCCCAGCACCGAAATCAGCACGCCGAGTGAAATGAACACTGCCCCCCAGGGACCGACAACCGCCTCGAGGGCGCCGGCGAGCGAAGGTTGCTGCAGGCCAGCGATGTCCGCTCTCGGCATGTTGGCAAAGGGCAGCATGGTGATGGCAACCATCAGGCCGGTAACGGCGACAAAGCCCAGGATCGTGGCCCTGCCGACATCGGCACGCGTCTTGGCGAAGCGCGAATAGACGCTGGCACCCTCAATGCCGAGGAACACGAACACCGTGATCAGCATGGTGTCGCGCACCTGGTTGACCAGGCTCTTCTCCGGCATGTCCAGTCCGCCGAAGAAGTTCTCGGAAAACTGCTGGTAGTTGAAGGCGACGACCATGGCGAGAACGGTGACGAGCAACGGCACGATCTTGGCGATGGTGACAACCAGGTTGATGAACGTGGCCTGCTCGACGCCACGCAGGATCAGGTAGTGGAAGGTCCATATGCCGACCAGCGAAACGACGATGGCGACTATGGTGCTGCCGTCGCCGAAAAGGTCGGGAAAGAAACGCCCAAGGGTCGAGCCAATCAGTACCCAGTAAAAGACGTTGCCGAGGCAGCTCCCGAGCCAGTAACCGAAAGCCGAGAGAAACCCCATGTAGTCGCCGAACCCGGCCTTGGCATAGGCGAAGACGCCAGAATCGAGATCGGGACGTTTCTCGGCCAATGCCTGGAAAACGCGCGCCAGCATATACATGCCGGTGCCGGCGATCAGCCAGGCGATTATTGCGCCGAAGGGACCCGTCGCGGCGCCGAAACGGCCGGGCAGGTTGAAAATACCCGCGCCCACCATGGATCCGACCACCATGGCGGTGAGGCTGAAGAGCGACATCTTTTGGACATTTGCCGAACTCATAAGGTCACCCGCCCATTTCGCCAGAAAGACCAATCGTTTCGTCTGACTGAGGTTATCGGTCGGCACCTCGCCAAAACAGAGTTGGGAGTCCAACAACCATGCTGTTTATCCCAACGTTTTTTGGGCGCGGCATGAAGGTAAATAAAACTGCATCTCACCTGTTCTAATTACTTCTGACCACCAGCGCGGTACTACTGGTGTGTTGACCAGTCGCAATCGTTCCACACTTGAGCTCGACCACTAGAAACTGTGCCGCACATTTCTTGGCGCCGTGGTTTGGAGGCTAGGCGGCCACTCGCGGTCTTCTTGGTTATCGACAACTTTCCGGGACGCCACTTCGCGTCCATCTCTCCGATCGCGGGCGTGAGCTTCATGGCGAGCGGCTTCGCGACCAGCATGATCGCCCGGCATTCCCGACGCGATCAGACCGACCACCTCAGCTAAGGAGCCGGGCCTTCTGGGTGGCGAACTCTTCATCAGTCAACACGCCGGCTGCGTGGAGTTCGGCCAGTTTCTTGAGCTGATCGAGGGCGTCAGGTGCCAGGCCCTGGGCAGCGGGCTCGGTGCCTGCTGGCTGGTGGCCACCGGCCTGTCGAGCCGCGACGCGGCCAGACACGGCAGTAGCGGTGCCGGCAATGACAGCGGTACGGGCAACGGTTTTAGCGGTACGGCCGAGCAGGCTGGGACGACGGGTAATCATGAGACTTACTCCCGGGTTGGGCGACTTTTTATCGCTCGGGCGTACCGGGCCCGAATGGCAAGTGGTGGCAACCACCCCTGCTCCAGGGACACTTTGGCACGCTGCGCGGCGGTCATTCCACTAATGCCCCTAATGCCCGGGAGAACAAGCGCACCACGTCCCGCGACTATGCCGGGATTACCAATCGTGGGCGAACCAGCGGTCCGTCGTAAAGGCCCGATCGCGGCGCGTCATAGCAGGGCTTGTTCATTGCGGCCCATGAAACGGAAGGCGATGTAGACGGCGCAGCCGCTCAGCACCAGCAGTATCGTGGACAAAGCCGCCGCCGTACCGAAATCGCCGTCGAGGATCAGCAGGTAGATGCGCACCGGCATGGTCATGGTGCTGCCGACATAGAGCACGAGAGAGGAGGACAGCTCGTTGATGGCGGTGACGAAGCTCAGCATGCCGCCGGCAATGATGCCCGGCAGGATGAGCGGCACGGTGATACGCAGGAAGGCCTGGAACGGACTGTAGCCGAGTGAGATGGCCGCTTCTTCCATGCTGGGGGATATCTGCCGCAATGACGACGATGTGGTGCGCACCGTATATGGCAGCCGACGGATGAAGATCGACAGGATGATGATCGCCGCGGTGCCGGTGAGGACGACCGAGCCGGTATTGAACGCGGCGATGAAGGCAATACCGATGACGATGCCGGGCATGACATAGGGCACCATGAAGGCGCCATCGAGCAAGGCAGTGTTGAAACTGGTCCGCCGGGCGACCAGCACGCCGACCACGGTGCCGACGATGACGATGAGTACCACCGCTGCCACCGAGAAGGTCAGGGAATTGCGCACCACGTCGCCCAGGTTGAACAGGATGCGTTCATAGCTCTGCAGTGCGAAGCCATCCTGGAATACCGGGCCGCTGGTCTTGCGGAAGGAATAGATGACCGAGACGATCACCGGCATCGCTCCGCAGAGGCCGATTAGGTAGACCGCGAAATGCGCCAGCACGTTCCGCCAGCCCCTGAGCTGGATGCGCGTGGGCTTGTTGATCATGTTGCCATGATAGACGTTGCGGCGGGACATGTAGCGCTGCAGCATGACGAAGACCATCGACACGAGAATGAGGATCACGCTGATGGTGGTGGCCATCGACATGTTCGAGCCCACTTCGGCCGAATAGAGCGTGAAGGCCTCGGTCGCCAGGACATTGTAGCCACGTCCCAGCAGGCGCGGTGTGCCGAAATCGGCGATGGCATGGATCAGCGCCAAAAGCCCCCCCGCGGTCAGCGCCGGAAAGACCATCGGGAACGAGATCTTGAAGGTGCGTTGCCAGGGCGTCAGACCCAGGCCCTCGGCCGCTTCTTCCAGCGAGCGGTTGACGTTGCCAAGCGCTCCCGAAACCATGAGATAAACGTAGGGATAGAATTTCAGCGAGAAGACGATGAGAATGCCGCCCACGCCGTAGATTGGGGGCATGTTGATGCCCAGGTCGCGCAGGAAGCCACGTACCACGCCGCCGGCGCCGAACAGCACGATCCACGAATAGGCGCCGATGAACGGCGGCGATACCAGCGCCAGGATGGCCAGCAGCGAGACGAACTTGCTGCCACGGATGACGAAGCGGGATACGCAGAAGGCCATGATGGAGCCGAGCAGCAGCGCACCGAACAGGCCGCCGAAGCCGACCACCAGGGTGTTTATGAAAGCCTGGTGGAAGCGGGGCTCGCTGAGAAATTTCAGGTAATTGGCAAAAGTCAGGTTGCCGCCCTGGTCATAAAGGCTCGAGACCAGAACCGAGCCCACGGGGACGAACAGCAGCGCGAACAGCAGCACCCAGGTGAGGATCATCACCGCGGTCCAGAAATTGAAGCGGGGCATGGCGGTCACACTCCGATGCGGGCGCCGTCGGCGCCGAAGGCCATGAGGGCATCGCGGGGCACCATCACCGACACGGTCTCGCCCGCCACGCGCGTTGCGGCCATGCCCGGATTGGCCAATTGCACGACGATCAAACCGACTGGCGTCTCCACCTGCACATGCGCCTCACGGCCGAGATAGGTGAATTTCGTCACCGTGCCCGGAAGGACCGCGGCGCCATTGGCGGCACCGCCCGGTGCCGCGAGACCGAGTCGTTCCGGTCGTAGTGCCCAGGTCGCCACATCTGGGGTGGCGAGGCCCAGTTGACCCAACATGGCATCAAGCGCCTCACCCGGGCTGAAGACATCGAGCGTCCCGACAAATTCGGCGACGAACCTTGTCTGCGGATTGCCGTAGATTTCCTGCGGCGTGCCGACCTGCTCGATCCTGCCGGCATTCATTACGCAAATACGATCCGAGATCGCCAGCGCCTCTTCCTGGTCGTGCGTCACGTAGATGGTGGCGATATCGACCTGTTTCTGGATGTCGCGTATCTCCTCGCGCAGTTCGATCCGCAGCTTTGCGTCGAGGTTGGACAGCGGCTCATCCATGAGCAGCAGGCACGGATTGATGACCATGGCGCGGGCGAGGCCGATGCGCTGCTGCTGGCCGCCTGACATGGCTGCGGGCAACCGATCTGCCATGGCGCCAAGGCGCACCGCGTCGAGCGCCTGCGTCACGCGGGTCTTGATCTCCGCCGCCGGCACCTTGCGCGGCTTCAGGCCAAACGCCACGTTGTCGAAAACGCTGAGATGGGGAAACACGGCGTAGTCCTGGAACACCATGCCGATGTCGCGTTGGTGCGGCGGCACGATGCGCAGGTTGGCACCGTTGAGCGTAATCTCGCCCGAAGTCAGATCGTTGAAGCCCGCAATCGAACGCAGCAGCGTGGTCTTGCCGCAGCCACTGGGGCCGAGCAGCGTGAAGAACTCGCCGCGCTCGACCGAAACGGAAACGCCATTCAAAGCCATGAAGGCAGCACCGAACTGCTTGGTCGCGTTGCGGACCTCGAGATAACTCATGCCTGCCTTCTCCCCCACTTGCCGCTCCATATGACACCGGTGCAGTTTCGCATTGCAACAAGTTTCCGCGTGGTTCAGGATCATTTTGATCGTAGAATGATCACAAACGAACCGGAGGATTCGCATGAACATTCGCAAACGTACATTTATCGCCCTGTCGGCAGCAGCGCTGTTCGCCTCGACCAGCATGACATCGCTGGTCCTGGCGCAGGAGGGATCGGTGGTCATCTACACGGCCCACAAGTCATCCATCGTCGATACTTTGCTGCCCATTTTCGAGCAGGAAACGGGCCTCAAGGCAGAGGTGGTCAAGCTCGGCTCGGGCGATATCGCCAAACGCGTGCAGGCCGAATCCGGTGCGCCGGCGGCCGACGTCATCTGGTCCATTTCGGGCAGCCAGCTCACCGAGCTCAAGGACCTGCTCGAGCCATACACGCCACCCGAATTCGACAAGATCGATCCGCAGTTCATCAAGGACGCATCCTGGACGCCCTATACGGCGGT
>JBARWY010000229.1:0-10488 GCA_049647065.1 Devosia sp. | reverse complement strand
TATGTAGCCTTGTCCCGTTTCAGTTCCTCCTCCGGATAGAGGTGACTTTCGCAGCCATGCGCCGTTAACGGGGTGTGCCAGGCACCGAAATCGGGATTTTCCTGCTGCGTCTTGGCGAAGTGGGGTGGATTGCGATCATGCTCGCCAAGCGTCACCCGATCCACCACCATATCGGCGGGGTCATACATGGATGCCCAGGGCTCACTGACGGTATAGGGCGGATGCGGATCGTGAAAGCTGGCCCACAGGAAGAAGGGCTTGCCGCGATTGGCGTGAGCATCGAGATAGGCCAGGCTGCGCTCGCCCGTCCAGGTGGTGTAGTGCAGTTCTGCCGGCAATGCCCAGGAACGGTCGGCACGGGTATAGCCCTTCTTGGGTCCTAGCCGCGGCGCTTTGGATGAGGTTTCGCCCTTTACTGGCTGGAAATATTCCCGCCAGTCCGACAGGCCCCGTTCCTCCATCCAGATTGCGTAATGCTGCCCGGCATGGCTCTCATCGGCATGGTTGCGCGCCAGTTCCACATGCTCGAACCCGTACCAGGTTCGGTTGAAACTGCGCCAGAAATCGAGGTCCCGCAGGACGGGCTGGCATTCCAGTGATTCCGAACCCGGCGCGGAAGCAAGCGGCTGAAAATGTGCCTTGCCGATAAGGGCCGTCGAATAGCCGGCGGCAATGAGGTGATTACCCAGCGTCGGCACGTCTTCGGGCAGCTTCACCCCGATCGTCCAGGCCCCATGATGAGAAGGGTACTGGCCGGTAATGATGCTGGCCCGCGAGGGCGTACAAACCGGCGCCGGGCAGTAGGCGCGTTCGAAACGCGTTCCCTCCCGGCACAGGCGGTCGAGGTTGGGCGTCTTCAATTGCGGCGTCTTCACGCCAAGAGCGTCGTAGTGCTGCTGATCGGTGGTGATCAGCAGGATATTGGACATGGTCATGGGGGCCTCCGCCGCCACTTTACCAAGCGCGGCGCGGACAAGCGCACGAAAGGTGTGCGCGAGCCATGCCCAAAATTGATCGCTTCGCCGCTATGGATCGACCTTTTTGTTGAGCCCTAACTCAATCGGGATGTTTTCCGAAATCCCCCGCGGCGGAACGCAGGATTTTGCGATCACCGTCCGTCCAATGATCGCGATACCAGCTGGAGAGTTCGAACGTGTCATTGATGCGCGCCATGCGGTCCAGCATGGTCGAACGGAGCCGCTGCCTGTCACTGGCATGGGCGGGATCGTCGGCTAGGTTGGCGAGCTGATAGGGATCGGAGCTTCGATCGAACAGCATTTCCTTGCCGTCCAACTTGAACACGGCATAGGTAAAGCGCTTGTCGCGGACGGCGCGCCATTCATGACCATCCTCCCAGCGCGCGGTGGCACCGCAACCCTGCATCAGGGCGACTTCGGGCTCTGGCCCTGCCCCGCCCAGCACCCGCTCGCTGAGATCCATGCCCTCGACATCTGCGTTCGTCTGCAATCGGGCCAAACCGGCAAGGGTGGGCAGGATGTCCACCGTACTGAGCAGGACGTCCGAAGTGCTGCCTGCCGGGACCCGCCCGGGCCAGCGAACGAAAAAGGGAACGTGCGCGGCTTCCTCGTAGAAGATCAACTTGGCACGTCGCCCATGGGCACCGAACATCTCGCCGTGATCGGAGGTGAAGACGACGATCGTGTCGTCCGCCTGACCCGAGCCTTCAATGGCAGCCATCAGGCGCCCAAACTCGGCATCGAGGCTCGCCACCTGCGCATGATAGCCGCGGCGCCAACTCTCGAGGTCGCGGCGCTCGGCTTCGCTCAGGCTCGCCCATCTGTCGCGATAGGGCGCATCGTCGGCATCGCGATAGTTCGGCGGATGCGGAAACTGCGCCACCTCGAACAGACGCCAGAAGCGCTCCGGCACGTTGTCGGGTCCCCATGGATCATGCGGTGGCCCATAGGACAGCGTCAGCGAGAAGGGGCGGCCGTCGGGATCATGCGCGGCACGGCGGATGAAATCGATGGCCTGGTCGGTTTGAACCGTCGGCTCATATTCACCGGGCCCGTAGCTGATCTTGTCTGGCGTGTCCTCGTGGTAATAGGCGGGAGGGCTGTAATTCTCATGATGGAAATTGAAAGCCTTCCATTCACCCTCAAAGCCCAGCCGGTGAGGGCCGCGCGGGACGAAAGAATTACGTGGCTCATAGTGGCCGCCCAACTCGTTGGCATAGAGATGCCACTTGCCGATATAGGCGGTGTTGTAGCCGGCATCGGTCAGCATATGCCCTAGGCAACGCTGATTTGGGTTCATGCGCAATTCGTTGATGACCATGCCATGGCTGGTGGTGTGCTTGCCCGTCAGGAGCGACGCCCGGTAGGCGGTGCAGACCGGCGTGTTGACGATCGCATTGGTGAGCGATGCCGACTCGGTTGCGAAGCGGTCGATATTGGGGGTGTGGGCCTGGAGATTGCCGGTGCAGCCGAGCGCGTCGTAGCGTAACTGATCGGCGAAAACGTAGATGATATTTGGCCGCTTGCTCATGGCGTGGGAAAGACCTGATCAACAGATGGGGGGTCCACCGCCCGGAGGGGCGGTGGAGGAGGGGTCAGCGCGCGCGGCGCAGGACGGCGTTGACGCGGCCTTCGGCATCGGCGAGCGCCTGCTCGACGCTCTTCTGGCCCAGGACGGCGGCGGCCAGTTCTTCACCGATGGTGAAGAACATGACGCGCTGCTGGTTGACCGTATTGGGATGATGACGGGCATTGCCGGGGATGGACATGATGTCCGAACGGAACGGCAGTTCCTGAAACTCGGCGCTGTCGAGCACGCTTTGGCGCGATGGCAGGTGCCCGGCGCGAGCCCAGTCGCCATTGTGCTCATAGAGGAACTTCATGAACTTGAGCGCGGCCTGCCGCTGTTCCTCGGTGCGGGATTCGCTTTTAAGCATCACCCAGGTGTGGCCGGCGGAGAACTGAGCATTCTCCGCATAGAGCTGCGGCAAGGGATGGACGCCATAGTCTGTCAACGCCATCTCATCATTGCTGGACGCGGCGACGAAGGGGGCGATCATCCAGGTTCCCTGGGTGACGACGCCGGCATTGCCCTGCTGGAAGTCCGAATTGCCCACCCCACCATCGGTATAGGCCGTTGCCAGTCCCTCGTCGACCAGCCGCTTGAGCATGGTCAGGGCTTCGATCGCCTCGGGCGTCTGCAGGGCGATCTGCCTGGTATCGGAGGGGAAGAACTCGCCGCCCTGCTGCCAGACCAGGGTATAGAACGTGCGCGCGATGGAACCGGAATCGATCGGCAGCGCCAGATAGGGCTTGCCGGTAGCCTCCTTGAAGGTGGCGGCCTGTTGGAAGAGCTCGTCAATGCTGGTGGGCATGAGTGGCTTGCCATCGACATCGGTCAGGCCGGCCTCGGCGAACAGGGCATTGTTGGTGTGCCAGAGCCAACTGATGAAATCCTGCGGCAGGCCATAGATATCACCATCGACCTCGACGTTTTCGCGACCGCTGACTACGAAATCGTTTACCTCGATGCCCACTGCGGCGAAGTCGTCGCCAAGCGGTAGCAGCAAGCCGCGCCGGGCGAATTCACCCAGAACGTCGGCATGCATCACCGAGACATCGGGCACGTCACTGGCCGCGAGACGGCCCGCCAACTGCTCGTAGTAAGGCTGCCACTCGACGATCTCGGTCACCACGCGGATATCGGGGTTTTCGGCGTTGAACTTGTTGGTCAGGGCGGTGATGACGCCGCATTCATTGGTGGCGCTGCTGGGATCGGTAACGTCGGCGAAGTCGGCTTCGCACGAACCGAAGAACCGCGCGAAGCGAATCTCGGTCTGGGCGAAGGCCGTCTGGGCCGTCAGGGCTGCCAAGGATACCGTGGCAGCCAACAGGGTCAGTTTGCGGATCAATTTCATGGGCGCTTCTCCTCCTTGGGCATTCCCGTGGCCTTGTTCGTCATCGTCCGCCGGCACCGGCCACCGCGCGCAGGACGTATTTCTGGAAAATCAGATAAAGGACCAGCATGGGCAGGCCGGCGAAGACCGCCTGCGCCATCAGGTAGCCGATGCCTTCGGACTGATCGAAATTGGTCTGTGTCGCCGCCAGCCCGATGGTCAGCGTGTACATGCCCGGCCGGGTCGCCGAGATCAGCGGCCACAGATAGTCATTCCAGGCACTGAGGAAGGTGAAGATGGCCAGGGTAATCTGGGCCGGCACCGAAAGCGGCAGGGCGATGGTGAGGAATATCTTCCAGCGCGAAGCGTTGTCGAGCGCCGCGGCCTCCTCGAGTTCCTTGGGCAGGGCGCGGAAATAGGACGCCATGAGAAAGACGCCGAAGGGCGTACCCAGATGCGGCAGGATCAGCCCGGCATAGCTGTTGTGCAGATTGAGATCGGCAAACATGGAATGAAGCGGGATGATGATGGCCTGGCCTGGAATGGCCAAACCCAGCAGCACGAAGACGAACAATGGACCCCGGCCGGGAAAATCTAGCCGGGCAAAGCCATAGCCGGCGACCGAGCAGATGATGAGCACCAGAATGGTCTGGATGACCGAGACGATGACACTGTTGACGATCCAGGTGCCCAGCTGGCTCGAGCGCAGGAGATCCGAATAGTTCTCGAGCGTGTAGGGCGCGCGGAACACCGTGCCCAAACCGTAGGACAGTTCCTCGTTGGGCTTGAGTGAGAGGCCCAGCACCCAGAACAGCGGGATCAGCCAGCACAGAGACAGGATGATGACGAGCCAGTAGGTCAGGCGGCTGAACAGGGGCTCGCGGTTCTTGGAGACGGTCATCATCAGGCCTCCCCTCGCTTGCGGCTGACCCAGAACTGGAGGCCGGCTGCTACCAGCATGATGAGGAACAGTATCTGCGAGGCAGCCGCGGCATAACCGGCCTGCCATTGCTGGAACCCCGCCTGGTAAATGAACATCACCATGGTACGCGTGGTGTTGTTGGGCCCGCCGCCGGTCAGCAGGTTGATCTGGCCGAACACCTGGAATTGCAGCACCACCTCGATCACGGCCACGAGCACGATCATCTTGGCGATGGAGGGGATGGTGATGGTAAAAAGGATGCGGGCGGGGCCGGCGGAATCGAGCTTGGCGGCCTCATAGATGTCGTCAGGCACCTGCTGTAGTGCGGCCAGGAACAGCATCATGGGCAGGCCAATGGCCCACCAGACCGTGACCAGGCCGACAGCGGCCAGCGCCCAGTCGGGATTGAGCAATACCGACACGGGCTCCAGGCCCATGGCGGCCGCGCTGGCATCGATCATGCCGACATTGGGCAGGTAAACGGTCTTCCAGATCAGGGTGACGACCGTCACCGACAGCACATGCGGCCCAAAAAAGAGCGCCCGCATAATGGCGGCGCCCCGGGTGGGCCGGTTGAGCGCCAGCGCGATCAGCAGGCCGACAATGACGAAGGGCGGCACGGTGAGCAGTACGAAGCGCAGGGTGTTGAAGATCGACCCGATAGAGATCGGATCAGCGAACAGGTCTTCGTAATTCCACCAGCCGACGAACTCGGTGACCCCGCTGAGCAGGTCCTGATACTGGAAGCTCATGACCACACCAGTGACCAGCGGGTAGATCATCAGCCAGAGATAGAGCGCCACGAAGGGTGCAACAAAGAGCAGTCCGATCCATTGCCTGGACGGGCGGTGGTTGCTGCGGATGGTGGCTCCTGCCCGCTCCGCCGTCTCTGCGATCACGGTCATCCGGCCTCTCCGGGATGATAGGCCTTGCCCACGGCATCGAAGGCAATGAGCTTGTGCGGCAGCGGCCGCAAGCCGACGCGATCGCCAAGGCGCACCGCGCTTTCGCTGTGGTCCTGGTAGATGAGCGCCGTGCCGTCGGCGAGGTGTGCGTAAACGAGGGTGCGGTCGCCCAGCCTCTCCACCACGTCCACTTCGACCTGGAGCGGACCCGCGGCGGCGATTTCGACTTCGTCGGGACGGAAGCCTATTTCGACCGGCGCGACCTCGCCCAGTGCCTCCCGCGCGATCCTCGCTTCAATGCTGGTGCCATCGGCGAGGATCGGTGCCATCCATCCGTCGGCGACGCTTACGCCGCTTACGGGAACGAAGTTCATTTGCGGCGTGCCGATGAAGGCGGCAACGAAACGGGTTGCCGGCCGCCGATAGACATCGAGCGGCGCCCCAACCTGCTCGACCCGTCCGGCATGCATCACCACGATCTTGGTCGCCATGGTCATGGCTTCGATCTGATCGTGGGTGACGAAGATCATGGTAGCGCCGAGGCGCTGGTGCAGTTTGCTGATCTCGACCCGAGTACGGGCCCGCAGGCTGGCGTCGAGGTTCGACAGTGGCTCGTCGAACAGGAATACCTTGGGTGATTTAGTGATGGCCCTGCCGATGGCAACGCGCTGACGTTGCCCGCCCGAGAGTTGTGCCGGCTTCCGGTCCAATAGCGGCTCAATCTCGAGAATGCTCGCGGCAGCGCGGATACGCTCGTCGATCACGTCCTTTGGTGTGCCGACATTCTTGAGGCCGTACGCCAAATTGGCGCGCACCGACATGTGCGGGTAAAGCGCGTAGGACTGGAACACCATGGCGATGCCGCGCTGTCCGGGCTGCAACTGGTCGATGCGCTGATCATCGATGCGGATTTCACCCTCGGTCATGGTTTCGAGGCCGGCGATCAGCCGCAGCAGCGTAGTCTTGCCGCAGCCGGAGGGGCCCAGGAGCACCGCGAACTCGCCGTCAGCAATCTCCACCGACACATCATGCAGGACTTTGACCGCGCCGAAGTTCTTCGACAGACCACGCAATTCGACTCCCGCCACGGCGAAATCCCCTCGCTTTGACCGCCTCTTGATCGCGGCTATTGACTTTTTCAACGTTGCAAACATGAGTGCATAGAATTTTCAACGTTGCAATAGTCAATGGCAGCAGTTTGGTTTATCCAGAAGAGACAGAAGCTGGACGTTGGCGGCGGATCGACCACATGGCGCAGATGCGTGCAACCACCCTAAAGGACGTGGCTGAAGTGGCGGGGGTCTCCGCCCGGACCGTGTCCAATGTCGTCAATGGCTACGTACACGTGGCCGAAGAGACCCGGCGCCGCGTGCAGGAGGCCTGCGACCGGCTCGGATACCGGCCCAATGTCATGGCGCGCAACCTTCGCTCCGGGCGATCCAAGGTCATCGCCCTCGTCGTGCCGGAAATCGGCTCGCCTTATTTCGGTGAGCTGGGCCAGTCCATTATCGAAGAGGCGCGCAGGCACGGATATGTCGTGCTCATCGACCATACCGGGGGCGATGTGGAGCAGGAGAAGGATTTCCTGATCCGCAGTTCGGCCTCCAACCTGTTCGATGGTGTCATTCTGAGCCCCTCGCGCGTAAGCGACGCCGAGCTGCGCAGTATCCTGAACGTGCCCTTCGTCCTGCTCGGACCGCGCCTGTTCGACCCCGGCTTCGACCATGTCTCGATCGACAATGTTGCGGCAGCGGCCGAAGCTACCGGCCATCTGCTGAAGCAGGGGCGCCGACGGGTTGCCGCCATTGGCGAGCAACGCTGGGGGGGCAGCGCCGCGCAAATTCGCACACTGGGCTATCGTAAGGCTCACGCGGAGATGGGGGTGGACGTCGTCGAGGACCTCATCATTTCGACGGCGCATTTCCAGCGCGAAAACGGCGCTGCGGCCATGACGCACCTGATCGAATCGGGAAAGCGGCCTGACGCCGTATTCTGCTTCAACGACCTGCTGGCTCTTGGTGCCATCCGCGCCATCCACCAGCACAAGCTGCGCGTGCCCGAGGACATTGCCGTGGTCGGTTTCGACAATATCGACGAGGGGCGCTACTCGACGCCCTCTCTGACGACCATTGCGCCTGACCGGCACGTCATCGCCAGGCTGGCGGTGGAGCGGCTATTGGCCCGCATTGATGGCGAGGCGGTGGACGAGCCACCCCGCCTCGTTGTTCCACACAGGCTGCTGGTACGCGAGAGCGCCTGAGCGCCTCAATCGTCCGCTGGGGAATAGACCAGCCGGAAGCCGACATGACTCGTAGTCGTATCGGGCGTGTTACCGTGACGGGCAGCAATCCGATAGCGATAGCAATAGCTGCGGTGACAGAGGAAGGAGCCCCCCTTCATCACGCGCTGTTCGGTGGCGGCGGCGCCGGCATCGCGCTGGCGGCTGGCCTTTTTCAGCGACCGGACCCGCCAACGATCTGCCGACCATTCCCAGGTGTTGCCAGACATATTGTAGAGCCCGTAGCCATTGGGCTCGAATGAGCGCGCGGGAGCAGTCCAGCGGTGTCCGTCAGCGACGGTATTGGTGCCGGGAAAGCTGCCCTGCCAGATATTGCATGGCATGAAGTCCGCGTCGTTCGGCTCCCGATCCCCCCACGGAAACATCGGGTCACCCTGCCCCCCGCGTGCGGCATGTTCCCACTCTGCCTCGGTGGGCAGGCGCCCGCCGGCCCAGTGCGCAAAGGCGGAGGCATCGTTCCAGCTGACATGGGTCACCGGATATTGTTCACGCCCGGAGAAGTCGCTGCCCTCCCCTTCGGGGCGATCCCACGTCGCCCCATCGACGCGTCGCCACCACTCTGTCCCCACCGCGCCCTGAGTGATCGTTTCCTCAGGCAGCATGTCGAAGAAGACAAAGGACCAGCCGAATTTTTCGGCCTCGGTCACGTAGCCCGTGACCGCTATGAAGGCCGCAAACCGCTCGTTGGTGACCGCAGTCACGTCCATGCGAAACGGTTTGACGCGCACGGCGCGCACAGGGGATTCGCCGTCACCATTGTGAACGGGCCGCCGGGTCCCGACCTGCACCTGGCCGCCGGGGATATCGGCAGTGTCGGAGGTAACCGGTTTAGCCGTCGCTGTGACCGAGCTTGCGGCTTCGACGGGTTGGTCGGGGATCGGGTCGCGGTGCGGCGCGCAGCAGCTGTGGGTCATATTGCGACCTGCATATATTGATGGTGCTTCGATTTCATTCCAATTCCTAGATCGCAACCCGGCGCCCGGCTAGCCCTGTGTCAAAAGCAGGTGGACCCGGCACTGCCACTTCGCCCATGTTTCGACAAACCAGTGCAGATGGCCTATCAAATACCTGCACGCAGCATGCTGTGGCATGGGACAGCTTGATAATTGAATGAGACGGGCAAGGCCTTGAAGAAGCGTGTGAAAATGATCGACGTCGCGCGGCGCGCGGGCGTTTCGCAGACCACGGTCTCTCTGGTTCTCAACAACATTGCCGGCATCCGAATCGCGGAGGCGACCCGCGAGCACGTCATCCAGACTGCGCGCATCCTGGGCTACTCCCCCGGGCCGACGCTGCCCGAGCCGGAAACAGAGCGCGTGTCTATCATCGGCGTTTTGATCAACGAGATATCCTCTGCCTATCCGATCGATATTATCGACGGACTGCACGTGACCACACGAGCAGCAGCGATGCAGCTGGCGGTCTTCGTCACCGACGGCGTCGTCGAGCATGAGGCCGAGGCACTCAAGTCGTTGCGGCGGCTCGGCGTGGATCGTGTAATCTACGCCAACACCTTCACCGCTGCGGTGCATCCCACCGAAGACCTCAACGATTTCCGCCACGTCTATGTCAACTGTTTCCGCAACGACGGCCGCGGTACCGCCGTGATTCCCGGCGAACGGGCCGCCGGTTTTGCCGCTGCCCAGTATCTGATCCACACCGGCTGCAAACGCCTGGCGACCATTACCGGCGACGATTGGCATTCGAGCGCCCAGCGTCGTCTCTCCGGCTTCCGGCGTGGCGCCAAGGCGGGCAGCATGTCGCTTGACCCCGCCTATATCAAGCATGGCGACTGGGGCCACCGGAGTGGACGCGAGGCCATGGCAGAGCTGCTGGCCCTGCCCGAGCCGCCCGACGCCGTATTCTGCCAGAACGACATGCTGGCCCGCGGCGCCATCGATGCCACAACCCAGGCCGGCCTGCAGATACCGGGCGATATTTCCATCCTAGGCCTCGACGATCGGGAATTCGCGCGTGACCTGGGACTCTCGACCATGCTGCTGCCGCATGCCGAAATGGCCGAACGCGCGTTGAAAATTCTCACCAGCCCGCGGCAACTAGACGAGCCTGCGACAATATCGATCCGTTGCAGGCTGGTCCGGCGCACCACAACCAGGTGATCAGGCAAGACGCTGCAGTGCCGCTCCGCTTGCGTCGAACGCGTGCAGTTCGGATGCGTCGGCCGTGAGGCTGACCTTGTCGCCCTTGGTGAACGCCTGCGTCTTGTCGAACTTGGCCAGCACCGGCTGTTCCGCCCCAACATCGAGATAGAGGATGGTCACTTCGCCGAGATGCTCCACCAGGTCGACGGTGCCGGTCAGCAGGGCTTGCTCGGGCGTCGAAAGCCGCAGGCTCTCCGGCCGCACCCCGAGCGTCCCCGCCTCGCCGTCCGGGCGCCCGCCATTGCCGAAAGCGATCGGCCCGGCGCCCGAGCCCGGCAGGCTCACCACGGTCCGGTCGCCATCATGGCGCAGCGAGCATGGCAGCA
>JBARWY010000228.1:0-5591 GCA_049647065.1 Devosia sp. | reverse complement strand
GTCCACCGGCGGTTTGGCGACGAAGGCAACGTCCAACTTGCGCTGCTGGATCAATATCGAACTCGCTTCAGTCGTGCTCTCGACGATCTCGACGGAGACTCCTCCATACTCCTCGCGAAACTGCTCGAATGCGTCGCCTAGCGCCGTGAATGGCACGCTGACGCCAACTATGAGTTCGCCGTACTCTCCACGCTGTAATGCTCCGGCGCGCTGCATAGCACGTTCCAAGTGATCGAAGCCGATGGTCGCCTCTCTGAGAAACCGATCGCCCGCAGAGGTCGGCCGTATGCCCGAATGGCCTCGTTCAAAAAGGTCTGCGCCAACTTGATACTCCAGGCTTCGGACGCCCCTGCTCACCGTTGACTGCTGGACGTTCAGCGCGGCGGCGGCACGGCGAAAGCTGCCGTGCTCGGCCGCCGCCAACGCATAGTGGAAATGCCGAAGATCCCGGATGCGTTCAGGCATGGGGCGTCTCCTCATGTACGCGTCGTTACAGCTGATGGGCGCTTGAGCGGATGCGGGCAGGCACCGCGCCGAGAACCGGGCTGTGGAGCCCACCGGCCTCCCCGAGGCGACGGCGCATTGCGTCGGAAATCTCGAAGAGCCCCGCATAGGTCATGGTCCGGCCAATTCTTGTTGGGACACCGATGAGCTCGTAAGGGCAATCCGCGGCGCGGAAGATACGAGCCATGCGAGCATCGAAAACCGAGACGATGTGCTCGACGCCGGCGAGCTGTGCCGCTTCCACAAGTCCGCACAGGAGTTCGATCGTGGTGGTGTTGACGAACTGGTTGATGTCCTCTCGCCCTGGCCCCGAGGACAAGGCCGGGTTGATTGCAAAGCGCGAGCTTTCCCAAATCAGCGGACTTTCGACGGAGCCGCCTGGCACGAGAACAGCAAACACATCCCGCAGCATGTTTGGTCCGGTTGTTGGGAGAAGTCGAACCGCCCCCTTGAGCTCTTGGCTCAGCTCATCGACGCAAAGCAGGTAGAGTGGGTCTTCGGCGTCGAAACGGTCGATCTCTTTGCCGCCGATGACAGTGACGTCCCAGCCCAGCCTTTCGGAAAACACCGCGGCTCGCATGCGGAACATTTGTTGGAACAGGTCTGCGTAAGCATGCCGGTCGACACCTTCAATAGCCAGTATCATCGTTATTTCCTCGTTGTGAAACGAGGCAGGAAGTAACGCGCTGATCCAAGGCCAGATATCCGGCTAAACAACCGGGTTTACGGCAAATCGAAGAGCAGGCCAGACTTGAGGGCGATCGAAACGGCATGTGTATTGCTCGAGGCACCAAGCTTGTGTCGCGCGCTTTCGAGGTAGCATCGGACCGTATGCGGTGAGAGCCTGAGGATCACCCCGCATTCCCACACCGTCTTGCCGCCCGAGGTCCACTGCAAACACTCGAGTTCCCTGGGCGAAAGATGGGGTTGCGTGCGCAGGACGCCTTCAGTGCGCAGCACGGCGTCGTGGAGGTGCGCGGCGATGATTGGGAAGTGGCGGAAGGCGGTGCGACGAGCCCACTCCCATTCGCGCTCGCTCAAGTCGGCCGAGACAGAGAACAGCGCTCTGTCGCCGCTATGACCATGCACAGGAAAGGACATTCCTCTTCGCCCGAGACCAAATTCAGCTGCTTCGCCGAAGAACTGACGGAGAGCAGCGTCCTCCTTCGGAAGGTCATCCCAGTCGAATGGAAGGAGGCGCCTCAGTCCGATCTGGATGACCGGATCGATCTTAACATAACCGTGGGAGCGATAGTGCTCGACCCACTCCGACGAATAAGTGACGGCCAAGTAAGGCTCCCGACGCGGTAGCCTCCGGTCGAGTGTGCCCGTTCCCAAATAGGCAACGGTCGTCATCCCATAGGCGAAGCGGAGGCGCGCGAGGAGCCCGGGTATCTGGTCGCCTTGGCGGACGCTGCTAATCTCGCCAAGTATATCCTCGATGCTGGTCACTACCGGACTCCGGTTTGGCCGCGGCTAACGGCCATCACCGTCCTACGCTGCCCAATAGCGATCGATCTGGGTGCCGGTGGGCCACCCGGGAGGATTGATGCCCACCGGCGTCCTGTCCGCGCCGCCGCGCGGAAAGGATAACGAAATCGGTCAGAACGCCCGTCTGCCGGCACGGCATTCCGTCCATTATGGCCCGCGTCGCTCCCAATCCATTTGTTGGGCGCCCCTTGTGCCATCGGACCGCCTCGTCGCTACTTGAAATCACGCAAGGTCTGCGGAAAGCCGCCGACATGGGTGCAAGTTTCGGCCGCCAAATCACGCCCCGCCTCAAGACATTTTCTCAGGTCGTGCCCGCGCTTCCACGATGCGAGAAAGGCGGCGATAAAGGTGTCTCCAGCGCCGGTTGTTTCGACGACATCGACAGCTCTAATTCCGGTTCGCTCAGTGGTACGACCATCCGAGGCCATGCTGCCCATCGAACCGCAGGTAACGACTGCCACCCGGGCGCCGGCAGCGAGCAGCCGCGCAAGCGCTTCCCGGGCGTGTTCTTCCGATGGGCCCACGGACTCGAACGCCACGTCGAGGCCCTGGCTATCGGGATTCACCGCGACGTCCTGCGAAAACGTCACACCGCTACCGGCCAGGCGTTCCCGAAGGCGAGCGGCGCCGCGAAACCAGCCAATGTGAATGTGATCAACCTGGCGCAGCGCAGCCACATCATCGTCGCTCGGATAATAGATTGCGCAGGCGCCAAATTCCTCCAACGTGAAAATACGGTCGCCAGACGAATCTACATCAAGATTCGTATAGGCGGTGGGGGCGTCCAGAACGCGGAGGCGATCGACGCTCACACCGTTCGTAGCAAGTGCGCTGCGCGTCCACTCCCCAGCATCGTCCCCGCCCACTGCACCGAAATAGGTGCAACGCTCTCCCTGCCGGGCCAATTGCACTGCCACGTTGAGCGCATTGCCGCCAATTGAAGCTTTGCCCAGAGGTATATACTTGTCCACGCAATTGTCGCCCACCGTCGCAAAGACAGGGACAGAGAAGGCCGAGTTCGTCATTGAATGGGTTCCCAATGATCCGGAGCGGCCGAAAACCGCTCCGGAGTTAAGGTCAGTACGCGACGCGGTTGTAGTAACGTCGAGTGACCAGCGGATGCGAGCGCATTTCCTCAAGGTGGGCGGACAGGCGCTCGAGAATGGTCGCCATGAATGCCGGAGCGAACATAGCGCGAATGCGCGGCGAGGCGGTTTTCGGTGTATAGTCGGACGTATCGATGGTCGTGAGCTTCTCGGTGTACTGCACTGCAAACGCAGTCACACGATCAGCGAGTTCGGCACATTCGTCCTCGCCCTTGAACAGGATCAGGCTGACCCCTTTCTCGATCAGTTCCAAAGGCCCGTGGAAGAAATCAGATGCGTGAACCGGGCGGGTTCGGATCCACTGCATTTCTTCAAGGATGCAGGTCGCGTAATAGTTTGCTGCGGGCCACATGTTACCCGCTGCAGTGAACATGTGATAATCGGAGCCCGCGATGATACGGGCGAAATCCTCAGCCTTGGGCTCGAACGTCTTCTTGGCGGCGACGAAAGCCTCGGGCAGCACGGCCATTTCGCCGACAATGGCGTCATACTCGGTCGTTTCACCTCGCGCCTTCATGATCGAAAGCGCCACCAGAAGAGACTGGATGTAAAAGGATTCGCTGGAGGTATCGTCCGCCGCGAAGTTCACGAGCGCGGGATCGCCCCCCAGACCCAGCGGCGTGTCGGCATAGCCGACCAGGGTGATGATTTTGGCACCGATTTGCTTAAGCCTGTTCAGCATCGCGACGCTTTCGCGAGTCTTTCCGGACAGCGACGGTATGACCACGATGGAGCGGGCTGTCAGGTTGCGGCTTTCGGTCAAAACCAACTCGGCGGGATAGTCCTTGAACACCGGGAAGGTCGAGTTTCGCTGCAGAAAACGTACCGCCGGTTCCATCAGATAGGCCACCCCGCCGGTGCCCAGGAAGAACAGGTTCTCGGCGCCACCTGCAACAGCCTTAGCGATCGCTGCATCGATCTTGGGAGCGAGCGCCAGAGCGCCGCGCTGAATTCCAAGGTAACGTTCCTCGTCAAAGTTAAACATCGTCAGTCCTTTCGATTAACCTGCTGTCGGCATGAGTTTTCTGGCCGCCGCTCCTGACGAAGCAGCGGTAGTTGTAGATTTCTTGGGATGCCGCTTCCGCGGCGCGGGGATAACCTAGTCGAGCATCTCCCTGTCGACGCGGGCGCGGAGGTCCTTGGCTGCGGTTTCCAGGCGAGTAACGTGCGCTTGGCGCGATGCGGCAAACCCGGCGAGTCGAGCCCGCATGGCATCAATTGTGCCACGCACCTCCGAGGGCGCCGGCCCCCCCATGGTATTGCGCGCGGCCACCGCGGCGCGCGGATCCATCCATTGCCGGATCTCTGCGTCGTCCAGTTGAAACCGCCGACCGGTCTCGGCTTCGGCTGCATCGTTGACCACTTGCGCCGTCAAACCGGTGGCATCGCCCCCCACTTTCAGAACGGCCTGGACCGCGTGACCGACCACGTGGTGCGCCTCGCGGAAAGACAGGCCATGATGCTTCACCAGCGCGTCGGCCAAGTCGGTTGCCGTCGAGAAATTGGCGACGCACCTTGCCTCGAGGCGCTCCACGGACGGAGTTGCGGTTTCAAGAAGCAATCGCAGCATTGGCAGACCGGTCTGGAACCTGCGGAGCACCGGCCAAACATCCGCGATCCCCTCGCGGACGCCATCCAGACAGATCGAGAAGTTCGACCCTTTTGCCGCCGCCAGCGAGCCAGCCAGGGCGCCAATGCTGCGTCCTGCTTCGGCCCTAAAATATTCGAGCGGCAGCATGTTCTTTTTCTGCGGCATAATCGAAGAAGTGCCGGCCACAGAGTCTGGAAAGGTGATGGCTCCGAATTCATAGGTCGTGAAGGCGTAAAGATCTTGCGCCACCCGCGACAGAAGCGTCTGAGCGCTGGTCACTGTCCAAAGCATCTCGATGACGAAATCGCGCGAGGCGACAGCATCAAGCGCTGGCACTGCCACCTGTTGGAAACCTAGAAGGCGGGCGGTGTCGGTGCGATCGATCGGAAACGAGGTACCAGCGAAAGCCGCCGAGCCCAAAGCACAATGGTCGGCACGGTCGTACACAGCCGCCATACGTGCATAGTCGCGCTCAAGGGCGGAAGCCACGTTCAGGAAATAGTAGCCCAGGGTGATTGGCTGTGCAGGCTGCAGATGGGTGTAGCCTGGCATGACGACATCTACGTGCCGTAGCGCCGCGTCTAGAGCCGCCCCGAGGACTGTATCCATGTGGCCCAGAACCGACAGACAAACTTGGCGCAATTGCATGCGGTCCAGGGTGGAGCCAATGTCGTTGCGGCTGCGACCGATGTGGATCCAGCCGGCAGGACCCTTACCGACGATCTGGGACAGACGGTTTTCGAAGGCGAAATAGCTTTCCTCGAACTGCGGATCGAGGTCGATGGCACCGGGACCTTCTTCCCGAATCTTGGCGATCCCGTTCAGCAAAGCGCGGGCGACGTCTGAGGCGATCAGTTTTTGGGCCTTGAGCATCACCACGTGAGCCTCGTTCAGCACGC
>JBARWY010000227.1:0-1586 GCA_049647065.1 Devosia sp. | reverse complement strand
CTGTTCGAGTTCGGCGGCGCTAAGACCATCTCGTTGGGGAGAGTCCACTGCCGGCATTATCGCACCATCGAGAACATCGACATCGAGGTGGATCCAGTAGGGCGCCGCTCCTGGTGAGGCTGCCTGTAGCGCGGACTGCATCGCCTCCTGCATCCCAAGGCGGCGCATCTCCGGCAGGGGCAGGTAGCAGCCGAGCGCCTGCTCGATGGCAGGCAAGCCTGCCGTAGTGCGCGGTTCAAAATCTCGATTTCCCAGCGCTGCCACTCGCCCCGGATCGACCAGGGGTCGACGGCCTTCAAGGTCGACTAGGGCCTCCGGGCCCCAGCCAGCCACCAATGCCAAGTCCATGCCGGCCGCGCCGCCCGTTCCCGACTGCTCGGGCAGGTAAAAGTCGGTGTGACCATCGATAAATAGCAAGCCGGCTTGCCCCAAACGGGCATTGGCTAGCATGGCACCAAGGAGCAGGCTGCAATCGCCACCAATGACCAATACGAAACGACCAGCCCGTCGTTCCTCTTCAATAGCGTCGGCGAGTTGCACGGCGTGGAGCGCAATAGCCTCCATGTTTCGGACGTTGATGGATCGATGATCGTCAGGCCGATACGGCGCTGCCTCCACGCGACGTTGCACCTGTGCGCCAAGGGCCTCGTGCAGGCCGAGCGCCCGCAATGCGTCAGGCGCACCACGCGTACCGGGGTGATGCCCAGGAAACAGTGGGGCGAGACCAAGATTGCTTGGCGCGTCGATGATCGCGATGGAACTCATGGGCAAGGTCACGTGGGCATCCCCTTTTGGACAAGGTGGCAAATGCGACAACGGCAAATCAGGTGTTGGCGCCGATGTGCGGCAAGGAAATTATCTGCTGCCCGTCCAAGCTCGACGAAATCGAAAGACCTCCTGCCGCACCCAGCGGCTCTGAGCACTTACTGGTGGGTATCTCGCTAGGGCAAGAGTTCCTACATTTTGTAGTGTTGGGCGATTTCAACACGCGGCCTAGGCGAAGTGTGCCAAATCCAGAAGAAAGGCAGCGTGCCCACCTGCAATGGGATGGACAGCAGGAGCATGCTCTCGAGCGCTATTGATTGCTCTCCTTGAGAATTGACCGTCATGAAGTGGCGCACGTTCATGCCCCAGGTGCCGTAAAGCAAGGCCACAGCCGCCAGCTGCGCTACTCCACCGGTAGCTGTAGAGCGCTTGGCGAATCCCACCCCCAACAAGACAATTGCGAGCCAACTTTGACCTTCGGGTGTGTGGCTAAGGATAAGAGGAAATCATGCAACCTCTCTGAACCGCAAGATTCGACCTCCCAGGGCATCCTCCGCTCGCGCAACATCGCACCAATTCTGGCGAAGGCAGCAGGACAAGGAAACTAACAACCACAATTATGGTCTCCGTAGATGGGGTCATGCAGGGTCTTGGCCGCCCCGACGAGGATCGCCGCGGCGGATTTACGCGGCTGGGTGGGTCGATCCGCTTTTGATGATCAGGCAGCAGAGGAAATCTCAATGATCGGCACCATAGCAATTCTGGTGGCACGACTGCTCCTCGCTGGCGCGTTTGGGGTGGCTGTGGTGATGAAGTTTACC
>JBARWY010000226.1:0-1710 GCA_049647065.1 Devosia sp. | reverse complement strand
CAATAGCGTGAACTTGGCGAGAAACGACCGCAGTGCCCTGGTGGCCGCCGCGAGGGTCGCACCGGACACTGCCCTGGTCCACGTCACCGCCGATACGATCAAGACCTTGCGCGACACCCTCGCCAGGCCGCCCAAGGGTGTCGACAAACGGTCGGAGACTACCATTCGGTACGACATTCACGCCGTCGGGCGGGCCCTCGACAAGGCCGTGACGGACGGTCGCATCCCCACCAATCCGGTGCGCGCCTATCTCGCGAAAGCGGAAAACCGCATTCCCCTCGTGATCCGCGAGCCCGACGTGCCCCCGGAAATCAAATTCGGCGTCATCACGCCGACCCTTTCGCACTATGCCGGCCGCGCCTTCGAAATGGCGGTCAAGGCAGGCCTTTCCTATCCCGAAGCCGTTTGTATGCGTCCCGAGTTCATCGATCCGCCAGCCGGAACGCTCGTCGTGGGCCTACACTGGAAGAGCGATAATACCGTAGGCCCGCCGAAGGATCTCGAACCGCGCACGGTACGCGGGCTCGACCGTGCCTGGCTCGAATGGCTCCTGGCGGCGCCGCGCTACCCCGACGACGACGGGTACCTCTTGCAGGCAGTCGGAAGGTGCGGGCTGTTGGGCCGCCGCTCCATGCGCGAGCGTGTGGCCGAAGAGATCAATGCTGCCCAGAGGCGGGCGGGCATGCTCAGCATGCAAACCGGCCTCCCCTATTGCGGCAAGGACTTGAAGGCCGCTTATGCGGCCGAACAGCTCGCGCTGCGTCCGCACCAGCTGCTCACGGTCCAGGCCATGGTCGGGGCTTCCAATACCGCGCATTTCACCCGGAAGTTCGCCAGCTTCATGAACGACGCGGACAGCCATGAACAGATGGAAGGTACTCTCGAAACCCTGGACAAGCTCGGCGCCTTCAAGCCCGGCGGGGATAGGCTGCAGGCCATTCTCGATGCCTGGGAAGCCATCGGCGGGGCGGGCGCCTGATCCGATCCCTGCTGCTATCCGTCCTTGCTCGCCCGCTTCCGGAGCGGATTGCTTACACCTTCCACAGGCATCAATCATGACCCAGACCAAACTCGTCGCCGAAATACGCGATCCATCGAACGACAAACGTCGCCGGATCAAATGCGAGACACAAGCGGCCGCGCGGGCTCTCGCATCCAGCGACAAGACGCGCCGCGATAAGTTGATTTCAGTGGTCGGTGACAAGACACTAGGCGAGGCCGCCGAGGAGTTGATCGCCGACCTGCGCGCCGCGGGTAACTGGGGTGTCGCCGACAAAGTGGCGTGCCACGTCCGATTGTACCTCGACCCGGTGATCGGTAACAAGCGGCTGCGGTTCCAGACGGAAAAGTCGATCGGTGACACCGCCCGGCAATTGCGCGTCCGATACGAGGGCAAGTCCGCCGGGTACTACAACGCCGGCGTCGACACGCTGTGCCGGATCCTCCGGTTTGGCTTCAAGGACCTGACGCCCCCAGTCTCCCACAGGAGCCAGATCCCGGGGCTCGAACTGGAGCGGAAGGCCTATGGTTCGAGGGGCCCCCAATTCAACGACAAGCCTATTCCGAAGGGGGCCGAAGTTTCCCGGCGCCTCAGCGAGTCGACCGGCGGGTTGCGCGTCCTGCTTCACATCCTGCTGCTGCTGGGCCTGCGTATCGGTGAGGCGCTTGCACTGCGTCGGGGTGATGTGGTGCTGTACAAGGGCAAGTACT
>JBARWY010000225.1:0-3683 GCA_049647065.1 Devosia sp. | reverse complement strand
AGACGAAGCCATGGTCGCCGTGCTTCCCAAGTCGCACCCATTGGCCAGTGCGCGCGAGTTGGTTCTTGAAGAACTTCGCCACGAGCGGATTATTCTCAGCACCGGTGGGCTCGGGCCGGATATTGCGGACCATCTCGCGAGCCGCATGACAAAATTTGCGGCCGACCCGAACGTCCAATTACATGGCGTAGGTCAGTTCAATCTGGTCAATATGGTGGCCCGCGAGTTTGGTGTGACGATCGTTGCGGGGCCGCTTCCTCAGGCCGCCTGCGAGGGAGTTGTCGTCATTCCTCTTGCCGGTAACAACGTCACCCCGCTTTATGCGGTCTGGATGGCGTCCAACCCGAACCCCGCACTCAAGGGATTGCTCCACATTCTACGGAGATCGGCGCGGCCCGGCTCCGCAGCTTAGGAGCGCCGGAATGTCATGTGGCAACAGGGGTCTTACGAGATCGCGCAAAGCCTCGATCGGTTGCGATGAAGCGTTGCAACATGGGCACGATCAATCGGACGGGGTCGCCGACTTGCTGTCCTGACTCGTGTGACAGCACTTCGGCGTACGTCACGAGGTCACGGTGCAGGGACGCCGGCAGCTCCACCGTGACCTTGATGGGCTTGTCGTCCGGAATGGCGCCGAGCTTGAGCTTAGTCACTGGCTTGCTCCATAGGGTTCGAGAACAAGGTCGCGGGTGACAATTACCCGAACCGGAAATCCCGGCCGGATAGTGAGGGTGGGGGCGACCTCCATCTGGCGTTGGACGATCTGCTGACCGGCGTCGTTGATGGTATCCTGGGCGCCGCTTCGGATCGCCTGAATGAGACGATCCTCGTCATCCATCGTCAGTTCGGCGCCAACAGCGAGCAGCGTCGACAGGCCGGCGGCCTTCATCAGATCCCACCAGTGATAATCGACGCCGTCTTCCAGGCCGGCATAACCCTGGGTGTCCGCGCCGGGCTGCCGCTCGAGGACAATGGATCGACCATTCGGAAAGATTAGCCGGTTCCAGACGAGCAAGATGCGGCGCTGTCCGAAGGCGACGCCATTGTCGTACTCGCCGACGATCCTAGTGCCCTGCGGGACGAGCAGGATGCTCCCGGTGGGGCTGTCATAGATGTGCTGTGTCACCTGTGCGGTGATCTGGCCGGGAAGGTCGGAACGGATGCCGGTGATCAGCGCGGCCGGGATCACTGACCCGGCCTGTAGCACGAATGGCGACGCCGGCGCGGCCACGCGGTCTTGAGCCACTGTGCGGCGATCGACGTCGGCGTTGAGGAACGCTAGCTGTGGATTCTCAGAGCCGGAAGCGCCAGTGCTTGGGGTCGAGCCACCTAGCGTGGGGAACGCCGGAAGACCTGACACTGATGGAGCACGAGTCTGGAAGAAGAGCTCGCTGGTTCGTGCGGCTTCCATCTCGGCGAGGCGACGCTGCTCTTCCGGATCAGCCTGTGGCACCGGAACGATCTCCAAAGGGACGCTACGACCGTCTTCTTGCGCGCGGACGATCGGACCGCCCAGGTCGCCGGGCAGGGGAGGACCGAGTTTTGGAATGCCGCTGTAGTCTGCGGGCAGCTCCTGCAAGCCATCGGCCGTCTGCCTGCGATCGGTTGTGAAGAGCTCTTCCCCGCCAGACTGCCGGTCAGAGGTCTGAAGCGCGTAGATCAGGGCGCCGCCAATGCCGAGGCCCGCAACCAGGCCAACGCCAGCGAGGACGCGGCGGGAAACGCGGGTTACGCGCGGGGCCTCTGGCCGCAACCGCATGGCCGGGTCCGGTTTCGTAGCTGACGGCGCGCTTGCGGTTCCGGTGTCGGTCTCGCTCATGACGACGGCCTCTCATCGGTGCGCACGATTCTCACGGTTTGCTGGCGGTCGCCGCTGCCGAGCCGCAGCTCCGCGGCGCCGAACAGCCGATCGACGATGAGGATGTTCTGGTAGACGCGACTGTTGACGATCTCGGGTTGGCCATCCGAGCCGATGACAAAGATCGGCGGCATCTCGCCCTGCACAATGCCGCGCGGGAATTCCAGATAGACCCGCCGACCATCGTCATAGACCGACACCGGCCGCCATGGCGGGGCGTCGCCCGTGAGACCATAGCGATGGTTGCGCGCGGCGACGGCAGGAATGGTTGGAGTGGCGGGGACGATCGAGCGTTGGGACGCCACCTGTGGATAGGCCCAGGCGACGGCCGGCATATAGGGCTTCTCACCAGAGCGCAGCTCGAGCAGATAAGTGCGCCGGTCCGTGGTGATGACCAGGTTGGTGGTGATGTCCGTGCGCGTCGGCTTGACGAGCACGTGGACGCGCCTGGTCGCTCCACTTCCGCTCTCGGTGTCGCCGATGATCCAGCGGGCCGTGTCGCCGGCCGCGATCGGACCGGCGCCGGTCAGGCTCTCGCCGGATTCGAGCGCAATGTCGGTGATCTGCCCGGGCGCGGCATAGACTTGGAAGAGCGCGCCTTCGCTCCACGGATAGATCTGGATGGCGTTGTAGTACCCGTCCTTGCGTGGTTCGACGCGCGCCGCGATGTTGGCATTCTCAACCCGACCGGTTGGCGTGGTGGCGGGATCGCCGCCCTTGGCGGGGGTCCAGCTCGGCGGCACAAGAATAGGACGGGGTGCACCGTCACCGGTGATAACCGCAACGGCCGGCAGGGGCGGAACATTGGCGTCGTAACTGATCTGCGGCGGCTTTGGCGCCGTGGCGCACGCCGCGAGCGTCACGGTGGACAGCAACAGCATTCCGATTGTGGATACTGATTTACGGAAAGCCGAATTAGCGGCTTGCGGTATCGTCGGCTGGCTCATTGTCCCAGCTCCTTGGACCAGTTGATGGCATTGACGAAGACGCCGAGCGGGTTGCGGCGCAGGCGCTCGGCGTCGCGCGGTGGTTGGATCGCGACCGTGAGGATGGCGGTCCAGCGCTCAGTGCCGGCAAGCTGGCCGTTCTCGTAGCGGCGTTCCGTCCAGGCGACGCGGAACGAGTCCGGCGAGGCCCGGATGACGGACGATACCTCGACGCTGACCTGCTGCTTGCCGACACGAGTAAATGGGTCATTGGAGCGCGCGTAATCATTGAGAGCCACGGACCCGCGGTCGGTCGTGAACTCGTAAGCCCGCAGCCAGTTCTGGCGGACGATAATCGGATCGGCGGAGATCGAGCGGACCTGTTCGACAAAGCGCGCGAGGTGGTAGGCGATCTGCGGGTCAGTCGGCCGATAGTCGGCGACCGCCGGTTCGACCGCGCGGGCCTCGCCCGTACCATCCACCTCGACCACCCAGGGCACGACGGTACCGCGCGCCGACTGCCAGACCAGGGCGCTGGCAAAGCCGGCCGAGAGGATCAGACAGCCAAAGGCCATGAGCCGCCAGTTCCGTGCCTGCACACGGGCTGAGCCGATGCGCTCATCCCAGACTTGAGCCGCCCGCTGGTAGGGCGTTTCGGGTTCCGGCATCTTGCCGTAATGGGCGGCCGGTCGCTTGAAGAAGGTCATGTGCGGTCTCTTTCGGAAAGGCTGACGGAGGCGCCACCACCGTGGTTATCGCCAGAGCGGACAGCGTGCGCAGCGGCGCTCACTCCATGGCCCATGGACTGGCTGTGGCGCATGCGGTGGGCCCAGGCTGGCGGGCTGTGGGATGAAGAGGGCGATGCAGACGGCTCAGAGGTGCCGCCGACCGTGCCCATG
>JBARWY010000224.1:0-4123 GCA_049647065.1 Devosia sp. | reverse complement strand
AGCAGGGCGCCGTCTTCGTCGGCCACCAGGAAGTCGCCGGAGGCTATGCGGACGTCGCCGATGCGGATGTCGATCCCTACCTGTCCTTCCCCGTTACGGACGGACTTTCGGGGCGTGCGGGCGATCGCCATGATCCCGACGTCGAGCGCGCGCAGGGCCGCCATATCCCGCACCGCGCCCCATAGCACAATGCCGGCCCAGCCATTGTCCATCGCCGCTTTCGCCACAAGGTCCCCCACCAAGGCATGCCGAACCGATCCGCCCGCATCGACCACCAGGACGCGGCCATGGCCAGGGGATTCGGCCAGCTGCTTGACCTTGGAATTGTCCTCGAAACACTTGACGGTCTCGACCGCCCCGGAAAATGACGATATGGCGCCGAAATGTATCAGGGCAGGCGGCAAGGTGCCGATTGTTTCGAGATGTTGATCATATAGATCGCAGGTTGAAAGCACTGCAGCCCTCCCATGTGCTGTTGGTCAAGGCCGCTTGTGCGGCTTCGGCCCATAGCCATAGTGCTCGCTCCCGGCGCCGGCCAATATCGTAAGCTGCTAACACCTATACCGGCCTGATATATCGCAGCGATGGTGCATCGCCCTTGCGGAAGGGGGCAATAGCCGAAACTTATCCTCCGTCGCTCGGTTCGAATTTTGGCGCCGCCGCCTGCCGTGCGACCTATCGGTCAACAAAGGCTGGCCCGATGGGCGCCTTCATTTGCTGAGGACATAGCATGCCCGCCACCCCCTGTTACGATGTGGCCCATCTCGCGCATGTAGAACTGCTGACCAACCGCTTCGAGGACAGCCTCGACTTTTTCACGCGGGTTTATGGCCTCTCGGTCAGTCACCAAGCCGATGGCGTCGCCTATCTTCGCGGCTTCGACGACTACGAGTACCATAGCCTCAAGCTCAGCCGTTCCGACACGACTGGCATCGGCCACGTCGCCTACCGGGCCGCCTCGCCCGAGGCGCTGGAGCGCCGCGTCGCGGTCATCGAAGCGATGGGCTGCGGATTGGGCTGGGTGGATGGGGACGAGGGGCACGGCCGGGCCTATCGGTTCACCGATCCCGATGGGCATATTTTTGAACTCTATTATGAAACCCGCCGCTACCGGCCCGATGCCAGCAGCCGTCCGGCGCTGAAGAACATCGCCAGCCGCTACCACGGCCAGGGCGTCTGCGTCCGCCGCATTGACCACCTCAACCTGCTGGCCAGCGACGTATCGGCCATTCGCGACTGGATGACCCAGGCCCTGGGCAGCCGCGTGACCGAATTGATCCAGCTCGACAATGGCCGGATCGGCGGTTGCTGGTTCACAGTGAACAACAAGTCCTATGACATTGCCTATACCGAGGATCATACCGGCCAGACCGGACGATTCCACCATGTGACCTATGCCGTCGATCAGCGCGAGGACGTGCTGCGCGCGGCCGACATCTTCCTCGAAAACGGCGTCCACATCGAGACCGGTCCGCACAAGCACGCGATCCAGGGAACCTTCTTTCTCTACGTCTACGAACCCGCTGGTAACCGCGTCGAGGTGGCCAATTCGGGGGCGCGGCTGATCCTCGCCCCCGATTGGGAGCCCGTCGTCTGGACCGAAACCGACCGGAAGAAGGGGCAGGCGTGGGGCCTCAAGACCATCGAGAGCTTCCACACCCACGGCACCCCGCCGGCCAGCCCCAAACACTAACGGCCGGTCGCTGATATTACGACTGCGAAGGAACAAACTTATGGCGAACAAGACTGCATTGATCGTCTCCGCCCATTCGGCGGATTTCGTCTGGCGATGCGGGGGGGCCATCGCCCTTCACGCATCGCGGGGCTACGACGTCACCGTAGTCTGCCTCTCCTTCGGCGAGCGCGGCGAGAGTGCCAAGCTCTGGAAGAAGGAGGGCATGACCCTCGACCGCGTCAAACTGGAGAGGCGCAAGGAAGCCGAGAACGCCGCCCGGGCTCTCGACGTCCATGACATCCAGTTTTTCGATCTCGGTGACTATCCGCTTGAGATGACGCGAGCAGCCAAGGATCGCCTTGTCGATGTGATGCGGGAGGTACAACCCTCCTTCATCATGTCGCACTCCAAATACGACCCCTACAATACCGACCACATGTACGTCTCCGAATGGACGCTCGAGTGTCGGGCCATTGCACAGGCCTGGGGTCACAATCCCGGACAGACGATTCTCGGCGCGCCGCAGGTTTACCTGTTCGAGCCCCATCAAACCGAGCAGATGGATTGGCGCCCCGATGTGTTCCTCGACATCACCTCGGTTTGGGACAAGAAGTGGGCGGCCATCCAATGCATGGAAGGCCAGGAGCACCTCTGGAACTATTACCGCAACGTCGCCCAGAACCGCGCCAATCACTTCCAGCGCAATTCAGGCGGACAGGCGGGTGGCCGTGCCGCTGAATATGCCGAAGGGTTCCAGTCGATCTTTCCACGCACCGTGGACGAACTTTGATGGGCATCGTCGTCCAGAATATCGAACGCGCGCCGGCCGCCATAGTTGAGGGACTCGCCGAATGCGGCGTGGCCACCGTGCATGAGGCCCAGGGTCGCAAGGGGCTTCTCGCTGCCTATATGCGGCCGATCTATTCCGGCGCGCGGATCGGCGCGTCGGCCGTGACTATCTCGGCCCCGCCATGCGACAACTGGATGGTGCATGTCGCCATCGAGCAGCTCAACCACGGCGATATCTTGGTCCTGGCGCCGACCTCCCCCTCGGATGCGGGCTATTTCGGCGATCTGCTGGCCACATCCGCCCTGGCCCGGGGCTGTCGCGGCCTCATCATCGATGCCGGTGTGCGCGACGTCGCCGATCTGACCACGATGGGCTTTCCTGTGTGGTCGAAGGCCATTTTCGCCCAAGGCACGGTCAAGGAGACCTTGGGCTCGGTCAATATCCCCATCGTCTGCGCCGGTGCTCTGGTCAATCCGGGCGACGTGATCGTGGCCGATGACGATGGCGTTTGCGTCGTCCGGCGCGAAGAGGCGGCCGACGTGCTGGCGGCTTCCCGCGCGCGCGTCGCGGCGGAGGAGGCCAAGCGCTCGCGCCTCAGGAATGGGGAGCTCGGTCTAGATATCTATGGCATGCGCGGCAAGCTCGAGGCCAAGGGGCTGAAATATGTCTGAGGGCACCCGGGTAATGTGGATGCGGGGGGGCACGTCCAAGGGCGGCTATTTCCTCGACTCCGACCTGCCCGCCGACACCGCCGAGCGTGACCGGTTGCTGCTGCGCATCATGGGTTCGCCCGACCCACGCCAGATCGATGGGCTGGGGGGCGCCAATCCGCTGACTTCCAAGGTCGCCGTGGTTCGCAAGTCGGAGCGACCAGGCGTCGATGTGGATTACCTGTTCCTGCAGGTCTTCGTCGACCAGCCCATCGTTACCGACGCCCAGAACTGCGGCAACATCCTTGCCGGCGTCGGGCCCTTTGCCATCGAACGGGGCCTGGTCGAGCCTGTCGACGGAACGACAGATATTCGCATCTTCATGGAGAATACCCAGCAGATCGCCGTCGCCAGCGTCCAGACCCCCGGCAGGCGCGTGACCTATGCCGGCGCCGCGCGGATCGATGGCGTTCCGGGAACCTCGGCTCCCATCCCCATCGTCTTCGAGGATACCGCCGGCTCGACCTGCGGGGCGCTGCTGCCCACCGGCAATGCCGTGGATCTGGTGGAAGGCGTCGCCGTCACACTTATTGACAACGGCATGCCCTGCATCATCCTCGATGCCGCCGACTTCGGGATTGCCGGCGACGAGACCCCCCAGGCGCTCGAAGCCAACGACCAGCTTCGTTCCCGCCTGGAACAGATTCGCCTGGCGGCGGGGCCGCTGATGAATCTGGGTGACGTTACCAGCAAATCCATCCCCAAAATCACCCTTGTGAGCCCGGCCCGCGCCGGTGGCTCCATCTCGACGCGCAGCTTCATCCCCCACCGCTGCCACGACGCGATTGGCGTATTGGGAGCCGTCAGCGTGGCCAGCGCATGCCTCCTGCCAGAGGGACCGGCCTCGCGCTACGCGCTTGTTCACCTCGGGCCGAAAAAAACGATGTCCATCGAGCATCCGACGGGGGAATTCACCGTCGTGGCCAGGCTGGACGATCAGGATAATCT
>JBARWY010000223.1:0-18407 GCA_049647065.1 Devosia sp. | reverse complement strand
AATCGCGGCGAGCGGGCCGATGCCCGGCAGCACGCCGATAAAGGTGCCAAGGAACACCCCCAGCAGGCAGTAGAGCAGAACGGTTGGCTGCAGCGTTGTAGCCAGGCCGAGGAGCAGATTATCAAAGATTTCCATCAGAAGCCGCCTTGTCTTTGGATCTGGCGCATCAATTGAAGCGCGGCCAAACGGGGATGTTCATCCCCAAGAGCCGCACGAATAGAATGTAGGTGCTGGCCGCTACGACGACGCACAGTCCCACTCGCCAGATCCAGGTCAGCTTCACCGAGAGACTGACGACGAGGATAGAAGCGATGACCGCTAGGATAACGCCGACACGATCGAGAACGAGCGCAAAGACCACGATGCTCGCCGTGACGATGGCGGGATCCTTTAACTTGACGACAATGACGTCCCCGGACCGGAAGAATGCCGGGATCAAGATCGCCAAACCGAATGCAACGAAGCAAACCGAGAGGATGAGCGGGAAAAGCCCGGCACCCATGCTTTGCAGCGTGCCAAGGCTGTAGTTCATGCTGTTGAACGCGAAGAACGCGCCAATCAGGAGTATCGCAAACCCGCCGATAACGTCCCGGAGATCGTATCTATCCATCTCTTCCTCCTTGTCTGGCGCGCCGGGCCCAGCCCTGAACCCGCCGCCAAGAGCGGTGCTTTGGGGCACGGCAGGCGTCGGCGGCAGCCGTCCATACTATCCGGCAACGCATCCGGACCGTCGCTTGGCCAGTCCGGCACGTCTGTCCATCAGGTCCTCCAACCTGATTATTCGCGGCATCGCCACGAATTTACTCCCTCCTTCGGTAGCACCGGTGGTTCCACTAATCAATACCAGTTTCATTTTTACACTATATGCCGGGTGTGCTAGTGTTCATCGCGACGCGAGGGTCTGCAATGGCCGCCCGCTCGGCCAAGGAGCTTCAAATCCGACATTGCGGCGCTGGCAACCTAACCCGCAACATCGTATCTCTGGATAATGGGAGGGAGTCGAAGATGACATGCGCTTGCCATTTCCGGCAGGGCAATAGCGCGCCCACCCAAGGCAAATGGACCGACCCCACCCGCATCAGAAATGCGGGGACGCACTGAAAGATGCTATGCTTTGCACAATGACATGATGAGATCCGTTCAACGTATCCTGGCTATCTTCGAGAGTTTCAGCACGGAACGGCCCAGCCTCACGCTGCAGGAAATTGCGAACAAGATCGATCTTCCGAAGTCCACTGCCTTCCGCATCGTCCATAGTTTGGAGAAGGCGGGATATATCGTGAAGTTGGAGAATCTCAATTACTGCCTGTCGTTCCGCTTCGTGCGCCTGGCCGGGCTGGTCATGAGCACGATGGGAATTCGCGACATTGCGCGCCCCGTCCTGGCTGAACTGGCCGTATCCACGGGTGAGACCTGTTCCATCCACATGCTCGTCGGCAAGGAGCGCGTGTGCCTCGATTCGGTGACCGCCTCCTCCCCGCTTCGCAGTGTCGTACAACCGGGCGAACACGTCCCCCTCAATGCCGGCTCGGCCACCAAGGTCCTGATAGCCAACCTAACTAAGGACATGGCCATGCCGCTGATCGACGCTGTCGCCAAGGCCAGCGGCAGAACACACGTCCAGATCAGCGAAGAACTGGCGACCGTTAGGGAGAAGGGCTATGCGACCTCCCATGGCGAACGCCTGCCGGGAGTCTCGGCTATCTCGGCGCCCATCTATGATATTAAGGACGAAGTTCCCTACTGCCTTTCGGTCGGCGGGCCGAGCTTCCGCATCCAGGCCAATGAGAGTGAATTGATCCTCAAGGCAGTGGCCGCGGCAGGAACAATCTCGTTCCAATTCGGCGGCAAGATGAACCTGCTCGATGCCGAAGAGGACGAGGACATCTTGACCTGACCAGCGATTGCCACGGCCCGGCGGGATCCCTCTTCCATTAAGGCCGTCCGTCTTCGGTGCTCATCTCCCCGACCTCACCGTGACGAAAGATCTCGGCCAGGAAATCGATAAAGACGCGGCTCTTTCGCGTGATCCCACGCGCATGAGGATAGACGGCATATACAGCGGTATCCATTTCGGTTGGGCTGACCTCGTAGTCCTCGAGGACACATTTAAGCGAACCGTCCGCCAGGGCCGCCCGAACCGTATATTCCTGAAGCACCGCCAGCCCCATGCCACCCATTACCGAGGACAGCAGAACGAGGCTGGAATTAGTTCGGAGATTGCCGCTCACGGTGACGTCCAATTGCTCGCCGCCTCTTGTGAACCGCCAGAAGTCTTCGTAGATAGAGCCCTGATATAGAAGGCAATTATGGCTCGCGAGGTCCTGGGGTGCCTCAGGCACGCCATGCCGGTCCAGATATTGGGGGCTGGCGCAAACCATGCGCCTGCTCGGCGTGAGCCGCCGTGCAACGGTGCGCGAATCCTCCAGATGGCCGAGCCATACCGCCACGTCGATCTTGTTGGCCACAAGATCGAACCGCTCATCGCTCAGCATGACATCGATGACGAGGCCTGGATGGCGCTCAAGAAATGCGGGTATGGCAGGCAGGATGACCCGGCTCGGAGAGACGCGCAGGCAAACGCGCAGAAGGCCTTTGACCGTGGTCTGAAAGGATGACGCCTCCTGCTTGGCCGAACGAAGCTCCGCGACGACTGTTCGGGCCCGCTCGTAGAAGTTCTCGCCGGCCTCGGTTAGTGAATTGCTGCGGGTGGTTCTGTTGAGAAGCCGCACACCCAGTTCATCCTCCAACGCCTTGACCTGTCTCGCGACGGAACTGACGGTTGTGTCCTTGCGTCGCGCGGCCGCTGAAAAGCTGCCGCATTCAATCACGTCGATAAAAGTCTTGATGTTGACCAGCTCGTCCATGCACCATCTTTCACGTACCGCGCTACAATAGAATCTAAAAACCCTTCTTCTTAGGGCTGCATGCCATATTTAAACGAGTATCAACAAGGACTTTCTCATTCAGCGCAACAATGATCGCGCATCTTCGATTGAAGACGTGGGGTGTGCGGTTTAAATTACTTTCGGATCGGCGGAGCAGTCATTCCTCGTGCCAATCGATATCGGCCCGAAGCCTTGTACGCATCACGAAGGGCACAGGCTCCTGTCCGATCAGCTACCTGAAGGTCATGGGAGGCAAAATGCTGAAGCCGCTGGACGTCCTGAAGCTCTATCCCCCACACGACAAAACGCTATGGGGTCTCTTCGAAAGCCGAGCCTCTGCAGACCAGTCCCGACCCTTGCTGCGCTTCGGTGACCGGCAGCATTCATGGGGCAGTTTCGCTGACGAGGTCCGGCGCGTTGACGGCTTGCTGCGCCTGCGGGGTGTGGCAAAGGGGGATCGCGTGGCGATCGTCGCTGCCAACAGCGATGTCCATGTGGTCCTGTTGTTCGCCCTGGCCCGGATCGGAGCTGCCATGGTGCCGCTAAATCCGAGTTTCGGACACTCCGAGCTCAAATACATTCTGGACCATGCCGACGTCAGCGGCGTCCTCGTATCCGAGGCAATGGCCGAAACCGTCTCGGGCGCCATGGCCGAGGCAGGTCTGGGGGCCTGGCTGCTGCAAATCGACGGGTCCGCGGATGCCGCTCGCACCTACCTAGCCGATACGTCGGCGGCAGGCGATTCTGCGCGGGTAGGCGAAGACGGTGACACCTGCCTCATCATCTACACCTCCGGCACGACCGGCTTGCCCAAAGGCGTGATGCACAGCCAGAGTACCTATGTGGCCTGCGCCGAAGTCTCGGCCGGCCGCACCGGCCTGCAGCCAGATGACCGTGTTCTGACCATCCTGCCGTTTTTTCACGTCAACGCGCTATTCTACTCCATCGGCTCGATCTTCGCGGCCGGCGCCAGCGGCACGATCCTGCCCCGCTTTTCGGCCAGCACCTTCTGGGACAGCGTGGTGGAATCGCAAGCCACCCAGGTCAACATTATCGAGGCCGTCGGCAACATATTGCAAAAGCGCCCGCGCTCGGAATTTCGTCGTGAACACAAGTTGCGGGTTGTCTACGGCGTTCGTCAGGCCTTCGCCCAGACGTTCCGGGAAGAATTCGGGGTCGCGCAATTGGTGACTGGCTTTGGCATGACCGAATGTCCTGGCGTGATCTGCAATCCCCAGGAGGGACCGGCCAAACCGGGCAGCATAGGCATACCTTCGACCCATCCGGACACGTCGCGTCACTGGACCGAAGCCAAGGTGGTCGATGACGATGGCAAGGATCTGCCCGACGGGGAAGTCGGCGAACTTTGGCTGAAAACTCCCACTCTGATGCAGGGCTATTTCCGGGACGCCGAACACACGGCAGCCGCCTTCAAGGACGGCTGGTTCACCACCGGCGACTTAGTGCGGCGGGACAGCGACGGCTACTTTTATTTCGTGTCCCGCAAGAAGGACATTATCCGCCGCCGTGGAGAAAACATATCCGGGGCCGAGCTGGACCGCGTCATTGGCGAGCATCCGAGCGTCTACGAGGCAGCCGCTATCGCAGTTCCCGCGGAACTGGGCGAGGACGAAATCCTCGCGGCAGTGGTGCGCAGGCAAGGCGCCCAAGTGGATGCAGCCGAAATAGCCCAGTGGTGCCGCGAGCGTCTGGCGCCCATGAAGGTCCCCCGCTTCGTGGTGTTCGTCGACGAGTTGCCGCACACGCCGACGCACAAGGTGGCTAAGGCGGCGATGCGGGCCGATGCATCGCTTCGCCGACTTGCGACCGATCTGGAAATGCAGTCCTGACCGCTTCACGCCGGATATCCGGCAGGGGCTCGCTCCCGCAATGACGATCCCTCGCGCGCTGCTGCCGCTCCGGCATTCGATTTTCCGGTCCGTATGGCTGGCCAATCTCGCGTCCAATTTCGGCGGTTTGATCCAGACGGTTGGCGCGGCCTGGATGATGACGATCATCGCCGAGACGGCCGACATGGTGACACTAGTTCAAGCGGCTGCGACGCTGCCTATAATGCTGTTCTCCTTGCTCTCGGGCGCTATGGCGGACAATTTCAACCGTCGCACGGTGATGCTGGTCGCCCAGATATTCATGTTCGTCGTATCCATCCTGTTGGCCTTGACAGCGCAGGCTGACCTGATGACCCCATGGCTGCTGCTGGCCTTTACCTTTTTGGTCGGTTGCGGCATGGCATTGAACAATCCGTCCTGGCAGGCGTCACTTGCCGAAATGGTCCCCAAGAACGATCTGCCCGCCGCGGTTGCGCTCAATGGGCTGGGCTTCAACCTCACCCGAGGCGTGGGTCCCGCCATTGGCGGCGCCATAGTCGCCGCCTTCGGCGCGGCCGCAGCTTTCACCGTCAATGCGGTGAGCTATCTCGGCTTGATCGTCGTGCTGTGGCGCTGGAAGTCGCCCCAATCGGCCAGCACGCTGCCACGTGAAGCAATGGGTCCGGCCGTAATGGCGGGGCTGCGCTACATAGGCATGTCCCCGCATATCCAGACCATCCTCCTCCGGGCCTTCGTCTTCGGGTTTTCTGTCATCTCGGTTCTGGCGTTGCTGCCGCTCGTGGCGCGCGACGTGCTTGGAGGGGACGCGCTGCTCTATGGCATTCTGTTTGCGGCTTTCGGCATCGGCGCAGTCTGTGGCGCCCTGGTCAGCGGCCACCTTCGCGAACGGTACCCGACCGAATGGTCCGCACGCCTCGCCTTCGTCGGCTTCGCCATATGCGCTTTGCTGCTCGCCACGGCCCCCTGGCCGTGGCTGGCCGCGCTCGCGCTGCTCGCCGGTGGCGCCAGCTGGGTGATCGCCCTGTCGATGTTTAATATCAGCGTTCAGCTATCGACGCCACGCTGGGTGGTCGGCCGCGCCTTGTCGCTTTACCACACCGCAGTGTTCGGCGGGCAGGCCTTGGGCGCCTGGACCTGGGGCATTGCCGCTGAAGCGCAGGGCCCCGAAATGGCCCTGGCGATTGCTGCGGCGGTGATGTTCCTAGGCGCCGTGATGGGCATCGGAAAGCTGGCCTTGCCGGCGATTGCTGCGGCCGACCTCGACCCCAGCAATCGCTGGACCGAACCTAAGACGTCGCTAGGTACCTCCAGCCACAGTGGCCCGATCGTGATCTTCATCGAATATGCCATAGGCGAGCACGACGCGTCGCGCTTCATCGGGCTAATGGCGGAGCGCCGGCGCGTCAAGCGGCGTGACGGTGCCAGAAACTGGTCCTTGATGCATGACATCGAGAGCCCGGGACTGTGGATCGAAAGCTACGCATTTCCGTCGTGGCTCGAATATGTGCGCTATAGCCGGCGGCTGACACTGTCCGACACGAACCTGACCGATCACATAAGGAGCCTTCATACCGCCGCAAAGCCGCCCCGCGTCCGGCGCATGATATCGGAGTCGTTCAAACGAAACGAGGTCGAGGTGGTCGGGCTGGCCTAGGCCAATCTCCACTGAGCCCAATTCCAGCCTGGCTATGGTTCTTGAATGGGACGAAAGAACGGTATTTTCCTCGCGGCCTGATCGGAGGCGCTCACGAAAGTCACCTGCACCCGCTGCCCGATGAAGATCCCGGTCGGATCGCCCCACCAGATATTGGTCAGCATGCGCGGTCCTTCGTCGAGTTCGACATAGGCCACGGCGTAGGGAGCTTCTGCCTTGCGGAACACCGTGCAGGAGTAGACGCGGCCAAGCCCTTTGCTTGTCGTCCATTCGACATCCCAACTCATGCAGAACGGACAGATGGGCCGCGGGTACCAATGAAACCGGCCGCAGGCGCCGCATTTGGGCAGCAGGAACTCTTCCCTGTCGGCCGCCTCCCAGAAGGCGACGCTTTCGGGGTCCGGTGATGGGGACGGAATGGGTCGATTGCCAGCCATCACTACAAACGCTCCAGGATAAGAGTTGCGCTGGCATGGCGGGAGGCCATGTGCCCGCCGGTGCCGTGCACGCAGACCAGATCGCAATTAGGAATCTGGACTGGCGTGTTGGCCTCGCCGCGCAACTGGCGGACCGCTTCGACCATCCTGGTAATGCCGCCCCGGTTGGCGGGGTGATTGTTGCACAGGCCTCCCCCATCGGTGTTGACCGGCAGACGCCCGACATTGGCGATAAGGTTGCCATCGGCGACGAAAGCGCCTCCCCTTCCCTTGTCGCAGAAGCCGAGATCCTCCAACTGGATCACCACCGTTATGGTGAAGCTGTCATAGATCGACGCATATTTGATGTCGGCTGTCGTGACCCCGGCCGCCGCAAAAGCTTCGCTGCCTGATTTGCGGGCGCCGGAATAGGTGAGGTCGATCAGCCCTGCCTCTTGGTGTCCTAGGGCCATGCCAGCCCCCCGAACCCCGATCGCGGGCCGCGTGAGCGAGGCCGCGATTTCGGGCCGCGCCAGCACGATGGCGCCACCGCCATCGGTAATGAGACAACAATCCAGGCGGTGGAGGGGGTCGGACACCAGCGGGGAAGCCAGTACATCCTCAACGGTGACTACATCGCGCAGCACAGCATTGGCGTTGTGTTGGGCATGGTGGGATGCAGCCACTTTGACCCAGGCCAGCTGCTCGCTGGTCGTGCCGAATTCATGGAAATGCCGTGCGGCCACCATGGCATAGTTCGCAATGTTGGGAACATTATACGGCAGTTCCCATGGCAGGTCGGGCGCGGTTTCGTCCTTGACGATCTTCCTCGTGCCCGTCCGGATCCCCGCTGCCTTGGGGCGGCCGGCCTGGGTGATCAATGCCACATTGCATTTTCCCATGGCAATTGCCGCCGATGCCTGCGCCACCTGCGCGATGACCGAGCAGCCACCCACGTCCAGCGAGTCGAAATAGCGCAGATCCAGGTTGAGGTGGTTGGCCATGGACATCAGGCCCCCCGGGGCATCGCCCGAGCAGAAAAAGCCATCCACGTCACGCGTGGTCAGCCCGGCATCACGCAGGGCACCCAGCGCGACTTCGGCGTGCAGCTGCGCAACGGATTTGTCCGGCGCAAGCCGCGTAGGATGCTCGTAGGCGCCGACGATGACGCCAGCTCCATTCATTCCCGGAATCATGCTTCATCCCTTTGATGAATATCAAGTTCAAGGCGATAGAACCTTGAGGCGGAGCGCCAGAAGAGATCGTGCCTTTCGTCAGCGCTGAGGCCACTTGCGATGCGCTTCATGGCATTCCAGCCAACAGCATAACTGTAGCTGCCCTTGTCCATGGGAAAATTGCTCTCGAACATGCAGCGCGCCGGACCGAATGCTTCGATGGCTGTTTCCATCCAGGGGCGCCAGGCCTGGGCCAATTGTTCTGAAGAAGGCGCGCGAGCTGCCTTGTGAAAGTCGAAGCCGGAGAGACTCATCCCGAGCCCGCCAAGCTTGATCATGACGTTCGGGCAGCTGGCGAGATCGCGCAAGCCTCTGGACCAAATCGAGAAAACCTCATCGCTCCTGCCGGCATAGGGTCCGATTCCCGCTATGCCACCGCAGTGATCGACCACGATGGGCGTTTCCGGAAAGGCGCGACCCAGTTCGGCAAGACGTGGCAACTGATGGAACAGCAACCAGGCGTCATAGCTAAGCCCCAGCGGTTCCAGATGGGCGAAGCCGGCGCGAAACTCGACGCTGGTCAGCATGTCCTCGGTCGGCTGGTAGGCAGGATTGATCATGGCGGGGTCGGCATCCCAGACCGCAATCTGACGAATTCCGCGAAAGCGTCCTTCTCCCGGTTGCTGCCCGCCAGCGGCGGCGATATGCCCACGGAGCACAGGAAGAACAGCGTCGCCTAGTCTCAAATCCGCGTAGCCGACAATCCCGGCGCAAAGGCGCGCCGCTCCATAGCCGCCGCTCGCGCTCATGGCGGCGACGCCATTGGCAAATTCGGTTTCACCGACCGGCTTCATCTCATCCGGGCCGCCTGCCCGCAGCATTGCCCTCCCCTGGACATAGACACTGCCGCGCACGTCATGCCCCGAACTCACATCCGCCAGCATGTCGTCGAGCAGATATCGCCAGCCCGGCCGGTCGAACAGGTGGTGATGCGCATCGATGATGGGCTGATCCCGATCGAGGACATCCTCTACCGTCGTGGCGAGCCAGTCGGGCCGCACTGTTAGCTGGCTGCGTTGGGCGGTCCCGTTCATATGCGGGTATCCTCGAGTTCGGTCGCCAGATTTTGCGGCAGGCCGAGCTCGAATGCATTGGCAGTCAGAGCAACCAGGCCGTAATAGCCGACGATCGCCACCAGTTCCACGACACCCGGTTCGCCCAGCGCAGCTACCGCTCGCCCGTATTGGTCATCCGTCAGCCTGTGCTGGCCGAGCAGCGTTGCCGATACGTCAAAGACTACCCCCTCGCGTTCACTTGCCAGGGTGGGCTGTCGGCGGGACGCGATCGCGTCAACCACCTCTGCGGCAATGCCCGCGGCCAACCCGAGCCTCTTGTGCGAAGTCCAAACCTGGTGCGAAGTCCAGTGGCGCGCGCACACCAGCACCGCCAGTTCCACCAAATGCGGTTCGAGCGTGGTCTGGAAGCGCAGTAACTCGCCGAGCGATTGCGCGCGTCGCGCAAGCTCCGGGTTCTGCAACCAGGCGACCATGGGCGAGGGAATCTTGCCTCGCTTTCCGGACACGACCTCGGCGCAAACATCTCGCTGCTTGGGGGTCAGTTGATCGTCGGACGGAAGCGAAAGCCTGGCCATCGGGTCACCGTGCCGCTGTCAGACCGCCATCAACGATCAATTGCGTTGCAGTGATGTAACTGGCCTCATCGCTGGCCAGGAACACCACCGAATTGGCGATATCCCAGGCATCGCCCATGCGCCCCATGGGGACGCTGGCATGCCGCTTGGCGATGAAGGCCGCCGGATCGTCGAGATTGAGTTGCTTGATCAGGCGATTTTCGACAAGCGGCGTATACATCGTGCCGGGAATAACGACATTTATCCTCACGCCTTTTTTCACATAGGCGATGGCAGTCGAACGTGTGAAGGCGACCACACCGGCCTTGGAGGCAGCATAGGCGACGTGGACGCGCCCGCCCACCGCCGCGCTCAGGCAAGCCACGCTCGCCATATTGACGATCGCCCCGCCTTTGCCTTCTGCCGCAAACTGCCGCTCCATGACGGGCAGTACGTGCTTGCAACCGAGGAACGCGGTCTTGAGATTGAGATCGAACTGACGCTCCCAGGTCTCCTCCGACATGGAGACCGGGTCGCCCGGCGCGCTGCCGCCGACATTGTTGACGAGGATATCGATCCGCCCGTGACGTTCCAGGCAATCGTCGACCGCAGCCTTCACCTGGTCGCTGTCGGTCATGTCGCAGACGCGCGAGACCCAGCCCGCGAGGCCTTCCTGCGCCGTGGCGTCACCCGTGGATTTCAAGGCATCCGAGCTCACGTCCACGCCGAAGACCTTAGCGCCCTGTCGCGCCATGAGTACGGCGATCGCCTTGCCATTACCCCACCCTTCGCCTGCTGATCCGGCTCCGGTGATGAACGCGACTTTTCCTGATAGATCGAGCATATGTCCTCATCCTCTGCGTGGTAGGCCACGCCACTAGTTCAAGCGGAACCGCGGCTCTGCGCTTCCACAAAGTTGCATCTCAGTTGACCAGGCCTTCTTCAAGGGCCTTGATCTGCAGCGCGAGCGGCTTGGAATAAATGCGGCATTGGGCAAGCCCGCCACCCATGAACCACAAGCCCTTCTGCGCTGTCGCCCTGTACATATTGTTCATCTCGCCATCCGGGGCGACACCCCAGATGGGTCCGACACGGTCGGCAATGTCGTTGCCGAGCAATTGCCTCACAACCTCCTGCGGCGGCTGATAGCCGCTCGCGGTGACGATCAGGTCGGCCTTTTCGATACGGCCGTCCTTCATCAAGGCGCCGTCTTCGACGAAGCGGACGATGTCATCGTTCTGAACCAGGGCGATTTCGCCATCGACGATGAGGTCCGAGCAGCCCACGTTGAGATAATAGCCGCCGCCGCGGCGCCTGAGCTTCATCTGGTGACCCGTCTCGTCCTCGCCCATGTCGAGCTTGAAACCCCGGGCTGTCAGGCCGGCAATCAGGTCCCGGTCGATCTCAACCATCTTCCGTACATTGCCCTGGTAGGTGCGGATGAGCAGCGGATAGGTATTGGCCGCAGAAATCAGGTCGCTGTCTTCGAGAGGGAAATCTTCGGCGTAGAGCGAATGGTTGATCATCGAGCTTTCGAGGCTGACGACGGTGGTCGACCCGCGCTGCACGATGGACGTTGCCGCGCCGTGGCTGTGTAAATCTTGCGCCACATCGTGCCCGCTGCTGCCCGTTCCCAGAACCATCGCCCGCTTCCCTTTCCAGGCCGAGCCGTCGGTATATTCATGGGTGTGCATCACCTTGCCCTTGAAGTCCTCGATGCCCGGCAGAGTCACGTAGCGCGGAATCCCGCTGAGGCCGTTCGCAAAGATCATGTGGCGGGGCCGCAGCACCTGTTCGCTGCCATCGCCCCGATTGACCACGATATTCCAGTGACCCGCGCCCTCGTCATAGGAACCGCTGACCAAGCTGGTCCCGGTCCAGACATTGAGTTCCATTGCCCAGGCATAGTGCTCGAACCAGCCGGCCAGCATGTCCTTGGGCAGGAACTTGGGCCAGCTCGACGGGAAAGGAATGTAGGGGAGATGATTACGCTGGACTTCGTTGTGCAGTGTCAACGAATGGTAACGGGCACGCCAGTTGTCCCCGACACGCTGGTGCTTCTCGATGACCAGCGTGTCAACGCCCAGAAGCTTGAGCCGGGCAGCCACGCCTAGGCCGGCCTGCCCTGCACCAATTACGAGAACTGCCGGATCCCTGTCCGTAAAGGCCTGTTCCTTCGCCCGCTTGTCCAGCCAGTTATCGCTGCCGAAAATCCGGGTATATCCCGAGCCGGTCGGGCGGCGCTCGTGAATCGGTTCTTCGTGGCCCTTCATCTCGTCGAGCGACGTCAACAACACCCAGGCGCAGTCGATGTTCGACGTCGGCAGGCGCAACAGCCCATTGCCCCGGCCGGTCGCGGTCTCGAACTCGAAAATAGCTTCGATGACCTGGACGCCGGCGCGGCTGACGCGCCTCGGAGGAGTTCGATGCTGGGCGAGACGGAAACTGGCGGCCTGAATCCTCGGCTGCACCATGAGGAGGTGGTCGATGATGTCGGGCTTGCCCTCACGGGTCGAAATCGTCCAGGTGAACGCCACCATGTCCCGCCAGTGGCACTCGTCGGCGAACATGCGCTCCAAGGCCTGCCGGTCACTGCGCAGCAGTGCGCCCTCGAAGCCTTCCAACCATTTCGTCGCGCGTTCGGCATCGGTCGCCTGGGTCGCTACGACCTGCTCCTTCTGGACGAGACTCACTGTGCTCATAAGATCATTCCCCATTTCCGGGCACGAACGCCGCAAGTGCGTTCGCCACCCTGGGCCGCAGCTCGGACTGGCAGCGGCGCCACTCTCCCTTGCCGGCGCATGGACTCCGCAGGAGACCGACACACCAATCATTCATGGCGACGAACATAATGGCTGGCAGGTGAACCAAAAATGCCCAGTCACGCGAAAGATTATTGCGCTGAGTGCAAAGATAGCACCTCGAAAGGCCTCACATTGGCCGAACGTAGCCGGTTTCCGTACGTCGTCTTTGCGAGACCGTCAAAGCTGAGACCGGCTCCAGTGCCTGGCCGGCCTGGCGACCGATCCATTCACGCGAGCTCCCCTCCTCGCATTGGCTATAGCAAAACGGAACAGGTATTGACAGTCGGAACTTCGCGACCGAGACAAGATGGTTCCGGTCGGCCTCCTCCAGCAGGCCCTAAGGTCTGTGCAGCGGTTACATGCCTAGGCGATTCGGAACATGGCCAAACGAACCGCCAGAGAGTGCGAGATATGCGCCTTGGCTGCGGTCGCAGCACGCTCCTGATCACGGGCAACGATGGCGTCAAGTATGTCCGAATGCTCGCGTGTCGCCGTCAGAACCCGATTCTCCTGGACGAAGGTCGTGCTCGGCAAGAGGGCGATCGTCTCGTGCAGATCCTCAACAGCGGCGCGTAGATACCGGTTGCGTGCGGCGTCATAGAGCCGGTCGTGAAACCCACGATTGAGACGCGCCGCTTCCTGGGGCATTGGCGCAGCACCGAATTGCAGGTTCAAGTCCGCGAGGTTCAGAATTTCAGCATCCGTCGCGTGCTGCGCCGCGAATTTGGCCACTAGTGCCTCGAGTTCACCCCGGATGGCGTATAGTTCGAAGACCTGTTCCATCGATAGCGTAGCGATAGCCAGCCCCCGCCCCGGCGCGGGCTGCAGCAGGCCCTTTTCTTGCAGGCGTCCCATCGCCTCGCGAACGGGCGTGCGGCTCATGCCGAGACGCTCGGCAACTTCTTCTTCGAGCAGGCGATCACCCGGAGTGTAGATGCCGCTGCGGATGGAATCGAGTATCGCCTGGTAGGCGCTCTGGCCCAGCATCCTGCGCTTACCGATCTCAACCATGCATCATCCCTTGCTTCGTGTCCTGCGGGCTCGCACCGGCATCCCTTCGAGCTCGACTTATCGCCTGCTCGCTTCTAGCGACCAAGGCACAGCAATACCATATTGCACGCCTTTGTATCCGTCTGTATACAAAGGCGTGCATGTGCAAACGGAGGTTCCCTTGTCGACGAATACTCGTGCGCTAACCCAGGGGCCATGGGATGTGATCGTTGTCGGTGGAGGCAATGCAGCATTGTGCGCCTCGATAGAGGCAGCTGAGACCGGCGCCCGGGTACTGTTGCTGGAGGGCGCACCCAAGCCCTATCGCGGCGGCAATTCGCGTCACACGCGCAATTTCCGCTGCATGCACCGTGGTCCGCTATCCGTGCTTACCGGTGTCTACGAGGAGGAAGAGTATTTTCACGACCTGCTGCTGGTCACTAAGGGCAAGACCGACGAGCACTTGGCCCGGCTGGCGATTCGCACCTCGGAGGATTGCCTGCCCTGGATGCAGAAGCATGGGGTAGTGTTCCAGCCATCTCTGTCCGGAACGCTTTCGCTGTCGCGGACAAATGCCTTCTTCCTTGGAGGTGGCAAGGCCCTCGTCAACGCCTATTACAACACGGCCAGCGATCTCGGGGTTACCGTGGTCTACGAGGCCAAGGTGTCCCATGTAGTCATCTGTGATGACACCTTCGAGGCCGTTCACGTCACCATTGGCGGAGAAGAACTCGAAATCGCGGGCAAGAGCGTCATCCTGGCTTCGGGCGGGTTTCAGGCCGATCTCGATTGGCTGGCGCGAGCCTGGGGGCCGGCGGCCCGCAATTTCCTTATTCGCGGCACGCCTTACAATCGCGGCGAGGTGTTGCGCGACATGCTGGATTCCGGCGCCCAGAGTGTCGGCGACCCCACGCAATGCCACGCCGTCGCCATCGATGGCCGAGCCCCCAAATTTGATGGCGGCATTGTCACGCGCCTCGATTGCGTCCCGTTTTCCGTGGTGGTCAACAAGGACGGCGATCGCTTCTACAACGAGGGCGAGGACGTCTGGCCAAAGCGCTATGCTATCTGGGGCCGACTGGTTGCGGCACAGCCCGATCAAGTGGCCTACGCACTGATCGACGCGAAAAGCATCGACCTATTCATGCCCTCAGTTTTTCCGGCCGTCGCGGGCCAATCGATCCCCGAACTCGCCGATAAGCTCGGCTTGCCCGCCGAGGTGGTCGACAGGACCGTGCGGGAATTCAATGCCGCCTGCAAGCCAGGCACGTTCCATCCAACCGAGCTCGATGGCCTCACGACCGCCGGGCTCGAACCCGCCAAGACTAACTGGGCCCGGCCGCTCGATACGCCACCCTATTATGGCTATTCGCTCCGCCCTGGGGTGACCTTCACCTATCTGGGCCTCAAGGTCGACGATACGGCCCGCGTCAGCGGGGCCGCCGGGCGTTACCGCAACATCTGGGCCGCCGGCGAGATGATGGCCGGATCGATTCTCGGCCAGGGCTATCTCGCCGGTTTCGGCATGACCATTGGAACCGTCTTCGGACGCAAAGCCGGCAGGGAGGCCGCCGCCTATGTCAATTGACGCTCTCGGATCGCTTATGAATGGCAACAATGCGATCGACGATGGCCTCGACGCCATCGAGGAAGCGCGCCGTCAGCTGGAAATCTGCAATGCCTGCCGCTATTGTGAGGGATTGTGTTCAGTATTTCCGTCGATGACGCTGAGTAAGGCCTTCTCGGACGGCGATGTCACGCAATTGGCCAATCTCTGCCACAACTGTCGAGGTTGCTACTATTCCTGCCAGTACACCGAACCGCATGAGTTCAAGCTCAACCTGCCAAAGGCCCTCGCCGAAGTTCGGGTCGAAAGCTGGGAGCGGTTCATTTGGCCGACCGCAATAGCGCAACGGTTTCAGAAGAGTGGCCTGGCGCTGGTAGGCATGCTGCTTGCGACAATCGTCTTCATGCTTGCCCTGGCTTACACCTTGCGGCCGGCCGACGGAGAAGGCTTCTACGCCGTCATATCGCACACCGTCATGGCGTCGCTGTTCACGAGCGCCACATTTCTGCCGATGATAATTGTTGCGGCTGGCGTCTGGCGATACTGGCGCGAGGTTGGCGGCACGTGGGTGACGATTGCGCAACTGCGGTCCGCGCTGGTCGACGCTGGGCGCCTCAAAAACCTGTCCGGCGGTGCAGCCAAGGGCTGCAACTACGAGAAGGAAGACCGATACACAATGTCGCGTCGCTGGGCACACCAGGCCGTCATGTGGGGTTTCATGCTCTGTCTGGCCTCGACCATCTCCGGCACTGTCCTGCACTACGTCTTCAGCATGGAAGCGCCCTATGGCCCGCTATCCATCCCCAAACTGCTCGGCATTCCGGGCGGAATCCTCATGACCTTAGGCGGCGTGGCACTGATCGCTCTGAAATTGCGGGCAGACAAATCACTCGGGGCGCCTGCAGTGTGGGGAGGAGAGATGGCGTTCGTCATATTGCTGACGGCCGTAGCGGCAACTGGCCTTGCGCTTTTTGCGGTGACCGGCACCGGCGCGGTACGGCCGCTGCTTGTTGTCCACCTCGGAAGTGTTCTGGCGCTGTACCTGACACTTCCATACACCAAGATGGTCCACATCCCGTTCCGCCTAGCTGCCTTGGTGCGCGACGCGCAGACACGAAAAACAGGAAGCATCTGATCCTCGGCCCAGCCAACCGGGCATGGCGAATTACGATCACGTGTTGATAGCGAGGACGAGGGGAAGCTAATCAGCCGGGCCCAGGACTTGCTCGCGGAGTTCTGGGGGACTGCTATTTCGGTTCTTGCTGTCCACCAACCATTGGCGGGCGCGACCCGGACATCGGGCGATCCCGAGCGCGGATTGTAGGGCCGGCCAGACAAGCAACTGCTCGTAGCAAACCAGCGTCGCGAACCGGACATCGTGCACCGAGACCTCGGGTTGGCAAAAAAGTCGGCCCGCGGGCCACTCGGCGTACCGAAAAGGTTCAGCCGAGACTGCCACATTGAAACAGAAACGGGGAGGCGCACGCGACAACGCACGACCGCGCCCCGTTCCGACAGCTCGAGCATGGCGTTGTCATACCCGGTTTCGTCGACGACGACAGCGCCGCCATAGCCAGTGGCACCGAGGCCCGCGAACTCTCGCTTCTCGGCTTCGGTCAGAGCAGAGAAGGTACCCACAAGCTCAAAGCTGGCACATATGTTACAATGAGAAGGGCAATTAGCATGACCCCGATGAAGGGCAGGCATGCGCGGAAGACCTCTCCCACTGACATCTTGGCCACGGCCATCGCAACGAACAGGTTCAGCCCGACTGGGGGCGTGAGCATGCCAACCGAGAAATTAACCAGCGTGATGATCCCAAAGTGGACTGGATCGATCCCCACCTGCGCTGCGATGGGCTGCATCAAGGGCGACAGCACGATAATCGCTGAGGCACTGTCTAGGAAAAATCCAGCCACCAGCATAACCACATTGAACAATGCGGCCACAAGTATCGGGGACTCCGTCGTCGACAAAACCGCCTGGGCAAGTTGCGATGGCGCCCCTGTGAAGGCAAGCAGCCAAGAAAATGCCGCAGCGCCTGACGTTATTAGCAATAGGGCGGCCGCGACCGCCCCAGACGTTCTGAGAATTTCGAGAAGATCCGGAAGTTTGACCTGACGATAGATGACCGCCCCCACGAAAAGGCCGTAGACGCACGCGACCGCTGCGGATTCGGTAGGTGTGAACGCACCCGAATAAATGCCACCCAAGAGAAGAACCGGAAGCCCAAGTCCCCACGCCGCATCTTTGATCGCGTTCAGGATCGTTGCCCGGCTTGGGAATTGCTCGCGCGGATAGCCGCGCACGATGGCGAAGGCGATACAGGTCAAAATCAATAGAGCCCCGATGAGAAGAGCAGGCAGGACGCCCCCGGCGAACAACTGCCCGACCGAAGTGCCTGTTACCGATCCGTATATGATCAGTGCGATGCTCGGGGGTACTATCGGACCCAGCGTGCCCGCGGTGGCGATAAGCCCTATAGCGAACCGCTTGTCGTAGCCCGCCGCAACGAGCGCTGGAAACATGATGCTGCCTATGGCGATCACCGTCGCCGGGCTTGATCCGGAGATCGAACCGAACAGCAGACAGGAGATCACCGCGGCCGCCGCGAGTCCTCCAGGAACCCATCCGACCAACGCACGAGCGAGGTTGATGAGGCGTTCCGAGAGTCCCCCAATCCGCATGAGCTCAGAGGCCAGGATGAAAAACGGTATGGCCATGAGGGAGAAATTGTTAATGCCCGAAAACATCCGCATCGGCACGATCGTTGGATCGAGCGTGCTCGTGAACACTACGGCCGTGGCAACGGAGAGCGCCAGTGACGCGAAGATGGGCAGGCCCAGCAAGAGCAGCCCGACAAATGAAACAAATAGCAGGATCAGCATCTGAAAAACTCGCGACTCGGTTTTGTCACATCACAAGGTCGGTTCCGCCCAAGGTCTCGGGCGCACCGATCCAGGTTTGATAGAGCTTCAGCGCATAGCGGAACGTCGTCATCACACCCGCAAGAGGGATGACGCTGTAGATTGCTGCGACCGGGATACGGAGCGCCGGCGAGAGCTGGCCCCGGCCCAAAGTAGCAACGGCCATTCTATAGCCGAGATACGCAAGCACGAGCCCAAAGGTGATGCCCAGCCCGCAGGCTAAGATAACAATGATCCGCTTGCGGTTCTGCGGCACGATCGCCCCCAGAATGTCTACCGAGATATGGCTCCCTAGACGAACGCCATAGCCGATCCCGATAAAGCTCATGCATATGATTGCATGGAGCACCGCCTCTTCGGCCCAGAAGATGGGCATGTTGAAGATAAAGCGCATCACCACCTGCAGCACCGTGAGAGTGGTCGCGATGGCCATGCAGGCCACCATGGCGGCGTCTTCAAATCTGGTAAGCACACCATTGATCAGCTTAACCATGATACCCCTCCTT
>JBARWY010000222.1:0-2876 GCA_049647065.1 Devosia sp. | reverse complement strand
AATAGGTAGACTTGCCCGTCAGCGTGAGGGGAGCAATGCCGCTGATCCAGACCGAGGCGCCAGGAGTGAACTCGCCGATGTCGCCGGAGATCGCCGCCGAGCCCATGCCCGTGACGAGATAGTTCTCGCCGCTCAGCCGAAAGTCATTGGCCAGGCTGTGCCCGCCCATGCCGAGATAGGCGTTCTGGAGGGAGACCAGCCCGGTGCCCAAGGCACTGTCATGGCCGATGGAAACGCCACCATTGAGGAAGGAGCCACCGGTGTAGGTGTTGGCGCCGTAGAGTTCGAGGCCATGGGTGCCGGTCTTGATCAGCCGGCCATTGCCGCTGATCACGCCATGCAGCTCGTATGGCGCAAGCGCGGTGAAGGTGGCGTCACCGTTGAGCAGGAAGTCATTGTTCATCCGGATGACGCGGAAGATGTTGGAGGTGACGGACGACCCGTTGCCCATGACGACCTGGCCGGTACCAAAGGCCTCGTCCAGGCCGACGACTACGCCGGTCCCCGCCGATAGCTCGGTTCCGCCCGCATAGGTGTTGAGGCCGCGCAGGTTGAACTTGCCGTCGAGCAGCAGGCGGCCACCGCCGCTGATGATGCCGTTATGGACAATGTCGGCGCCGCCCCATTCGCTGACCCCGGCGAGCGAGACGTCATTGCCGAAGGTGAATTGGGTAACCGGCTGAAACAACAGCCGCGTATCGCCGGCCATGGCCAGTGCGCCGGTGCCCAGCGCATTCTGGTGGCCCAGCACCAGGGTACCCATATTGAGATCGACGCCGCCGCTGAAACTGTTGTTGCCCAGCAGCGCCAGCGAGCCGAAGCCCGCCTTGCTGAACTTGTAGGCGCCTGAGATCGCACCAGACTGCGTTGCCGCTTCATCGACGGCAACATCACCAATGCTGTCCTCAGTCATGACAAGCGGCGACGTGCGAACTTCGCCATCGCTGTACTGGATCGTGGCCGCACGCGCCGGCATGGCCAGGCCGATGACCGCTAGCGAGACGCCGATGAGCAGAGCGCCGCGCATGCGCCGCCGCCGGTCATAGAGGTTGGGCTGAAACTGTCCAAAACTGCGTTGCGCCATGCTTAACTCCAATGTGCGCCACCGCGCTGCAAGCGCCGCCGGCGACGGACGCGGTGAGCGTCCGAGGTTTCAAAATGCTGGTTCTTCCGGCTGGCATTCGCCCCGGCACCGGCTGCACGAATCCGGTGGCAGCCCGCGCCGCATGCACGGGCTGCCTGGGCCGCGACGGAATGATTCCCCTCCCGTCGTCGGCGGACTGACAGATATGGATGGCAGGCGGCGCCCGCCCCGTTCACGCAGACGGGGCGATGAATTTTTTGCCTGGCTAGAGTGGCTTCGCGTTGCCCGCTGCCGCCGGGAATGGCAAATGGTGGTTCAGCGCATTGGAGCGACGGGGTGAACGGGCCGATGAAGCGGCGTCAATTTCTCGGTTGGGCGGCCGTGGCTGCAGCCGCAGGCCTTGCTTGCCCGACGCTTGGGCAGGATGGGCAAGTCATTCTCGAGGTCAGCGGCAATGTGGAAGCCACGCGTAGCTTCACCCTTGCCCAGCTCCAGTCGCTGGGGGTCACCACCATCGCCACGACAACGGCATGGACCGACGGGACACCGGTTTTCGAGGGCGTCCTGGCACGCGATGTGATCGCAGCCATGGGGCCGATATCGTCCGACCATGTGACGGCCCTGGCGCTCAACGACTATCAGGCCGATATCCCGATGAGCGATTTCATCGACTACGACGTCATCTTCGCCTGGAGCATGGATGGGCAGATGCTCAGCCGTCGCGACAAGGGGCCGCTATGGGTGGTCTACCCGCGCGACACCGCGCCTGTCCTCAGCGAGGAGCGTTACGAGCACCGCTGGGTGTGGCAGCTCAATCGGCTACAGCTGCCGTGAGCAGGTTGGCCGGCCAGCGGCGCGAGGTGCTGGCCGTTGCCTTTGCGGTGCTGGCTTTCGTGGTGCTGCTTGGCTTTGCGCTGGCGCGCCTGGTCACGATCGAGCGCGATACTCATTCCAGTTCGGGGGAAGGGATCATCTGGGCGCTCAGCCAGACCCAGTATGAAATCCACCGGCTGCTGCTGGCGACGACGCCCGGACATCCGGCCTCCCCCGAGGAGATCGGACTGCGCTTCGACCTGGTGCTGAGCCGGCTCAACCTGCTGCAAAGTGGGCCGATGGCTGACCGTATCGCCGCGGCTGGACGGGACAATGTGATCGCCCGTGCCCGTGAGGACCTGCTGGGACTTGAACCATTGATGGCCGGTTCGGGCAGCCGCGTCGAACGCTACAGCGTGCGCCTGGGCAGGGTGATGGGGCAGTATCTTGAGCCGCTCGGCTCGATCGCCAATGAGCTGATGATCCAGAACCGCATCGTCGATGGCGAGCAGCGCAGCAACTATAACAGCAGCATCGTGCAGGTTATCGTCTCGATCCTCGGCATCATGGCGACGGGGGCCTTCCTCATCTTCCGCCTCATTGGTAGCCTGCGCCAGGCCGCCGGCGCCGAAGCACAGGTGCGCCGCGAGAAGAACTTTCTTGACCTGTTGCTGGAATCGAGTGGCGAGGGAATCGCCGCCTTCGACGCCCAGATGCGCTGCACGCACTGGAACGAGGGCATGACCCGACTTTTCGGCCTGCCAGGCGAGCAGGCCCTGGGCCAGGACATGTCGGCCCACGATCCACAGCTCACCCCCCCGAACCTCTCGCAGGTGCTTGAAGGCAATGTGCTGTATCTGGCGCCGCAGCTCAGCGACGACGGCACCTATCTAGAACGCGTGCTCAGTCCGATACGACTGAACGGCGTGGTGACGGGCGGCATTGCCATCGTCCGCGACGTTACCGAGCGCTATGACGC
>JBARWY010000221.1:0-2203 GCA_049647065.1 Devosia sp. | reverse complement strand
GCGCGGTCGCAAGATATTCGCCTATATCGGCAATATGGGTGTCGCACAGGGCATGGACGTGCTGATCGACATGGCCGAGAATCTGGCGCACCGGCCCGATGCCGGCCTGGTCTTTGTCGGGCGAGGCTCGGATTTCGCCCGCCTCCAGGCGGAGGCGAAACGGCGCAATCTGACCAACACCCTCTTCTTCGACGAGATCCCTGCAACGCAGATCCCGGGGCTGCTCGATCAGTGCTTTGCCGGTCTGGTCGCGCTCGATCCGGCACACAAGTCCCACAATATTCCAGGCAAGTTCCTGAGCTACCTGCGCGCGGGTCTGCCAGTCTTGGCACGCGTGAACGCCGGCACGGATCTGATCCAGATCATCGATGAGGATGGTGTGGGCAGGGCCTTCACCGGCAACGCCGCCTCGGAAATGGCCCGATTTGCAGAGGCCCTGATGGATGACCCGGCCCGGCACGCAGACATGCGGGTACATGCACGCAATCTTGCCGAGCGCGATTTCTCGCCGGCCGCCACCGTCGTCCAGATCATGTCCCATCTGCGCTAAAGCATTCGCGCTGGATCGGCAGGAGTATAGCTGATGAAAGTTCTCGTTACGGGCGCAAGTGGTTTCGTCGGTAAAGCCGTGACCGAGCACCTTCGGCGCAGGTCGGACTGGTCCGTGCTGGCTGGCGTGAGGAGCGGAACGTCCGGCAAGGATGAGGTGGTCTTGGGCGACCTGTCTTCGACCTCAATTCCCACGCTGCTGCCACAGCAGGGGGTGGACGCCATCGTGCATTGCGCCGCGCGGGCACACGTCATGAATGAGGCGGCCCGCGATCCCTTGGCGGAGTTTCGTCGCGTCAATCTGACGGGAACGGAGCAGCTCGCGGAACGGGCTGCCCAATGCGGCGTGGGACACTTCGTGTTCATCAGCTCGGTCAAGGTCAACGGCGACAGCCATGCCTCCGGGCAGCCATTCACCGCCGATCAGGTGCCGGCGCCGCAAGATCCCTATGGCGTCTCCAAGCTTGAGGCGGAGCAAGCGCTTGCCGCCCTTTCGGCCCGCACCGGCATGGACGTGACTGTGGTCCGGCCGCCCCTGATCTACGGCCCGGGTGTCAAGGCCAACTTCCTCGCCATGATGAGATGGCTGGACAAAGGCATTCCCCTGCCGCTTGGCGGCGCCATCAACAGCCGGAGTCTGGTTGGGCTGGGCAATCTTTGCGACCTGATCGATACGATCCTGGTCAATCCACGGGCGCGCGGGGAAACCTTCATGGCCTCGGACGGGCAAGATTTGTCCACGCCTCAATTGCTGCGCCTAATTGGCCAGGCGCTCAGCCGGCCGGCGCGCCTCGTTTCCATACCGCCCGGAATTGCGCGGCTGGCATTGGGGGCGCTGGGGCATAGCGCCTATTATGAGCGGCTGTTCGGTTCTCTTGAGGTCAGCATCGAAAAGACACGCGACGTGCTGGACTGGCATCCGCCTCATTCACCCGCTGACGGGCTCAAGTCTGTCGCGGATTGGTACCTGGCCAGCAAACGCTGACAGCCTGGCAGAGGCAGTCAGCCTGCCGGCCTCAGCGCTGGATACTTAGATGTTTGACTCATGCGCGCTTATGATGTCGAACAGTATCCGGCGCGCACCAGCTTCGTCATGTGTCTCGACACATTTGAGAAGCTCAGCCAGATGGCCTTCCATCGCGCTGTGGTCTTCCGCGCCAAACGCCCGCATGATTTTTGGATGGCTTGTGGGACGCGCTGTGTTGTCGTCGTAGAACAGCTCCTCATACATCTTCTCGCCGGGGCGCTTGCCGATCACGACGACATCGATGTCGCCCTCGGGGTTGGACTCTGAGCGCACTGTCAACCCGGCAAGCTGGATCATGTTCTCTGCGAGATCCCGGATCAGGATCGGCTCTCCCATATCCAGCAGGAACACATCCGAACCTGTGCTCAGCGCCCCCGCCTGAACGATCAGTTCCGCGGCTTCGTGGATGGACATGAAGTACCGGGTCATATCGGGATCGGTCAGCGTGACCGGCCCACCATTAGCGATCTGCTCCTTGAAAAGTGGCACCACCGATCCGTTCGATCCTAGCACGTTGCCGAAACGAACGGCACAGAACCGCTGGCCAGTGCCCTGCGCGGCGGCGGCTTGGGACTTTTTGCGCACAACCAATTCAGCCCAGCGCTTGGTCGCACCCATGACGTTCGT
>JBARWY010000220.1:0-30314 GCA_049647065.1 Devosia sp. | reverse complement strand
GCTTCTCATCGGACTCGCCGAAGAACTCAGCTGAGTTTACGGCCTAGTCCTCCGTATCCCCGTCGCTCTCCTCGTCGTCACCACCCTCGATGGCGTCGAGAAACTCCAGCAGCATGGAATTGACCAGTTCGGGCCGCTCGATGCTGGGAATATGTGCCACGCCCTCCAGCACGGCGGCAAACGCGTTGGGCATTTCCTCGGACAGGTGTTCATGCCGGTCGATGAGGGCGGTGAAATCCTCATCTCCGACCAGCAGCAATGTAGGCGCCCCCACCTCGCCGACGCGCGGCCAGGCCGCGGGGCGTTGCTCTTCCATGGTCAGTTCGGGCTTACCCAAAGCGATGGAATTCATGTCGAGAAACAAGTCGCGTACTGCACCGCCAACCCGACCACTTTGCGCGCGGGGCCCGTCGAGCCACTCATGTGCCTGCACCCGGTTGAGCATGTCGCGGTCGCCTCGCTCCCACGCATCTTCCTCAGCCATTTCGAGTTGCTGTTCCGCTTCGGTGGCGCTCCACGGAGCGTCGGTGACCGAGGTGCCGATCAACACCAGCCCGATCACCCGCCCCGGATGGCGCAGTGCAAAATCCACCGCCAACCCGCCGCCCATCGAGCAGCCGACAAACACCGCCGCATGGATATCGAACGCCCTGAGCACCGCCTCGAGATCATCGACATGGTTGAATTCTTCGTCAGCGCTCTCGGTCTCGCCATAGCCGCGCCGGTCATAGGCAATGGCATGCCAGCCCTCTTCTGCCACCATCGCCATCTGGTCTTGCCACATGCGTTTGTCGCAGACGCCGGCATGCAGGAATACCACCGGCAGGCCTTCGCCCAGCTGTGCCCCGGCCAGTTTTGCCTGGCCCACTACGACGGAAAATGCCTCGCCTACCACGCACAGATTTCCGCTTCGGTGGCATCGCTGACCCAGCAGGCGCCATCATCCTCGGAACGGTAATACGTGCCAGGCAGCGCCACCGAGCGCCCGCCCGCCTCGAATACCGCACCCACCGTGGCCGCGCCGGGTGCATCGACCCAGAGCTGGAAAGTCGGCTTGCCGGGCGCCGAAATCTCGAAGCTCCCGGCTGCGTCCAGCCCCTCGAATGCGCAGTCATATTCGCCGTCATCGGTCGTGTAGCACCACGCGTCCTTGGCAAGGGCAGGGCCGCCAACGGCAAAGGCCAGCGCGACGGCGCCAGCCAGAACAAGGATTTTCATCGAACCACTCCCGGGCGCTTCGCCCAACGCATCGGACCGAAAAGTGGCTTCCCCTTTTGGGCCGAATCCGACGCGACCACCAAGATAGAGCGCCCGTTCCGATCAACGGGAACGTTGTGCGCCCCGCTGCCTATTGCTGGACCAGCACGCAGAACTCGTAGTCTTCCTCGCGGGCCCAGCAGCCCGGCTTGCCCTCGACGGCGCGGAACTCGTGCAGTTCCTCAGGAAGTTGCCCAGGCCCGGCATCGTCCTCGATGAGAAACGCTACCCCGACACCATCCTCGATCAACGTGAAGGCGAAGATGCGGCCGTCCGGAAGTTCGAACGTCAGCCCGCCGCCATCCAGAGCCACATCGCAATCGAACGTATTGTACCCGGTGACCGTGCACTGCCCCGGCGCCGCCGCAGCCAGCGTCACCGTTGCACCCATCGCGGCGGCCACGATTGCGGTCGCCCAAATCATTCGTTTCAAGTCTTTGCCCCCAGAGCAAACAGTCAACGCATTGCCGTGTCGCTACCTTTAGCGCGAGAATGCAGGGGTGTCGCGGGCTTTTGCGATGGACGGTTACGAGCCGCTTAGGCGAAAGCTGCGGTTCGCAGAGATTTCCTCTCCCGGCGAACCGCTTTATCCCGCTACCGCGTCAGCGGCTTATACGTCGCCCGCTTCGGGTTCACCGCATCAGCGCCAAGCCGACGGATCTTGTCCGCTTCATAGTCGGCGAAATTCCCCTCGAACCACTCAACATGGCTGTCGCCTTCGAACGCCAGCATATGCGTGGCCAGACGGTCGAGGAACATGCGATCGTGGCTGATGATCACGGCGCAGCCGGCGAATTCCTCCAGCGCTTCTTCGAGCGCGGCAAGGGTTTCGGTGTCGAGATCGTTGGTCGGCTCGTCGAGCAGAAGGACGTTGGCGCCGCTCTTGAGCATCTTGGCCAGGTGCACGCGGTTGCGCTGGCCACCTGACAGGTTACCGACCTTTTGCTGTTGGTCGCCGCCCTTGAAGTTGAAGGTCGAGGTGTAGGCACGCGAGTTCATTTCGCGCTTGCCCAGCATCAGCACTTCGTCTCCCTCGGAGATTTCTTCCCAGACGGTTTTGTTAGGGTTGAGGCTGTCGCGGCTCTGGTCGACATAGCCCAGATGCACGTTCTCGGCCACGGTCACCGAACCGGCATCCGGCTTTTCCTGGCCCGTCAGCATCTTGAACAACGTGGTCTTGCCGGCGCCGTTCGGGCCGATAATGCCCACAATGCCGCCTGGAGGCAGCTTGAACGTCAGGTTGTCGATCAGAAGGCGATCGCCGAACGATTTGGACAGCCCTTCCACGTCGATCACATTGTGGCCCAGCCGTTCGCCGGGCGGAATGATGATCTGCGCCGTCTGCGACTGCGTGCGCGCGTCGTTGATCTTGACCAGTTCGTCATAGGCCTTGAGGCGCGCCTTGGACTTGGACTGGCGCGCCTGCGGAGACTGGCCCATCCATTCCTTTTCGCGTTCCAGCACCTTGGACCGCGCGGCGTCTTCGCTCTTTTCCTGGGCGAAGCGCTTGGACTTGGCGCCCAGATAGGCCGAATAGTTGCCCTCATAGGCGACACCGCGGCCGCGATCGAGCTCGAGGATCCAGCCGGTGACGTTGTCGAGGAAGTAGCGATCGTGGGTGATGATCAGCACGGCGCCGGCAAACTCGCGCAGGTGGCGTTCGAGCCATGCGGTCGTCTCGGCATCGAGATGGTTGGTCGGCTCGTCCAGCAACAGCAGGTCGGGCTTGCTCAGCAGCAGCGCGCAGAGCGCCACGCGGCGGCGTTCGCCACCCGAAAGGGTGGTGACATCGGAATCAGCGGGCGGGCAGCCGAGCGCTTCCATCGCCACTTCGACCTGTGATTCGAGATCCCACAGGTTCTCGGCGTCGATCTGGTCCTGGAGCTTGGTGGCCTCGTCGGCGGTCTCGTCCGAATAGTCCATCATCAACTCGTTGTAGCGATCGACGATGGCCTTCTTTTCTTTCACGCCGGTCATGACGTTACCCAGCACGTTCAGTGCCGGGTCCAGTTCGGGCTCCTGGCTGAGATAGCCGACCTTGGCCCCCTTGTCGGCCCAGGCTTCGCCCTGGAATTCGGTATCGACGCCAGCCATGATCTTGAGCAGGGTCGACTTGCCCGAGCCGTTGGGGCCCAGCACGCCGATCTTGGCATCGGGGTAGAAGCTGAGATGAATGTTATCCAGAACCTTCTTGCCGCCGGCATAGGATTTGGACATTCCGTGCATGTGGTAGATGAACTGGCGAGCCATAGGCTTGCTGACCTCTTAGGAGATGACGTGAGTTGGCCGCCTATGTAGGGCAAGCCGCCCAAACGGGCAACGGGTCGCATTGCCGGTCTGAATTAGGCCCCATTGCGCCAGCAAGGGTGCCCGCGCTGGCAAATAGCCGTCTATCGCCTTGTCCTGCCTGATCTTTCCCGGAGCCCTTGATGATATTGAGAACCGCGCTGACCCTGACCATGGGCGCCTTGATGTCCATGAGTGCCTGGGCACAGGGAACGACACCCGAGGTCGAAGTGGTCGACTTCACCCTCGAGAACGGGCTCGAAGTCGTCGTCATCCCCGATAGGCGTGCCCCAATCGTCACTCATATGGTCTGGTACAAGATCGGGAGCGCCGACGAGGCCCCCGGCAAGTCCGGCATCGCCCATTTCCTTGAGCACCTGATGTTCAAGGGCACCGAGCGCCATCCCGAGGGTGAGATGGACCGCGTTATCGCCGAGATCGGCGGCTACACCAACGCCTTCACCACAAAGGACGTCACCGTCTATCACCAGACCGTGCCGCCCGAATTCCTTCCCCAGATGATGGATTTTGAAGCCGACCGCATGCGCGGCCTTCTGCTGACCGAAGAGGTGATCGGCGCCGAGCGCGACGTGGTGATTGAGGAGCGTAGCCAGCGCGTCGAAGTTAGCCCGCAGGCCCTGCTCGGCGAGGAATCCGCGGCCACGCTCTACCAGAACCATCCCTACCGCATCCCCACTATCGGCTGGCTGCACGAGATGGAGCAGCTCAACCGCCAGGATGCCATGGACTTCTACGACCGCTACTACGCGCCCAACAATGCCGTGCTGGTGGTTGCTGGCGATGTCGATCCGGATGAAGTGAAAAAGCTCGCCGAGGAAACCTATGGCAAGGTGCCGCGCGGGCCGGACCTGCCACCGCGTGTCCGCCCGTCCGAACCCAGGCACGACACCGCCCGCACCGTCACGCTGGGCGATCCGCGCGTTGGCGTCCCCAGCTTCACCAAGGGCTGGCTTACGCCCAATTATCGGACGGCCGGAGTCGGCGAAGCCGAAGCGCTCGACCTGCTCTCCGAAATCCTCGGCGGTGGCTCGCGCAGCCGTTTTTACCAGGAAATCGTGGTCAAGACCGGCTTGGCCTCGGCGGTCGGCGCCAGCTATGACGGCGGCGCCTATGATCCGAGCAGCTTCAATATCTACGGTGTGCCTCAGGGCGCCCACACGCTGGACGAAGTCGAGGCCGCGGTGAATGCCCAGATAGTCCGCCTCATCGCAGATGGCGTCACATCAGCCGAACTCGAAGCCGCCAAGATGCGCTACGTGCGCAGCCTGATCTTTGCCCGCGACGAGCAGAGCAGCATGGCCAACATCTATGGCAGCCGTCTCGCCAATGACGGCAGCATCGACGACATCACGAATTGGCCCGACCGCATCAAGGCGGTAACGCCCGAGCAGGTCCAGGCCGTCGCAGCCAAATATCTCGATCCCGAAATATCGGTCACCGGCTACCTGCTGCCCAGCGACAACGGAGCCCAGTAACATCATGTCCTTCTTCAAGACGCTCCGCCGCAACCTCGCTTTCGTCGCCGCACCGGCCTTCCTGCTGCTGGCTATCGTGCCGGCACAGGCCGAGGTGCAGTTCCAGCAGATAACCTCGCCCAAGGGCATCAGCGCCTGGCTGGTGGAAGACTATGCCGTGCCTATCATCACCATACGCTTCGCCTTCGAGGGCGGCAGCGCCCAGGACAGGCCGGGCAAGGAGGGCACCGCCAACCTCATCACCGCTTTGTTCGATGAAGGTGCCGGCGACCTCGACAGCGAGGCTTTCCAGATCGCGCTCGACGCAGCGGGCGCCGAAATCGGTTTCGCCGCCGATCTCGACAATGTCTATGGCTCGATGCGCCTCCTGGCGGACCAGCGCGACGAAGCCCTCGCCCTGCTCAAGCTGGCGATCGAAAAGCCCCGCTTCGACCAGAACCCGATCGATCGTATGCGCGCGCAAATCCTGAGCGGCATCGCCGCCGACGCGCAGAACCCTGCAACCGCAGCACAAAAGCTCTGGAACGAAACGCTCTACGGCACCCACGCCTATGGCCGGCCGCCCGAAGGCACGCCGGAGACACTTGACGCCATCACCGCCGATGACCTGCGCGCGTTCCACAAGGCGGTCTTCGCTCGCGAAAACCTTCATGTCGCCATTGTCGGAGCCATCGATGCAGAGACAGCGGCTGCGACGCTCGACCTGCTATTCGGCGCCCTGCCCGAGCAGCCCGACCTCACGCCGATTGAGGACATCTCCGCCACCCTCGGCAACGACCTGGCGGTGGACTACCCCCTGCCCCAGACCAGCATCTTCATGGCCTATCCGGGCGTGAAATTCGGCGAGCCGGACTACTTCGCCACCATTCTGATGAATGAAATTCTCGGCGGTGGTAGTGTGCTCTCCCGCCTCAATGACGAGGTGCGAGAAAAGCGCGGTCTGACTTACGGGGTCAGCTCGTCGCTGTTCAACCAGCAGCATGCCAATGGCCTCGTGCTCAGCACCTCAACCCGCGCCGACCGCGCCACCGAGACCCTCGATGTCATCAGGCAGGTGGTGGCGAAAATGGCAGCTGAAGGCCCCACCGAGGCCGAACTTGCTTCGGCCAAGAAGTACCTGATCGGCTCGGCACCCCTTCGCGAACTGAGCTCGTCGCAGGCCATCGCAGGCACGCTGGTCGGCCTGCAATTGTGGGACCTGGACATCGACTACCTCCCCCAACGCGCCGAGCTGATCGACGCTGTCACCGCGACAGACGTCAAGGCCGTGGCCGCCAAACTGCTCGGCGCCAAGCCCACGACCTTGCTGCTGGGGCCAAAAGCCGCTGCGCCCTAGAGGAGTGGCTGGCGAGGCTGGAACGACTGCGCTAGGTTACTGTGAAATCCAAATTCCCAGGGGGCCGCAGTGACCTATGTTTTCCCGCGCCGCGGCCGTTCCCTCGCCGCCGGGCAGCGTTCCGAGCTTGCTATAATCGACCTCGATGGCACCACACAGGTAATCCTGACCGCCGGTGAAGTCATCGAGGCGCCTAACTGGTCAGCCGATGGACAATGGCTGGTGTTCAATGCCGGCGGGCGCCTGTTCCGCATCGCGCCATCAGGCGGAACGCCCGAACAGATCGACACGGGTCATCTGGCCAACCTCAACAATGACCACGTGCTTTCGCCCGATGGCGGCACCATTTATGTCAGCTCCGACGACGGCCATCTCTACGCACTGCCCTTTGCCGGCGGCACCCCGCGCCGCGTGTCCAACACCCATTCGACGCCATTCCACTATTACCTGCACGGCATCTCGCCCGATGGCATTACATTGGCATACGTCGCTGTCGAGCAGCGCAACGGTGAGCGGCAGGCCAATATCCTCACCATTCCCGCCGCCGGTGGTTCCGACACGCGGTTGACAGATCTATCCATGCCCAATGACGGCCCGGAATATTCCCCCGACGGCCGCTGGATCTATTTCAACTCCGAGCTCGCTGCCAGCCGTCCCGGCCATGCGCAGATCTTCCGCATGAGCGCCGCCGATGGCAGCGGGCTCGAGCAGTTGACCTTCGACAGTTATGTGAACTGGTTCCCGCACCTATCGCCCGATGGCCAGATGGTCGCCTTCCTCAGCTTCCCGCAGGGCACCACCGGTCACCCCGCGGACAAGGATGTATTGCTGCGCCTCATGTCGCCCACCGGCGAGCATCAGCGCACCCTGGCCAGCTTCTTCGGCGGCCAGGGCACCATCAACGTCAATTCATGGGGGCCCGACAGCAAGCGGCTGGCCTATGTAGCCTACCCCCGGGGCTAATGCCGCGGAACGCATTGGCAGGCAGGGCGTTCCCGGTCGGGAGAATTCACATTTGTCCGATCACCAAGTCGACGCCGCCGCTGCCAGTCCGAAGATTTCGGTCTTCCAGGGGGTAGCCACATTCGCCCTGATCGCCGCCTTGCTCTATCTGGGCGCCGGCATTCTCGTGCCCCTCGTGCTGGCCATTTTGCTGGCTTTTGCGCTGACTCCGCTCGTCACCTCGCTCAATCGCCGGCTGCACCTGCCCGATCCGCTTGCCGTCATTGTTGCCGTGGTGCTGGCCCTGGCTGCACTGGGATTCTTCGCCTATGTGGCCGGCACGCAGCTCGTCAATCTCACGCAGGAACTCCCCGGATACCAGCAGACGGTCCTGACCAAGGTCGCGGGGCTCCAGGCCCAGTTCGGCGAAAACACGCTGTTCGACCAGATCAACAACGCCATTTCCAGCATCTCCGAACAGGCCTCGGGGAATGATGCCAACCAGCCGCGCCGTCCCAACACGCCCATCCCGGTGACCATTTCCAACGAGATTGGCCCTCTTGGCATTCTCAGCTCCGTGCTGGGTTCCATTATAGGCCCGGTTGCCACGGTGGCCATCGTGGCGGTGTTCCTGATCTTCCTCCTGATGGGGCGTGGCGATCTGCAGGAACGCTTTATCCGCCTGGTCAGCGGCGGCCGCTATTCCAAAGCCAACATCGCCATTGCCGATGCCAGCCATCGCGTCGGGCGCTACCTGCTCATCCAGCTGGGCGTCAACATCGTCTATGGCATTATCTTCGGTGTCGGCCTGTGGCTGATTGGTGTGCCCAGCGCCGTGCTTTGGGGCCTGCTCATCATTCTCTTCCGCTACATTCCCTTCGTCGGGGCGCTTATCATCGCCGTAGTCCCGTTTCTCCTGGCCTTTGCCGTCGATCCGGGCTGGAACATGCTGCTGCTGTCGGTGGGGCTGTTTCTGCTGCTCGATCTGACCACCGCCAATGTCATCGAACCGCGCCTCTATGGCTCGAGCACTGGCGTGTCGGCCATCGCCATCCTGCTCTCAGCCATGTTCTGGGCCACGCTATGGGGCCCGGTAGGGCTGATCCTGGCCACGCCGATGACAGTGTGCCTCGTGGTTATCGGTCGCCACCTGCCGCAGTTCCAGTTCTTCGAGACGCTCCTGGGCAGCGAGCCCGTCCTCACGCCGGCCGAGCGCCTCTACCAGCGTATGCTCAAGGGGGATGCCGAGGATGCCATCGATATTGCCGAGGATTATGTCGAGGACCATGGCCCAAGCAGGTTCCTCAACGAGGTAATGCTGCCGGCCTTGTCGCTCGCCAACAGCGAATTGTCGGACCGCCCCGAAGCCCTGCCCCAGCGCCGCCAGCTCGTGCAGTCCTTCGAGGCCGTGGTCGATGAAGTCGCCCCTATCAAGTGGCCGGAATCCAGCAAGCTGCTGCTCATCGGCGGTCGCACCGAAATCGACGAATGCGCTGCTACCCTGCTGGCGCATCGACTGGCCGGAGAGGACCTGCCCTGTCGCGTGCTGCCGCCCCTCGCCATTCGCCAGGAGGCCATCGGCCGCCTCGACCTGGACGGCGTGGACGTCATCATGCTGGTTTTCATGGGCGACGACATCAGGGCGCAGGCCCGCTACGTGTCGCGCCGTCTGGGCCGCATGGCGCCCCATGTCCGCATTCTGGTCTGCGCGCTCAATGAAGCCAGCAGCGACGAAACGCCGGACACTTTGCATATCGACGCGATTTTCCGCACCGTCGAAGATGTGGTGGAGGGTGCCATGCTTCGGGACATGCGCGAGCAACAGGTCGACCGCGCTCGCGTCAACAAGAAGAAGCCGTTCGTCGGCGCCGGCCGTGGAGACGATGCGCTGGGCCGCGCCATCCAGCAGATTGCCGATGATTTCGACATCCCCGTCGCCGCCATCAACCTGCTGACCGACGAGCGGCATCTCGAAGAGGGTGATGCTTATGCCCTCACCAGTATCGTGGCCGAGACCCGCAAGCCTCTGGTCGTGCTATCGGGAACATCGCATCCCCTGGTTGGCGACAATGCCTATCTCCAGACCAACGGCATAGATCTGTATGCCGGTGCGCCGCTGATCCTGCCGGATGGCGAATGCGTTGGCGCGCTGGTGCTGCTCGATCACGAACCGCGCATCTTCACCGCTGAAGACGTCACGCGTCTCACAGCGGCGGCCGATGATTTGGTGCTTCGCTTCGGCGGACAGGAAGCGCCCGCCGCGCCGGAAGTCGCCGCCTAGCGCTACCGGCCCATGCCCAGCGCCTGCCGGATGCTGTCATCCTGTTCGGTGCGCTGCAGGATCACGCCCCACCAGCCGAGGCCATCATATTCCTGGTAGCCTAGCGTGCGGGCGAAGGCGACGATATTGCCTTGCCCGTCATAATAGCTGCCGCGCTGCCTGTCCTCGTGGCGCAGGTCGAAACTGGCGAACCGGCTCTCTGCCCGCGTCGAGGCGATCACCCGCCCGCTGCCATCGAGCAGCATCACCTCGGTCCGCTCGGCGATCTTGGGCGGCAGCGCCGCCTCGGTCTCGACGATGGAATGGCCCTGGTCCTGCCAGTCGAAATAAACACCCAGCGTACCCAGCACCTGGCCGTCGGCCCTGCCATTGCTCCGCACCGCCGTGCTGTAGACCAGCACTTCTCGGCCCCCATGATGGCCGCTTTCCATCACCTCGCCCACCGCATAATGGTCGCCCGAAGCGGTGCCGCGCGCCGCCCGGAACCAGGCTTCGCGCGAAAAATCGGCGCCGACAATATTGCGCGCATGGTTGGCATTGGCGCTGGCGACCACCCGCCCCTGCGCGTTGGTCAGCACCAGGTCGTGGTAGACGCTGTAAAACTTGTTGATCGTCGCCAGCCGGTTGGCAGCAAAAACCACGGCTTCCGTGCTCGCCTCGGCCTCCAGCGCCTGCCAGAACGCCGTATCGGTGGCCCACCAGCGCACATCGGCGGTCCGCTCGTAGAGATTGCGCACGATCAGTTGAACCAGCGATTGCGCCAGGTCGATGAGGCGCACGCCCTCCATCTCGTCGACCAGCGTCTCGCTCATGGTGCGGCTGAGCGAAATCCGCCCTACCAGCACATCCTGGAACCGCTGGGCAATATCGGCGGCCCGGTCGGCCAGCCGCTGCACCTCGTCGGCCACGACCGCAAAGCCCTTGCCGGCATCACCTGCCCGCGCCGCCTCGATGATGGCGTTGATCGCCAGCAGTTTGGTCTGCTTGACGATCTGCAGGTTGCTGTTGGAGTAGCTCTGCAGCTCCCCGCTGATGCCGTCCATCACCACGCGCATCGCGCGTGGTGATGCTGCCACAGCGGTATTATGGTTCGAATTCATCTTTGCGTCCCAATGCACCTTGGGTCGGCCAGACGATTGTCGTTTGCTTACGGGCAATATTTTACAGCAAAGGACAGCCACTTGGTTCGACAGTATTACCGGCCGCATAGTGAATGGATATGGTAACCAGCCGGTAAATTTATCTGGTAGGTACTGCCTTCGCCAGACTTGTACGCGCCCCTAGACGCCCATTTCCGCCAGCAGCCATCGGCCCACAGGCCAGGTCGCCGCGAAATGGCCGACGCAACGGTCACTGAAGCCGCGTGTCACCGCCTCCGACACCGGCAGGCGGATACTTGCCGTCAGTCCTTCATAGAGTAGAAATTCTGCGCGCTCCGCCGGTGCTTCAAAGCCGCGCGGCATCAGCTTGCGTGTCTTTTCGCCAATAGCGTAGTCGCCGGCGGCGCGCACCTGTTCTACGGCCTCCACCAAGGCCTTGCCCGAACGGCCGAGTACAATGGAACTTCGGAACGTCTCGAGCGCGTCCTTGTCGAAGCCATACATGCCGGTGGCGATGAAGACCTCATCGGCACTGACATGAAAGTAGAAGCCCGGGCTGTTCCAGCTCTTCCTGTCGCCATGCCAGAACCACAACCCCAGATGGGTCTTGTAAGGTTGCTTGTCCTTGGAAAACCGGATGTCCCGATTGACGCGCGGGATCGAGCCGTTGATCTTGGCCGCGAATTGCACATCCGGCGATATCGCCTGCAGCTGCGGCCCCACGGCCTCGACGAACGCCCGGCCGGCCTCGACATAGCCCGCCTCATAGAGATCGCGGTTTGCGTCGAACCAGGCTTTGTCGTTGTTGGCAGCAATGCCGCGCAGGAAGGTCAGCGTCTCCGGCGGAAAATGCATTAGGCTTCGATCCACACCGGCACCGACTTGAACGCCGGCGTCTTGCTGCGTGGATCGACCTCGGTGCCGACAAGCACATTGGCCTCGGGATAATAGGCCATGGCGCTGCCGCGAGGCAGGTCGAACAGCGTAGCAATCGCCTTCATCCGCCCGGTATCCGAGGCCAGCGTCACGGCCTGCCCCTCGCTCACCCCGAATGCTGCCATGTCCTCGCCATTGAGGAACACGGCATGACGCCCTGCGCCGCCGCGATAGCTGTCCTTTTCCTCATAGATGATGGTGTTGAACTGCCCCTCGCTGCGCATCGTCGCCAGCATCAGCCGCTCGCGCTGCAACCTGGGCAGCGGCGTCACCACGAAATGCCCCCTGCCATCCGCCGTGCCGAACTCCGGCGTGTGCATCACCCGGTGCTTGATGTGGAATTCCTGCTTTGCCACGTCGATATCGGCCAGTTGTTCCATGCCCGGCACGATGGCGGCGATAGCCTCACGCACCTTGGAATGCCCACTGAACGCGGCGAAATCGATCGGCGATTTTGGCAGCAGCTGCTGGCCGATCTGCCCCAGGATCCAGCTCTCCGGCCGCACATTCTCCAGCCGCGTGATGCCGCCGTCGCTGAGCCGCACATAGTTGAACATCGACTCCTGCGTCGTCGGCTCCCACTCCTCGTCGCGCGCCGTCACAGGCAGTACCAGTACGTCGCCGTCGCCCAGTCCATGCATATGGCCCATATTGAGCGTCGTGGTGAGGAACAGCTTGAAGCCGATGGCCGCCATCGCCCGGCTGGCAAAGGCCCGGTCCGGCGTCGCGCCCCACAGATTGCCGCCCATGATCACGGCGCTGTCGATTGCGCCCGCCTCGGCCGCCTTGAGGCAGGCCATGGTATCGAAACCCTTCTCCTCGGGGAACTTCACCCCGAACGCCGCTTCCATCTTGGCCAGCACATCCTTGGCCAGCACCGGCTTGACCCCGATCGTGCCGATGCCCTGCACGTTGGAATGCCCGCGCAGCGGCAGCAGGCCCGCATAGCGCTTGCCCACCATTCCGCGCAGCATGGCCAGGTTTGCGATAGCCTCGACATTGGCCACGCCATGGATGTGGTGCGTCATGCCCATGCCCCAGGCGAAAACCACGCGCTCGGCCAGGCCGTAGCGCGTGGCAATATGTTCGATCTCGTCGCGGGCAACACCGCAGGCGTTGCTAATCTCCTCCCAACTCAGCGCCTCAAGATCGGCCATGAACGCATCGAAGCCGCTGGTGTGGGCGGCGATGAACGCGTCCGCCGCAAAGCCAAGTTCCAACACTGCCTTGGCGATGCCCTTCATCAGCGCAATGTCCGATCCAATGCGCGGCTGCACGTAGTGCGAGGCGATCTCGCTGCCGCCCTTGAGCATCGAGCTGGGCGACTTGGGCACCGCAAACTTCACCAGGCCCGGCTCCTTGGCGGGATTGATGACGATCACCTCGCCGCCGCGCTCGCGGCAGTTCTTCAGCATGTGGATGAAACGCGGGTGATTGGACGACGGATTGGCGCCGATCACGAAGATCATGTCAGCACCTGTTAAATCCTCCAGCTCGACGCTGGACGTGCCCGAACCGATCGTCGTCTTCAGCCCCTCGCTGGTCGCCTGGTGGCAGTAATACGAGCAGTTGTTGACGTTGTTGGTGCCATAGGCGCGCGCCAGCAACTGGAACAGGAACCCTGCCTCGTTCGAGGATCGTCCCGACGAGTAGAAGAAGCTGCGTTGCGGATCTGTCGCCCCGAGTTTGTCGGCCGCGTGGACGATGGCGAAATCCCACGCCACCGGTTCATAGCGATCCGAACCGGCGCGCTTGAACAGTGGCGTGCCCAACCGGCCCAGATGCTCCATCTCGCGACCGCTCAGTTCCTGCAGGTCGGCGAGGGGATGCCCGAATACCTCGTGCGGAATCGCCGGCTGGATATCGGTCGACTGCGCCTGCACGCTTTTGTTGCAGACCGAGGGAAACTCGTCGAGCTCGTTGGTCATACCGCCGCGCTGCCCGCCCATGCCATAGGCACAGGCCTTGCAGGCATTCTTGGCCGTCAACGCCTTGCCGGCCTTGCCCACGCCCATCCGGGCGATGGTAGCGAGCGTATAGAGGACCTTCTTTGGTCCGCCTCCCACGATATGGCTGGTATCGGCCAATGCACTGCTCCGACTAACTGCTGGTGCCATTGTCAGGCTCAGCCCGTTCATGCGCAAGCGCTCACCTTTGCTCGCCCATCAAATTCGCGCTGTCGCTGGAACAGCGCCGCGCCCTCGTCGTTATGGCGGCAAGCGTCCAACAAAAGGAACCGACAATGCAGAGACTCGCTCTCAGTGCCGCCACTGCGCTTGCGCTAATCATCCCCGCCGTCGCCCAGGAGCCCGCCACTGCCCAGGCCACCTTCATGACAACGGACGGCGCCGAAGCCGGTTCGGTAACGCTGAGCCAGGGTGAAGGCGGGGTCACTATCTCCGGCATGCTGGAAGGCATGAACCCGGGCGACCACGGCTTCCATTTCCACGAAACGGGCAATTGCGACGGGGCGACCAAGTTCGAATCGGCCGGCAAGCATTTCAATCCGACCGAGCACAAGCACGGCACGGAAAACCCCGAAGGCCCGCATGCCGGCGACCTCCCCAACGTGACTGCCGATGACACGGGCATGGTCATGGTCGAATTGACCACTGGCCTGATCTCGCTCACCGAAGGCGATCCGGCCTACGTCTTCGATGCGGATGGCACCGCCCTGGTCATCCACGCCGCTCCCGACGACAATGTCACCGACCCATCTGGCAATTCCGGCGACCGCATTGCCTGCGCCGTGATCGAAGCCGACAACCAACCGTGACCGGTCAGGCGTTGAAATCCTCGTAGCAGTCGTAGTTGCGCTGCTCGATGATCCGGCCGTCCTTGAGGCGAAACACCATGCAGAGATGGGCGACCATGATGTTGCCCATCGCCAGCTTGCCGACGGGGATGGCGAGATCACCTTCCCATCGCGCTTCCATCACCACCCGGTCGCCGGCTTCGATGACATCGCCGATGATGTAACGCTGAGCCGTAAGCACCTTGCCTTCCTTGGCACGACGCAGCCCCGCCATAACGACCGACAGGTCATCCACTCCACCCGCCGGCCGGATGCGGTTGGGCAGTTCGTGAAAATGCATATCCGGATGCAGCAGGGACCCCACCGCCCCGTCGTCAAACCGCGTGACCGCCTCGATGTATTTTCGGACGATCTGGGCATTCGCAGTCATGCTACCTCCGCTAGAACGACGTTCTATCAAATTCTACTAGAACATTATTCTAGTTTCGTCTAGTTTCACTTGCATGACCATTGATCGTCGCCGCGAAATTCTCGACGCAGCATTGTCTGCCTTCCTCGAAAAGGGTTACGCGGCAACCTCGATTGCCGATATCCGCGCCCGTAGCGGCGCCAGCACAGGCAGCATCTATCATTTCTTTTCGGGCAAGGGCGCGCTGGCCGAGGCCCTGCTGCACGAGGCTGTATCGGGCTGGGCCCGTCAGTCCACCGCTGCGCTCGATCCCGCGGCATCCCCCGAGGCAGCGCTCAAGGCATCAGTGCGAGGCCTAATGCTGTGGGGCTTTTCCCACCCCGAGCAATTTCGCTTCATGGACGAAATCCGCACCCTGGCACCGACCGATCCCGACTTTTCCGCCGTCAGGGATCTCCTCGATGACGGGCAGGCGGTTGCAGCCGGACAGTACGGGCGCATGATCATGGCAGGCGCGGTACGCAACATCCCGTTCTCAATTGCCTACGCCCTGATGCTGGGGCCGGCCTATGCCTATCTGCGGCGCGCCGGAACGGTATCCGCCGCCGAGGCGGGGCGGGTCGCCGAGTTGTTCGCCGGCGCGGCCTGGGATTCCGTCAGGGCCTAGCTGCCTTCCGGCGCCACTCGGATCAGCTTGCCATTGTCTTCGTCGGTCAGCAGGTAGATCGCCCCATCAGGTCCGACCCGCACGTCGCGGATGCGGCCGAGTTGACCCGCGAACAGCCGCTCCTCGCCGACGATTGTGTCGCCCTCGACATCGAGCCGTACCAGCAGCTGGCCGCTTAGCCCACCCGCCAGCAAGTCGCCCTGCCAATCCGGCAGCAGCTCGCCGTCGTAGAAATCGAGCCCCGACGGCGAGATTGACGGATCCCAGTAATGCAGCGGCTGCTCCAGCCCCTGCTTCTCTGTGCCCTCCCCTATCGGCACGCCGGAATAATCGACGCCATAGGTGATGACCGGCCAACCGTAATTGGCGCCCGGCTGGGGCATGTTCACCTCGTCACCGCCGCGCGCGCCATGCTCCACGGTGAACAGCACGCCGTCGTCCCGCAGCGTCGCGCCCTGCGGGTTTCTATGCCCCTTGCTCCACAGTTCCGGCGCCCAGCCCTCCGGCTTGGGATTGTCCGCGGGCACCGAGCCATCCGGGGCGATGCGTACGATGGCCCCAGCAAGGTCGGAAAAATTCTGAGCCCGGTCCTGCTCCCCCCGGTCGCCCAGCGTCACGAACAGGTTCCCGTCCTGGCCGATTACCACACGAGACCCGAAATGCCGGTTGGTTGTGGTGAAATTGTTCATGCGGAAGATGACCTGCTGCTCCTCCAGCCGTCCGGTGTCGCCCTCGAACACCAGCTTGGCCGACAGGACCGCGGTGCCCTGCCCGCGCTGCAGCCCGGCATCCTCGGCACGCTCGGAGAAGGTCATATAGATTTGCCCGCTGCTCCCGAAGTCCGGTGCCAACACCAGATCGAGCAGTCCGCCCTGCCCTTGGTCGTAGACCTCGGGAGTCCCGGCGATCGGCTCGCCCACCACGCCGTTACCCCCGATGACGCGCAACTGCCCGCTGCGCTCGGTGACCAGCATGCGCCCATCGGGCAGGAAACCCAGCGCCCAGGGATGATCGAGCCCCTCGGTGATGACGGTCGCCGTAAGATTGCCGGCGCTCGATTCGACGGTCTGGGCCCAGGACGGCGTAGTCAGGAGCGCCAGCGTGACTGCTGAGGTGGTGGCCAGCTGCATGATCTGAGCCTTTCGACGGCATTGGGTCCGAAACTTGAATGCGCGTGTGGACATGACCATGTTCATGACGACACCCGCTTGACCGCAACGCGGCAGGCGGGCAATTTGGGCCATCTCCCCTCAAAACTAATCGTGAAGCGCACGCCGAACGGGATTTTGGCTGGGAAGAAGCTATTGAAGCATCGTGCGGAAAGCGGGAACCGGTTTTCCGCAATAAGCGACGCGACAGCAAAGACATGGAGCCGGCGATCTGATCTTCAGATCGCATGAGGCTTTAACGTGCCGGTTGGAGGCGACGAAATGGACAAGATTCCGATGACGGTGGGTGGCCACAAGGCCCTCGCCGCCGAGTTTGAGCACCGCACTTCGAAGGAGCGCCGTCGCATTATCGAGGCGATCGCCGAAGCGCGTGCCCATGGCGATCTGTCCGAAAACGCCGAATATTCGGCGGCCAAGGAACAGCAGAGCCTCAATGAAGGCCGCGTCAAGGAACTCGAGACCATCCTGGCGCTCGCCGACATTATCGATGTCAGCAAGCTCAGCGGCACGTCCGTCAAGTTCGGCGCCACCGTGACCTATCTCGACGAGGACACCGAAGAGGAAAAGACCTATCAGGTCGTCGGCGATCCGGAGGCCGATGCGTCGGCGGGCCGCATCTCGATCTCCTCGCCAATTGCCCGCGCCATGATCGGCAAGTCCGAGGGCGATTCGTTCGAGGTAGCCGCTCCCGGTGGTGCCCGAAGCTACGAAATCATCAAGATAAAGTATGTCTGACGCTCAAACTTTGGGCAGATGCCCGGTTTGGGTGTGACATTTCCGTCCGTTCCACAGGCACGTGCCTGTCAAAGGAACGGTTTGCCTTGAAAGAGCGCTCCTTCGGCCTTTAACTAGCGCCGAGGGAGTACTCGTATTGTCGGAGAGCGTTGCGATGCACGCGAAAGTCATCATCATCGGTTCCGGCCCCGCCGGCTACACCGCTGCGATTTACGCGGCGCGCGCCATGCTGGAACCCGTGATGATTCAGGGGCTTCAGCCCGGTGGCCAGCTGACCATCACCACCGATGTCGAGAATTATCCTGGCTTTGCCGACGTCATCCAGGGCCCATGGCTCATGGACCAGATGAAGGCCCAGGCCGAACATGTCGGTACGAAAATCGTCAATGACATCATCACCCATGTCGATTTCGACAAGCGGCCATTTGCGCTGACCAGCGACAGCGGCACCGTTTACACCGCCGATAGCGTGATCATTGCCACCGGCGCCCAGGCCAAGTGGCTCGGCCTGCCCAGCGAACAGAAGTTCCAGGGCTTTGGCGTGTCCGCCTGCGCCACCTGCGATGGCTTCTTCTATCGCAACAAGGAAGTGCTCGTGGTCGGCGGCGGCAACACCGCGGTCGAGGAAGCCCTGTTCCTCACCAACTTCGCCTCCAAGGTGATCGTGGTGCATCGCCGCGACGAATTCCGCGCCGAGCGCATCCTGCAGGAACGCCTGTTCAGGCACCCCAAGATCGAAGTGCGCTGGAACACCGAGATCGCCGACATCGGCGGCTCGGCCATGCCGCCCTCGGTCAATACCGTGACGTTGCGCGACATCGCCAGCAACCGCACCTATGAGCAGCCGATCGACGGTATCTTCATCGCCATCGGCCACGCGCCATCCACCTCCATCTTCGCCGGCAAGCTCGACATGAAGCCGGGCGGCTACCTGCAGGTGAAGGCCGGCACGACCGAAACCAACATTCCCGGCGTCTTTGCCGCCGGAGATGTGACCGATGATGTTTACCGTCAGGCAATCACGGCAGCGGGCATGGGTTGCATGGCGGCTCTGGAAGCGGAACGATACCTGGCCGAACACGAACTCGCCGAAGCCGCGGAGTAGCTGGCACCATGTCCCATCTGCGCTTTGATTCTTTTTGCTCCTGCCATGTCTCCGCCGTGTTGGCGGGCAAGGTTCCGCACCCCGGCTGATCGATAAGTAGAAAGCGTCAAAAGAAATGCTCGACTGGGACAAGCTCCGGATTTTCCATACCGCCGCCGAGTCGGGCAGTTTCACCCATGCCGCTGAAAAGCTGGGCATGAGCCAGTCGGCCGTATCTAGGCAGATTTCCGCGCTCGAGGATGATCTGGGCCTCAAGCTCTTCATCCGCCACGCCCGCGGCCTGGTGCTGACCGAGGTTGGCGAGCAACTGTTCCGCACGGCTCACCGCATGCACTGGGAACTGCAGCAGGTGGAGACCCAGATGTCCGAGAGCCAGGACGTCCCGACGGGCCCCCTGATCGTCACCACGACCGTGGGTATCGGCTCGACCTGGCTATCTTCGCGGCTCGACGAATTCCTCAAGCTCTATCCGCTGATCCAGCTCGAAATCCGCCTCAACGACGCCGAGCTCGACCTGGCCATGCGCGAGGCCGACGTGGCCATCCGCCTGCACCGTCCGAACCAGTCGGAAATGATCCAGCGCAAGCTGTTCACCGTGCACAACCATTTCTACGCGTCCAACGCCTATATCGACGAGTTCGGCATGCCGGCCAGCCCCGAAAATCTCGATGACCACCGCGTCATCACCTTCGGCGAGCCGGTACCGTCCTACCTTGGCGACATCAACTTCCTTGAACGCATGGGGCGCACCGATTCCAGCCCGCGTCGCGCCTCCCTCAAGGTCAACGCCATCTATGGCATGATGCAGGCCTGCCGCGCCGGCATCGGCATCGCCATGCTGCCCGACTATGTCACCGAAAAGGAAGACGACCTGGTCCAGGTGCTCCCCGAGATCGAGTTGCCGGCCTATGAGGCCTTTTTCGTCTACCCGCCCGCCCTCAAGAACTCCAAGCGCGTCGGCGTCTTCCGCGACTTCCTCGTGGCCAAGGCCAGGGAATGGAGCTTCTAGCCGACCCACAGGGCAAATCGCGCCATTGGGACCGATCTGCGGCTAGAAAGCCATGAGAGCTACGCTCAAATGGCGGCCCCTTTAGGAGACCGCCGACTCTAGGCTTCATTTCAGAGAGCGCCTCCCCATGGCCATCACCACCATCGCCCTCGATGCCGACGACACCCTCTGGCAAAACGAGCAGTTCTTCCGCCTCACCGAGCAGCGCTTTGCCGATCTGCTCAAGGACTATACCGACGCACCCGATCTCAACGAGCGTCTCATCGCCTCGGTCACGCGTAATCTCAGCTTCTATGGCTTCGGCATGAAGGGCTTCGCCCTATCCATGGTCGAGACCGCCCTCGACGTCACCGACCATCGCGTCCCCGGCACCGTGATCGCCGAGATCCTCGCCGCCGGCCGCGAATTGCTGAGCTACCCCATCGAAACCCTGCCCTATGTCGACCAGGCACTCGGCCAGCTGCAGCAGACCCACCGGCTGATTCTCGTCACCAAGGGCGACGTCTTCGACCAGGAGCGCAAGCTGGCCGCTTCTGGTCTCGCCGACTACTTCGCCGCCATCGAGATCGTCGCCGACAAGCATCCCGCCACCTATGCCCGCATCTTCGAGCGTCACACCGATGGCCCAGACCACACCGTCATGGTCGGCAATTCGCTGCGCTCCGACATCCTGCCGCCGCTGGCTGCGGGCGGCTATGCCATCTATGTGCCCCACGATCTGACCTGGTCCTACGAGCATGCCGAGGAGCCTGCCGATCACCCACGCTATGCCCGCATCGCCCATCTCGGGGAGCTTGCCGGGGCCATCGCGCAGCTCGAGAGATCGCGCTAAGCTCATTCAATTCAGTCAATGACCACTAGAGCAGCGCTACCTTCATTCGGGGCAACAGAAAATGCGTCACCTCACCATGGCAGTCCTGCCGCTGCTGCTCCTCTCCGCGCTGCCGGCACAGGCCCAGATGGTCACCATCACCCCCGAGCAGATCGGCCAGATCTTCTGCATCGGCAGCCTGGGCAACGATATGGCGCCGGTCCAGGCCCTGCTGACGCCCGACCTCGCCAGTACCATCGATGACGCCCTTGATCGCAGCGATGCCATCCAGGCCGAGCATCCCGACGAGAAGCCGCCGCTGGGCGATGGCGTGCCGTGGCGCACCTGGCCTGATTATGCCGATGGCTGCACCGTCGCCGGTGCGGTCGCCGAGGGCGAAGCGGCAACCGTCACTATAGCCTACACATTCGCCGAATATCCGGAGGCCGACTACAGCAACGACCTCCTGCTCAAGGCGGTTGTCGTGCAGCAGGGTCTCGATCCGTTCTGGCGCATCGACGACGTGAATCTCGGCGAAGGCCGCACCCTGCGAAGCACGCTGGTCGGCGCCTTTGCTCCCTGATACCAGCTGCGACAAAATCGCGGGCCTGATCCGGCGGCCCTTGATTCAGCAGGACTATTCTAAATTCCATGCGCCAAGCGCATGGCTTCCATGCCACCTGCCCGATTGTTGGGCATAAGCCCGCGGCCTATATGCCCCGTAGCACAGCGGGCGCTTTCTCCTCCTCCCTTGCGCCCCGCTGCGTTCCCTCCTTGCGGGAACTTGTTCCCGCACTGATGTGGCTCCGCTCTCCCCTCGAGCGGGGCCACATTCATTTTTAAGCCTATGGCGGATTTGCATGGCTGACATGTCAGACATTGTATTGTCTACCGGGCCGATAGAGTTCATATTGAAACGGTCGCTGAGGCGCGCTCCGAATCCTCCTCCCTCGGACCCCGCATCGCGACACCGAACCGAGATCGTATCCTCCTCCCTCGATCAAGGTTCACTGGCAGAGCGCATATCCTCCTCCCTTGCTCTCTGCCCCACTTTGGATTTGGCTTCGGCCCAGTCATCAGGCCCTGTCTTCGGACAGGGCCTTTTTTTCGTCAGTGCCACTGACGCAACGAAGCGCTCACGCCCGCGTTACTTCCCTGCGCGATACGCGCGCTGGAGCGTCAAATGTCCTTGTTGATCAGTATTCTGATTACCTTCCTGGTGATCGTCCTCATTCTCTGGCTGGTTCAGCGCCTGCCCGTCGAAGCCCGTGTTCGCCAGATCATCCAGATCGTGGTGATCGTCATCGGCATCATCTCCCTGCTGAAATATCTCGCCGTCTTCTGACGAAATCACGGCTGAACTCGACCGTTACGCTCGGCGGCACGGATACTGATGACAACTTGTCGCTGTGCAAATTGCATGGCAGTCATGTTGACCTATGTATTGCTGACCAAACGGTCAAAACCTATATTGGCTTTGTCGCTGGTGAAGCCGCTCCGTATCCTCCTCCCTCGGACCCGCTTCTTGCGACACCGATCTGAGCCATATCCTCCTCCCTTGGCTTGGGTCACCGGTTCGGCGCATATCCTCCTCCCTTGCGCTGGGCCAAAACTTTGGATTTGGCTTCGGCCCTATCATCAGGCTCCAACTTCGGTTGGAGCCTCTTTTTTTTCACCATCCCGCGAATCTGCATGGCAGCATTTCCCATTGCGCGTTTGCGTCGTGGCGCCGGGCGTCCGATAGTCAACTCGACCATACAAGCGGCGTTCGTGGCGCCGCTCCTCCAAGGTCAGAAGCTTCGGCTGAAGACCTCTAAGGCCCTGCCCATCCCCTCGGGCGGGGCCTTTCTCTTTCTGCTGGTCCGTTCCTGCCGCCCATCCGGCAAGTTCTGCCGCCTCGCCCGGGCGACGGTTGCGCACCCCTTTGATTTGTTTGAGTTTTTCCCGGCACGCAGCTTGCATCACGGTCAGTGACCGATCGCAGGAGCGTCCGATGGTTTCCGTCAACACCGCCTACTCCGCCAACACCTATTACAAGGCCGCAGCATCGGCCCAGGCAGCGGGCGCGACCACCACCACCGCCGCATCTGCCTCTACTGCGGCCACCAGCACCGAAGCGGGCGCGACCTCCGTTACCCTGTCCGACGAAGCCCTCGCCGCGCTCGCCGCCAAGGACTTCGTCACCGTCGTCGCCGAGGCACGTGCCAAGCTCACCGCCCTGTTGACGGAAGCCGTCCGCACGTCGCCGCTTGAAGGGGACAAGCTGGCGCTCGATCTTTCCAGCCTCGACGCCCGTGAGCTCTACGCCATGGCCACCGAGGACAACTTTTCCGAGGACGAGCAGGAGGCCGCTGGCCTTGAGATGCAGCGCCGGTTCGAGGCCGCCTTGGCGGGTCCGGCAGGCGTTGCCAAGGTCACGGGCAATTTCACCGCGCTCTACAAGGCGGCCGCCGAATTCCTCGATGCGCTTGGCCCCGAGGAAAAGGCCGGCGCCGACTGGATCGCCGCTCGCGCCGCCGTCACCGATGCGCAGAAACAGCTCGCCGCCGATCCCAAGATAATGCCCGATGCCGGAGACGACGATCCGGTCGCGCTCTATCTGGCCCTGGTCGAGGCAGGGGAGCAGATCAAGCCGCAGCCCATCGCCGATGTCGCCGCCTCCACCCGCAAGACGCTCGACACGCTCTATGCCGAAGCCAATGCCGCGGGGAAGGTGCCTACCTTCAACAAGGCGACGACCATCGGCACCTATATCGACATGTCAAAATTCGACAGCCGCAGCTTGTCGTCCATCGTGGTCGACAAGACGGGCAAGTTCACCACTGAAGAGGTCAATGCGGCCCAGTCCGCCATGCGCGGCAAGAGCGGCGCGGCCTTGCTCGCCGGCTTCCAGAACGCCGCCAAATCGAGCGACCCCACCGCATTCAGCCAGAACATCATGGCGCTCTTCAGCGCCATGAGCACCGAGGAACGCCAGGCCGCCGGCTGGAGCGAGGGTTTCTACCAGGCCGCCGTCGACAGCTACACCACCACCAGCAAACTGACCCAGATGTTCGCCGAAGCCGGCGGCGAGAGCACCGGCTTCATGAGCTGGATGGGGAAGTAGCGGCTACGCGATCCCTGCGCAAAACCCCTGGATCCGCGCCACCGCCTCTTCCAGCTCCGCGTTACTCGCCGCATAGCTCAGCCGGAAATGCCCCGGCAATCCAAACGCCGCGCCATGCACCAGCGCCACGCCGGTCTCTTCCAGCAGCGCCATGACAAAATCCTCGTCCGTGGTTAGTGTCTTGCCCCCGGCGCTGGTTTTGCCCAGCAGCCGCTTGCATGACGGGAACACATAGAACGCGCCCTCCGGCGTCAGGCAATCGAGCCCGGTATTGGCGTTGAGGCCCCTCACCACCAGGTCGCGCCGCTCCTGGAACACCTGCCGCCACTCAGCCAGAAAGTCCTGCGGCCCGTTCAGTGCTTCCACAGCGGCCCATTGCGAGATCGATGTCGGGTTGGAGGTCGATTGCCCCTGCAGCTTGGTCATCGCGGCCAGCAGCGGCCGCGGGCCGGTGCAATAGCCGATCCGCCAGCCGGTCATGGCATGCGACTTCGACACCCCGTTCATGGTCAGCGTCCGCGGCTGCAGTCGCGGTTCCACCTGCGCGATAGTGGCGAACGTACCGCCGTCATAGACCAGCACTTCATAGATATCGTCGGTGAGAATGTGCACATGCGGATGCCGCATCAGCACCTCGGCCAACCCCTTCAGCTCGTCCGCGGTGTAGGCCGCACCGGTCGGGTTGGATGGAGTATTGAGGATGAGCCACTTGGTCGCGGGCGTGATCGCCGACTCCAGCACATCCGGCTTGAGCTTGAAGCCGGTAGTATCGTCGGCCACCGCGAATACCGGCGTCGCGCCACACAGCCGCACGATTTCCGGATAGCTCACCCAATAGGGCACCGGCACCACGACCTCGTCGCCAGGATTGAGCGTCGCCATCAGCGCGTTGAAAATAATCTGCTTGCCGCCCGAGGAGACGAAGCAATCCGCCGCCGTCACGTCCAGCCCGTTGTCGCGCCGGAACTTGGCCGCGACGGCTTCCTTCAGCTCGGGAATGCCGTCCACATTGGTATAACGCGTCTTGCCTTCGTCCATCGCCCGAATGGCGGCCTCGCGCACATGGAGCGGCGTGTTGAAATCCGGCTCGCCCGCCGACAGCGCGATGATATCGCGCCCCTCCTGCGCCATGATGCGCGCCTTCTGGCTGATCGCCACCGTCGCCGACGGGGCTACCCGCTCCAGTGCTTCGGACAAGAACCCCATATCGACCTCCCGGAAATCCGGGCAGACTGATACGGCCTCAGGGCAACGGGGGCAAGCCTAGCCCCGTGGCGGCGCCGTGGTTTCGCGCACGACGAGCCGCGTCTGCAACACCTGCCGACCTTGCACCTGCTTGCCGCCCAGCGCTGCTTCCACCGCACGCCGCGCAATTTCTTCCATTGGCTGCTCAACCGTCGTCAGCTTGGGCGTCGATACCGCCGCCTCGGGCACGCCATCGAACCCCACCACCGAGACATCGCCAGGCACGCTGAAACCGTTGCGAAACAGCCAGTCCACGGCCCACATGGCGATCTTGTCCGACATAGCCAGGATCGCGGTCGGCTTCTGCTTCGCCGCGAACATCTCGGCCATCATGGCATGTGTGCTGGCCTCGTTTTCCCGCGTTTCGAACAGCGGCGCACCATCCTTGCCGATGCCCGCCTCTGCCATCGCCTGCCAATAGCCCACGGCGCGGTCGCGCGACGTGGAATAGATCGCCGCCTGCACCTCGGCCGGCGTCCGCCGCCCCTGGCTGCCCTCGTTGATCGACGTCGACAGGATGGCGAGCCGTCGATGCCCGAGGCCGATCACATGCTCCCCCGCCTGCATGCCGCCTGCCACGTTGTCGACGCCGATGGCGGGAACCGAACTGTCTTCCGCCCCGATGGCCAGCGCCACATATGGCAATTGTCGCTGCCGCGTAATCTCGACCAGCTTCTCCCCGCCCTCCACGCAGAGCAGGATGAAACCGTCCACCAGCGCCGACTGGATGTTCCATGCCAGCCGCTCGTCGTTGAGCGCCGAAACCAGCGCCACCCCGGCGCCGCGCGCGTCGCAGATTTCCGAGATCTTGCTCATGAGCTGGCGCGCCCACAGGTCCTCGAAGAAGTAACTGATCGGCTCGATCGCGGCGACACCCACCGCATTGACCCTGCCCTGCCGCAACAGCCGCCCGGTAATGCTCGGGCCGGCATAGCCGAGCTCCTTGGCCACCGCCAGCACGTGCTCACGCACTTCCTCGCGCACCACTTCCGGCTTGCTGAATACATTGGAAGCCGTGCCCTGGGATACGCCGGCCGCTTTGGCGACATCCTTCAGCTTGATGGTGTTTTCACTCTGCCGGGCCACTGCTTTGCCGAACTCCTTTGCGTGATTGACGCATCGTAGCAAAAATTTTGTATCGGTTCAAATTCTTCTTGACGACAGGCTGCGGGACGCCTAGATTTGAACCGGTTCAAGGAATTCTCCATTTGTCACTTGAACCGATTCAACAAGGAGACTGAGAATGATCCCGGCCAGTTATCTGTTCAAAGATGTCTATCACCAGCACTGGGAAGAACCCGAGCCCCTGCGCCACGTCGTTGGCAAGCCAAGCTTCTTTTCCGGCTTGATGACGCCCCTCGCCGGCGTACTTGAGACAGTGCTGACCCCGCGCACGCGGGCCGCCCGCCACCATCGCGGCCACGCCTATGAATGAAATCGGCTGTCGCTACGGCCGGTATTCGGCTCAGATGCCGATGCCGGCCTCGCGCCGCAATATCACGCCCTGCACCCGCCATCCCTCGTCCGGTTCATCGACCAGTTGATACACCGCCTCATGCAGGCCCTGGTCGGTCCCCACGAACTTCACCACCTGCAACACCGCAGTGTCGCTAAGCCTGTTGAAGTTGCCGAAGCTGTGCGAACGCGAGTCGATGATCGCCTCATAGCCTGATGCGATGATGGCCGCGTAAAACGCCTCCGGCTGTCCCTCGAACTGAGTCCTGAATCCCTGCCCGGCAAACGCCAACGCCGCCGCGCCATCCTGCGTCCGGAATGCCTCGATTTGCCCGGTCACCACAGCCTGCCACGGCGCCGCGTCATCCTGTGAAGCTGCCGGCGCGACCAGCGCCAAGAGCATCACTGCAACTGCTACCAACATGCGCATATCAGCCTCCTAGGCTCGACCGCCACAGTTTCGCCGTCAAATGGTACGCCCCGGACCCCATTCGATTCAAACTGGAACCGCATTCGCATGGCTTTATGCAGCCGTTGTGATCGACACGGACGAGGGATCCCATGCATAAATCTACGTCCACCCGACGGAAAAGTTTCAGGCTCTATGCCATTGCCTCGACGGCCATCGTAGCCCTCGGCTCGGTATCGGCCCTGATCGTCGGCGTCACACCGGCAACCGCTGCCAACCTGGCCAGCCAGCCCGACACCCAGATTGCGGTGTTCATGGTGCCGCTGACTATTCTGGTCATCGCAATATTGTTCGAAGTCGCGCGCGTTGCCCTGCGTGGCGCTCTGCCGGCCGACGCGCCGCGTCGCCGCCAGACCCTCCCCAACTGGTCCCCCGGCCAGGGCGAGGGCTGACCTCCCAGGTTCTCCTGCCCGTCGTAACTGGGTCGGCCCCGTGCCGGCCCTTTTTCTTTTCCGACCATCGGCCTATTGCGGCACGGCGGGCACGGGTTCAAAGTCGGCACCAGGAGGACTTCAACATGCTTGTCGATACCATCCTGCAAACCAAGGGCGTGGTCGTCTACACCCTGCCCGAAACCGGCACCTTGGCCGATGCGGTGGCCATGCTGAACGCGCACAACATTGGTGCCGTGGTCATTGCAGATGCCGCTGGTGCGGTCACCGGCATCCTGTCCGAACGCGACATCGTCCGACGTCTCGGCAAAAACCCTTCAGGCGCACTCGCCCTCTCCATCAGCGAATGCATGACACGCGGCGTCGTCACCTGCACGCGCGATACCGACATCGCCGAAGTCATGGAGCGCATGACCCGCCTCCGCATCCGCCACATGCCCGTCTCCGAAGACGGCGCCCTCATCGGCATCGTCTCGATCGGCGACGTGGTCAAATACAAGATTGAGGAGGCCGAGCACGAGGCCGAGGTGCTAAAGGAATATATCGCTTCCTGATCCGCCGGACCGCCCGATGCTGCAGAGTTTCCTTCTCGTCTTCCTCGGCGTCGCCGCAGCCCAGGCCTCGCCCGGCCCCAACATGTTCGCCGTCATCGAAACGGCGCTCGGCCGCGGCCGCCGCGCCGCTTTGATGGTCGTCACCGGCATCGCGTCCGGCACACTGGTCTGGGCCGCGCTGGTCTCGCTCGGCCTTGGCGCGGTCTTCGCCACCGTGCCGGCTCTGCTCACCGTGCTCAAGTTCATCGGTGGCGCATATCTCTGCTACATGGGCCTTCGCGGTCTCCGCGCTGTCCTCCGCGGTACCGAGGCGGCCCTCCGCGCCGAAACACGCCCCCTCTCGGACATCGCCGCCTGGCGCCGCGGTTTCTTCGTCGTCATGACCAATCCCAAGGCGCTGCTGATGTGGATGGCTATCGCCACGTTCCTGTTCGGCGCTGGGCTTGGTGCCGTCCAGGTACTGGCCTTCGGTCCCGTCGTCGCCGTCTCCGCCACGCTGATCTATGGCTTCTACGGCCTCATGTTCTCTACCGGCCTCGCCAGCCGCGGCTATGCCCGCTTCTGGCGCTGGATCGAGACGGCCTTCGGTGTCGCCTTCGGCGCCCTCGGCGCCACGCTCATCATCTCCGGCATCCGCGACATCAGGCCCTAGAGCCTCACCAGCCCCGCTGCCGTCGGTCCAAATCCCGCCTGTCGGTAAAAGCCTTCGAGATGCGGCTCAAAGTCGACATGCAGCCACTCTGCCCCGCGCTGCCTCGCCAGCTCTGCCGCCCGCTCCACCAGCCTCAAGGCGATTCCCTGTCGCCAATATCGAGGGTCGACGCAGGTATCGAGGATGAACGCATGAATGCCGCCATCCCAGGCGACATTGACGAAGCCGACCAGCGTGTTGCCGTCATAGGCGCCGACATGGGCAAGACTGCGCTCGAGGATCGGCCGGAAGCCACCCGGCTTCTCGCTGCCCCATGCCGAGCGCCACAGCCGCTGCATTTTGTCGTCATCCGGCCACGGATCAGTAACGATATCGATCATTGTCCCTCCACCTTACCAACCTGACCAAGTCTTCATCCGCTCGCAAGGTCGTGAACAGGCAAAGCACCATAGGGTCGTCCTTGCCGGATCAACCGGTTCCCATGCAAAGGACCTCGCCATGAAGACGATCACGACATCAGCCATTGTGGCGCTGATGACAGCCACCATCGGCCTTTCCACCATCGCCCCCACATTCGCCCAAGATGCCGCGCCCGCCCAGGCCCAGCAACAGGGCGGCCCCGGCCTCCATTTCCACCACGACAACCAGGGGCCTCGCCAGGGCGGTGGCATGCGCAGCGGCGCCGATCTCTTCAGCTTCGAGCGTGGTGCCGAAGCCATCGAGATCGCCCTCGTCCGCCTCAGCCACCGCATCGACCTGACTGCCGAGCAGCAGCCGCTCTTTGATGCGCTCAAGACCAGCGCCCTCTCGGCCGCGGCCGATTTCGCCACTACCACCGAAAGCCTGCGCCCCGCCGCTCCGGTCGAAGGCGAAACCGCAGCCGCTCCGGACCTGTCCCAGCGCCTCGAAAACGGCATCGCCCTGCAGACCGCCCGTCTCGCCGCCCTCGAGGCCGTGCAGCCTGCCGCCACTGCTTTCTTCGATAGCCTGACCGACGAGCAGAAAGCTGCCCTCACCCCGCAGCGGCCCGACCGCAACGGCATGCCCGGCTTCGGCAAGGGTAGCCCGCGCCATCAGGGCCAGCAGCAGGGCGGCCCGGCCGCTCCCGCTCCGGCCGACTCCCCGCCGGCCAACGGCTAACTCATGCCCCGATGACTCAGTCGACACCCTCCCCCTTGCGGGGAGGGATCGAGGGTGGGGGACGGTTGGCCCGATATGGTGGCCCTCAACACCCCCTCCCAACCTCCCCGTCGAGGGGAGGTACCGCACGGTGGGTGTGGTCAGACAGCGGCCAGGTCCACCGCGCGCAAACCCCGGCGCTCAACCGCCGGGGTTTGCTTTTGCGGCCCGATCCCCTACCAATCGGGCTCGCACCGACTGGATAGATCAATGACCGCCCTGCCCCTCGACCCGGCCCGCATCCGCGCCGAATTCCCCGCCTTTGCCGAAGCGTCACTTCGGGGCCAGGCCTTCTTCGAAAATGCGGGCGGCTCCTATACGTCCCGCGCCGTTCTCCACAAGCTCGATCACTATTACCGCGCCACCAAGGTCCAGCCCTATGGCGTCTACCCGGCCTCGCGCGAAGCCGGCGAAGCCATGGACCTCAGCTTCGAGCGGCTGGCGCAGGCGCTGAACGTCACCCCCGACTGGATCCATTTCGGCCCCTCGTCGTCAGCCAACACCTATGTGCTGGGCAAGGCTTTCGCCGAATGGCTCAAGCCCGGCGACGCCGTCATCGTCACCAATCAGGACCACGAGGCCAATACCGGCACCTGGCGCAAGCTGGCAAAAATGGGCGCCGAAATCCGCGAATGGCAGGCCGATCCCGACACGGGCCGCCTGTCGCTGGCCGACCTCGACCGGCTACTCGACAGCAAGGTGAAGCTGGTCGCCGCCCCGCATTGCTCCAACATTGCCGGCGAGATCAATCCGGTCGCCGATATCGCCGCCCGCGCCAAGGCCGTCGGCGCCGTCACCGTCATCGACGGCGTCAGCTACGCCCCGCACGGCCTGCCGGATCTTGCGGCGCTCGGCGCCGACATCTATTTCTTCTCAGCCTACAAGGTCTACGGCCCCCACCAGGGCATCATGGCCGTGCGGCCCGAACTGGCGATGGCCCTGCCCAATCAGGGTCACTTCTTCAACGA
>JBARWY010000219.1:0-8728 GCA_049647065.1 Devosia sp. | reverse complement strand
GCACCACGACCCGCTGGCCTTTCTGCAGCGTGCTCTTGGGGCCGACTTCGACAACCTCGCCCATGAATTCGTGGCCCAGGATATCGCCCGACTTCACGCCGGGAATGACCCCGTCATAGAGGTGCAGGTCAGAGCCGCAGATGGCTGTCGACGTCACCTTGATGATGGCGTCCCGCGGATTGATGATTTCCGGATCGGGGTGGCTATCTACGCGGACATCATTATTGCCGTGCCAGGTCAGCGCCCGCATCAGTGCTCTCCGTCATTGGATTTGTGGTTGGCGCCGGTGGCGATTTCGCCGGTTTCCATCAGCTGCTTGAAACGCTTGAGTTCGTGCCGCGCCTGGATGTTGGGCTCGGTGGCGAAGAGCTTGGCCACCAGCCGGCCCAAATCGCCGGCGGGTGGTTCATAGGCGATCTCAGCGGTGACGATAGTGCCGCGATCTGCAGGAGCGTCCTTGAAGGTGACCATGCCGGCGGTGCGAATCTGGGAGCTTTCGACAGACCGCCAGCCGATGGACTCGTTCTCGACCACAGCGGCCAGTTCGGTTTCCAGCGTGACATGATGGCCGGCCGGCGCCCTCACTTTCCAGATAGACCGGTTGTCGCCAGACGTCTGGATGCTCTCGATGGCATGCATGAAGGCAGGGAGATTGCGGAAGTCCCTCCAGAAACCGAAAAGCTCGGCGCGCGGCCGATTGATGGTGACACTGCGACCGACAATGGCGAGGTCGCCGTCCTTGTCGTCGCGCTGTGTGCGCTTGGGTGCGTCATCCTGTTCCCGCTCGTGAGCCATCAATATCTCCTATCCACCGTTGCCCCGCTGGCACCACCGTGCACAGCAACATCTGCTAATCCTCCCAAATTCATATGGTTCCGTGGCCAACGAGCTTTCAGCTATGCCACGCCACCACCACCAGTGGCGCCATAGACTTCGCCGTTGAGGTAGCTTCCCTCTTGGCTCGCAAGCAGCACATAGATCGGCGCAAGCTCGACAGGCTGACCTGGACGGCCGAAATCGGTCTTCTCGCCGAACCTGGTGACCTTGTCGACTGGCTGCCCGCCGCTCGGCTGCAGCACCGTCCAGAATGGGCCAGGTGCCACGACATTGGCGCGCACGCCCTTCTTGATCAGTTGCTGCGACAGAGCCTTGGTATAAGCAACGATGCCGGCTTTTGTGGTGGCATAGTCGAGCAGAATTGCCGTAGGGTCGTAGGCCTGGATCGAGGCCGTGGTGATCACTGCGGCACCAGCCGGCAGGTGGGGCGTCGCTGCCTGTGCGATCCAGTGTAGGGCATAGAGGTTGGTCTTCATGGTCCGATCGAAATCGTCGGTAGTTAGTTCGGCAATAGACTCCCGGTACTGCTGCCGCGCTGCATTGACGACCAAGATGTCGAGACCGCCAAAAGCATCGACCGTCTGCTGTACCATGGCGCGGCACCAGGCCTCGTCCTTGATGTCGCCCGGAAGTCCCAGTGCCATGCGGCTTTCGGCCTCAATCAACGCCAGCACCTCGTCGGCATCGGCGCGCTCACTGGGTAGATAGCCTATGGCAACGTCGGCACCTTCACGTGCGTAAGCGATAGCAGCAGCTCGGCCGATGCCCGAGTCGCCACCGGTGATGAGGGCTTTCCGACCATTGAGGCGCCCGGACCCTTTGTAGCTCTTCTCGCCATGATCGGGAGTCGGATCCATCCGTTGGACCAGCCCTGGTGCCGACTGAAGCTGTTTTGGGAAAGGCGGCTTGGGATATTGTTCGCGCGGGTCTTGCATGGCGAAGCGGTCGGTCATGGCTCTCTTGCTCCTAGAGGTTATCAGGACGAATGAAGACCGAGGTTGGGAAGTTCCCGTTGGAATTGATGCCCAAGCTGTTTTCCCCTCTGCTGGAACGCCCGCGACCCCAGCCATTTGAGAGGAGTGGGAGACGAGCACATGGAACCCGATCGGACGACCGATCAGCTGCGGCACGCAATTGACCGTAGTGAAACCGGCGACAAGGTAGGGGAACAGGATCCAGCGGCAGCACCGATCGAAACCGATGCAGAAAGCACGTGGTTCACCACCTACAAACCGAGAACAAGCGCTCGAAGCTCGATCGTAAAGTCTTCATCACGACCAAGCGGGCGCTTGATGCTTGGAGGTCATGCCCAGCATTCGTCAGGCGGTTCCCCATTGCGAGGCCGTCTGCGCAATCAATTTAGAAAGGCCGAACAGTTTCAGGGCATCTGCTGATACCTCTGCCCAATAACTGGGCTGACAATAATGACTCATTTGGGCACTTCGGCGTTGCGTCGGCATGGACTGGGCGAAAACTCAACTGAACGGGAAGCGCCGTTCGAGTTGTACTCCGAGCTGCACCTTTCATGTGGGTGAGCCGCAGCCACGCTCCGCCTCCGGCGCGCATTCGAAAAGGCGGATGGGGAGTTGGTGCGGCGCTTCAAAGAGGAGGAGGACCGAGCCGTGCGGATCTGGAAGCGCCTCCAGGAGATGACGGGGACGAGTGGATCGAATGATCGGAACGAGCGTTAGCGGGCGGAGGAGGCAAACGATGACACTCGCAATCGCATTGTTCTTTTGATGCCAACCATGGCTGTCCTCAACCGACGGCTTGCAATAGCGCGATCAGTCCACTGCTAGAGGGAGGCCGACAGTCAAAAGGTCAGGCGCATAGTCGTTGCAGCTGGGACGCTATCAATGCGAGCGGGCAAGTGGGAGAACTGCGCCACTAGGGAATAGCCATACATGGGGATCTTTTATCTCCATCAAAAAGCGGCGGCCAGGTCAGTCGCGATCTCCTGTGTGTGTTCCGGCATGGCGTTCACCCCTCAAGCATCACCTCCCCCGCCGGTGCGATCCCACCGACTGCAAATTTACTCCTCGCGGAAGGCGCGGGTAACCTGATCCGTGAAGGGCTTCATGAAATAGGCCAATGCAACCTGCTCCTCGGTCTGCACAAAAACTTCAACCGGCATCCCGGGGACTAGACCGCGAGCACCCAGGCTGTCGGTATCTCCATCCGCAACGACCTGTGCTAAGTAGTAGCTTTCCCCGGTTTGAGCGTTATGCTGCGCAGCGGCAGAAACCCTGGTAATGACACCGTCCATTTCCGGGGTCACGCGCTGGTTGAAGGCGCTGAACCGCAGGGTGGCCCCCTGCCCTACCCAGATCTGGTCGATATCGTTGGTGGCCACCCGGAACTCGATGGAGAGATCTGCCTCAGCTGGCACGATGGTCATCAACCGTTCGGCCGGTGAGATGACCCCCCCGAGAGTCGTGACGTTGAGTTCGTTGATGGTGCCGCGGACTGGGGAGAGAATCTCGGTGCGGTCAAATCGCTCCTCGACAGCGCCCAGGCGTTCGCCAAGTTCCGAAATCTGGGCCTCTACCGTGCGCAGTTCACGCTGTGCTTCGGTGCGGACTTCGCCGTCCAGCGCCAAGATTTGCAGTTCGATTTCGCTGATGCGCGACCCGGCCCGCGCCAGGTTGGCTTCGATCTCACCCTGCTGACCCTGCATGCGGGCCACATCGCGCTCGATATCGATAACCCGTGAGGCCTCGATCAACCGGCTGTCTGCCAGCGATCGCATTCGGTCTCGCTCGTCCAGCACCAGGGTCAACTCGGCCAGCACCGCCGTTTTCTGAAATTGCAGCCCTGTGATCTCCTGTCGGAGTTGACCTACCTGCAGCAGCAATTGCTCCTTCTGCGACTGAAGGTTACGAAGATTGCCCCGGAAGAGCTGCTCTTCGCCGCCCGCGATCAGCGGCGCATCGGCATGCTGGTCTGTGAAACCGGCAGGAAAGACGAGGCTGGCGGCCCCGTCGCGCTCGGCTGTGAGCCGTACTTGGCGCGCGGTCAGCTCCATGAGCTGGCCCATCACGATTGACCGCTCCGCCCGGATCTGAACGTCGTCGAGCCGTAACAGCACCTGCCCGGCGAGCACCTCATCGCCTTCCTTGACCGCTATTTCACGCAGTACGCCGCCATCAATGTGCTGGATCACCTTAAGGTCTTGATCGACCAGCACCGTGCCGACGCCGATGACGGCGCCGGAAAGCTTGGCGGTTATCGCCCAGCCTCCGACACCGCCCACCAGCAGAAGACCGAACAGAATACCCCACACAACGCGCCCCCGCATCGAGAACGGGTCATCACGGTCCTTACGCGGCCGTAAGGTCTGAATCACCTGTCCGTAAGGGGCCATAGTATCCATGGTAGTCATGTTCAGCTCCACTGCAGCATCGCTTATGCAATGCTGGGTTCCAAATTGATCGGCAAATGAATGCCGTGGATGTTGATGGTAATTTCGTAGACGTTGTCACGGTCCACGTCCGCCATGATGATGGTCTGGTCGACCCCATCCGTGCGCTCATGGCGTACCATGATTGGCAAGTCCGACCGCAGCCACTCGTCATCGTCGTCATCCTGGTAAATCGACTTGAATAGGTCCTTTTCCAGCCTCTTGGCCTCACGATCGATTTCGTAGTCGAGGACGCGGATGCGGTCTCCCACTACGAAATCGAGGATGTCGTGCATCACATCTTCGCTCAGCGTAGGGTCCTCGCCGGTCACCTCGAAGATGAAGGTGTCGCGCCCGCGGCCGCCGGTGGTGACCGTAGCGGTGGCGCCGATGACGAAAATGTCGTCTCCGGCCCCGCCGATCACCCGCTCGATGCCGGTGAAGCTGTCGTCGCCGAACTCGCGGCTGAAACTCTGCCCGCCGATAAAGTCGACGATCACGTCTTCGCAAGTCGCCGAGAAATCCAGCGTATCGTCGCCCGCGCCGCCGTGGATCGCGTCGTTGCCGGCATCGCCGGCGATCTGGTCGTCACCACCGCCCGCTGCGATGAAGTCGTTGCCGCGCCCCCCAGTGAGCTGATCGTCGCCCGCCCCGCCATCGAGCACATCGCAGCCGGCGCCGCCGTCAAGGAGGTCGTTGCCGTACCCGCCTTTCAGGGTGTCATTCCCCGTGCCGCCGATCAGCGCATCATTGCCGACGCCGCCATCGAGCCAGTCATCACCTGCTTCGCCGAGCAGCACATCGTCGCCAGTGCCGCCCTCGAGCTCGTCGCAGCCGGCGCCGCCGCTGATCAGGTCGTCGCCCGCATCACCGTGGATGCTGTCGTTGCCGTCCTCGCCGTCGATACTGTCGTCACCCTCGTCACCGAACAGGCGATCATCGCCATCGCCACCCAAGATGATATCATCGCCACGACCGCCAAAGATGATGTCGTCACCGGCACCACCAAACAGGTGATCATCGCCGTCACCGCCGTTGATGTGATCGTGGCCATTGCCACCCGCTACCAGGTCATTGCCGGCCAGCGCGTCGACGATGTCGTCACCATCAAGAGCGTCGATGTCGTCGTCATAGGGCGTGCCCACATGTAGGTCGTCGCCGGAGGTCAGCGTCTGCGTGTTGCGGACGATGTCAAAATTGGCGGTTTGCCATACAGCACCTTCGCCGTCGGTAATCTGGTAGGTCAGCGTAACCTCGCCAAGCATGCCCGGCTGGGTGCTGACCGTCCAGCCGTTGCTGCTGCGCACTACGGCGATGCCGCTGGCGCTCATGTTCATAATTAACAGCGGATCGCCATCGGGATCCTGCGCACCGAACAACAGGCTGCTCAGGCCAATGACCACAACCTGGCCGGCGAAGACGTCGTTGAGCCGCACCGGACCGGCAACCACCGGCGGCCGGTTGCCACCACCGCCGCCGTCCTCGTCCTCTTCGTCGGATTTCGGATCGCCCGCGCCGCCTGGATCAACATTTTCGTCAGGCGTACTATCCTCCCCATCGGGATCTGACCGACCCACCGTGGCCGCACGTGGATTGTCATTTGATGAAGACAGCCCGAATGCGGCCGGAAAGAACGCCTGGATCGAAGGAGTGACTGGCTCGAACGGCCGGGTGAATTGAATGGTCGGGGAATCCATCGGGATGTAGCGACCAGGCCAGGGCGGCCCGATGCCGATCTGGTTGCGCGCCTCTGCCGCATCGCTATCGATGCTGCCAGTTATCGTGGGGTCGATCTCGTCTTCTTCCAAGGACGCACTCAGCAGCTCGTCGCCGGGCAGGCACCAATTGGCAGGGCGCCCGAGGTCCTGCGGCATGTATTCCGGTGGTGTTTCTGGCGCGAGAGAAAGCGCCCGCCCCTCCATGGCGCTCTTGAGATAGGCGGCAACCACAACAGCAATGCCGCCGACATAGATTGGCAGCCGCGACAGCCTCTCCGGGGAGAGGAGCTCAAATCGCTTGCGGTCGTCTAGCGGCTTAGCCTCCGGATCGCGCGTACTTTTGGCTTGGATCATCATCCCAATTGCTCCGCCAGAGCTGGCTTGGACCGCACGGGCCGGCTTTCATTGTCGGCGGCCTGCCCGTCCTTTTGCTGGGCGATGACCTTTTCCTTAGGTCCGAAGCTGGTCAGACGCCCGTTCTGAATCACGGCGACCATATCCACCTCGGACAGCACGCTGGGGCGATGCGCGACCACGATGGCGATGCCGCCACGGCGACGGATCTGGGCAATGGCGCGGTTCAGGGCCAACTCCCCCTCGGCGTCAAGGAAGGCGTTAGGTTCGTCCATGACGACAATGAATGGGTCCCGGTAGAGGGCGCGCGCCAGACCGATGCGCTGGCGCTGCCCGGCTGACAGGGCCGTACCCATTGGCCCCAGCTGAGTGTCGTAGCCCTCTGGCAAGCGCACTATCATCTCGTGTACGCCGGCAGCCTGCGCCGCTGCCACGATGGCCCTGCCATCGCGCTTGGCTTCGAGGCGGCTGATATTTTCGACGATGGTACCGTCGAGGAGCGCTACCTCTTGGGGGAGATAGCCGATGTAGCGGCCGATCACTTCCTCGTCCCACTGGCTGAGTTCGGCATCGTCAAGGCGCACGCCACCACGCAGCACGGGCCAGATGCCGGTGAGGGCGCGGATTAGGGTGGTCTTGCCGCCGCCACTGGGACCGATGACGCCGAGCGCCTGGCCGGCATGGAGCTCGAAGCCGACTTCGGACAGCAGCACCTGACCGGTGGCCGGTGCCGCCACCGTGATTTTTTCGATCTTGAGCGATTTGGATGGCGCCGGCAGGTCGAGTGGCTTGGTCATGGTGCCCAGGGCCACCATGGTCTCGCGCAGTCGCTTAAACGCCTGGCGTGCAGCAATCACACCCTTCCAGTTGCCGATAGCCATATCGATTGGCGCGAGAGCGCGGGAAGATGCAACCGAGACCGCGATGATGGCTCCGGCAGACATCTGGCCCTGTATGGTGAGATAAGCGCCAAGCCCCAGCAGGGCCGATTGCAGCAGCATCCGTAGCACGCGTGAGAAGGCGCTGAATGTGCCCACGATGTCACTGGCCTGCGTCTGCAGTTTGAGGTGTTCCTGGTTGGCGCCGTTAAACCGGCTCACGGCGCGGCCAGCAAAGCCCATCGCCTTGAGAATGTCGGCATTTCGGGCATTGGAATCGGCGATGGCGTTGCGCGCCACCCCGGCCTGCTGCGCAGCGCTGGAAAGCTTACGCGACTTGAGTTCGGTCCACACGGTTAGCAACGTGAGCACCACTGCACCGCCCAGCGTGAGCGCCCCTAGCATCGGATGGAGGAAATAGACAAAGAGGATGTAGAGCGGCACCCAAGGCAGATCGAATAGTGCCACAGGGCCTTGGCTGCCCATAAAGGTGCGCAGCGTATCGACGTCCCGGCCGCGCTCAAGCGCCTCTGCCGTCGAAAAGCCAAACCGGGGCATGTCAACGCTGACGCGATGTGCAAGAGGGGCGAGCAGACGATCTAGGCGTGCCCCGATGCGCACCAGTAATTGGCTGCGTACGACGTCGAAGGCGCCCTGGAAGAGATAGAGGCCGACGGCCAGCGCCGACAGAGCGGCGAGCGTGGGGATGGAGCCGCTGGTCAGCGCCCGATCGTAGATCTGAAGCATGTAGAACGAGCCGGTCAGCGCCAGCACGTTGATGATGCCCGACACCCAGAACAGAAAGATGCCGATCCCCTTGAACTCGCGCTTGAGCATCGCATCACCGCGATGCTCGGCAAGATTTTTGGCTGTGCTGGCTGTAGACATGATGCACCCCCGAGAATTCGCAAAGTGCCCGGCCGGTTGATCCCGGCCGGGCGTCGTCGTGCTAGAGGTTGAAGTCGGTATTGGTCAGGGTGTGGTTACCCGTGAGGTTGATGCGGAACTCGGGAGCGTCGCCGCCGGCCGTGTTGCCGGAGATGACGGTATATTCCCCGTCCTCACGCACTTCATGGGTCACCACGATCTGGGCCGGAGCGGTCGCCGTCTGGCCGGTCACCAGGGTGAAGCTTTGGTTGCCACTCACACCCTGGTTGGCGTCGATGCCAGAGAGATCGATCTTGTCGCCAGTTTCGAAGCCCACGATAGTATCGCCATGGGCGGCCGTTGCAGAGCCGAAGACGAAGGTGTCGTTACCGTCGCCACCATCGATCACATTGACCGCGTTGCTCGCTTCGATCACGTCATTGCCCGAACCGGTCGTGACGTTCTCGATGCCATAGAGCGCGTCGATCCCCGACTGGCTGCCGGTGACGTTGCCGCGACCATTGACGCCGGTGCCCAGGTTGACTTCGACATCGTCCGTCAGCGAGCCATAGTCGAGCGTGTCGATGCCCGCGCCGCCGTCATAGGTGTCGTTACCATCATTGACCCGGGCCACCATCAGGTCATTGCCCATCCCCCCAAACACGGTGTCGTCG
>JBARWY010000218.1:0-5746 GCA_049647065.1 Devosia sp. | reverse complement strand
AGCTTTGTGGGCAATAACTTCTCGGGTTATGCCAGCGAGCGCATGGACGCGGTGTTGACTGAGCTGGAATCCTCGCTCGATTCCGCCAAGCTCAACGCGCACTGGGCCGAGGTACAGCAGATTTTCTCAGAAGAACTGCCGATGCTGCCGCTCTATTTCTACACCACCGCCTGGGTGGCGCCGGTGAACCTAGGTGGCTTCCAGGCCAGCCCCTACGATCCCGAAATGACCTGGGCCGAGAACTGGACCCTGGAATAGTCCTCATATTTTCCGGCGGCGGAGCCTTCGTTCCGCCGCCGTTTTCCTTGTTGGGTTTGGAACAAGTATGCGCGTCGCTATCTTGGACGACTATCTGGGGCTGTCGCAACAAGTCGCCGACTGGTCCCCGGTCACTGCCACGGCGGAGGTCGTGATATTCGACCACCCGCTCAACACCACGCCATTGGCGGTCGAGGCTTTGAAGGATTTCGACATCCTCTGCACCCTGCGCGAGCGCATGCCCATTTCGCGCGAGCTGATCGCTCAGCTTCCACGCCTCAAATACATTCTCGTCACCGGCAAGCGCTACGACATGATCGACGCCGCGGCGGCGGCCGAACATGGCGTGCTGGTCTCGAATACCCGGGTAGACGGCCGTGGCGGCGGGGGCGTAGCAGAACTGGTCTGGGGGCTTATCCTGGGCCTTGCCCGCAATATTCCCTTTGAAGACCGGATGATGCGCCAGGGCGGTTGGCAACACTCTGCAGGCATCAGCCTCAAGAACAAGCGGCTGGGCATTGTCGGCCTCGGCGGGCTGGGCCAGCAAGTCGCCAAGGGCGGGGCCTTTTTCGGCATGGATGTCGTCGCCTGGAGCCAGAACCTGACTCCGGAGAGGGCGGCCGAGGCCGGCGTTCGGTATGTCAGCAAGGACGAGCTTTTCGCCAGCAGCGACTTCGTGACGATCCACGTCGCGTGGAGTGGGCGCACGACTGGCCTGGTCGGCGGACGCGAGCTGGGGCTGATGAAGCCAACCGCCTACCTGGTCAACACCGCGCGCGGGCCGATCGTCGACGAGGCCGCCCTTGTCGATGTCCTGCTGCGCCGGGCAATTGCAGGCGCAGCGCTCGATGTCTACGAGGTCGAGCCGCTGCCGCAGAACCACGTCCTGCGCGCGCTGGACAATGTGATCCTGACGCCACATCTGGGTTACTTCACCAGGGAAATGCTTGCTGTCTACTACGGCGATGCCGTCAGGGCGATCGCCGCATACATTGCCGGCAATCCGATCGATGTCGTCAATGCTGGATGACCCGGAGCCGGGACGGCAGCCGCTCATAACCAGGCTCAGAAACGCCCGCCGGTTGCGCATCCTGTCGCAACGCGACTATGGCCTTTTTACCCTTGGCAACGGAATCTCGCTGACTGGCTCATGGATGCAGCGGATAGCTTTGCTCTGGCTGGTCTGGGACCTTACGGAATCCGGCTTTTGGCTGGGTATTCTGGCCACTGCGGACATGTTGCCAGTGCTTGTAATCAGCCCGCTTGCCGGTCTGGCGGCCGACCGGTGGGACCGGCTCAAGCAGACGCGCCTTAGTCAGATCGTGCTGACCGTCATAGCCGGCCTGCTGGGTCTGCTGCTCATGCTCGACCTTCTCAGCCTTCCCGTACTGCTTCTGTTGGTGACCGCGAATGGCTGTATGGTTGCCCTCAACCAACCTGCGCGGATGGCTCTCGTACAAAGCCTGGTGCGGCGCGAGGACGTCGGCACCGCGGTTGCGCTCAATTCAGTGAATGTCAATCTGGCGCGGCTGACCGGTCCAGCCATTGCCGGTGCGATGATCGTCTTTCTCGACGTCGAATGGGTGTTTATCGCCAACGCCGCACTGACGCTGGTCTTCGTGGTGATCCTCGGCTTTGTTCACGCATCTCCCATGCAGAAGCGCGACGCGAACGGCTCGATGCTGAGCGAAATCTTCGGTGGACTGGTCTTCGTCTTCGGTGATCGCGGCATACGCCTGTTGCTGGGTCTGCTTTTCCTGGGTGGGGCAGGGGTGCGGTCCGTCCAGGATCTGTTTCCTGCCTTTGCCGCCCAGAACTTTGCTTCGACGGCGACCGGGCTCGCGGCGTTGACATCCGGAATGGCCGTGGGCGCCGTCGCTGCCGGCCTGACCTTCGGCGCCGATGCTGCCCTCCACAAGCTCGCCCGACGCGTCGTCGTGTCCTGGGTCGTGGCCGCCATCGCCCTTGCCGGGCTTGCTCTGAGTGCCAGCAGCCTGATCGATATCGGGCTGGTGATGGTCATGGGCTTCTTCGGCGCAACCAGCGTGATCGGCACACAGACATTCGTCCAGTTGCGTACGCCCGATGCCATGCGGGGCCGCACATTGAGCGTCCATGGCTTGATCTCCCGGGCCAGCCCGGCGCTTGGCGCCTTGGCATGCGGGTGGGCGTTCGATCACTTCGGTCTGGCTGTGCCGGTTCTCATCGCAACGGGACTGGTTCTTTCGGCGGCTCTGTTGACCATGCGGCAAGTTTGGGCGTTGGGCGAGCTAAAGGACGAAGATTAGTCCGCCAACCGGCCCTCGTCGGCCATTGTCTTAAGCAGGTCTTCGCTGACTGCCCTGAAGATGGCATAGGCCTCGTCCTGCAGTCGGCTGATCGGCCGGCGTGCAGGCAATATGATCTGGCTCTTCATGGTAATTTCAGGTTCCACGATCTTGCGGAATATAAGGTTGTTGGCGGCGGGCACATTGCGCTGAAACCGCATGGAATGAACGGTGCAGCCCATGCCCTCGCGGGCCATGTTAAAGCCGGTTTCATGATTGTCGCTCTCGAGCACGACATCCATGGTTTCCCCGATCGCTGCCAGGGCGCTATCGATGATCAGCCGGATCTTGTTAGGACGGCTCTGGATGATAACCGGCAGGTTCGCCAGCGCCCTCAGCGGTATTGGACCGGTTCCGCCCAGCAGTTCCCTGGTTCCGACCACACCGAGATTCTCGGAGGAAATCTGATGGATTTCCAGCATGGGGGTGGATGGCGCATCGAGCACCAGGGCCATATCCAGCGTTCCTCCCAGAAGCCATTCCTGCAGTTGCGAAGAGCGGCCCTGGATCAGCGTGAAACGGGCGTCGGGCAGGCGGGCGCGCAGCTCACGGACCAAGGGCGTGGCGACGATCACCGACAGCGTAGCCGGCATGCCGATAGCGACCCGGCCCAGCTTGCCGGTCCGAGCATTCTCCATATCCTCATAGGCCCGATCGACCAGCCGCAGGATGCCGCGGGCGTGGTCGATCAACCTATTGCCGGCTTCGGTCGGCTCCACGCCGCGCCCGTTACGAATGAACAGGACTTCCCTATGCTCCACTTCCAGGTTGTGAATTTGCCGGCTGAGTGCTGGTTGGGCGATTTTTAGAAAGGCTGCCGCCTTGCTGAAACTGCCCAGCTCAGCCACCCGAACGAAGTATCGCAACTGCCTCAAGTCCATGCCACCAACCAAAAATCTGATATGCCGAACCGGCATGGCTGTTATCATATGCGCTAACATTGTTATACCACTGTTGGGCTGTTAACAACCTCTGGAGGCCCATCGGTCTTGCGGGAGGACAGCGTGACAGCAGCGAATGAAGCAGCCTCCGAGGGCGCTCCCTACCGTGTCTGGGAGTGCGTGCTGTGCGGTTTCGTCTACGACGAAGCGGTGGGCGACCCCGACAGCGGCATTGTGGCAGGTACGCGCTGGGAGGACATCCCGGACGATTGGTCCTGCCCCGAATGCAGCGCCGCCAAGTCGGAATTCGACATGCGCGTCGTCGCTTAGCGAGCGAGGAGACTGCACTTGGCGGAACGTGTCTTGATAGCCGGAGGCTCGCATGCGGGAATTGGCACGGCGGACTCGCTGCGCCGCAGCGGCTTCGATGGTGAGATCATCGTCCTGACGGAGGAGATCTTCCGTCCCTATCAGCGTCCACCCCTTTCCAAGGATGCCGGCTTTCCCGACGATCTGGGTGCGAGCATTGCCTTGCGAAAACCTGATTTCTACGCCGCCCAGCGGATCGACCTGCGTTTGGGTGCGCCCATTGCCTCCGTCGATGCGACGGCCCGTTCCGTCCGGTTGGGCGATGGCAGCACGCTGGAATATTCCCACCTCGTCCTGGCCACGGGTGCGCGAGCACGGCAACTGCCGGCCCATCTGCTCGCCGGCCGTTCGCCGCTGGTGATGCGGAGCTATCGGGACGCGCTGGACCTGCGAGAGCATCTTCTGGCCGCACAGTCCCTGGCGATCGTCGGCGGCGGCATGATCGGCCTCGAAGTCGCCGCGTTGGCGAGCTCCCTGGGCTGCAAGGTGACGGTAATCGAAGCGGCGCCTCGCCTCCTGGGCCGCGTTGCCCCCGAACGGCTGGCGGATCGCGTCGCGGCCTTCCACGCCGGGCAGGGGGTGGATGTCCGGCTCGGCGAAACCTTGGCTGCACTGACCGGTGGCGCGGATGGCTACGAACTGTGCCTTCACTCCGGCGCCACCATTGCCGCCGACCTCGCTCTGGTCTCGATCGGCACCGAGCCGCGGGTGGACCTGGCTCTGACCGCGGGACTTGCCATCGACAACGGCATCCTCGTCTCGGGCACCGGGCAGACCTCGCATGAGCGCATCTGGGCCGTCGGCGATTGCTGCAATTGGCTGATCGACGCCGAAGCCGGCCGGCGCTTCCGGTTCGAAGGCATCCAGCCGGCAACGGAGCAGGCCAGGATCGTGGCCCAGGCCATAGCCGGCAAGCCCGCCGCCGTGCTCCCGATGCCGCGCTTCTGGTCGCATCAGGGTGCGTTGCGGCTCCAGATGGCGGGCACAACGTCCGAGCACGCCACCTACCTGCCGATGGCCACCGCTTCTGGCGCGGGGGAGTGCCTGCTTGCCGTCGAACACGGAATTTTCGTCGCCTGCTATGCGCTCAACGCGCCGGACGAATTCCGGGTCGCGACCCGGCTGGTCGAGACCCGCGCCGCACTCGCCGAAGAGTCAGGCCGCCTGCTGGCGTCCTAGCAACATCAGACTGTGGTTTCCTGGAGGATCGAATGGCCCATGTTAGCAACTACGCCGAGAAGGAGGGCTCCCGGTTCCGCCGCGGCAAGTCCTGGAAGATCAACCTGTTCGGCGCAAATTCCGACGTCTCGAGCCCGGAATTGCAGGCGTTCCGTCTCGATCTCTGCGCCGGCCAGGTGCTCGATGCGCATTTTCACATCGTCGACCAATTCCAGGTCTTCATCGATGGCAGGGGGACCATCGGCCGGGACGAGGCAACGGTGATATCGGCCCACTATGCCGACCATCATACCGGCTACGGTCCCCTGATCGCCAGCGAGCAGGGCCTCCCCTACCTGACGCTCCGCAGCAAAACCGACGCTGGCCTGGTCTTCCTGCGTGAGCCGAAGGTGCGTGAGAAGCTACAGCCCACAAAGCGCCGCCACCGTATGTCGGCGCCGGCAACGCTCTCGACCGAGCCGGTTCTCGCCGCGCGCGAGGCGATAGTGGTCGAGGACCTGCTGGAGCCCCGGGACGATGACGAGGGGATCGCCGTCAAGCTGATCCGCCTTGGACCCGGCATGAGCATGCCGGCACCCGAAACCGCCAATTCGGGCGGCGAGTATATCGTCGTCATGAACGGTTCGCTGGAACTGGACGGTCAAAGCCTGCGCAAGCACAGCCTGGTCTTCGTCCGGTCAACCGAAGAGCCGCCATTGCTTACCGCCGGTCCAGGCGGCCTTGAGGTAATGG
>JBARWY010000217.1:0-12938 GCA_049647065.1 Devosia sp. | reverse complement strand
CTTCGGGGCCGACCGTGGCAAGCGCTGCAAAGGGGCTGGCCTCGACCAGCCGGCGGTAATGCGGCGTCATGCGGTGGGCGACCTTGACGGTTGAGGCGGCCGCCGGGGCGGGGGTGTAGAGCGCTTCGAGCTGCTCGAGGGAGGTAACTCTGGTCATGGCGGGCGTGTCCGGCAGGCGGCCCGAAACTATGCGACGGGCCATATGGGCGGGATGTAACTGATCCTATATCCTGTGCGAATGACAGGGCGACAAAGGTCTTGTAGCCGCGTTTCCGAACCGCAATATCGGTTCCCACTTTTGCTCGAAACGCTCAACGGAGTAAAACCATGGACACCCATGCCTTCAAGGTGACCCACACCGACGCCGAATGGCGCGCCAAGCTCACGCCGGAACAGTACCAGGTTATGCGCGATCACGGGACCGAACGGCCTGGCTCCTGCGCGCTGCTGCATGAGACGCGGCAGGGAACATTCTCCTGCGCGGGGTGCGATACACCCCTATTCGGCTCGACGCTGAAGTTCGAGAGTGGCACCGGCTGGCCCAGCTTCAACGATCCGCTGCCGGGCTCGGTGGAAACGACCACCGACAAGAGCTTCGGCATGGTGCGCACGGAAGTGCATTGCGCCACCTGCGGCAGCCATCTGGGCCACGTGTTCCCCGACGGTCCGCCGCCGACGGGGCTGCGCTACTGCATCAATGGTGTGGCGCTGAATTTTGCCCCCAACGAATAAGCAAAGCCCCGGAGTGATCCGGGGCTTTTTCATGTGCCCCGCGGCTTCGCCCTCGCGGTGGGGGCTGCCCTGGCCGGATCTTCGGGCCAGGGGTGGCGGGGGTAGCGGCCCTTGAGGTCCTTGGCAACGTCCGACCAGGAGCCGTTCCAGAAACCGACCAGGTCGCGGGTGGTCTGGATAGGGCGATGGGCGGGGGACAGCAGGACCAGCAGCAGGCGGATGCGGCCATTGGCAATGGTGGGATGGCGCGTCAGGCCGAACAACTCCTGCACACGAATCTCGATAGCTGGGCCTCCTTCGGCCGAATAATCAATCGGCACAGCGTTGCCAGTGGGCGCGATGAAATGGCTAGGCAGGAGCGCTTCGATGTCCTGGCGGCGTGGATAGGGCAGCAGCAGGTCGAGCGCGGTGCGCAGGTGTTCGCCTTTGATTTCATTGAGCTTTGTCAGGCCGAACAAAGCGGGGGCCAGCCAATCGGCTGCGGTAAGCGCCAGCGCCGGCTCGGTGAGATCGGGCCATTCATCGCCGAGGGTTCCGCGCAGGAAATTGGCGCGGGCGCGCCAGCCTTGCTGGTCGCGGCTCCAGGGGAGGAGGTCGAGGCCGCGGCGGACGGCTGCCTCGGCGAGAAGCAGGGCTGCGGCTTCCGGGTCTTCGACGGCGACGGGGTCATCGGCGAGGCGCAGGGCGCCGAGGCGCTGGATGCGGCGGGCGCGGACGCTGGCTGATGGTGTGTCGAAGGCGAGTGCGGTCTCGCTAACTATATGGGATGCAAAGATATTTTCGAGGTCGTCTCGATCGAGCGCGGCGGCGGCGCGGATGCGTCCGGTGGCGGCGCCGCCGGTAATGTCGGTAACGACGAGGAAGGGCGATGCGGCGAGGGCGTCGGTTTCCTCGAGCGAAGCCTGGCGGCCATTGGCGAGGCGGAATTTGCCGCGGCCAGTGGCCTGCGCGACACGATCGGGAAAGGCATTGGCAAGATGCCACCCTGCCGGAAGCTTGCCTGTGGTTTGTCTGCTGTTTGCACCCGCCCAGCGCCGAGCAAGACTGCGAGCATCTTCGGCGCGCTTGCTACGGTCGGTGCGGAAGCGGTCGAGGCGATGGGCGAGGTCGGTGCCGTCGCCGCCGAGGCCGCGTTCGCCGATGAGCACCGCCAGTTCGGCGGCGGTCTGGGCATCGTCTTCAGCGCCTGCCGCGACGATCATGTGCGCCAGGCGGGGATGCAGCGGGAGTTTTGCCAATGCCTTGCCCTCGGCGGTGAGGCGGCCGGTGGGATCGAGTGCGTCGAGGGATTTGAGCAGGGTGGTGGCCTCGCTCCAAGCGGGGGCGGGCGGCGGATCGAGGAAGGGCAAAGCCGCGGGATCGGTGACGCCCCAGGCGGCCAGATCGAGCGCGAAGCCAGCGAGGTCTGCGGCGAGGATTTCGGGGGTGTCGAAGGGGGCCAGGGCCGCGGTCTGCCCCTCGTTCCAAAGGCGGATGGCTACGCCAGGACTGGTGCGGCCGGCGCGGCCGCGTCGCTGATCGGCGCCGGCGCGGGAGACCCTGGTAGTGGCGAGCGTGGTGAGGCCGGTGCCGGGTTCGTAGACCGGAATGCGGCGGAAACCTGAGTCCACGACGATGCGGATGCCATCGATGGTCAGCGAGGTTTCGGCGATGGAGGTGGCGAGTACAACTTTGCGACGACCGGGTTCGGCGGGGCGGATGGCGCGGTCCTGCTCGGCCGGAGTGAGCTGGCCGTACAGCGGCGCGATATCGGTATTGGCTGGCACGCGGGTGGCGAGGCGTTCGGCGACTCGGTTGATTTCGCCTTGCCCGGGCAGGAAGACGAGGGCGGAGCCTTCATGCTCGCGGAGCGCGGTGAGGACCGCAGATGTGACCTGATCCTCAAGGCGTTGCAGCGGGTCGGGTTCGCGATGGATGGTCTCGACCGGGAAGGCGCGGCCGAGGCTCTCGATAACCGGTGCGTCACGCAGCAGACGGGCAACGCGGGCGCCGTCGATGGTGGCCGACATAACAAGGACGCGCAGGTCGGGACGGAGAGCGGCGGCGTCGAGCGCTAGGGCAAGGCCCAGGTCGCCATCGAGGCTGCGCTCGTGGAATTCGTCGAACAGTACGGCGGCGATGCCCGACAGTTCCGGATCGTCCAGCAGCATCCGGGTGAAGACGCCTTCGGTGACAATCTCGACGCGGGTTCTGGCCGAGACCTTGCTGTCCATGCGTACGCGGTAGCCGACGGTCTGGCCGACCTCCTCCCCCAGCAGCCGCGCCATCTGGGCGGCGGCGGCGCGGGCAGCGAGGCGCCGCGGTTCGAGCACGATGATGCGATTGTCGGCGCGCCACGGGGCATCGAGCAGCGCCAGCGGCACGCGCGTGGTCTTGCCCGCGCCCGGAGGGGCGACGAGCACGGCATAGGGGCCGGCGACCAGCGCAGACTGCAGGGCCGGGAGGGCATCGTCGATAGGGAGCGGCGGCAGGGACATGGGAGGTGTTTGGCGGACTGAGGAGCTTTGGGCAAGCGGATACCCTCCACTTGGCCGGACGACGCGCGAGGACTGATGCGACGGGTTGGCGTGGAATGGGGCAATCAAGGGTGACCGGAGCACGGTTTCGGCTATTGTAGGGGATGCCCGGAGGCCTCGCATGACCAATACCCGCATCGGCAATGAACACCTGTCTGTCGAGGTTTCCCCGCTTGGCTCCGAGATGCAGTCGATCGTCAGCAGCGATGGCCAATCCTGGTTGTGGAATGGTGAAGCGGCGTTCTGGAATGGGCGGTCGCCGGTGCTATTTCCGATCGTCGGCAAGGCGCCCGGTGACCATATCGCCATTGACGGCATCCGCTATCCCATGGGCCAGCATGGCTTTGCCCGGCGCAGCGAATTCGAGCTGGCGGCAAGCGGGCCGGATTTTTGCCGGTTCGAGCTGCGGTCCGGCCTGGCTAGTCATTCGATCTTTCCGTTCGAGTTCGCACTGGCGCTGGAACACCGGTTGAACGGACGGGCCGTCATCGTCACAGCGGAGGTGACCAATGCCGATCATCGCCCCATGCCGTTTGGTATCGGGTTCCATCCGGCTTTCGTGTGGCCGTTACCGGGATGTGACGGGCTCGAGCACAGTGTGACCCTGGACAATGGCGGGGAACCGGAGCTGATCCGGCTCTCGGGCGGGCTGGTCAAGCCGGAGCCGCTGCCGTCGCCGTTTGAGGCAGGACGGCTGGTGCTGGACCCCGCGCTGTTCGCGGCCGACGCGATGCTGTTTCCCGAGGGAGCAGGGGCGGGGTTGACCTATGCGGCGGGGGACAAGGCCATCCGGTTTACCTGGGAGAATTTGCCGAACCTGGCGCTGTGGTCGAAACCCGGCGCGCCATTCGTCTGTCTCGAGCCGTGGCACGGGACGGCGGCAGAGGTGGGTGGAAGCGATGAACTGAGCCAGCGCCCGCATGGCGATGTGCTGGGGTCGGGGGCCACGGGGCGGTATTCGTTCAGGGTGGAGTTGTTGGGGTAGGGGCGTGGCCCTCCTACCTCCCCCACCCTTCATCCCTCCCCGGAAGGGGGGTGTGTCGACTGAGGGGTCAGCGCCGCACGCCCAGGCGCGCCATTTTCTCACTCAGCGTCCGTCTTGGTACCTGCAGGGCATCGACGACGGCGGCGATAGAGTCGCCGTGCCGGGCCAGTTCGGCCTCGATGACGTGGCGTTCGAAGGCGGCGAGGCGGTCGGCGAGGCTGGCCGAGGAGGGTATCGTCGGCCTGGCCTTGGGGCCGAGGATGGTCTCGAGAGACCGCCCGGTGGCATCAAGGCCCAGGGCGAAGCGGTCGGCCGCCGCCTTGAGTTCGCGGACATTGCCGGGCCAGGTGTGGACCAGGAGAGCATTGATGTCGGCCGGATGGAGCTGTGGCGCGGGCTTGTTGAATCGCGTCGCGGCCTGGCCCAGGAAATGGTGGAACAGCAACACGCTGTCTTCGCCGCGGTCGCGCAGGGGCGCGAGGTGGATGGTTGCCATGTTGAGCCGGTAATAGAGATCGGCGCGGAAGCGGCCGGCTTCGCTTTCGGCGGCGAGATCGGCCTTGGATGCAGCGAGAATGCGGACGTCGAGCGGGATCTGCCGGTTGGAGCCGACGCGCTCGACCATGCGCTCCTGGATGACGCGCAGCACCTTGGCCTGAGCGAGCAGCGGCATGGATTCGATCTCGTCGAGCAGCAGCGTGCCGCCATTGGCGAATTCGAACTTGCCGATGCGCTTGTCCCGAGCCGACGTGAACGCGCCGGCCTCGTGGCCGAAGAGTTCGCTTTCGATCAGCTCGGCGGGAATGGCGGCGCAGTTGACGGCGACGAATGGGCCTTTCGCACGGGATGAGAAATCGTGGAGGCAACGGGCGACGACTTCCTTGCCAGTGCCGGTCTCACCGAAAATGATGACGTCGGTGGGGATGGTCGCGAGTTCGCGCACGGCGTGGCGCAGATCTTCCATTGTTCGGGAGGAGCCGACGAGGCGGGTGGCGAGCTCGGTCTCGCCTCCATCGAGCCGGCGGCGGAGATCGGCCACTTCGCGCTTGAGGCCGGCCTGCTCGGCAGCGCGCCGGATCGTCTTGACCAACTGGTCGGGCACATAGGGCTTTTGCAGGAAATCGAAGGCGCCGCCGCGCATGGCTTCGACAGCCATGGGCACGTCGCCATGGCCGGTGATCAGAATGACTTCGGCGGCCAGTGCGCGCTCGCGCACCGTGCGCAAGAGATCGAGGCCGGAAAGGCCGGGCATGCGGACGTCGGTGAGGATCACGTGGGGGTGCACGTCATCGAGCATGGCCAGTGCCTCGGTGGCGCTTCTGGCGACGTGGGTGGCAAAGCCGGAGAGGCGCAGCCATTGCTCGAGCGCGGTGCGCACCATTTCTTCGTCGTCGACGATGAGAACAGTTGGGGTCATGAGACTGGCCTGAGCCTGTGGGAGTTGGTGTCCAATGTTTCCCACTCACCGGACGGCACCTTCCCGTTGATGGGGGAGGGTGGAAGGGGGTGATAGAGGCCCGATATTGGGGCCAAACAACCCTCATCCTTGATCCCTCTCCACAAGGAGGAGGGTGTCGACTGGACTATTTTCGATGAGCTCATGAAGGATGAGCCTCTAGCTGTGACGCGGGAGCTGGGGAATTCCCTGACAAAGGCAATCTCACCGTGAACGTGCTGCCTTTGCCGGGACGGCTTTCGACGGTGATGGCGCCGCCGATATCGCGGACGAGGCCATAGGAAATGGAGAGACCCAAGCCGAGGCCTCGCCCGGCTTCCTTTGTGGAATAGAAGGGATCGAACAGGTTGGCGAGTTCGGCCGCGGCGATCCCCGAGCCCGTGTCGCTGATGCGGATCTCGACATTTTTGGCGGTGGTGCGCAAGCCGATGGACAGCACGCGGACGGGGCTGTGCTCCATGGCGTCGGCGGCGTTGGCGATGAGGTTGATCAACACCTGTTCGAGATGGACGGGATTGCCGATGACGGCGAGCGAAGCGCGGTGGCGGCGATACTCGACATCGATGCCGAAAGCTTTCAGCTTGTGATCGACAAGATCGAGGGCATTGGCGATGACCGAGGCCGGGTCGGCCTGCATCTCGACGCGGGTTTCCTTGCGGGCGAAGGTCTTGAGGTGGCCCGTGAGGGCCGAGAGGCGGTCAACCACCTTGTCCATGGTGGCGAGGATGCCTGATATATCGGCGTCGTTGCGCCTGCTGGCGATGAGCTTGGCGCTGGCGATATGGGTGGTCAGCGCCGCGACCGGCTGGCTGACTTCATGTGCCACACCAGCTAGCGCCTGGCCGAGGCTTGCCATCTTGGCGGCCTGGACCATGCCATGCTGGGCCTCGCGTTCGGCCTTTTCGGCGCGGATACGCTCAGCGATTTCCTCGCGCAGGGCCTCATTGGTGATGTGCAGATCTTCGGTGCGTTCGGCGACGCGCTGTTCGAGCCGCTCGTGCTCGGCCAGGCGCTGCGCGACGGTGCGCCGGCGCTGCACCAGCAACAGGATGATGAGCAACATGGCCGATGCCGCCAGCGCTGCCGCCGCCGCCGCGGTCCAGGCGGCGCGGAACAGCGGGCCGGTGGGGGTGAAGGAGACGATGCGCCACTGGTGGGTGGGCAGTCGCAGTTCATCGAGGATGAAATAGCCTGAGGCCTCGGGATCGGCGCCGGCCAGGAAGGCGAACTGGGCGCCGCGGGACGGCCAGGTATCGGCAGTTACCGGCTCCGCAATCAGACCCGATGTGCCATAGCGGCGCTGGGTGGCGATTTTCACCTCGTCGGCTGGTTCGAGAACGGAGAGCGGGCGGTAGCGCCAGTCGGGACGGGTGGAGAGAATGGTGACGTTGTTGAGGTCGACGATGACAATCAGCTCGCCCGAGCGCCACCAGTTGGCTTCGATCTCGCCCAGGTTGACCTTGGTGACGGCCACGCCAAGCGGACCATCCGGGCCGTCGATGCGTCGCGCGAGGAAGTAGCCGGCGACGCCCGTCACGGTGCCGACAGCATAGAACCTCGCATCGCCATCGCGCATTGCCTCTTCGAAATAGGGGCGGTAGCCGAGGTTTTCGCCGACAAAGCTGTCATAGGCCCACCAGTTCGAAGCCGCGACAACGGCGCCTGATGGAGCCATGATGAAGAGTTCGCCAGCTCCGGCGGTGTCGTTGAGCTTGGACAGGAAGCCGTTGGCGGCCTCGCGCAATTCGGGATTGTCGGGGTCAGCGAGCACGGCGCGCGCCTCGGCAGCAAGAGCGACGCTGGAGGGCAGGTAGTGGAAGCGCTCGATGATGGCTTCGAGCGTGCGATCGAACAGCGCCAGCCGCCGGTCGGACTGCTGCCCGGCATTGGCGATGGCGCCGGCCAGGGCGATCTCGAAAGCGGCCCAGCCTGTCAGCAGCACGATGGCGAGCGCGATGCCCGCCAGGATCATCTGACGGCGGTTGAGCAGATCTCGAAAACCGAAGCGGCTGGCCAAACATCCTCCCATGGGCAAGAAATTGCCGAAACTTGTCGCAAGAATGAGCAAGTTCTTGCCCAATGTGCTAACACATCGTTGCCGTTCTGCATATCTGCCTTGCATTTTCAGCTTGGCACGGGCTTTGCAATGATGGTGGCAGGGTGTGGCGAGGAGCCGAGCCCCAGCAATCCGGGAGGACAAAATAATGAAAAAGACCGCAATCACCCTGGCCGCAGGCGTCATGCTGGCCGGCGTGGCATTCGCCGGCAGTGCCGTGGCGCAGGATTATCCGACCAAGCCAATTACCGTGGTGGTGCCGTTCGCGGCAGGCGGGCCGACCGATACAGTGGCGCGCCTCGTCGCCGAGGTGATGAGCCAGGATCTGGGCCAGCAGGTGGTGGTGCAGAATGTGGGCGGCGCCGGCGGCACGCTGGGTGCCGGGCAGGTCGCGACTGCACCGAATGATGGCTATACGCTGTTGTTGCACCATATCGGCATGTCGACAGCGCCGACGCTCTATCGCAGCCTGCCCTATGACCCGACCACCGACTTTGCCACGATCGGGCTGATCACCTCGGTGCCAATGACGCTGGTGGCGCGCAAGGACTTCGAGCCAACCACGATGGAAGAGCTGCTGGCCTATGTGAAGGCCAATGGCGAGAACATCACCTATGCCCATGCCGGAATCGGCTCGGCCAGCCAGCTCTGCGGCATGCTCCTCATGGATGCGGTGGATGCGCAGATGACCACCGTGCCCTATCAGGGTTCGGGTCCGGCCATGACCGACATCATCGGCGGCCAGGTGGACCTGATCTGCGACCAGACCACCAACACGACCAGCCAGATCCAGGCCGGGGAAGTCAAAGCCTATGGCGTGACCTCGCCGGAACGCCTGGGCAACCTGCCTGATCTGCCGACCACTGCCGAAGGCGGGCTCGATCTTGAGATCGGCGTGTGGCATGGGCTCTATGCTCCTGTCGGTACCGATCCGGCGATTATCGAGCGGCTGGAGGCCTCGCTGCAGGTGGCACTGGCCAATGAGACCGTGATCAGTCGCTTCGCCGAACTGGGCACCGTGCCGGTAACGGCGGAGGAAGCGACGCCTGAGGCCCTCACCGACATGCTGACCAGCCAGATCGAGCTGTGGAAGGGCGTCATCGAGGCCGCGGGCGTCTACGCCGATTAATTGGCGACGGGGTGTTGGCGCCATTGTGCCACACCCAGTGCACGGCACCTCCCCTCGACGGGATGTGGGGAGGGGTGGTGGGAGCCACGATATCCGGGCTCTCGCCCCCACTCTTGATCCTCCCCGCAAGGGGGAGGATGTCGACCGAGCATCGCATGCCGACGCAATCAGAATAAAATCGGGAGGAGCAGCGGTGGTTTCGAATTTTTCGACCAAGGACCTGGTCTCGGGCGGCATCTTTGTCCTGGCCGGGGCCTATTTTGCGCTCGAGGCGCTGAATTACGAGGTTGGGACGGCTTTCCGCATGGGCCCGGGCTTCATGCCGCTATTACTGGGCAGCGTGCTGGCGCTGCTGGGGCTCGGCGTTGCAGCGAGCGGTTGGAAGAAGCCGGATGCGCCGCAGGAATTCAGTCCGCCGTGGCGCGCCATGGCGCTGATCATCGGGGTCATCGTGTTCTTCGGCGCGACCATACGCGGGCTCGGCTTTGTGCCGGTGGTGTTCGTCTCCGCCTTTGTGGCGGCGTTGGCCAGCCGGCTCAATTCGCCGGTGTTCGCGGCACTGCTGGCGGTGACGCTGACGGTGATGTGTACCCTCATTTTTGTCATCGGGCTGGGGATGAGCGTCTCCTGGTTCGGTCCCTGGCTCGGGCAATAGGAGCGGCTCATGGACATCATTGCTTCGCTGGGTCTGGGCTTTTCCGTCGCGCTCGACCCGATGAATATTCTCTACTGCTTCATCGGCGTGCTGCTGGGCACGCTGGTCGGTGTGCTGCCCGGCATCGGGCCGACCGCGACCATCGCGATGCTCTTGCCGATCACCTTCTCGCTGTCGCCGGCCGGGGCTCTGATCATGCTCGCGGGCATCTATTACGGTGCCCAATATGGCGGCTCGACCACGGCGATCCTGATCAACCTGCCCGGAGAGAGCTCCTCAGCGGTCACGGCAATCGATGGCTACCAGATGGCCAAGCAGGGTCGCGCTGGCGCGGCGCTGGCCACGGCCGCACTTGGCTCGTTCTTTGCCGGCACCGTCGCGACCCTGCTGCTGGCCTTTTTCGCCCCTCCCCTTGCCCGAGCGGCGCTCAATTTCGGGGCGCCGGAATATTTCGCACTGATCGTGCTGGGGCTGCTGGTGTCGATCGCGCTGGCGCATGGTTCCATTCTCAAGGCGCTGGGGATGATCGTGCTGGGGTTGCTGCTCGGCATGGTGGGCCAGGACATTTACACCGGCCAGCCGCGCTTCACCTTCGGAGTGCGCGAGCTCTACTCGGGGCTGAACTTTGTTTCGGTGGCGGTGGGCGTGTTCGGCGTGGCCGAAATCCTGCGCAATCTCGAAAACGAGAAGGGCCGCGACGTGATGGTCAAGGCCGTCAAGGGCCTGTGGCTGAGCAAGGATGACTTCAAGCGCATCATCGGGCCGGTGCTGCGCGGCACGGCGCTCGGATCGTTACTCGGCATTTTGCCTGGCGGCGGACATATCCTGTCGTCCTTTGCCTCCTATTCGGCCGAGAAACGGCTGAGCAAGACACCGGAAGAATTCGGGCACGGGGCGATCGAGGGCGTGGCGGGTCCGGAATCGGCCAACAATGCCGCGGCCCAGACCAGCTTCATCCCGCTGCTGACGCTGGGCATTCCGGCACATCCGGTGATGGCGCTGATGGTGGGGGCATTCATCCTCCAGGGGATCACGCCCGGACCCAACGTCATCAACGACCAGCCGGCTCTGTTCTGGGGCATCATCGCCTCGATGTGGGTTGGTAATGTGATGCTGGTGCTGCTCAACCTGCCGCTGATCGGGCTGTGGGTGAAGATGCTCAGCATTCCCTATCGGGCGCTGTTCCCGGCCATTGTGCTGTTTGCCTGCATCGGCTGTTTCTCGATCAACCAGAACATCTACGACGTCTACGCGATCGCCTTCTTCGGGGTGGGTGGCTACATCTTGATCCGGTTTGGCTGCGAGCCGGCACCGCTTCTGCTGGGCTTCGTGCTGGGCCCGCTGCTGGAGGAGCATCTGCGGCGGGCGATGATCATCTCGCGCGGCGATCCGACGGTGTTCGTGACGCGGCCGATCTCGGCGACACTGCTGGGGCTGGCATTGCTGGCGGTGATCGTGGCGGTGCTGCCGAGCATCAGAAAGAAGAGGAAAGAGGTGTTTGTGGAGGAGGATTGATCCTTTCAACGTCACCCAGATTTGCAGTCGTCACCCGAGGGTGACGACCTATGGGTGGGTGAAATGGTGCCACGGCCACTGCGCGGCCTCCCCCTTGACGAGGGGCCGGGAGGGGGTGCCGCCTGGCCCCCAATATCGGTGTTAAACGCCCCCACCCTTAATCCCTCCCCGCGAGGGGGAGGTGTCGACTGGGATTTCGGCGGTCCAACGGGCGAGGAAATGGTGGCAGGATTATTCCGCCGCGCCGCGGACGTCGGTCATGGCGTCGGGACCATTCGGGTCGCCGGGAGCGGTCTCTGCACCCAGGTCCGGAAACGCGACGACGCGGTTGTTGCGGAAATCGAGACGGACGACGAGGAGGCCGCGTTCCTCGAACCAGGTCAGCAAGCGCCGGGCGCGGCTGGCGGAATGGGTGCCGTAGAGGCGGGCCAGGGTGGCGTCTGACGGGCAGGGGGCGCTGGTGACGGCGGCCTGGGCCAGGACGAGGAATACGCCCTGCACGTCGTCGGTCAGGGCCTCGGACATGGTCAGCGCCTGCTGCCAAGCATCACTGCCGGCAGTTTCGACATCGGGGGCGACGCGGGCGACGGCAAGGCGGCGCTTGAAGGCCGGCAGAGCGGGGGGCTCGCCGGGCACGCGGCGGATGCGGCAGCGAACCAGGAAATCCTGATAGAGCACGGCGACGGTGCGGAAGCTGGCATCGGGATCGCCGAGCAGTTCGGCCATGATGGCGTCGATCTGCTTGTTGCGCTCGGCCTCGTCGATCTCGGGGAACAGCGTTTGTGGTGCGTCCTCAGCCGGCGGGCGGGCGCGGGAGAGCTGGGCCAGCAGTTCATTGGTCGAGGGTGGCGGGGGCGGCGCGGGGCGGCGAACCACCGGGCGCGCCTGCTCCTCGGCCGAGGCGGTGAAGATCAGATCGGCGGCGTCAAGCGGCGCTTCGGGTAGTGGCGTCAGCTTGGGGCTGGTGGAGCGGGCCGAGGTTTCGACCGTGCCGATGGTAACCGGCATCGGGCGGCGGGAAATGGCAGGGCCGAGGGCGATGAAATGGCCGCGCGCCAGATCACGGAACTGCTCGGCCGTACGTTTCTCCATACCGAGAAGATCGGCGGCGCGGGCCATGTCGATATCGAGAAAGGTGCGGCCCATCAGGAAGTTACTGGCTTCGGCCGCGACGTTCTTGGCCAGCTTGGCGAGGCGCTGGGTGGCGATGACGCCGGCAAGGCCGCGCTTGCGGCCACGGCACATCAGATTGGTCATGGCGCCGAGCGAGAGTTTGCGGGCTTCGTCCGAGACCTCGCCGGCGACGGCCGGGGCAAAAAGCTGGGCTTCGTCGACGACGACGAGCACCGGATACCAGTGGTCGCGATCGGCATCGAACATGCCGCCGAGGAAGGCGGCGGCGGCGCGCATCTGCTGCTCGACGTCGAGGCCCTCGAGATTGAGCACAACCGAGACGCGGTGTTGGCGGACGCGGGCGGCGATGCGGGTGAGCTCAGCCTCGGTGCGGGTGGCGTCCACAACGGTGTGGCCGAACTTGTCGGCCAAGGTAGTGAAATCGCCTTCGGGGTCGATGATGCATTGCTGCACCCAGGGGGCGGATTGTTCGAGGAGGCGCCGCAACAGGTGCGACTTGCCGGAGCCGGAATTGCCCTGGACGAGCAGGCGCGTGGCGAGGAGCTCTTCGAGATCGAGCGTCGCGGGCGCGGCGCCCGTCGTTGCGCCCATGTCGATTGCTACCTTCATCCGGTCTCCTGATGGCGGGATACGTCCCGGTCAGTCGGGAGTCACGCAAGGGTCGATCTGGTTAGCAGACTGTTAGCACTGACCGCGCCGATTCGCTGAATTGGTGACGCCGGACTCACATATCTGTCACGTACTGAGACCCTTCTTGTAC
>JBARWY010000216.1:0-61762 GCA_049647065.1 Devosia sp. | reverse complement strand
CCTGACGACCCGGCTGATTGCGGCGGCGCAGGACGTGCTCTCGGAGAACTCCCATTACGCGCTGGATACGGCCGGGACGATCGAGCTGCAGCAGGACCAGGCCATCGGCGGTCTGTCCGGCACGGGCCGGATCGAAATGGCGGGCAACGAGCTCGACCTGTTCCAGGGCGACTTCAACCGCGACTTTAGCGGCGTGATCACCGGCGGTGGCCTGGTCCGCAAGTATGGCGATGGCCGCCTGCGCCTGGGTAGCAACAACGCCGCCTATGACGGCTCCTTCATCGCAGGTGGCGGCATTCTCGACGTCACCGGCGACTATAGTGGCACCGACGTCCTGGTGTCCCAGGGCACGCTGACCGGCAGCGGCAGCGTCGGCGATGTCAGCGTATCGGTGGGCACGCTGGCCGGACGCAGCGCCCAGACGCTGACCATGGCCTCGCTGGGCATGACGCAGAGCTCCACCATCAGCGTGGCCCTGGGTATTCCGGGTGCGCGGCCGTTGTTCCACGTTCTGGGCGACGTGCGGCTGGATGGCTTTATCGATATCGAGAATGCCGGGGGCTTCGGCCCGGGCGTCTACCGCATCATGGACTATGATGGGGCGCTCGATTATCGCGGATTGATCATCGATCGCCTGCCCAATGGCGTCGATGAGGACGAGATCGAACTGCAGCTGGCAGTGGCCAACCAGCTCAACATCGTCAGTACCGCCGCTGCCAGTGGTCCCGCGCTGTTCTGGGACGGCGGCGACGCCGCGCTGTGGAACAACGGCGCTATCGATGGCGGGTCCGGCATCTGGCGCGTCGGCACCCGCAGCTTCACCACCGCGGACGGCAACAACAACAACACGATGTACCCCAAGCCGGGCTTTGCCATCTTCCAGGGGCAAGGCGGCGAGGTGACCGTCGACAATACGACCGGCGACAGCCAGGTCACCGGCATGCAGTTCGCGGCCGATGGCTATATCCTGGACGGCGATGCGATCACGCTGGAAGAGGACGAAACCATTGTCCGGGTCGGCGACGGCACCACCGAAGGCGCCGACTACGTCACGATCATCAACAATGTCCTCAACGGCAATGGCGGCCTGATCAAGACCGATCTTGGCACGCTCGTGCTCAATAGCAACGACAACGAATATGTCCGCGACACCGAGGTCCGCGGTGGCACGCTGGAGGTCAATGGCAGCATCGGCGATGTGCTGGTCGGTCAGGACGGACGCCTTCAGGGCAGCGGCGCAGTCGGCAATGCCGAGGTACTGGGCACCATCGCCGCGGGCAGCCTCTATCCGCCTTTTGGTTCGCTCGCACCAACACCGGGCATGGGAACGCTTCTAATCACCGGGGATCTGATCTTGAGCGATACCAGCATCTTCGAACTCAAGGTCGATGCTGCGGGAAACAACGATCTTGTCGAGGTGGACGGCACCGCCTATCTCGACGGTCGGCTGGTCACCCTGGCAAGCGGCGGCGACTACGCCGATGCCACGGAATATACCTTCCTGCGCGCCGAGGGCGGCGTCGAGGGCACCTTTGATGGCGTCACGGCAAACCTTGCCTTCCTCGATGCCGCGTTGACCTACAATGCCAATGACGTAAGGCTGACCCTGAGCCGCAATGGCGTCACTTTCGGCAATGTCGGCACCACGGCCAACCAGCTCGCCACCGGCGTCGCTACCGAAACTCTCGGCGCCGGCAATGCGGTCTATGATCGTCTGCTGACCCTCAGCGCCGAGGATGCCCGCGCCGGGCTGGATCAGCTTTCCGGCGAAATCCATGCCTCCGCCAAGGCAGCGTTGCTAAGCGCCGGCCAAGCCGTCACAGGCACCATGGAAGATCGCGTGGCGGCGGCCTTTGCACAGCTCGGTCAGGCAGGGCAGGACACGGCGTCGGGACTGAACTTCTGGACCCAGGCGGGCGGCTCGATCGGTGTGCTGGAAGCCAATGGCAACGCCGCAGCGTCCAACTTCGGCGCCGGCAATCTGTTCGTCGGTGCGGATGCCATGTTCAACCAGAAGTGGATGTTCGGCGCCATGGTCGGCTACGGCGCGACCAGCACGACCAGCACGGATCGCTCATCCACTGCCACCTCCGACAATTACCATGTCGGTCTTTATGGCGGTGGCGAAGTGGAGGACTTTACCTTCAAGTTCGGCGCCGGCTACACCCAGCACGACATCCACACCACGCGCAGCGTGACCATGCCCGGCTTTGCCGAGCAGCTGTTCAGCAGCCGGTCGGGCGGCACCGGCCAGATCTTCGGTGAGGTCGGTCACAAGTTCGCCTTCGACAGTGGCCTCGTCGTCGAGCCCTTCGTCAATCTGGCGCATGCAAGCCTGTTCACCGGCGGCTTTGCCGAAACGGGCGGCGCGGCGGCCGTCTCGGGCGGTGCAAGCCATGCCAGCACCACCCACCTGACGCTTGGCGTCCGCGGCGAGACCGATCTCACCATTGGCGAACTCGAAGTCACCGCCCGGGGCATGATTGGCTGGCGCCATGCGCTCGGCACTGTCGACCCGACCTCGACCCATGCCTTCGGCAACGGCACCGCCTTCACCGTCACCGGCAGCCCGGTGGCGCGGGATACCGCGATCGTCGAAGCCGGGCTCGATTTCAACATCAGCCCCAATGTCGAGCTGGGCATTGGCTATGACGGCCAGTTTGGCTCCGGCATGCAGCACGGCATCAAGACCAACCTTTCGGTCAAGTTCTGACCCTTCCCGGCGGGCTGGTACGGCCCGCCGCATCATCCAAGAACACACATAGGACCTACACAATGAACTTCGATTTCCACTGGGCTATCCTGCTGACCGGCTTTTTGGGCCTGGCTTTCCTCGGCAACGGCGTCGTCAACGCCATCGGGCCCCAGGTCATGCGCGACAACTACCAGCGCTGGGGTTTCCCCAAGGGCTGGCACCTGGTGAACGGCGCCGTATGCCTGATCATCGGCGCATTGCTACTGGTCCCGGCCCTGCGTCCCTTTGGCTTCATCCTCGCCACGCTCGAATGCATCGCAATCTATGCGACGATAATCTGGAACCGGGACATCGGCCATCTGGTGCCGAGCATGGTTTTGCTCGTGCTGCTCGGACTGGCCTATTGGGGTCTCTATGGCATCGCGGCCGCCCCGCTCCCCGGCTTCTGATGACACCGCAAAGGCCTTCCCTTGCTGCGGAAAATCGGAAACAACTGGTTCTTGGCACCTTCGATAGACCCATGGTGAGCCGTATTGACCTGTTTAGTCCGGGCCGCGTCGCTCGCCCTGGTTTTCGCCGGCTCACTCGTTGAGCCGGCTTTTGCCGTTACGCTCAACCTCGCCCAGACGCCGCAGACCATTTACAGCTACCCCACCGCCTTCGGAACGCTTGATCCCTTGGCTGTGGGCGATTGCTTCGAGGGTCTGGTGGCCGAAGATGCTGCTGGCGAGGCGATTCCGGGCCAGGCCGCCTCGTGGCAGATTTCGCCAGACGGTCTCACCTACACCTTTGCGCTGCGAGACGGCATTGCCTGGTCGGACAGTACGCCCGTAGTCGCTGCCGACTTTCTCGCAGCGTTCCAGTGGCTGTTCGACCCGATCAACGCCGTCGAATATGCCTACCTGCAATTTCCCATCCGCAACGCCCAGGCTATTGCCAGTGGCTCGGCAGCGATCGACCAGCTCGGCGTCGCCGTGCTCGATCCGCAAAGGCTGCAGATCACCCTCGAACGACCCACCCCATATTTCCTGCAGACGCTGACTCATTCGACGGCCTATCCGCTGCCGAGCACGCGCCTCGCCGAGCACGGCATGGCCTGGCTGGCGCCGGAAAACGTCGTCTGTAACGGGCCTTTTGCCATCGTCGCGCAGGAGGGGGCGCACACGAGGGCGATCAAGTCGCCAAACTATTACGGGCGCAACGAGGTCGCCGTCGACGAGGTGAACTACTATTCCATCGACGACATTCCCGATGGCCTCAAGCGCTTCAAGGCCGGAGAACTTGACGTCTTCTACGACCTACCGGTCAGCGCCAATGCGTGGATAGACGAGAATGTCCCGGACCGCAGCAGCGTGGTCCCGTTTCTCGGCGTGTCCTATTATTCGATCAATCATGACAAGGCGCCTTTCGACAACCTTGCCCTGCGGCGCGCCCTGTCGATGGCCATCGACCGCACCAGGATCGACCCGCAGGGCGTGAAGTCCACCGCAGTGGCCGCCTATGGGTTGGTGCCGCAGGGCACGGCGAACTATGCCGGTGTGGGGCTCTATCTGCCCGATTGGGCGGCCTGGCCCTATGAGCAACGGGTCGCCGAGGCAGCGGCCGTGATGGCCGGGCTGGGCTACACAGCCGAAACGCCGCTGACCCTGCAGATTCGCTACAGCACCAATCCCACCGACCTGCATCAGACCATCGCGCGCGACATCGCCGAAATGTGGACCCGGATCGGCGTCAAAGCCGAACTGTTCGGTGCCGAGCCAACCCAGCATTTCGCCGCTCTGCGCACCGGCGATTTCGATGTCGGTCGTTCGACCTGGATCCTCGATTTCTCCGATCCATCCAACGTGCTTGAGCTGATGGGCACCGCCTCCGAGTTCAACTCCGGTCGCTATGCGAATCCGGCAGTTGATCAGCTTCTGGCTGAGGCAAGCGCCGAACTCGATCTCGACGACCGCGCCGCCATCCTGGCCGAGGCCGAAAGGCTAGCTATCGAAGACGTAGCCGTTATTCCGCTCAACTGGGTCGTGGTTCGCAACCTGTTTGCCGAAGGCATTGAGGGGATGGTCGATAACGCCAAGAACGTCCACAGGACACGCTGGCTGAAAAAGCACTCGCCCGGCGGCTGATCCGGCGGAGACTGCCGTCAAGCAGCCGGCGCTACGATGGGCAACGATCCTTGGCGGCCTCTCAACCGCAACCAGCCAGCCCTTCCTTCGAAAACCTGAAGGTCCGGTTTCCAGGGCGACAGCATGTCCTTGCGGCCCAATGTCCGCCAATCTTGAACGTCTGCTTTTCTAGTTGTCTCATCCGAAACGGACTGACGGCAAACCACCCCATTACAGACGCTGGTCCGTGGCGAAGCAGACCGCAGCTTTCGGGACTTGGTGAAGGCTGCCTGAACGTCTGAAATGGGGCGAACTGCCGCCGTTCTAGAGCACGTCGGCGCAGGTTCAGGTTTATGGCACGCTCTATGGTGCTGTGCCGGCGATAGCGTCTCGCAGCGCTAAGTTGCCTGTTGTCCGGAGGTCTAGGTCGGCTTCGATATGGTCGATGTGGGCCAGGAGCAGGCGTGCTGCATGTTCGCCGTTACGCTCCTCCAGTGCCGCCAGGATACTGGCGTGGTCGCCGTGACCACAGCTGGAGGCGCCGGTGCGGCCATATAGTGCGATCACCAGCGATGAGCGCGCTACCAGTTCTTCCATGAAGCGCAGAAGGATGGTGTTGCCGGCAACCTTGGCCAGCAGCAGGTGGAAATCGCCCGAGGCGTGAATTTCGGCACGGCGGGCCGTCGGTCCGCGCTGATGCAGGAGTTCGCTTTCATGCAGAAGCCGTTCGCGGAAGGCGGCGATTTCGCCCGAGGTAATACGCTCGGCGGCGGCCGTGGCAAGGCCCGGCTCGATCAGCCGGCGCGAGGCGAAAACCTGGCGGGCTTCCTCCGGGGTCGGATTGGCGACGAAAGCGCCGCGGTTGCGCTCGGTCTTCACCAGGCCTTCAAAGGCCAGCGCCTGCAAGGCGGCGCGCACCACCGTGCGACTGACGTCAAACAGCGTACCGACTTCGGCCTCGTTGAGCTTGGTGCCCGGCGCCAGGCGGCGGTCAACGATCGCGTCGCGCAGGTGGTCGCGGATCATCGCGGCGCGGTCTTCGGCAACGAGCGGAAGGGCAAAGCTGTGATCGGCGAGAGTCATGCCGATAGTCATATGAAGAATCCCGGCCTAGCGAAAGCGATATGTCGCATACAGTCACCGCGCAGATTGCATACAATTTTGGCGCGTAGTGCGAACATATGCCCATGAATCAGGCAAATGATATCTGTGCACATAACTACAACAGATTGAGTTGAGTAGGATTTTTAAGTAATAGCAACAGGTTAACGTAGACCGCGCGATCTGGCACGGCGGATGCATAGTGTTTCCCGACAAACGGGGGACGCTGGATGTCAAAAGCTGCCGAGATCGACATTGCATCGGTTTCCAAGATTTACGGCAAGACCACTGCCGTGGATGCCATCAGCCTCAAGATTCCCGCCGGCAGCTATTGCTGCCTGCTCGGACCCTCCGGCTGCGGCAAGACCTCGACCCTGCGGATGATAGCGGGGCACGAAAGCGTCTCCATGGGCGATATCGTGCTGGGTAAGGAGGTGGTGACCAGCCTGCCGCCGGCAAAGCGTGGCCCGGCCAGGATGTTCCAGGCCGATGCCGTGTTTCCCCATCTCGACCTCGTCGACAACGTCGCCTTCAGCCGCAAGATGGCCGGTGTCGACAAGGAGACACGCCGGGCGCGGGCGCTCGACATGCTCAAGCTGATGCAGATGGACGCTTATGCCAGCCGCAAGCCGGCGCAGCTTTCCGGCGGCCAGCAACAGCGGGTTGCCCTGGCCCGGGCGCTGATCACCGACCCTGAGGCATTGCTGCTCGACGAGCCGCTCTCGGCGCTCGACCCGTTCCTCAAGATCCGCATGCGGGCCGAGCTCAAGAAGCTGCAGAAGCAGCTGGGCATAACCTTCGTGCATGTGACCCATAGCCAGGAAGAGGCCATGGCGCTGGCCGACATCGTCGTGGTGATGAGCGACGGCCGCATCGAACAGGCGGCCAGCCCGCGCGAAGTGTTCGAGCGCCCGGCCACGGCGTTCGTCGCGCGCTTGATGGGTGACCACAACGTCATTTCCGGCAAGGTGACCGGCTCGTCAAACGGGCTCGTGACCTTCGAAGTGGTGGGCGGCGGCACGTTCTCGGCCTCGGGCGAACAGAGAGCCGCCGCATCGGATGTCGATGCGGCGATCCGCACAGATCACGTCCGGATAGGGGAAAGTCCGGTCAAGGGCCTCGGCTTCACCGGCATCGTCTCCAACCTCGAATATCGTGGCGCCACGGTAAAGCTCACCATCGAAGGCGCCGGCATCGCCGAATTCACTGCCATCATCACCGACAAGGCCTTCTACGCGATTCCGGTCGCAGTGGGGGATGCGGTGCCCCTCCATTGGGAGGCCGAGGATGCCATCATCCTCGGCACGCTCAATCGGTAATTCAAAGCCAGCAACAGGGACGTAAGGCTATGACAGAGACCACCAAGACATCAGGCATTTCCCGCCGCAACGTGCTCAAGGGCGGCGTTGCCGCTGCCGCCGGCGCCGCCACCGGCTCGGGCGCCATTACCGGCTTCCCGACCATCTGGGCGCAGAACCCGATCACCCTGCGCCAGTTCGGCACCGGCGTGTCGAACCTCAATGCCATTGCCGAAAAGTGCAAGGAAGACCTCGGCATCACGCTCGAAATGACGGCCACCGACTCCGACGCCGCCGCCCAGCGCGCCGTGACCCAGCCCGATAGCTATGACATTGCCGACATCGAATACTGGATCCTCAAGAAGGTGTTTCCATCAGGCGTGATCCAGCCGATGGATACGTCCAAGCTGACCTATTACGACAAGATCGTGCCGCTGTTCAAAACCGGCAAGCTGCTGCCGGACAGCGTCATCGCCCAGGGTACGGCGCCACATACGGTGGGCTTTGTCGAAAGCGCCGACAGCAAGGAATTTGCCGCGGGCGAGACCGGCTGGTTCACCATGGTGCCGACCATTTACAATGCCGACACGTTGGGCATCCGCCCCGACCTGGTCGGGCGCGAAATCTCGACCTGGGCCGATATCATGGACCCGGCCTTCAAGGGCAAGACCGCTATCATCAACGTGCCCTCGATCGGCATCATGGATGCGGCGATGATCATGGAAGCCATGGGCAACATCACCTATGGCGACAAGGGCAACATGACCACTGAGGAAATCGATGCCACCGTCGATTTCCTGATCAAGGCCAAGCAGGACGGCCAGTTCCGCGCCTTCTGGAAGAGCTTTGACGAGTCGGTGAACCTGATGTCGTCAGGCGAAGTGGTGATCCAGTCGATGTGGTCGCCGGCCGTTGCCGCCGTGCGCTCCAAGGGCATTGCCTGCAAGTACCAGCCGCTCAAGGAAGGCTATCGCTCGTGGGGCGGTGGCCTGGGTCTCGCCGCGCATTTGCAGGGTGCGCAGCTCGACGCGGCCTATGAATATATCAACTGGTACACGTCCGGCTGGGTCGGCGGCTATCTCAACCGTCAGGGCTACTACTCGGCAGCCATGGAAACGGCCAAGGAGCACATGTCGGCCGACGAATGGGGCTATTGGATCGAGGGCAAGGCCGCCACGGGCGATATCCTGGCGCCCGACGGCACCGTGATGGAAAAGGCCGGCGCCGTGCGCGATGGCGGCTCGTTCGAAGAGCGCATGGGCAAGGTCGCCTGCTGGAACTCGGTGATGGACGAAGACCGCTACATGGTCCGCCGCTGGAACGAGTTCATCGCGGCCTAAGCCATTGGGCATGGCAGGATTTCGCCATGCCCGCTGAACGGCACCTCCCCCATCATGGGGGAGGTTGGGAAGGAGTGGCGAGAGCCCCGACATCCGGGCCAGCCCACCCCCACCCTCGATCCCTCCCCACAAGGGGGAGGGTATCGACTGCGAATGCGGAGAAGCGTCCCATGCAAAACCTGTTAAGCCGCGCCACGCCTTACCTGCAAGCGACGCCGCTGCTGCTCATTCTTGGCGTCTTCCTCGCGCTGCCGATCCTGCTGCTGCTGGTCGTCAGTTTCTGGGACTATGACTTTGCCGGCATGATCCCGAGCTTCGAGACGTTCAACTATACCGAGACGCTCGGCTCGTGGGTGACGTGGAAGACCTATGGCAATACGCTGAAATTCGCGGCGCTGGTCTGGGCCATCACCGCCTATCTGGGCTTCTGGGTGGCGTATTTCCTTGCCTTCCATGTGCGGACGGCAACCATGCAGATGGTGCTGTTGCTGATCTGCACCGTGCCATTCCTCACCTCCAACATCATCCGCATGATCTCGTGGATTCCGGTGCTGGGGCGCAACGGGCTGATCAATTCGGGGCTGGTGGGGGCTGGCGTCATCGACCAGCCGATCGAGTGGCTGCTCTATTCGGACTTCGCGGTCGTCTTGGCCATGGTGCATCTCTACACGCTGTTCATGGTGACCCCGATCTTCAACACCATGATGCGCATCGACAAATCACTGGTGGAGGCGGCACGCGACGCCGGCGCTGCCGACTGGCAGATCATCTGGAATGTCATCCTGCCGCTGGCCAAGCCCGGCATCGCCATCGGCACGATCTTCGTGGTCACGCTGGTGATGGCGGATTTTTCCACCGTGCAGGTGATGAGCGGCGGGCAGAGCGCGTCGGTGGCGCTGATGATGCGCAACCAGATGAGCCTGCTGCAATATCCGGCGGCCGCGGCCAATGCCATCGTGCTCCTGGTGCTGGTGCTGTTCATGGTCGCGGGCATTCTCCGCATCGTCGATATCCGCAAGGAGCTTTGAGATGGGCCAGGAAAAACGCACCATCGGCTTCTATGTGCTCGCAGGCTTCTTCGTGCTGTTCGTGCTGTTCCTCTACGGCCCGCTGTCGGCAGTGTTCATCCTGAGCTTCCAGGGCCCACAGGGCGGGCTGACCTTTCCGCTCAATGGCGTGTCGCTGCGCTGGTTCCAGAACCTGTTCGAGACGCAGGCCGTAGGCAATTTCGGCGCCAGCTTCGGTCGCTCCTTCATGCTGGGGCTGATGGTGATGGCGGCAACGGTACTGGTATCGCTGCTGGCGGGATTGGCCTTCCGCCGCAAGTTCGTCGGCGCCAGCCCGCTCTTCTACCTGACCGTGGCGAGCCTTGTGGTGCCCTCGATCATTGTGTCGCTCGGTATCGGCGTTCTGTTTCAGCAGATCGGCTGGCGCCCGGCCTGGTTCACCTCGGCGTATGGCGCGCACCTGACCTGGACGCTGCCGTTTGGCGTATTGATCATGTTCGCGGTGTTCAACCGCTTCTCGCCCTCCTACGAGGAGGCGGCGCGCGATCTGGGGGCCAGTTCGTGGCAGACTTTCTACCATGTGGTGCTGCCGATGATCGCGCCGAGCCTGATCGGGGTGGGCCTGTTCGGCTTTTCGCTGAGCTATGACGAATTTGCGCGGACGCTGATGACCTCGGGCAGCTCCAATACCTTGCCGCTCGAGATTTATGGCATGACCACCAATGTGACGACGCCTGTGCTCTATGCCTTGGGGACGGTGACGACGCTGTTCTCGTTCCTCGTCATCCTCGCGACGCTGGGCATCATCCTGCTGATCGGCCGGCGGCGGGCTCGCGCATGACCCGTATTGCCGTCATCAATCCCAACACTACATCAAGCATGACGGCGACCATCGCCCATGCCGCGCGGCTGGTGGCGAGCGTCGGCACCGAGATCGTGCCTGTCACCTCCAGCATGGGGCCGGTCTCGATCGAGGGCTATTACGACGAGGCTTTCGCGCTGCCGGGCCTGTTGCGCGAGATCGGCCGGGCCGAACGGGAAGGCGCCAACGCCGCGGTGATCGCCTGCTTTGATGATACCGGGCTCGATGCGGCGCGGGCCATGGTTCGTATGCCGGTGATCGGCATCTGCGAGGCGGCACTGGCGACGGCTGGTTTCATCGCCAAGCGCTTCACCGTTGTGACCACGATGGAGCGCTCGCGCGTGCCGATCGAGGAACTGGCGCATCGCTATGGCATGGCCGGTCGCGCCCGCATCCGCGCCGCCAACATCGCCGTGCTCTCGCTCGAAGATCCCAATTCCGGCGCCCGCGATCGGCTGCGCAGCGAAATCGTCCGCGCCATTGCCGAGGACAATGTCGAAGCCATTGTGCTGGGCTGTGCCGGTATGGCCGACTTGGCGCGCACGCTGGGGCTCGAATTTGGCTTGCCCGTTATCGACGGCGTCGGCGCCGCGGTGAAGCAGGCCGAGGCATTGGTGGCGCTGGGCCTCAGCACCAGCAAGCGCGGCGCCTATGCCGCGCCGGTGGCCAAGCGCTATGACGGAGCCTTGGCCCAGTTTGCTCCGGCATGACCCGGACGATCCGCAGCCTGAAGCTTGCCGAAATCCAAACGCTACTTGATTGGGCGGCAGCTGAAGGCTGGAATCCTGGCCTCGATGACGCGGTCCCGTTCCAGGCGGCGGATCCGAACGGCTTTCTCGGCGCCTTTGTCGATGACGTCATGGTCGCCGGCATTTCTGCCGTCGCCTACGACGCCCATTTCGGTTTCATTGGACTCTACATCTGCCATCCAGACTGGCGCGGACAAGGACACGGCAAGGCGGTATGGGATACGGCCATGGCCTATCTCGGCGACCGCATAATCGGCCTCGATGGCGTGCCCGAGCAGCGGGCCAACTACACCAAAATCGGATTTGTGGGCGCTTACGAAACTATTCGCATGAGCGGAACGCTGGCCGCTGCCGATCACGCCTTGCGGAATGGCCGGCTGGAAGACATTCGTGAGATCGATCGCCAATGCTTCCCGTCCCAAAGGGACGGTTTTCTGCGTCGCTGGATTGCCGAGCCTCGAGCTTGCACCATCCACTGGACCAACGGCGTCGTCGACGGCTATGCTGTGTCCCGAACCTGCCATGAGGGCCGCAAGATCGGCCCCCTAGTCGCCCATACCATTGACGCGGCCATCCACGTCCTCAGTGCCCATTCGGGGTTCATCCACCTCGACGTTCCGGCGTATCAGACTGAGTGGATCGCGGCATTGTCCAACCTTGGAATCATACCTGGATTTGCGACGCAACGCATGTACAGAGGCCATCCCCCTGCCACTTGCGCTGACTATGTTTTCGGCGTCTCGACCCTCGAACTGGGTTGACCGTTCGCCCCTGATGGACAGACCCGAACGGCAGCTATCAGGCAATGCACACTGCTCACTCGGACGACCGGAATGGGGCGCAAAGCGGTCGGGCGGGTGGGCGGCCAAGCAGAGAGCGGGCTCACAAGCAATAAGAGGCGTCAGGCAACGGCCCAGTTCTTTTCGAGCCAGCACAAATCTAAAGCTCTGTAGGTCAGAATTAGCGATTGATTTCAATGCGATAGGTGTTCGCAGTTTTATCCTCACCGGCGCGCCATTTCATCCACCTGCTGCGGTCCAACCAGTGTGTCCTTGAGCTTGCTCATCGTGCTCAGGCAGGCGTCGAGCTGATCAAGGGCGACATATTCGTCGGCCTTGTGTGCCTGGGCGATGGAGCCGGGGCCGCAGATGACGGTGGAAATGCCCAGTTGCTGGAACAGGCCCGCTTCGGTGCCGAAGGAAACACAGGTGGCCTTGTCGCGGTTGCCGGTCAGCGACCGGACGAGGGCCTCGGCCTGGGAGGGGCTCATGGGTTCGAGCCCCACCACTTCGCCGATGACCGAGGTCAGGATATCGGCCCTCGGATGCACCGCGCGCATGCGCGGCAACAGCTGCGTCTCGACATAGTTCTCGATATTGGCCTTAGCGAAGGCAAGGTCGTCGCTGTTGATCGGGCGCAGCTCCCACTCGACCGAGCAAGCCTCGGCGATGATGTTGCGCGCTGTCCCACCGGCAATGCGGCCCACCTGGATGGTAGACCAGGGCGGATCGAACAGCGACTGGGCCGGCGCACGCGCCTTGAGGGCCTCGCCCACCTCGAGCAGCCGGGTGATATAGCGCACCGCATATTCCACGGCGTTGACACCCAGATCGGGCTGGGACGCATGACCGGCGGTGCCCGAGAATGTCGTGGTATATTCGCAGCACCCCTTGTGGCCCTCAATGATGGCCATGCCGGTCGGTTCGCCCACGATGCAGATCGCGGGCTTTGGGCCCGTTCGGCCCAGGCGCTCGAGCATCACCTGGGCACCGAGGCACCCCACTTCCTCGTCATATGTAAAGGCCAAGTGCAGCGGCCGCTTGAGCTTCGCCCGGGCGAAGAGCGGCGCATGGGCCATGGCGCAGGCGATGAAGCCCTTCATGTCGCAGGCACCACGCCCATAGATGCGGCCGTCACGCAAAGCCGCCGTGAACGGATCGCTGCTCCAGTCCTGACCCTCGACCGGCACCACGTCGGTATGGCCGGAGAGGACGACCCCGCCATCCTGGTCCGCCGGTCCGATGGTGGCAAAGATATTGGCCTTGCCGCCATCGGCGTCGCTTGTCACCTCGATGCGGGCGCCCAGCCGCTCGAGGCGGTGCTTCAGATAGTCGATCAGGTCGGCGTTGGAATCCTGTGACACGCTGGGAAAGGCGATGAGGTCCGCCAGGATCGACGTCGTCTCGTTGAGCAGTTCATGAGCCATTTGACGCCTAGGGTTTGACGACCAGTTCGCGCGACACGTCAGCCAGGCATTCGGCCGGCCCACCGGAGCGGATGCGGATGGTCTCGGAGGTCTCAAAGCCCCAGTCGTCGGTCCAGATGGCCGGCATGAAATGGAACGTCATGTTTTCAGCCAGAATCGACTGGTCGCCGGGACGCAGGCTCATTGTGCGCTCGCCCCAGTCGGGCGGATAGGAAATGCCCACTGGGTAACCAGTGCGGGAATCCTTTTCGATGCCATATTTGCGCAGCACGCCGAAGAAGGCTTCGGCTACCTGGCCGCAGGTATTGCCGGGCCGCGCGGCGTTAAGGCCCGCGTCCAGCCCCTCCAGTACCGCCTCCTGCGCCTTGAGCATGCCGGCAGGCGGCTCACCCAGATAGAGTGTACGGGAGAGCGGTGCGTGATAGCGCTTATAGCAGCCGGCGATTTCGAAGAACGTACCTTCGCCGCGCCGCATGGGCCTGTCGTCCCAGGTCAGGTGTGCCGCCGAAGCATCCTTGCCGGAGGGCGTGAGCGGGACGATGGCGGCATAGTCGCCGCCGAAGCCGTCAGTGCCGCGCAAACCTGCATCGTAGATTTCAGCCACCAGATCGCATTTGCGCAGGCCGGGTTCGGAGACGTCGCGAATGCGCTGGTGCATGACTTCGACCAGCCGCGCCGCGTGCCGCATATAGACCAGTTCTTGTTCGGACTTGACCGCCCGCTGCCAGTTCACCAATGCGGTTGCGTCGCCGATAATGGCATTCGGCAGTTCCTCGCGGAGCGTTTCGAGGCATTTGGCCGAGAAATAGTAGTTGTCCATCTCGACGCCCAGCCGCTTGCCGGTAAGGCCCTTGTCAACAAGCACCTTGGCCAGCACCTGGTAGGGGTGCACGCTGGGATTCTGCACATAGTGGTCGGGATAGGAGAACATTGAGGCGGGGTCGAGATAGCTGGTCAGCCGCGCGCCATTGACGTCCTGCGGCCGGCCGAACCACAGCGGCTCGCCCTCGGGCGGCACGATCACCGCCTGGTGCACATAGAACGACCAGCCGTCATAGCCGGTGAGCCAGCCCATATTGGACGGGTCGGTGACAACAAGCACCTCGATGCCGGCCTTCGCCATGGCCACGCGCACCTTGGCGAGGCGTGCGGCATATTCGTCGATCGAAAAGGCTAGGGTGATTTCAGACAATGGGCGTCCCCTCCGCAAAACTGTTCAACTGGAAAATATCTGGCCGGCACCGGCCGCTGTGGCGCGCCGCCGGGCCAGCGTGGCGATGGCTGTGTCCTGGACACCGGTGCCGGTCAGGTCGGCATAGGTGATCTGGCTGGATGATGTGCGGCCGCTGGTCTGGCCGGCGACGACGGCGCCCAGTTCGGCAAACGGTCTGTCGGCATCGACGAGGCCCGGAGCGATGGCGTGGTGCAACTCACCCAGCCGGCGGGTCTGGGCCAGGCTGTCGGCGATATAGAGGTCGACACGGGTTACGGCCGCAGGGTCAATCTCGTTCTTGTGCTCGGCATCCGAGCCCATGGCGGTCAGATGCTGGCCCGGACGCAGCCATTCGGCGCGAATGAGCGGGGTCGGGGAGGGCGTGGTGCTGACGATGATGTCGGCCTCGACCACCGCGGCCTCGGCAGTGGCGGCCACCGACACTGCGATGCCGTGTTCGGCCACGATCTCGGCAGCCAGCTTTTCGGCCCGGGCGCGCTGGCGTGACCACAGCACAGCCCGCCGGATCGGCCGGACCAGGCAGAGTGCCGCCAGTTGCAGCCGTGCCTGCACGCCCGCCCCGATGATGGCGGCGGTCGACGAATCGGCGCGCGACAGGTGCTGCGCCGCAATGGCGCCGGCCGCAGCGGTGCGGATGTCGGTGAGATAGCCGTTGTCGAGCAGCAGCGCCTCGACCAGCCCGGTGCGGGCGCTGAGCAGCACCATCAACCCATTGACCGAAGGCAGGCCCAGTTTGGGATTATCGAAGAAGCCGGGGCTGATCTTGATGGCGAAGCTGTCGATGCCGGGCACATAGGCAGTCTTGACGTCCACCTCGCCGCGGGCCTCGGCAATGTCGAGCCGCAGGATTGGCGGCATGACCACTGGCTTGGTGGCCAGCGCATGGAAGGCGTCCTCGACGCAGGCAATCGCATCGAGGTCGAGCGGCACCAGTTGCCGGAGTATGGCTTCGGTCAGGATGGTAATGTCAGCCATTGCCAAGCTCCGCCGCGACATGGGGGTTCTCGCCGGCGACGATGCGCCGGTGCAGCGCCATGTCGATATTCTTGCCGCTGAGCAGGATCACGGCGGGACCGGCGAGCTTCACCTTGCCGGCATCGAGCGCCCCGATACCCACGGCAGCCGCGCCCTCGAGCACCTCCCCCTCCTCGAGATAGGCGGTACGGACAGCGGCGGCGATCTCGGCCTCGGTCACCAGCACCACCTCGTCGACCAGGTCGCGGACCATGCTGAACGTGTACCGGTTGGCGAGCCCGATCCCGCCCCCGAGCGAATCCGCCAGGGTCGGCACTTCCTCGACTGCGACTGGTTTTCTGGCGACCAAGCTTGCCTGCATGGCGGCGCCATTTTCCATGGTAACGCCGATTATCCTCATCGCTGGACTGAGCGTCCGCAGCGCCAGCGCCACGCCGCCCAGCAGGCCCCCGCCCGAGAGCGGCACCAGAACGGTCGTGGTGCCCGGTTCGTCTTCCAGCATTTCGAGGCCAAGCGTGCCCTGTCCGGCAATGACATTGGCATGGTCGAACGGAGGAACGGGCGTCATGCCGGCTTCGGCGGTCAGTCGGTCCACCTCCAGCTGGGCATCGTCCTGGCTGTCGCCGACGATCCGGATTTCGGCCCCGAGCGCCTCGATGGCGCGTACCTTGTTGGCCGGTACCAGCCGCGACATGCAGATCACGGCCTTGATACCGGCGGCCCCCGCCGCATAGGCGAGGGCTCGCCCGTGATTGCCGGTGGAAGCGGCGACCACACCCGCATCTCTCTGGGCACGGTCGAGCGCCAACACGGCGTTGGTTGCGCCGCGCAGCTTGAAGCTGCCAGTGGTCTGGTGGTGTTCGCATTTGAGCTGGACGGGCACGCCGAGCCGGCCGCTCAATCCTGCGGCCTGGCGCTGCGGCGTCCGCAACACCCGCCCGGCAATGCGCTGGCGCGCCAGCAGGATCTCGGCGAAGTCGATGGTCATGCCGGGCTCCTCCCGATACCGTCGCAGGCGTAAGTCATAGGCACCTTCGCCAATGTGGCAAGACCACGCCGGCTAGGCCCATGTTTCGTCCTGCACTATGCCCGCGCTTCAGACAGTCGATCCTTCCAATCTGCCACCATCAGGCAGCCGATCCTGCTACCTGCCGGGCGCCAAAATAGACGTATCGTCCCTCGACTCGAACGCCCCGCTCCGCAACGCTGGAGCAGGCTCAGTTCGCCGTGACGGCAGACTAAAAAGCACTGGCGATTCAGCCCACTGGCCGCAAAGGGCCACCCAATCCCCGACCGGAATTCTCGGTCGGACCGACGCTATCCGGCCGCATCGGCAAGGCGACCGGCGAGAATAGAACATGGCGCGAACCGCCAGTAGCAGGAAACCGGGAGACAAACATGATTACCACCTTTACCAAACGTGCCTCGATCGCCCTCGCTGCCTTGACCGCGGCGGCGATGGCGACGACTGCGGTCAGCGCGGCGACCCTTGAAGAGATCAAGGCATCCGGCACGATCCGCATCGCGGTCGCCAATGAGATTCCCTATGGCTATGTTGACCCGAACGGGGAAGCACTGGGCGCTGGCCCCGATGTGGCCAAGCACGTCGTCGAGCAGCTCGGCATTGCGAATATCGAGTGGGTCACCACCAATTTCTCTTCGCTCATTCCGGGGCTGCAGGCCGACCGGTTCGACATGGTCGCGGCCGAAATGGCGATCCGCCCCGACCGCTGCGAGCAGGTGATCTATTCCGAACCCAACACCTCCTATGGCGAGGGCTTGCTGGTCGCGACCGGCAACCCCAAGGACATCCACGCCTATACCGACTTTGCCGAAAACCCCGAGCTCAAGGTCGCCATCATGGCCGGCGCCGACCAGCTCGAGATGATGCAGGCGCTCGGTGTCAGCGAAGCCAATCTGGTGACGCTCGCCAGCAATGCCGACGCCATCTCCACCGTCGCTACCGGCCGGGCGGATGCCTATGCGGCGACGAGCCTCACCGCGTCCGGGCTGGATGCGCAGAGCGACGACGTCGAAGTCGCCGGTGAGTTCGTCGATCCTGTGGTCGATGGCAACGAGGTCCGCAGCTGGGGCGGCTTCACCTTTGCCAGTGACAACACCGCCTTGCGCGACGCGGTCAACGTGGCATTGGCCGAGTTCAAGCAGACCGACGAATGGGCCTCCATCGTCACCGGCTACGGCTTCAGCCAGGCCGACGTCGACGGCTCCACCAAGCACACGACCGAAGAGCTCTGCGCCGCCCAATAATCGCCGAGCGGACGCGGGGGCCGTCGGCAAATCTCGCCGGTCTTTCCCCGCGTCCGTCTTTTCGGCATCATGGCTACCCAAGCGCGGGGGATACTGGATGGCTTGGACTGAGTACCTGACGCCATTGCTGCAAGGAGCCTGGGTGACGGTTCAACTGACCGTCTATTCCACCATCCTTGGAGCCATCCTGGCCTTCGCCTTCGGCATCGGCAAGCTGTCACCGAACTGGCTGATCAAGGCGGTTTCCGTCGGCTACATCGAGATCTTCCGTGGCACCTCGCTGCTGGTGCAACTGTTCTGGCTCTATTTTGCCCTGCCCATTGCCGGGCAGGCGATCGGGCTCGATCTACGCCTGCCACCGGTGATCGCCGGCGTCCTGGCGCTGGGCCTCAATATCGGTGCCTACGGGGCCGAAGTGGTGCGCGGCGCCATCCAGGCGGTGCAGAAGAGCCAGTACGAGGCGGCGCGGGCGCTCAATTTCACCCCGCGCCAGGCCTTGTTCGGCGTGGCCCTGCCGCAGGCCATTCCCGAAATGATGCCGCCCTTCGGCAACCTAGCGGTGCAGAACCTCAAGGATACCGCGCTCGTCTCCCTGATCAGCCTCGGCGACCTGGCCTTTCGCGCCGAGCAATTGCGCAATTTCACCCAAGACAGCACCACCATCTTCACCCTGGTTCTGTTCATGTATTTCGGCATGGCGCTGGTCCTCACCGCCATCATGAAGACGCTCGAGCGGCTCGTCGGCCGCTGGCGGCACGCGAGTAACTAGCCATGTTGTTCGGTATTGAATGGGATACCTCGAGCGAACTGGCCTTTGCCTGGTCCATCCTGCCGATCCTGTTGATCGGCCTCTGGGTGACCATTCAGGCGACGGTGCTGGGTTTCTTCGTCGCGCTGGTGCTGGGGTTGATCCTGGCAGTGCTGAAGGGCGCCAGCTCGCGGTTCATCTCTTGGCCGGCCAATGTCCTCTGCGAGTTCATCCGCGACACGCCGCTTCTGATACAGCTGTTCTTCCTCTACTACGTGCTGCCCGAATACGGCATCGTACTGCCGGCCTTCCTGACCGGCGCGCTGGCGCTGGGCCTGCAATACAGCGCCTATACGTCCGAGGTGTACCGCGCCGGCCTCGAGGCGATTGGCCGCGACCAGCGCGAGGCCGCCAAGGCGCTCAATTTCCCCGCGGCCCATACCTTCACCCACGTGCTGCTGCCGCAGGCAATCCCGCGCATCATCCCGGCCATGGGCAATTATCTGGTCTCGATCATGAAGGACGTGCCGGTGCTTTCGGTGGTGACGGTGCTCGAAATGCTCAACGTGGCCAAGATCATTGGCGACCGCACCTTCGACTATATGGTGCCGCTTTCCATGGTCGGCGGGATCTACCTCATCATGACACTGGTCGCCTCGGCCGGCGTACGCTTCCTCGACACGCGCCTTCCCAAGCAAGGATTGCCCCTCAAATGACCGAGCCCATCATCAAATTCGACAAGGTCGGCAAGAACTACGGGTCGCTCCGGGTGCTCGATGGACTAGATTTCGAGGTCAAGCGCGGCGAGAAGGTCACCATCATCGGCCCCTCCGGCTCGGGCAAGTCGACCGTGCTGCGGGTGTTGATGACGCTCGAAACCATCAATGACGGTGTGGTCTATGTCGGCAACGAGCCGCTATGGCACGAGCAGCGCCACGGCTCGCTCGTTCCCGCCGGCGAGGACCACCTGCGCAAGATGCGCCGGCAGCTGGGCATGGTGTTCCAGCAGTTCAACCTGTTTCCGCACATGACGGCGCGCCGCAATATCGCCGAAGGGCCGGTAAAGGTGCTCGGCCTCAGCCGCCAGGATGCCAACCAGCGGGCCGACGAGTTGCTTGAAATGGTCGGCCTGGCCGACAAGGCGGACCGGTATCCGCATCAGCTGTCCGGCGGTCAGATGCAGCGCGTCGGCATCGCCCGGGCGCTCGCCATGCGCCCCAAGATCATGCTGTTCGACGAGCCGACATCGGCGCTCGATCCCGAACTGGTCGGGGAAGTGCTCAACGTCATCGCCCGCCTCGCCTCCGAGCACGACCTCACCATGCTGCTGGTGACTCACGAAATGCGCTTTGCCCGCGAAGTTTCCGACCGGGTCTGCTTCTTCGACAAGGGTCAGATGAAGGAGCAGGGCACGCCGGACGAACTCTTCACCGCCCCTAAGGAGCAACGCACACGCGATTTCCTCAAGGCCGTTCTCAACGGTTGAACCGTGATATCCTAAGCAGCAGCTTGCAGGAATTGCACGGGTAAGCTGCAGGCTCTGCCTGTGTATCGCGCTGGACGCGTGTGGCCTAACGCCTTTAGTGTGCTTCCAGATTCACCGGGAGCCTCGTTCTGGCGTGACCACATCACATTCCGAAAGACTGAGGCTGGATGACCGGGACATCAAGATCCTGAGCATCCTGCAACGCGAGGGGCGCATTCCCAAGGCGGCGCTGGCCGAGCGCGTCAACCTCTCCGCCACGCCCTGTTGGGAGCGGCTGCGGCGTCTCGAAGATGCCGGCATCATCGAGAGCTATCAGGCACAGATTTCGCTCAAGGCCTTCGGCCCGGTGACCATCGTTTTCGTGCAGATCGAAATCGAGAACCATCGCAGCGACGATTTCGCCCGCTTCGAGCGGGCCATCGGCGCCATCCCTGAAGTCGTCGAGTGCTGGGCGGTGGGGGGCGGCATGGACTATATCTGCAAGCTTATTGTCCGGCATCTGGACGATTACCAGCAGCTCATCAACGGCCTGCTGGCACAGGAAATCGGCATCAAGCGCTATTATTCCTATGTCGTGACCCTGCCGGTCAAAAACGAGCCATTGCCTGTTGCCCTGCTCGCCGCCGGCCACGACTGACGGCGCCGCTCCGGGCGCCAGATGATTTGCCCGCCGGCCCCGGCGCAAACAGGGCTTCCCTCCAAATTTGCGACCGAGTTTGGCGAACGCCTCTCCCGCTAGACCGATATTGTCGCTGCCAATGTGGAGGCGGCAATGTCAGCGTCAGCATCGAAAACCTACCGAAGCGGCGACCCAATCGCCGGGCTTGCGGATGCCGAGCTGTTCTGCGCGGCAGCCTTCATCGATGGCCGCCGGATCGTCGACGCTGCCGACAAGATTGATGTAACCAATCCCGCCACAGGGCAGGTCATCGGCGCCGTACCCGCTCTCGGTGCGGCGGCTTCGACCGCGGCGGTCGATGCTGCCGCCAGGGCCTTCCCCGACTGGTCGGGCCTGTTGCCGCAGGAACGGTCGGCCATTCTCCGCCGCTGGTACGAGGCCATCCGCGCCGCGCGCGACGACCTGGCACTAATCATGACGCTCGAACAGGGCAAGCCGATTTCCGAAGCGCGGGGCGAAATCGACTATGCTGCCTCGTTTGTCGAATTCTACGCCGAGGAGGCCAAGCGCCCCAATATCGAAAGCGTCACCTCCCACCTTGCCGATGCAGAAGTCGAGGTCTGGCGCGAGCCCGCCGGCGTGGCGGCGCTCATCACTCCGTGGAATTTCCCCGCTGCCATGCTGACCCGCAAGGCTGCCGCCGCACTGGCAGCCGGGTGTACCTGCATCGCCCATCCCTCCAGCGAAACGCCGTTTTCCGCCACCGCGCTGGCAGTTCTCGCCGACCGGGCAGGGATGCCGACAGGCGTTTTCAACGTCGTGACCGGCCGCGCCGCCGAGGTGGTCGAGCCCTGGACCAGTGATCCGCGCGTGCGTGTCCTGTCCTTTACCGGCTCGACCGAAATCGGACGCCTGCTGTATCGCCAGTCGGCAGGAACGATGAAGCGTCTGGTGATGGAGCTGGGAGGCCTCGCGCCATTCATCGTCTTCGCCGATGCCGATCTCGACCAGGCGGTCGAAGAAGCCATCAAGGCCAAGTTCGCCACCTCCGGCCAGGATTGCCTGGGTGCCAACCGCTTCTTCGTCGAACGGCCGCTCTACGAGGAATTCTGCCGACGCTTCGCGGCCGCTACGGCCGCTCTGCGTGTTGGTCCGGGCGTCGAGGACCTCGATATCGGACCGTTGATCAACCGGCGCGCCATCGCCAAGCAGCGCCAGCATGTCGAGGATGCGATGGCCAAAGGTGCCCAATGCCTGGTTGGCGGCAAGGCTCATCCGGCCGGCCCGCTGTTCTTTGCGCCCACCGTTCTCGTCGACGTTCCCGCCGATGCCCTCATCATGCATGAGGAGACGTTTGGTCCGGTCGCGGCCATCGCCCCCTTCGATGACGAGACCGAGGTCATCGCCCGCGCCAACGACACCGAATACGGCCTCATCGCCTATCTCCATACCAATGATCCACGCCGCATCTACCGCGCCAGCCGGGCGCTGCAATTCGGCATGGTGGCAGTCAACCGCACCAAGGTCACCGGCGCCCCCATCCCGTTCGGCGGCATGAAGCAATCCGGCCTGGGCCGCGAAGGCGCACGGCTGGGCATGGAGGCCTTCACCGAGGTCAAATACATCTGCCGCGACTGGCGCTGACCGATCGCTTATCCCACGGAAGGACCACAAAAATGCTGACCAACGACCAACTCGACCGCTGGGACCGCGATAATCTGTTTCATCCCTCGACCCATCTGGGCCAGCACGCGCGCGGTGAGAGCCCCAACCGCATCATCACCGGTGGCTCGGGCGTCTATATCGAAGATCGTGACGGTAACCGGCTACTCGACGCTTTTGCCGGCCTCTATTGCGTCAATGTCGGCTATGGCCGCACCGAGATCGCCGACGCTATCGCTGCGCAAGCCCGGCAGCTGGCCTATTACCACGCCTATGTCGGTCACGGCACCGAGGCCTCCATCACCCTCGCCAAGATGATCCTGGAACGGGCGCCCAGGAACATGTCCAAGGTCTATTTCGGCCTCGGCGGCTCGGACGCCAACGAGACCAACATCAAGATGGTCTGGTACTACAACAACATCCTCGGCCGGCCGGAAAAGAAGAAGATCATCTCGCGCTGGCGCGGCTATCACGGCTCGGGACTGATGACCGGGTCGCTGACTGGTCTCGAGGCCTTCCACAAGAAGTTCGACCTGCCGCTTGCACCCATCCTACACACCGAGGCGCCTTACTATTTCCGCCGTCCGCGACTGGATATGAGCGAAGCGGATTTCGTGGCCCATTGCGTGGCTGAACTCGAAGCGATGATCGAGCGCGAGGGGGCCGATACTATCGCCGCCTTCATCGGCGAACCCGTGCTTGGCACCGGGGGGCTGGTCCCGCCGCCGCAAGGATACTGGCCGGCTATTCAGGCGGTCCTCAAGAAGCACGATATCCTGCTCATCGTTGATGAAGTGGTGACGGCTTTCGGGCGTCTGGGCGCCATGTTCGGCTCGGATAAATACGGCCTTGAGGCCGATATCATCACCATCGCCAAGGGCCTGACCTCGGCCTATGCGCCGCTTTCGGGCTCGATCTTTTCCAAGCGCATGTGGGACGTGCTGGTGCGCGGCACCGATGAGAATGGTGCGATCGGACATGGCTGGACCTACTCGTCGCACCCCATCAGCGCCGCGGCCGGCGTCGCCAACCTCCTGCTGGTGGACTCTCTCGGCCTTGTCGAGAACGCCGGCACCGTCGGTGGCTACCTCAACGCCGCCATGCGCGATGCCCTCTTGGCCCATCCCAATGTCGGCGACGTGCGGGGCGAGGGCCTGCTGTGCGCTGTTGAATTCGTCAAGGACAAGGATAGCCGCACCTTCTTTGACCCCGCCGAAAAGACCGGCCCGCGACTGGCTGCTGCCCTCCTCAGCCGAGGCGTCGTCGCCCGCGCCATGCCCCAGGGCGACATCATCGGCTTCGCCCCGCCGCTCTGCCTCAGCCGGGAGGAAGCCGACATCATCGTTGCAGCATTTACCGAGGCGGTGAACGAGGTTATGGGGCGCCCGTGAGGTGGATCGCCGCGCCCACAGGACCGGCGGCAGAAGGCTTTTACCGCCGGAGACCAGCGCGCGTACCGTTGAGGAACATCTCCCAGTTGGCGTCGAACACCGCTCGGCGTCGGGCATAATCCTGCACATAGGACAGCCCGAGCAAGGCGTGGCACCAGATTTCGCCGATGGTGGAATAGTAAAGGTGGACGCTGAGCTGGCGCGGGTCCTGCACGCTCAGGATGCCTTCGGCCTGCGCCTGGGCCACGAGCGGCATCAGCATTTCCTGAATGCGGCTCTCGCTGATGGCGAATTCGGCGCCGATCATGGGAAATTTCGGCACGGCCCCGATGCACATGCGATAGAGGTCGGCGCTCCCCGGCGAGACCGCGATCTCGAACAGCTCGGCGCAGGTTTCGTGCAGCGCCGACATGGTGTCGCGCCCGCTCACATCTATCGCCGCCAGTTGCGCGAGCACCGCCTCGCGCTCCCGGGCGATGGCAGCCACGAACAGCGCTTCCTTGCTCTCGAAGCGCCGATAGAGCGTGTGCTTGGACATGGCGCATGCCTCGGCGACTGCCCCAATGCTGGTCGCCTCGAAGCCGCGCTTGCGAAACATGGCGAGGGCGGTATCGACCACCAGTTCCGACAATTGTTCGCCCTGTCCAGAGCGCGGGCGACCGCGCTTCCGAACCGATGGGATGCTATCCGGCACAGAAGACCCCCCGTAGCTGCGAATGCAGGCAACAGTGCTCATGAAGAGCGCAAGGCGGCCTTGTCAACGAGGAATTGTTGCCGCGCGGCCTCCAGCACCGCAATGCCGACGCTCCGACCAAAGTAGCGCGTCACAAAGTCCCGTTGCCAGACCGGCCTGGCGGGCGCCTGATTGGCCACTCATTTGGAACCCACCATGACCGGGACCGTGCTCACCGATCACGCTTATCGTGCGGCCGTCATGGACGAAGTCCATGCCCGGCCCATCGATATCGTGCCCGCGACCTGCCGCGTGCGTCGCCTGGTGTTCGTCATGCCCGCAGAGGCAGGTGCCATGATGCGGGTATTTAGCAGCTACCAGTTGTTCTGCACCGAAGCGGGCGTGGAGGCGCCAGGCCCGGCCGACCGGCAGCACAGCTTCAACAGCCCTGCCAGGCACGTCACCTGGGAATTTCATACCGAATTCGTCACCGTCACCTGGCGCAGCGCGCTGACCGACTGGGATAACCTGCCCGACGATATCGGGCTGTCCACGATCGGCGCAGGCTTGCTGATCGGCGCCATGCGCATCGATGTCATCGCCGATGTGACAGTGCCGGAGAGGCTGCTGCCGGGCTTCAATCTCCCCAGCCTTTGTCTCTCCGATATCGACAACAACAAGGGACAGGTCGCGACCGATTTCGTACCCGATGCCGATCGGTTCACCCGTTTCGAGCTGGCTGCGGCCACCCTCACGGGCCTGCGTCGCTCGATCATCGTTCGCCGCCTGCTCGAGGTCGAAACCTACCGTACCATGGCCCTGCTGGGCCTGCCGCTCGCCCGCTCGGTTTCGCCGGAATTGCGGATCATCGAGCTCGAACTCACCACGCTGATCGAAAGCCTGTCCGATGCGACGACGCCCGCGGCCGTACAGGCGGCTCTCGGCGCGCTCCACGCGCTCTCCGTCCGCTCGGGCAAGCTTTCGGAACGCCTTGGCTACCGTTTCGCGGCCGGTCATGCCTATGGCGCCATCCTGCGCACGCGGCTCGAGGGCCTGCGCGAGAATGGCACCGCGCGCGGCTCGACGCTGGCGCATTATATCGGCAATCGCGTCGATCCCGGGCTCGCCACCTGCACGGCCATGGAAAAGCGGCTCGCTGTGCTGTCGGACAAGATTGAGCGGGCCATCGGCCTGCTCAATGTCCGCATCGGCGTCGACATGCAGGTGCAGAATGCCGCCGTGCTCGACAGCATCGCGCAGACGGCGCGCAGCCAGTTCCTTCTGCAGCGGACGGTGGAGGGGCTGTCGACCATCGCCATCAGCTACTACCTGCTTGGCATATTGAGCTATGCCCTGGCCGGGCCGCTCGAAGAACTGCACTGGGAAAAGACCATGGCGCTTTCGATTGCCGCGCCTTTCGTCGTCCTTGCGGTGTGGCTGATGGGGCGCGCCGTCCGCAGGACGCATTCTGGCTAGGCTCGTCCAGCGGCATCGGCAAATCCGTCAAGGACATCGCAATAATGCACATTGGATTTTCTGAGGATGCTTGCGCCTAGGTTGGACGGGCACCGGTCTGGGCTCGTCTAGCGCTACCGTTGCAGACGCAGAGGCGGCTAACGCCCACCCGCATGTCAGCATTCTGTAAGGGTAGGAATCCTATGGCTAAACAATTACATCGCCTCCTCCTGGGAGGAGTCGCAGTCGCCGTTCTGGCTGCATTTGGCGGCAATGCCTTTGCCGATGACGTCACCTATGAGCGACTCGCCAGTCCCGAGGATGGCAACTGGCTCTCGATCAACCGCACCTACGATGCCAACCGCTATTCGCCGCTCGATGAGATCACCAAGGACAACGTCGCAGGTCTCAAGGTGGCATTCACCGTGCCGCTGATGCCCGGCTCCACGGGTGCCGGCGCGTTCGCCAGTTCGTTGCAGGGCACGCCGCTTGTCGATAACGGCATCATGTTCATGTCCGACGGCTGGGGCCGCATCTATCGCATCGACCTGACCAATGGCGATCGCGGCTATATCGACTGGATCTACGACCCCGACACCGATGGCGAATTGGCCACCGGCATCCTCAACAACCGCGGCGTGGCGCTGCTCGGCGACTCTATCTATTCGGTCACCCCCGATTGCGGCCTGCTGCGGGTGAACAAGGAAACGGGCGAGCTGATCTGGCGCGTCGAAACCCAGCAGAACCCGGTCGAATATTGCACGATGGCGCCGCTCGCTATCGACGGCAAGATCATCATGGGTCCGGCCGGCGGCGACGGCCCGATGCGCGGTCGCCTTGAAGCCTATAATCCCGAAGACGGCTCGGTGATCTGGGACTTCCAGACCATCGTCGACGCCTCCTTCGAGACCGGCGCCGAAACCGGCGGTGGTGCCACCTGGGTCACCGGCTCCTACGATGTCGAACGCGACGAGCTGGTCTGGGGTATCGGCAATCCCTATCCCGACTGGGAGCCGAGCAAGCGCCCGGGCGACAACCTTTATACAAATTCCACCGTCGCGCTGAACGCCGACAATGGCGAGATCAACTGGCACTTCCAGTATACGCCGAACGATAGCTGGGACTTCGACGAAGTCGGCAGCCAGCAGTTGATCAACGTCACGATCAATGGCGAAGACCGCAAGATCGTCAGCCACTTCGGCCGCAACGGCTTCTACTACGACCTCGACGCGACCAATGGCGCGTATGTCAACGGTTCGCAATATGCCGAAAAGGTCACCTGGACCGCCGGCATCGACCCCAAGACCGGCCTGCCGGTGGAATATGATCCGAGCCTCAAGGTGCAGGAGTACCTGCCCGAGACGCGCATGGACTTCGATCTGATGGACATGCCAGCCGACTTCGAGTTCTGCCCGTATTGGGAGGGTGGCGTGAACATGTTCCCGACCACCTACAGCCAGAAGACCAAGCTGGTCTATGGCCTGCTGATGGAAGGCTGCACCTACAATCCGAGCGATCGTCCGGAAGGTGAAGAGGGTCACATCACCGGCGCCGTGGTTTCGGTTAATCCGACGACGGGTGCCGTGGTTCAGCGCCACGAGTTCTCCTCGACCGGCCGTGGCGGCACCGTCTCGACCGCTGGTGGCATCGTCTTCGCCACCAGCTCGAACGGCGACATCTTCGCCCTCGATGACACGAGCCTGGAACGGCTGTGGACCTTCAATGTCGGCACCATGATCGATGCTCCGCCGATCACCTTCGCGATCGATGGCAAGCAGTATGTCGCGCTGGCCGTTGGCCCCGGCGGCGTGGGCCTCGGCTTCCACAAATATCCCGACAAGAGCTCGGATGCCGAGGAAGGCCTCGCTGCCCAGCAGTTCCAGCCCGCATCGACGATGTACTTCTTCACGCTCTAGTCGAGCTTCAGCCAGCGCGGCGGCCCATGGCTGCCGCGCTGGCCATTTCCATTTTCGGCCCTTGGGTCAGTCTCAGAGGTTTATCCATGACTACTTTGTTCGCGAGCCTTTCAACCAGCATGCGCAAGATGGCATTCGGCGCTGCGCTGGCCGCGCTTTCGCTGGGTGTCGTAGCGGTGCAGGCGCAGGAGGCAACTGCCGTCGCCGATTCGGCGCTGATCGAAGAGGGCTTTGCGGTGTGGAAGGGCCAGGATTGCATTGGTTGCCACGGTTGGGCCGGTAACGGCGAGCGCATCGGCGAAAACCCCACCGGACCGAGCCTGCGCGCCTTGGAATACGATGCGGCGACGCTCAAGGAGATCATTCTCTGCGGTCGCCCCGGCACCGCGATGCCGTCGCACGATCCGCGCGCCTATTCCGACGGCCGTTGCTACGGCATGACCCAAGCGGACCTGACCGGCGTCAACCTGCTCGAAGGCCGGGACATGACATCAGCCGAGGCCGACGCCCTGGTGGCCTATATGATGGATAGCCTGCAGGGCCGTCCCGACGAGCCCAACCAGGACGATTGCAAGGCCTATTATGGCGGCAAGCCGTTCTGCAACAAGTACCCCACCGCCGAGTCGCAGGGCCTCTAGGCCCGATGGTCGTGCTCAAGCTGCTGGCTGCGATCTCAGTCTTGGGCGGGTTGGCGTTGGCGCCCGCCCATGCCGTGGACACCAGTGTCGGGCACCTGGCGCCGCCCGATGTGATGGATATCAGACTGGGTAAACCAGTCTCGGCACAGCCGGGGCCATTCCGCGAATATGCCTGTGGCACCAATGGCGGCCCGCCCGCGCAGGCGCTGACGGCCCTGGCGGACTATGCGGCCTGCGCAGTCGAGCCCGAGACCGGGCTGCACGAGGTCGTATTCCGCTATGACGATGAGCTGGAATATTACGCCTTGGCAATGAACCTGATGCCGGTCGCCGGCCGCTATGGCGGCACGCGGTTCGGGACATTCCCGGTCATCGTCTCGGCGCTGATCGGGGACGACGGTGTGGTGCACGGCTTTCGCGTGGTCACCGATGACCGCGTGCCGATCCGCGAGCGGCGCGCCGCCTACACGATGAGCATCCTCGCCAAGTCGCGTGTCGCAGGCGACTGGACCTGCGAGCAGCTTCCGCTCGAAGCGGGTGAGACGCCGGTCGGACGCAACTCGGTCAAGGAAAACTGCACCGGTCTCGCTGCCGACGGCCGGCGCATGCTGCTCAAGACCCGCTTCTTCCATCGCAAGGGGCAAACCCAGATCGACGTGCATTCGGGCGACCTGCGCGATGGGCTTTATGAAAGCACGGCGCGGCTAGAGGTGTTTGACGCGGAGTGGGAACGGCCATGAAGCTACCCGTGATTTTCGCGGCGCTGTCTATCCTGTCCGCCCCCGCGCTAGCGCAGGACAGCGCAGCAAGAGATGCCTTTCTAGCCGGCATGAGCAACGATTGCCCGGGTTGCGATCTGTCTGGAGTCAACCTGACCTATCGCGACCTCAGCAATGCCAATCTGGCCCGCGCCAACCTGACCAAGGCACGCCTTCATCGCGCCGTGCTGACCCGCGCCAATCTGGCCGGCGCCAACATTGCTGGGGCCAATCTCAACTTGGCCGACCTGCGCTTCGCCGATCTTACGACGGCAGACCTCACGGGTACCCTGCTCTACGAGGCCAACCTGTCGGCCGCCATCCTGAAGGATGCAACAATGGTCTGCGCCAAGGCGCAGCATGCGCAACTGGCGCGCGCCAATATGGCCGGCGTCGTGTGGACCGGGTCGGATGCGACGGGTGTCTATCTGGTGGGTGCCGATCTGACCGGTGCGGATCTGTCCGACACCTATGCGCCAGAGGGCGACCTGCGCCAGGCCAACCTCACCGGCGCCAATCTGTCCGACAGTACGTTCTACCAGGCCAATTTCAGCGGTGCGGACCTGGCCGGCGCACAGATCGAGCGTGCCGATTTCCGGCAGAGCAAGCTCAACGATGCCACCTTCGCCAATGCCGTGGTGACCGAAACCAAATTCGCCCGTGCCTGGACTGAAGGCGCCGATTTCACCAGTGTCGATATTTCGGCGGCGGTGGGCCTGAGCGTTCGCGTAAAGTAAGCCGGTGGCGGTTGCGCTACCACCGGCTTCGTCATGGCTAGTTCAGCGACACCGGGTGGATGTAGAACGCGCCCGGATCGTCGGTGCCGCCCATCTTGCCCAACTTGCTTTCCAGAACCCAGAGCGTATCGCCGACCTTGGTCACCGCTGCCGGGAAGTCATAGACGTCGCCGGGCAGCGGGGTGACAGTCGCCACATCGCCGTCGATCGCGATGGCATCGACCCGTCCTGCAGCGTTCTCGGCGACATAGAGCACGCCATCATCGCCGAACCGCATGCCGTCGGGCCCCTTGAGCGGCTCGGAAAGCTGCAGCTCGGTGATCGCGCCGGCCGCGCCATCGCTGCCGACATCGATGCGCAGCAGTTTTCCGGCGGTGACGCTGTTGACATAGAGCATGCCATCCGGGCCGAAGGAGAGGCCATCCGCCCCGGCGAGATTTTCGGCCACGGCCCAATCTTCCAATGCGTCGCTGCCGGCAACCGTACGGACGATCCGTCCGCCCATCGTATCGGCGGCATAGGCGGTACCATCTGGCGTGGTAGCGATGTCGTTGCAGAAGCTGGCGCCGTTGAACGCATAGCTGGCCTTCACGGCCCCGGAGGCCAGGTCATAGCTCCGCAGCACCGAAGGCTGCGACTCGCCACCGCCAAAGGCGGCCATATCGGCGTAGCAGGCCCACAGGCTCCCATTGGCTTCATCGGCAAAGACACCGAGAACCGCCGACGGGCCTTCGCCCGGTGCCGCGATGAAGACCTCGGTCGTCGTTGCGCCGGGCGCCGCCTTGTAGATCACGCCCTGGGTCACGCTGCCGGCATAGAGCGTGCCGTCTGCCGTCGAGGTAATGCTTTCCGGAAATTCCTGGGCGCCATCACCGATCTGCACCTTCGCCAGCTCCTGAGCCGAGGCGGCGGAAACCAGCAAAGCCGATGCGGCCAGGATTGAATAGAAACGGCTCTTGAGCATGCGTCCTCTCCATGTTCTGGGCCCACGCTGGAGTGGATTGCGGCCTCGCAAGGCATGCCGGGATTCCCGGGCGCCTGATCAGATTTGCAGGAGGCAGCGAGCAGGGCGCAAGAGATTGCCAGGTCCGGTGGACCCGCAACGCCCCGCCCACGACAATCGCCAATCCAGTCGCGTGAGCGCCACGTTATCGTGGCCGGCCCAGACTAGATGGGTAGCCTATTGATTTCTCGAACTTGAGATATTGCCTTTAGGGATGCGGGGCACGTGCTTCGCGCGGCCTCGGCGCTAGAAACTGTGCTCGAGGGCCGGCGTGCGCAACTGGACCAGCAGGTCCTCCATGCGCTCGGCCTCGTCGCCGTGATAGGCGCCGCGCCGGAAGTTCGAGACGATCTCGACGACCTTCTCGTAGCGCCGGCGATAGGCATCGGGGCTCTCGCCGTCGAAACGCGGGCATCTGACCGGGGGCCACTCGTCCATCGTCCACTCCAGGCGCCGCGGGACACCCGCAACTTGGTCGTGGAAAGCTACGCTCGCTCGTTTAGGCGATATTGAGCGAATGGTTAGAATTTGGAGAGAGAGTCACGCATCCACTGCCGGGGCGGACATCATGTAGCCGACGCCGCGGATGGTCTGGATCAGCGAGGGGCGATCAGGGCTGTCGATTTTCTGGCGCAGGTAGCGCACATAGACATCCACGATCTTGGTGCCCGGATCATAGCCATAGTCCCAGACACTGCTCAGCAGCCGCTGCCGGCTGACCACCTTGTCGGCATTGCTCATGAGATAGCGCAGAAGCTCGAATTCCCGCAGCGTCAGGTTCAGCGGCGCGCCACCCCTGCTTACGCGATGTGCCCCGGCATCGAGCGTCACGTCGCCGACGCGCAGAAGCTTGGGCTGGTCATGGCCGCTGCCGCGACGGCGCAGGGCGACGATGCGGGCAAGCAGTTCGTCGAAGGCAAAAGGCTTTGTCAGATAGTCATCTGCGCCGCCCTTGAGGCCTTCGATCTTGTCCTCGAGGCTATCCCTGGCCGTCAGCATCAGCACCATGGCCGGCAGCCGCTCTTCCCGTATGACCCGGCACACTTCCATGCCGTCGATATAGGGCAGCATTCGGTCGAGGATCACCAGATCGAATTGGTCGGCGCGTAGCCGCTCCAATCCGTCGCGCCCATCCTGCTCGACGCTGACGTGATAGCCCTCGGCGGTCAGTCCACGTTCAAGGAAGGAGGCGATCCGGCGGTCATCCTCGATGACGAGAATATTCATGGGCGAGGCTCCTCGGGTAGAGGCAGGTCGATCGTCAGCATAGCGCCGCCCTCGCCCCGGTTGGTTAGCGCGATCGTGCCCCGGTGCTGCTCGACAATGCCCCTGGCGATAGCAAGACCGATGCCGAGGCCGAACGAATTGCTGGAACCGGCGCCGCGATAGAAGCGGTCGAATACCCGCTGCTGGTCGCCCTCACTCAGGCCCGGACCATGGTCGAGGATGGCTATCCGAACCTTGTCGGGGAGGCGCGTCAGTTCCACTTCGATCCGGCTGCCCGGCCGCGAATGGTTGATGGCATTGTCGAGGCCGATGATCAGCGCCTGCTTGAGGCGGCGCATGTCTGCATCGACCCACTGGCCCCTGTCCTGCAATATCAGCGCAATGGTCACTTCGCGCGGCTCGGCCAGGGTCTCTCCCTCCTCGACTGCCGCAGCCAGGACGTCATCCAGCAGGATGCGGTTCAAGGTCAGACCCTGTGGTTCGGCATCGGATCGGGCGAAGGCAATGAGATCATCGAGCAACTGTCCCAGTTCGGCAGCCTGGTCCTGAATGCGCTCAAGCGAGCGACGCTGCTCCTGCGGTTTGCTGCCGGGCAGCAGCGCCACATCGGCTTCACCGCGCAGTATCGTCAGCGGCGTGCGCAACTCATGGCTGACATCGGCGAGAAACTGCGCGCGGCGCACATCTGTCTCGCGCAGCCGGCGATTGGCGTCCCGCAATTCCTCGGCACGCGCCTCGAAATCCGCGGCCAGCTCCGGCCGGTCCGCCGCCTGTCGCGACAGCAGCACCCAGGTGGCCAGCGTTGCGAAGAGCAACGCGGCCGCTAAGGCCAAGCTGACGAGGCGCGCCGCTTCAAGCTGGTCGGTCCATGCCGTGCTTTCCGCCTCAAGGCGCTGCCGCTCGCCAGTCAGGGCATCGTCCAGCAAGGTGGAAAGTTCGGTTGTCAGCCGGAAATCCACCTCGCGTTGATACACCTGCATGGCCTCGCCTCCACGGCCATCCCGTGCCAGCACCAGAGCCCGTGCCGCCGCCAGGTCAATCGCGTGATAGAGTTCGAGCATGCGACGCGCGTTCTCGACATCTTCTAGCATTGCGCGCGCTTCCGACGCGCTCGGGGCGACCGCCGCCTGATCGCGCGCCTCCTGCGTCAGCCGAACAAAGCCGCGCTCCATGTCGAGGCGCGCCGTCCGCAGCTCTTCCTGTTGCTCGCGACCCTGGTCCAGTACCTGGGCAACGCGCAGGTTGTATCGGGCCATGGCGCCAGCAAGCTCCTGCGCCGCGTCGAGCTTTCTATTGATGCCTGCGATGCGTTCGACTGATCGACCGCTCTGGTCCACGACAACAGCGCCAAATCCGAGCACCAGCATGCCGGCAAGCAGCATGGGCAGCAGATGAAGGCCGGTGCGCCAACGCACGATCATTTCGCAACCGCCTCCCGTTTTGCCGCGTTTCTATTTGGGCTCAATATGAGGCGATTGACCTTGGCTTGGCCAGCCATGGGCGCGGTCAAATGCAGGTTTGCCAATGATTTAAATAGGCCATTTGAGCGTTTCTGGTCGGTAGGCTAGCCGCCATTGCGGCCGCGCCTGCGCCATGCCGCCCAGAGCACGCCGCGGGGAGCAGTTGCCCCGCAGCAAAGGAGATACGTTTTGAAGTCCATCTTTGCCATGGCGGCCTTTGCCGCCGTCAGCCTCGCCAGTTTCGCCGTGTCGGCGGCCGAATTCGAAGTCCAGATGCTCAACAAGGGCGAAGCCGGCGCCATGGTGTTCGAGCCGGCCTTCCTGCAGATCGCGCCCGGCGACACCGTCAAGTTCGTGCCCACCGACAAGGGGCACAATGCCGAGACCATCAAGGACATGCTCCCTGAAGGCGCTGAGCCGTTCAAGGGCAAGATCAACGAAGAGTTCAGCGTGACATTCGACGTTGAGGGCGCCTATGCCTACAAATGCGCGCCGCACTACGCCATGGGCATGGTCGGCATGATCGTTACCGGCGAAGCTCCGGCCAATCTGGAAGCCCTCAAGGCCATGAAGGTGCCTCCGAAAGTCGCCACCAGGTTCGAAGAGTTCTACGCCCTGATCAAATAGGTGATTGAACCTCCTCCCTGCAGAAGCGGCGGTATCCCAAGGTGCCGCCGCTTCTGTTTCAGGCGCGCTTGACGCGCTGGATGGCACCAGCCTGCGGATCATACCCCCGCGCGGCCAGCAGGAACGCCAGGGCGGTGACGCCGACAACGACCGGCAGGGCGACGAGGTTTACCTTGCCATAGGCGGCAAATCGCATCAGTTCCACAGCGTGCGTGAAGGGGTTCGCCAGCGAGGCGTAATAGATGAATTCGGCGCCGGCCTCGCGGAGTTTCCACAGCGGATAGAGCGCCGACGACAGGAAGAACATAGGGAAGACCACGAAGTTCATCATGCCCGCGAAGTTCTCGATCTTGGGCGTATAGACCGACACCAGAAGGCCGATTGCGCCCAGCATGAGCCCCGAGAGGACAATGGCCGGCAGGATGTAGAGATCGCCCAACCCCGGAAAATGGTAGCCAAACAGCCGCGCCAGGATCAGGAAGGCATAGACCTGCAGCACCGACAGGATTGTCGCGCCCAGGATTTTGGCAAAGAGCAGGAAGCCGCGGGGCAGGGGCGATACCAGCATCACGCGCATGACGCCGGCTTCACGGTCATAGACCATCGACAGCGCCGATTGCATGCACTGGAACAGCACCACGATCCCGGCGAGGCCCGGCAGGATGTATTCCTGATAGGGCGTATAGGTTCGATAGGGCTCGACGATCGACACGCCGAGCAGATCATGCAGACCGGTCGCGAAAACCAGCAGCCATAGCGCCGGCCGGACCAGCGCCGACAGCAGGCGTTCGGTCTGACGCAGGCACTTGGCGATCTCGCGCCAGGCGATGGCATAGAGCCCGAGCCACAGTTGGTTCAGCCCTACTGGCATTGATGCTCCGGCTGGTCGGTGCCAAGCGTATCCAGCGTATTGGTCTGGTGCAGGAAACCTTCGAGTGGGGCCTCGGCGATGACCGCATTATGCGTCGCCAACACGATCGGCATGCGCATCTGCCCATCCCACTCGCGGAAATTGAGCTGCACGCCCTTGGCGCCGTCCATCCGCAGGCGCGAGCCGCGCAGATAGGCGGCGATGTCCTCGTAGACATCCGAACGCGCCTTGGCATAGGCGGTGACGACGGATTTGGCGGCGATCCAGGTCGCCCAGTCCTGCCCGGTCATGCGGCGGCCGTCGGTCAATTCCTCGAAGCGGACGGTGACCTGGGTAGAGCCATCGCGATCCCAGGCCCATTGCCATTCGCTCGCCACGAGGCCCGTGGACCCGACGATGGGGCGGGGGAGTTGCGTGTCATAGGGCAGGTAGCGCCCGTACTCGCCTTCGCTGTCGGCGATGTAGATGATGTCGTAATCGGCGCCACCGGTGATCAGCTGCGAATTGTTGGCCTCGCGATTGGCCGGATCGGTCGAAAGCGTGAACTGGCGTTCGTCGACGATCTCGAGCCGCAGCCGTTCGGCCGAAGCCCGGAACGATGCGGCAAGCGCCGTGTCGCGCTCATGCGGGCCAACCAGCATCAGGATGCGGTTCCAGTTTCGCGTGCGCAGCAACTGCACCATGGCGTCCGAGGTCATGCGGTCCGAGGCGGCCGTATGCAGCAGGTTGGGATAACACCGGCTGCGCAGGTAGTCCTCGGGCGCCGTGGTGTTGATCAGCGTCACCGGCAGCTCGGTCGTGGCGGAGGCGACCTGGTCGACCAGCTCGGCCGGTAGGTCGAGAAGGACGAAATGCTCGCCGGCCGCCGACATCTCATTGACCTTGGCGATCAGCGCGACGGCGTCACCGGCCTCCTGATGGTCGAGCGACACCGTCTGTCCCACCGCGTCGGACACCACTTTGAGGTCCTCGACGCCCATATTGGCGCCGTCGATCGGATTGCCGCCCGGGGCGATCTCGATCCGCGTATAGGCGATATCGGGGTGGTATCTTGGATCGTCCCTCAATCCGAGATAACCGACAGCCACCGACCCTTCCGCCATCGCCGAGCCGCAAACTAACCCGAGGGTGAGTGCGGCAAAGCCCAGCCGCCTAATCATCAATCACCACCGAATGCGGAACGCGACCGACCGGAATGGACTGGATCGCCGCCATGCTGGCCATGTCGATGACGGTGATGTCGTCGGAGAGGCCATTGGCGACATAGGCCCGGGTTTCGTCACTGGAGAGGTCGACCGACCAGGCGCGTTTGCCGACCAGCACATATTGCAGGACCTCGTAGGTCTTGGCGTCGATGATGGCGACATGGTTGGCGCGACCCAGGCTCAGCACCACCTTGCTGCCATCCTTGGTGATGGCCATGCCCACCGGCGTCACGTCTTCCTCGCGGAAGCCGGGCGGCACGAAGATCAGGCTGTCGCCCTTTATCTCGTTGGTCGCGGTATCGATGATGTAGATCTCGCTCGACAGCTCGCAACTGACCCACAGCTCGGAGCCGTCTGGCGACAGGATGAAGCGGCGCGGCCGCGTGCCGACAAGGATGTTCTTGGTCACGGCGCCGGTGGCGACATCGACCACATGCACCATGTCGGCCACTTCGGAGGTGACATAGGCGGTCTTGCCATCCGGCATGACGAGCACCCCTTCGGGTTCCGCGCCGGTGGGAATGTCCATCACCGATATCCGGTTCTCCATGTCGATGATTTCGAGCCGCGAATCTTCCTCGTTGGAAACGAAAAGCTGCGTTTCATCGGGCGAGAAGGCGAAGACTTCGGGACTCGGCCCGGTGGGGATATTGTCGACCACTTCGAGGGTCGCGACATCGATGACATCGATCACGTCGTCATCGCCACAGGCGACGTAGAGCAGTGTCTTGTCGCTGTTGAAATGCATGTCGCGCGGACGGCGGGACGTCTCGATGCGCTTGACGATCTCGTAGTCCGCGTTGAGCACGACGACCTCGTGGCTCTTTTCGTTCGACACGAAAATGAGGCCGGTGCCGGCAGCAAAGGCCACCGGCACCATCATGAGCAGGGAGAGGATCGAAAGGGCTGCGGCAATGATCCTGACCATGGCTTATTTCACCACGAACGTGCCGGCCAGCCCGCGCTCTTCATAGCCGTCGGCCCAGAACTTGTATTCACCCGGCCGGATCGGCACGAACCAGACATCCACCGTGCCCTCGTCGTCGAATTCGACGCTGTAGAGGCCGTAGGGCGTGATCTCGAGGTCGTTGATGATGACCTGGTTGATCCAGGAATTGCGGAACAGCTCCGGGGCCACCACTGCCAGTTCTTCGCCGCCGTCATGCACGATGCGCAGGCGATAATACTTGCCGGTTTCCAGCTCGAACGTCGTCTCCGAGAAGGTGAGGGCTTCGCTGTCGATCATGAGGTCGGGCAGCCGGGTGGCGTTGGCGGCCAGATTGCCTTCAGCCTGCGCTTGACCGATCAGTCCCAGAACTGCAAATGCAGCCACCATGACGCGACTTTGCAACCTCATCCAACATCCTCCTGAAGAGCCAGCTACCTGGCGATTTTCTTGATAAGAGGAGCCAGTTTGTGGGCTGGGTGGGCGGGGTGCAATCGCGCTGCCTCAATACGTTACATTGCGTTCGCCGATGGGGCGCGGTGCTAGCGATAACAACTGAAACACCAGATGGAGGGGGCCATGCGCCTATTTTCGAAACTCGCCGTGACAGCCCTTGCGCTATCGGTCGCCATGCCTGCCTGGGCACAGCAACTGAGCCTCGGCGTGCAGGAGTCAGGCACGGTGCAGTGGGAGATCGAGACCATCAAGGCGCTCGGGCTCGACAAGAAGCACGGCGTCGAGCTGGACGTGCGACCGCTGGCTGACAGCCGCGCCGGCCAGATCGCTCTGCAGGCCGGCGAGGTGGATGTGATTCTGTCCGATTTCGTCTGGGTCACCATCCAGCGCAACGAGGGCGGGTCGGTGACCATGGTGCCCCACTCCCTGGCGGTGGGCGGGCTGATGGTGGGTGCCGATAGCGACATCACCAAGGTGGAAGATCTCAAGGGCAGGACCGTCGCCGTGGCAGGCGGACCGGTCGACAAGAGCTGGGTGACGCTGCAGGCCTATTATAACAGCGTCACCGGCTCCAAGTTGGTGGACGACGTCACCGCCAATTACGGCGCGCCGCCACTGGTCAACGAACTGCTCGGCAATGGGGGCGCCGATGCGGCGCTCAATTTCTGGCAGTGGAACGCAAGATCAAAAGTCGCCGGCGCCACCGAGCTGCTTTCGGTTGCCACCATGCTCAAGGAGCTTGGTGTGTCCGAGCAACCGCCGCTCCTGGGCTGGACCTTCACCGACGAGACGGCAACAGCCAAGCATGATGCGATCGTCGCCTTCCTCGATGCGTCTTTCGAAGCCAAGGATGCCCTGCTGCATGACGATGCGGTCTGGGACGGTCTCAGGACCATCATGGGTGCCGCCGACAATGAAGCCCTCTTTATCCAGCTGCGCGACGACTATCGGGCCGGTATCGTCTCCAGCTATGATCCCACCAAGATGGAAGCCGCCGAGCAGGCCTTCGCATTGATGGCCGAATATGGCGGCTCCGACCTGGTCGGCGAAGGGCAGACGCTCGATCCGGGCACATTCTGGCAGGGCTATAGCAAATAGACATTCCCGACAAAGTTGGCGGCACTTCGAGCGCGTGGCGGCCATTGGCCGGCGCGCTCGAAGTCTTGTCTCTGCCGCTGCTGCTGTTGATCTGGCAGGGTCTGTCGATGCTTATCGTCCACAGGCTTTTTCCATCGCCGATCGCCGTCGCCGCAGAGATGTGGGAATTCGCGACCACCGGACGCCTGTTCGAGGATCTGGCCAAGACGCTGCTTCGCGCTGCGACCGCATTCGTCGTGGCCATGGTAGTCGGCACTGCCATCGGCATTGCCTTCGGCCGCGTGCGCTGGGTAGACCGGCTGTTCTCGGGATGGCTGCTTGTCGGCCTCAACCTGCCGGCCATCGTCATCGCCATCGTTCTCTACATCTGGCTGGGACTGACCGAATTCGCGCTGATTTTCGCGGTCACGCTCAACAAGGTGCCGCTGGTCATCGCGACCATAAGGGAAGGGGTCCGCAGCTTCTCGGCCGATTTCGACGAACTCGGTACCGTGTTCCGCATGTCGCGCCTGCGCCGTCTGCGCCTGATCTTTGTCCCTCAGCTCACCCCCTTCGCGCTGGCAGCCGCCCGCACCGGCCTGTCGCTGATCTGGAAGATCGTCCTGGTCTTCGAGGTGCTGGGGAGCGACGGCGGCATCGGTTACCGCATCAGCATCATGTTTCAATTCTTCAACATTGCCGGCATCCTGGCCTATACCGCGAGCTTCATTCTCGTCGTCCTGGCCTTCGAATACGGCATCATGCGGCCGCTCGAGCGGCGGGTATTGCGATGGCGACCGGTCCGGCCCTGATCATCGATATCGCCGACAAGCGCTTCGACGCCGTTGGCCCGGCATTGTTCGAGGCGCTGCATCTCGATATCGCCCCCTCGAGCACCGTTGCGCTGATCGGACCGTCGGGCATCGGCAAATCGACATTGCTGCGCATGATCGCCGGCATCGACCAGCGCTTTACCGGTTCGATCCGGGTCGATGGCATGGCCGCCGTGGACGCCCCCACACCCGGCTTCGTGTTTCAGGATCCGCGGCTGCTGCCCTGGCTGACCGCCGCAGAGAACATTCGCGCCGCCAGCCCGACCTGCAGCGAGGACGAGGCGGCGGCGGCCCTTTCGCGTGTGGGGCTGGATCAGCTTGGGCATTTCTATCCCCACCAGCTGTCCGGCGGCATGCAGCGCCGCGTCGCCTTGGCCCGGGCGCTCGCGGTCAATGCGGGCCTGCTGCTGCTCGACGAACCCTTCGTATCGCTCGATCGGCTGCTGGTCGCCGAAATGCACCAGCTGTTCGACCGGTTGGTGGCCGAGGCGCAACCGACCGTGCTGTTCGTTTCCCACCTTGCCGATGATGCCGCGCGCCTTGCCGATCGGGCCATCCTCCTTGACCATCGGCCAGCCCGGATCGTTGCCGACATCGCGCTGCCCGTCCCGAGGGCCGAGCGGGATGATGCCGTATTGGCGCAATACCGGCGTCTCCTCGACACCAGCTTGAAGGGGCAACAATGATGGCGATGGACACCGCCCCCGTCATCGAGTTCGCCGAGGTCGGAAAATCCTACGGCGCGATGATGGCGCTGGACGGCATCAGCTTCACCATGGACGAGGGCGAAATCGTGGGCCTCCTCGGACCCAATGGCGCCGGCAAGTCGACCCTGTTCCAGATCGCATCGGGGTTGTTCGCGCCCAATGCCGGCTCGGTAACGGTATTTGGCCGCGATTACCGCACCGCGAGCTCGGATATTCTGCGCCGCCTCGGCGTCGTCTTCCAGGCGCGCTCGGTCGACCTCGACATGACGACACGCGCCAATCTGCGGTTTCATGGCCAGCTGTTCGGCCTTTCGGGCAAGCTCCTGTCGCGTCGCATCGATGAGGTCGCGCGCTTCCTCGATATCGCCGACCTGCTCGATCGGCTGGTGCGCACCCTGTCGGGCGGCAATCAACGGCGCGTCGAAATCGCTCGCGCCCTGCTCAACGAGCCGCAACTCCTGCTGATGGACGAGCCCAGCGTCGGCCTCGATACCACGGCGCGACAGGCGCTGGTGGAGCATGTCAGGCGGCTAAGGGACCAACAGGGCACGGCGGTCCTCTGGGCCACCCATCTGGTCGACGAAGTCGAAGAGGCCGATCGCATCGTGCTGATCGACAAGGGCCGCGTGACACACCAGGGCACGCCGGCCGAGATCATTGCTGCTTCTGGCACCAAGACACTATCGGACGCCTATGTGGCGCTGACCGGCGGCAACAGGGCGCCGGCTGATCCTTAGGCGACCAGCATCACATCGTCCGAGATGCTCATTTCGGCGACATATTCCGTGCGGCAGAACTCGGCAATGCCGTTGAACGTCTGCGCATAGGATCGCAGCGACATCAGGTGCTTGGGCATGGCCAGCACGACCTGCCGGGTCATGCTCTCGATATGCACCAGCCGGATGAGCTTGCGCACCGATTCTGGCAAGTTGGGCAGCAGCGACATCGGGCAATGCGCCGTGGCAAGGCCGGCAGCCACCATGTCGACGGCCAACGGATAGGTGCTGGCGGAATAGGTTGGCGCAGCACCCGGCAGCGAATGGCGGAACCATTCGAACGAGCTGTTACGCAGGCTCAATTGCGGGTCCATATCCACGAAATGGCGAAGCGGCGTCGAGAGCATGGCGCTCTTGTCTGGGCTGAGCGCAGCGCGGACTTCGGCCAAGGGGACCGAGGCGGGCACGACCCAGGCAATCGGGTCCTCGAACAGCGGCGCAATGGCGAAGGTGTTGCGATCGTTCACCACAGAATCATCAGTCACGATGGCGCAGTTGAGCTGGTGTAGCCGGAGCTTCTCGACCAGTTCGGCGCTGGTCGTCGCATAGGCGACTTCGAACTTGATGAAGCCAGGCTGTTTCGAGGCGATCTTGGCCGCTTCCGAGACAAAGCGTCCGCGCATGGTTGGCGTCAGGCCGAGACGCAAAGTCAGGCTGTTGGCAACGAAACGCTGGTCGTGCTCGGTAAAGACTGTCTTGAGGCGGCCGAGCATTTCGGTGCTCACGCCGAACCAATATTCCCCAGCCGGCGTCAGCACGACCGCACCACTGCGATTTCGCACGATCAACTGGCTGCCGAGGCGTTCTTCGAATTTGGCGAGCTGTTGCGAAATAGAGGGCTGCGACAAATCAATGCGCCGCGAGGCTTTGGTGATCGAACCCGCCACCACTACGGCGTTGAAAATCTCCAATTGCTTGAACGTGATATCCTGCACAGTCGGCCTCCTGGAAGGTAACGATAATGTCTTTCATCGGGAAATCCACTGCCCGAACACGCTCTAATGCAAAAAAAGACACGTAACCGTGCCGATATGGCGCGAAAAATTGCGGCTTGGCCAGTTGGACCAAAGGCCGATGGGGTGGTGACGGCATGGCGACAGGGGGAGGCGGGCTGATTGGGCCGCCGGAGGAACGAGCCAGCTATGTGCCGTTATTGCGATTGCTGCTGGTCGTTGCCGTCGCCGCGACAGGCCTGGTCGCACTCTGGGCGCTGGGATTTCTCGATCTCATCCTGAGATCCGACCACACCAGAATTTCGCTGGTCATTTTCGCCATTCTGGTCGGCACCACACTGCATTGCCTCTATCAAACCACAGTCGTTTCACGCGAGCTGATCGCGGCCCGGCGGGTCAGGCAGATACTCGAGGCGGAACACGGCTCCGCCCTAGTCGCTGGACCCGACGGCGTAGCAACGGCTCAAGGCACCCGGCTACCGCCCGGCATCATCACAACGCATATCGCCACCCTCATCCGCAAGCGAGACCTGCAGGCCGGCGGTCGCCTCGATCAGGGCCTGCTGTTGCGGCTGCTGGCCGATCGGCTGCGCGGCCGCGAACGACTGGGGCTCTTCATCTCCGAAGCCCTGCTGCGGCTGGCGCTGCTGGGGACCGCCATCGGCTTCATCCTGATGCTGATTCCCATCTCGGCGCTGACATCGTTCGACGCGGATACGCTGCGGGGTGCATTGGGTGGCATGACCAGCGGCATGGCCATTGCGCTCAATGTGACCGTCACCGGCATCGCCAGCGCCCTGCTGCTAAAGCTGGCATACTACCTGCTCGACATGGCCATCGTGGAGCTGTTCGACAGCATCGCCGAAACGACCGAGATCTACGTCGTTTCGGCGCTGGAGCGCGACGCGGATGCACGATCCTAGCCTGTTCTCCGGCGAGAGTGAGGACGGCACCTTCGTGCCGTTCACCGACATCCTGTTCAATGCCCTGCTGGGCTTTGCCATCATGCTGTTCATCGCCTTCGCGCTGATCCGCCCGGAGGCCAAGACCGGCATCGTCGATACCAAGGCCGAGATGATCGTGACCGTCACCTGGCCCGACAGCAACGAGGACGACATCGATACCTACGTGCAGGAGCCGGGCGGGGATGTGGTCTGGTATCACTCCATGCAGAAAGGCCTCGTGACGCTCGATCGCGACGACCGCGGCAATTACCTCGACGAGATCACCGTCAATGGCGAAACCATCCGCGTGCCGCTCAATCAGGAGACTGTTAGCGTACGCGGCGTCATCCCCGGCGAATACGTGATCAACGTCTATCACTATCTCAACCCCAGCGGCGCCCCGGTGCCGGTGACCGTCAAGGTCGAGAAGATCAATCCCACATTGACGGTGGTTTATTACGACACCCTGATCCTGCGCAAAGTCGGCGACGAGCGCACCGCGGTGCGCTTCACGCTCGATGCGGAGGGCAACGTCTCCGACATCAACACCCGCCAGGCCTCGCTCATCCAGGCGGTGCGCAAGTGACGACCACCGGGGCCATCACCGCAACCGTGATCTGCTACGCGCTGCTGGGCGTGCTGCTGCTCAGCCTCAACTTCACCTCGCTCTGGCGCTGGTGGGTCAAGGCTGCGGCCATCGCGTTGACCGTCGTCGCCTGCATTGGCAGCTACTTCTCGATCAGTGGCCTGCTCGGCTGGCCGGCCGGCGGCGCCATGCCGGAACGCTTCAATCTCCTTGCGACCCGCATCGTCGAGCCCGGCATCGTCAAGGGTGATATTGGCCACATCTATCTCTGGGTCGAGGAAATCGACCAGGACCAGATCATCATTTCGCCACCCCGCGCTTACGAAGTACCCTTCGTGGTCGAGCTAGCCTTCGAGGTGGAAAAGGCGCAGGAGGTCCTCGATACGGGCGGCAGTATCATGGGCGAGTTCGATGCCGAACAGGCGGAGGCGGCTTCCGGCGACAATGCGTCCCGGCAGAACGAAAACGTCGATCAACTGGCGACCGGAAATGATGGCGGCAACGCTACCGGCGAGGGCACCCGCTTCGATGGCACCAGCCCTACGGCGTCGCTGACCTTCTCCGATATGCCGCCCGTTCCCCTTCCGACAAAGCCACCCATTCAATAGGCGGGTCATCCGCCGGACCGGTTGCCAGGTGCTGCTATCGCCGAGGCGGTCTAGATTACGGGTCGGGGCTCCCAGCCGGTCAATGCCAGTTCCCAATCGGGAAACCAGGTCAGCAGCAGGATCTGGATCTGGCGGTCCCAACCAAAGAAAATGGCGAGGCCCGTCAAAACTAGCAGCCCCCCCAGACCTTGCTGGATGGCCCCTGCATTGGCCTGAAACCAGCTCAGCCGTCGCACCAGCTGCCGCCCGCCCAGCATGATGGCAGCCATTGGCAGCGCGGTGCCGAGCGAGAAGGCCAGGGTGACGGCAACGGCACCCGCATCCACTTGCTGGTTGAGCGCCAGGGTAATCACCGAGGCCATGATCGGTCCCACGCATGGGCTCCAGGCAAGGCCAAGACCCGCTCCGATCGCCACTCCGCCACCAAAGCCGGATCCGTTTTGCGGCACAGGCGTCAGGCTGGCCAGTGCCCCGGCCAGCCGCTCAAAGCCCCGATGCAGCGGCGGCAATGCCAGGACCAGCCCGAGCAGGATCAGCACCGCGCCCGCGAGGATGCGATTGAGATCGGGAGGGACGCCCAGCGAGCGCACCAGATAGCTCAGTGCCAGCGTGGCAGCGGTAAAGGTCCCGACAAATCCGACGATCAGCCCGATCGGCCGGGCGCGGCCTTCCTGCGCAGAGGAACCCAGGATGATCGGCAGCAGCGGCAGCACGCAAGGCGACAGCACCGTGATGACACCGGCCAGGAAGGCGAAGCCAATCGTCAGATGCATGGGCGGTTCTAGCTGGCGCTATGGGCGTTGAGGCCGTCGACGCCGCCGGCGTTCCAGGATTTGACCGAATTGCCCTCGGCATCGAGCAGCACGAACGTATCCTGATAGGTGACGCCGAACTTGCCCTTGAGCGCGGATTCCTTGTCGTAGTCGGCAATCACCAGCGTCAGGTCCGGGTTGACCTCGTCGAAACGGGCATTCAGCTCGGCCACGGTTGCCCGGCAATTGGGGCACCATGCGGCATAGAAGAACACCACCGTCTTGCCCTCGGCGGCCAGCGCGTTGACCTGCTCTTCGCTCTGGAAATCGATCACCGTGGCGCGTGGCGCAGCCTGCGCGGTGGCGGCGGGCGTCGGGTCCTGCGCCCGGCCGGCGGCAGGAGACAGGGTGATGAGGACCGCGATGGTCAGGCGAATGAGGGTGTGCATGGTCTGTCGCAGTAGGTGAAAGTCGTGATCTGCCAACAGTATCGCCCCTGTAGGGCGAACTGCACAGCGCGGCTTGAGAATAATCCTTCGCGCTAATCTCGACTTGCTAGATAGATTTTTCTCTCCCATCCCCGGCTTTGGAACCTCGTAAGCGGCGTGCGGGCGGCAAGCATGCAATGATGTCCATAGTCTCGTTAGCCGCCTCAAAGGAGTATCGAATGCGTCTCAACCTCGCTGGCGCCGCCATGGCCGCCGCATTGCTGTTCACCGGTGCCGCCCATGCCGAGCGCCTCACCGAGCAGCCGCTGGTCGATGCCGCCTGGCTGACCCAGCACCTGGGCAATCCCAGCCTCGTCGTGCTCGATATCCGCGATGCCACCGATGCTGGCGACCTCTATGCAGCCGGCCACGTCCCCGGCGCCGTCGCTGCTCCCTATGCCGCTTCCGGCTGGCGCGCCAAGGTTGGCGAAGTCCCTGGCCTGCTGCCGACCGAAGACGCCATCGAAAAGCTGGTCTCGGGTCTCGGCGTCAGCAATGACAGCCATGTCGTCATCCTGACCGGCGGCGCCAATGCCTCCGATTTCGGCGGTGCCACCCGCGTCTACTGGACCCTCAAGGTCTATGGCCATGACAATGTGTCGATCCTCGACGGCGGCTATGCTGCCTGGGCCAAGGCCAATGGCGAACTCTCGACCGATGCCGTCACCCCGGTCGCTGCAGTGTTCGACGCCCAGTTCCGCCCGGAACTTCGCGCTGAAGTGGCCGAAGTGAATGAAGCCATCGCCAATGACGTAAACCTGATCGACGCCCGTTCAGTCGCCCAGTTCATCGGCCAGGAGAAGACCAATACGGTTCAGGCTCTGGGTCATATCCCATCGGCGATCAACATCAACTTCGACAAGTTCTACGACGCCGAAAAGCCGGCCTTTGCCAGCGCCGATGTCATCGCCCAGCTTGCCAAGGATGCCGGCGTGATCGACAGCGAAGGCTTCATCTCCTTCTGCAATACCGGTCACCTGGCTTCGATCGCCTGGTTCGGCCTGTCGGAAGTCGAAGGCCTGCCCAATGTGCGGCTGTATGATGGTTCGATGTCCGATTGGACCTCCGACCCGAGCCGCCCGGTTGTCACCAACTGATCGATCTGAAATACCAATACCAAGCTTGCCCGGACGTGAGTCCGGGCAAGTTCGTTTATGTCGAGGCATTTGATGACTGATGCTACCGCGGGCCAGTTGCGCCCGGCGCCAATTCCCTTCGATCGTGGTCCTGTCTGGTTCACCAGCCTCGCGCTGGCTTTCGGCACCATCGCTATCTGGCAGCTTGTCGATCTGCGACAGGCAGCCCTGTTCCTGATCGGCAGCCTGATGGGCCTGACGCTCTATCACGCGTCCTTCGGCTTCACCGGTGGCTGGCGCCGCTTCGTCGTCGACAAGCGTGGTCATGCCATGCGCGCACAAATGCTGATGATTGGCGTTGCTGCCTTGGCATTCATTCCGTTGCTGACCCTGGGCAACCCTTTTGGCCAGCCATTGGCGGGCGCGATCGCCCCGGTCGGCGTCTCGGTGCTGCTCGGTGCCGCCATGTTCGGCCTTGGCATGCAGCTGGGCGGCGGCTGCGGCTCGGGCACGCTGTTCACCGTCGGCGGCGGCAGCGCCCGCATGCTCGTCACCCTGCTCTTCTTCATCATCGGCGCATTGCTCGGCACGGCGCATCTGCCCTTCTGGCTCACCCAGCCATCGCTGCCGGCCATCAGCCTCGGCACCAGCCTTGGCGTTCCGCTGGCCTTGATTGTCACCTTCGCGGGCTTGGCCGCTGTCGCCTTGATCACCATCGTGGTCGAGCGTCGCGCGCATGGCGGGCTGGAAACCATCAAGGCGCCGACCAGTCGCGGCTGGACCCGTTTCCTGCGCGGTCCGTGGCCGCTCATCGGTGCGGGGCTGGCCCTGGCCGGCCTCAACATCCTGACCCTGCTGGTGGCCGGGCATCCGTGGTCGATCACCTATGGCTTCGGCCTCTGGGGCGCCAAGATCGCCCAGGCTGTCGGCGTGCCGGTTGAGACGTGGGAATTCTGGACATGGCCCGCCCAGGCGCAGGCCCTGCAGGCCAGCGTGCTCGAAGATTCAACCTCGGTCATGGATTTCGGCCTGATCCTGGGCGCAGCACTTGCGGCGGGCCTCGCCGGAAAATTCGCACCCAAGGCGGCGCTGCCCTTGCTGTCGCTGCTGGCCGCCGCCATCGGCGGTATACTGATGGGCTACGGCGCGCGCCTCAGCTTCGGCTGCAATATCGGCGCGCTGTTCTCGGGCATTGCCTCGGGCAGCGTGCATGGCTGGCTCTGGTTCGCCGCCGCCTTTGCGGGAAGCCTCGGCGGCATCGTCCTGCGCCCGGTGTTCGGTCTCGACGGGTTCAAGTCCAAATGAGCGCACGTAATACCCTGCTGTTCGGCGCTGCCGCCCTACTTGCCACCGCTGCGGTTGCCGCCGACCATGTGACCAGTCCATCCAGCGCACCGGCTCCCGTGCCAGCGGCTGCCGCCTCTGCCAATCCCTGTGCCGCCGCCAACCCCTGTGCTGCCGCGGCACCCGCCGCCAATCCCTGCGCGGTAGGAAATCCTTGCGCTGCCGACGCGCCCGCCGCCGTTGCCAATCCCTGTGCCGCGGGCAGCCCCTGCGCCGCGTCAGCCCCGGCTGCGGCCACTCCCTGTGCGGCGGGCGCGCCGGCCAATCCGTGCGCAGCTGGCGCTCCCTGCGCTGCTGCGGCTCCAGCGCCTGTCGACAATCCCTGTGCGGCGGGTGCTCCCTGTGCGGCCGTCAATCCCTGCTCGGCAGGGGCGCAATAGGAGGCAGGCATGGACGCGGAGCGCGAACGAGCGGGCCAGGAAGCGGCCTATTGCGAGCACCTGCTCGCCAAGTCCGGCGAGAACGTCCTGCGCGAAACCCTGCGCGATGCCCCCTCGGTTACGGCATGGTCACACTATCCGCCGGGGGACGTCTTCGACCCGGAAAGCGGCGGACAATGGTATTATCACTGCCACCTGCCGCCGGCCGACGATGTCGAGCATGGCCACTTTCACTGCTTCGTCCGGCCGGATGGGGCGCAGGGACCGGTGCACCATCTTATCGCCATCGGCGTGGACGCCTTCGGCAAGTTACATCGCCTTTTCACCGTCAACCAGTGGGTGGTGGGTGACACCTGGCTCGATGCCGAGCCGACGATTGCCCTGCTGCCACGCTTCGACATGCAACTGGCCAAGCCATCCTATCTCGTCAATCGCTGGCTCACCGCCATCGTCGCCCAATATCAGCCCGAAATCGAACAGCTGATCCGTGAACGCGACGCGCGGCTTTTGCAGCATTCGACTGCGCCGGACATCGCGCAGGTGCGCGAAGATCGGAGCCTTGAAGTAACGTCGTCCCTAACGATTGGGTAGCCATTGGTCGGACTTGGCACCTCCGGCAGCGCCTCAAGCTGGCTCGGGCTGCCGGGCAGCTAGTGACTTGGGACCTACAGAATCCCGCTGCTGAGGTCGGCATGAGCGGAGACGAAGCCCGGCGCAATAGCATCGTCGGCGGGCGCCGTGAGGCTCCAGCTGACCTTGCCGTTACTCCGCGTGTAGCTGGCAACGCCATTCAGGCTTAGGGGGACGACACGCTCCAGCACGACGCTGCCGAAGCCGCGACGTTGCTGGTCGCCGGGGGCCTCGCCGTTCGGGACGGCAATGGTCTCGTCCCAGATCACTGTGAGTTTCTTGACATCGTCATCGTCCGTTTGCAGGTGCCAGCGCACCTCGACCTTGCCCCCCGCCGCAGACAAGGCGCCATACTTGGCCGCGTTGGTGCCAAGCTCGTGCATGGCCATGCCAAGGTTCTGCACGGCATTGGGCTTCAGCATCACCATCGGGCCGGAAAGAGTAACCTGTTCAGGGCTGCCGAAGATGCTGAGATGTTCCTGGGCGAGTTCGAAAAGACCGGCGCCGGACCAGTCCGAGTTGACCAGCAAGTCGTGCGAGCTGGAGAGCGCCATGATGCGGGCGCGGACCTGTTCTTCGAAATCCTTTGGAGAAATTGAGCGATTGCTGGACTCCCGGATGATGGAGAGGATGACCGCAAACTGGTTTTTTACCCGGTGGTTCACCTCGAGCAGCAGCATGCTGATGCGTTGCTCGGCATCGCGTGCCGCACTGATGTCACGGGCTATCTTGGACGCGCCGATGATCGTGCCATCGCTGCCCTTGACCGGTGATACCGTGATCGACACGGCCACCTGTGATCCATCCTTGCGCAGGCGGATCGTGTCATAGCTCTCCACGCGCTCGCCGATGCGAACCTTGGCGATGATGTCCTTTTCTTCGCTCTGCAGGTTCGGCGGAATCAGCATCAGCACCGACTGGCCGACGGCCTCGGCCTCCGTATAGCCGAACAGGTTTTCCGCGGCGGCGTTCCAGGTGGTGATGACGCTATTGAGGTCCTTGCTGACGATGGCGTCGAATGAGCTATCGACAATGGCGGCCAGATGCGCTGCCGCGAGTTCGGACTTGAAGGTCACCAATATCTCCAGAAGCGGTGAAGAGTGGTTGTAAAGACAGCCGGGGAGCCGCGAACACAAGCCCTAATCCGCCTTTCGGGCACGATGGCGGGCGGCGTCCCTGCTCCGCCACCTGGCTCAACGACGGTCCGCGAGTCTGGTTCCACCTCAATGTGCGCCCGGTGGCGTGGAACCTACTCACCAGACCCACGGTTCCTGCAGTACAGCACGCCTACGGCGAGGCAGGAGAGATGCGATGAGCAGCGTGGTGACGAAGTATCGGTTGGTATCGGTGGGTGAACGCTCGCCGGATGCCGTCACGGTCGGCATCGAACAGGGCGCCGACGAGAGCCTCAAGGCGGCGGTGTGGTGGGAATCGAGGGGCGATGTCGACGCCGATGAAGCCGAATATGAAGACGTGCCGGCGGCGCTGACCGCCGCCGAAGCGGCTCGCGCATTGCACGGTTTCAGGGAAGTGGTGATCGTGCTGGCCCGTCCGGATCTATGGGATGGCCAGTGGGGCGAGCTACAGGCATCCGGGATTGCTCGGGAGCCGATTGGCGACGTCCAGGCAACCGACCTGTCTTCCCGCGAAACGTTCGACCTCGCCGCAAGCATCGAGGCCGAGCGAGACGCCTAGGTCTAGCTGTTGGCCCAGCCACCATCGACCAGAAACTGCTGCGCTGAGATCATGGCGCTGTCTTCGGCCGCAAGGAACAGCGCCATGCGCGCCACGTCATCCGGATAGACCCGGCCAGCCAACGCCTGGCTGTCGTCGATGAGCTTTTCCGTTGTGGCATCGAGCCAGTGCGTTAGCTGCCGCTCTGTCATCACCCAGCCCGGCACTAGCGTATTGACGCGGATGCCGTGTTTGCCCAGTTCACGCGCCATTGAGCGTGTGAGGCCATGCGTGGCGGCCTTGGCGGTCTCGTAGATCGGCAGGCGCGGCGCCATGATCATCCAGCTGATCGAGCCGGTATTGATGATCGAGCCGCGCCCTGCCTTGATCATGCCCGGCGCCACCGCCTGGATGGCAAAGAAGCTGTGCTTGAGATTGACCCCCATGCGGTCGTCCCAATAGGCGGATGTGACCTCTGCCCACTCGTGTCGCTCGTCGTGCGCCGCATTGTTGACCAGCACCAGTGCGTCGCCATGCGCCGTGGCGAGATCGGCTATTGCGGCCTGATAGGCGGCAATGTCGGTGATGTCACAACGGATGAAGCGTGTCACTTTGCCGGCCGATACCAGTTCGGCCGCGAGCTGTTCGCCCCGCTCGGCCATGATATCGACGAAACCGACCTTGGCGCCCTGCGCTGCAAAATTGCGCACCAGCGCTTCCCCGATCCCCGATGCACCGCCGGAGACGATTACCGGCACGCCGGCAAGGCTCGGATAGCGGGCGGTGGTGGTCATGGGAAGGCTCCGATCGGGATTGAATACAGCGGGGTCAGATGAACAGGCTGGAATGCCTGGTCTCAAGTTCGGGCAAGTCGTCGAGGATGCTGCCCAGATGCAGCGCCATCGCGTCCTGGGCCCCCTGGACGTCATGCGCGTCGATGGCGGCCATGATGGCCCGGTGTTCGCGGACGCGGCGCTGCATGTCGCCTTCGCTCTGCAGCGTCATGTTGCAGACCCGGTCCATATGCGTCTTCATGTCGGCGATGGCGATCCAGGCGATGCCGACGCCCGCCCCGGTGGCGATGGCGATGTGGAAGGCCTCGTCATGCTCGCGGAAAGCCGCGTGATCGAGGTTGTTCGACGCTTCTTCCTGCTTGAGCAGCAGGCTGGCAATGCGCTTGCGCTGCCAGGCGTCGAAGTTCTGCGCCGCCTTCGCCACTACGGCGATTTCCACCGACTGCCGCACGAATAGCGCCTCGGTCATTTCCTTGGCGGAGATGCGAGCCACCACCGTGCCGCGATGCGGCCGTATCTCGATGAGCCGCGAATTGGCGAGCCGGATCATCGCCTCGCGCACCGGCTGGCGCGACACACCGAGTCGAGTGGCGATGTCCTGTTCGGAGAGGCGCGAGCCGGGCTTCAGCTCAAGCTCGATGATGGCGCGGCGCAGATCCTTTTCGATCGCTGCCGCAGCGCTTTCTCCGCTCTCCGAGGTCTGCATTTCCAGAGTCATATTACATCTCGTCCGGGCCATTGACGGGATCATCAATGCGCCATACGGTACCATACAATTCCATACAGGGCACGTTCAAACGTGCCTGATAGTCTCGAGGAGGGCGGGCTCAGCCTGCCATTGCGATGGTCATTCAGTCACGCTTTCAGGACAACTTCGTCGCGCCGAACCTTAGTGATCCGCGGCTGGCGAGTAAACGCGCCTATCGCATGCTCATCGACGGCAAATCGGTCGACGCGCAGTCCGGCGAAACGGTGACGCGCGAAAGTCCTGGCCATCGGGGCAAGGTGGTCGGTGAATGGCCGGCAGGCACCACGGCCGATGCAGCTTTGGCCATCGCTGCAGCGCGCAAGGCTTTCGATAGCGGTCCCTGGCCGAAGATGAGCGGCGCCGAGCGTTCGACCATTCTTCACAGGGTTGCCGACAAAATCCTCGCCCATGTGGACGAACTCGGCCTGGTCGAATGCCTCGAAACCGGCAAGCCGCTGGAACAGGCCAAGGGCGAAATCGGCTACTGCGCCGATCTGTGGAACTACGCCGCCGGCATGTCGCGCGGTCTCGAAGGCGCGACCCATAACAATATCGGCGAAAACCGCCTTGGCCTGGTGCTGCGCGAGCCGGCCGGCGTCGTCGGCATCATCACGCCGTGGAATTTCCCCTTCATCATCGTCTCCGAGCGCGTGCCGTGGGCACTGGGTGCCGGCTGCACCGTCGTGGTCAAGCCGAGCGAATTTACCTCCGGCACCACCATCCGCCTGGCCGAACTGGCACTTGAGGCTGGCTTGCCGGCCGGCGTGTTCAACGTCATCACAGGCTACGGGCCGGCCGTTGGCCAAGTGCTGGCCGAAGATCCGCGCGTCGATGTACTGGCCTTCACTGGCTCGGTCCGCGTCGGCACCCAGCTCGCCGGAATCGCCGCCGCCGGCGTCAAACGCGTCGGCCTCGAACTGGGCGGCAAGGGCCCGCAGGTTGTCTTCGCCGACGCCGATCTCGAAGCCGCCGCCGATGGCATTGCCTATGGCGTCTATCACAATGCCGGCCAGTGCTGCATTTCCGGCAGCCGGCTGATTGTCGAGAATTCCATCCGCCCGGCTCTGCTCGAGCGCCTGCTCGAACTCTCGCGCAAACTGCCTTTCGGCGATCCGCTTGGCGCCGGCACGCGCTTCGGCGCCATGGTCACCCAGACCCACCTCGAAAAGGTGGCGAGCTATGTCGCCGCCGGTATCGACGAAGGCGCCGAACTGCTGCTGGGCGGCGACATGGTCGATGCCAAGAACGGCAATTTCTTTGCCCCCACGGTGTTCGACAAGGTGCGCCCCGACATGCGCATTGCCCAGGAGGAAATCTTCGGGCCGGTGCTGGCCACCATTGGCTTCGACACGCGTGAAGAAGCTGTCGCTCTCGCCAACGGCACCCCGTTCGGTCTTTCGGCCAGCGTCTGGTCGCGCGATCTCGAAAACGCCATCCAGACCACGCGCCTGCTCCGCGCCGGTCGCTGCTGGATCAATTCGGTGATCGACGGCACGCCGGAGCTGCCCATCGGTGGCTACAAGAAAAGCGGCACCGGCCGCGAACTCGGCCGCTTCGGCTTTGATGAATATTCCCAGTTCAAGGGTCTGCATATGACGCTTGGACGCGGGCAACCCTGGTTCCAGCACTGAGCAGCGCCGGAACCAGGAACACGGATTCGTAAGGCGTAATCTTTGGTCGGAGGACGCCTTCCGAAGCGGGCCCGAGGAGGGACCCGCAGCGATCCAAAGGGAGGATTAAGCGATGAAATTGACCAAGTCAAAGGCCGCTCTACTGGCCGGATGCGCCCTGTTTGCCAGCGCCTGTGGCGCTGTTGCGCAGGACCAGGATCCGGTCTCGGCGACCATGATCATCTATCTCGACCCATCAGTGCAGTTCTTCAATCCGGTCGTCAAAGGCGCACAGGACGCCGCCGCCGCCTTCGGCGTCGATCTCGACGTGCAATATGCCAATAACGATCCGGTCCGCCAGAACGACCTGATCGAAAGCGCCGTAGCGACTGGTGTCGACGGCATCGCCGTCGCCATCTCGAGCTCGGATGCGTTCGATGAGAGCATTTGCGCCGCGGTGGAAGCCGGCGTCATCGTCATCGGCTTCAACAATGACGATCTCGAAGGTGCCAAGGGCAATTGCCGCCAAGCCTATGTCGGCATGAACGAGGAAGCCTCGGGCTATGAACTCGGCATTCGCATGATCGAGGAATTCGGCCTCAAGGAGGGCGACACTGTCTTCAACCCGCGCGAAATCCCAGAGGCCAGCTTTGCCGTGGCCCGTGGCGGCGGCATCGAGCGTGCCATGACCGAGCACGGCATCAAGGTCGAGACGGTCCGTGCCGGGCTCGATCCGGCCGAGGCGCAGAACATCATGGCCCAGGCCCTTATCGCCAACCCTGATATCAAGGCGCTGTTCGGCACCGGTTCGGTGACCTCCACCGTGGGTGCTGGTGCCATCAAGGATGCGGGCGTCGACATTCCGTTCGGCGGCTTCGACCTCGCGGTCGAGATCGTCAACGCCGTCGAGTCCGGCGCCATGTTCGCCACCATGGACCAGCAGCCCTACCTGCAGGGTTACTACCCGATCGCCCAGATCGCCATGGCAGCCCGCTACGGCCTGACCCCAACCGACGTCGATACCGGCCAGGGCGCTTTCCTCAATCAGGAACGCATTGGCGTGGTGAAGCCGTTCATCGGCACCTATCGCTGATAGCAGGGCCCCGGCCGTCCTCCGGCCGGGGCCAACCTTATCAATCAGGACATATCCCCGTGACCGCCATGATCAATGATCGCGCCGCCACGCCCCGGCGCACGGCTGCCAGCTGGCTCTATAGCCTGCTGGAAATGCCCGCCGGCGCCATCCTTCTGGTCTTCGTTGTCGTGCAGATCGCCTGCATCGCCGCGGGCCTCTTGTTCCCCGACGACTTCCGCTATCTCTCGTCGGCCAATATGGGCATCATGATGCGCTCGGTCCCGGTGCTCGGCTGTCTGGCGCTCGGCGCCGGCATGCTGATGATCGCAGGCGAGTTCGATCTCTCCATCGGCTCGGTCTATACCCTCACTGCCATCGTCATGGCCATGTTGGTGGGCAACGGCATCGACGCCTTCATCGCGGCCCCGGTAGGCCTGCTCGTCGGCGCCGCCATCGGCCTGCTCAACGGCGCGCTGACCCTTCGCTTCAACCTGCCGAGCTTCATCGTCACGCTGGGCGGCTTGCTGTTCTGGCGCGGCGCCGTGCTGCTGATAAACGGCGCCGTGCAGGTGCGCTTCGATCCCAACCCGGTGTTCAACGAGCTGTTCTCGGGCACCCTGTTCGGTATCAACGCCGCCTTCATCTGGTTCATCGTCCTGTGTCTGGTCTTCTGGGCGCTGCTGCATCGCCACCGTTTCGGCAACCACGTCTTCGCCACAGGCGGCAATCGCCAGGCTGCCACGGCAATCGGCGTCAATACCAACCGCATCAAGCTCCTGGCCTTCGCCATTGCCGGCTTCATGGCCGCCTTTGCCGGCATTCTCGCCACCACCCGTGTCGGCTCCGTGCAGCCGGGGCAGGGCGCCGGCCTCGAACTCCAGGCCATCGCCGCCTGCGTCATCGGCGGGCTTTCCCTGCGCGGCGGCCGCGGCTCCATCCTCGGCGTCTTCCTCGGCGTGATGCTGATCTTCACCATCACCGATGTGCTGCTGCTGATGCGGGCACCCGGCTTCTATCTCGACATGTTCATCGCCACGCTGATCGTGCTGGCCTCGATCTTCAATCACGGCCTCGATCGCCGGGGAGCCGCGTCATGAGTCTGCTCGCTCTGCACAATATCAACAAGTCCTTCGGCCCGCTCAAGGCACTGACCGACCTCAGCTTCGAGGTCGGCCACAGCGAGGTGGTCGGCCTGCTCGGCGACAACGGCGCCGGCAAGTCCACCACCGTCAACATGCTCTCGGGCATTCACCGCCCCAGCTCCGGGCATATCTCGGTCGATGGGGTCAGGCAGGATTTTGCCAATCGCCGCGACAGCGCCGAGGCCGGCATCGAAACGATCTATCAGAACACTGCCCTGGTCGACTGCCTCTCCATCTCGCGCAATATCTTCCTGGGGCGCGAACTGACCACCCGTTTCGGCTTCCTCAATCTCAAGCAGATGCGCGAGATCGCCATGCAGGTGCTGGAAAGCGCGGTCCACATTTCGGGCATCGACTCACCCGATAAGCTGGTGGGCGATCTCTCCGGTGGCCAGAAGCAGGCCGTGGCCATTGCCCGCGCCGTGTTCTTCAAGCGCCGCGTGCTGCTGCTCGACGAGCCGACCTCGGCCCTGTCGGTGCGAGAGACCGAGGCGCTTCTGCATCAGGTGCTCAAGCTCAAGTCGGAAGGCGTATCGAGCGTATTGGTGACGCACAACCTCTATCACGCCTACCAGGTGTGCGACCGCTTCGTGATCATGAGCCACGGCACCAAGGTTTTCGACGTCGCCAAGGCCGATACGACCATCGAAGAGCTGACCCAGCACGTGGTCCTCACGTAGCGTCCATCCAGTTCCTGCAGACCGCTCGAGCGGCCGCCGCAACCCGGCGGCCGCAAGCCATTGAGATGGTCGCACTTTGTCTCGGTTCCACTTGGCGAAACCGGTCGCCATGTATACAGTCCGAGTGCAAGGCATCACAGAGGTCACCAAGACCCGGGTGCAAACGCGTTAACACAGTGGGAGGATTTCATGTTGGGAAGAACAGCAGCGGCTGCTTTGCTTGGCCTCGGCCTGGCTTGGTCGGCCAGCGCCATGGCGCAGGAAACAGTCAAGATCGGCGTCATCCTGCCCTATTCGGGCCCGTTCGCCGACGCCGCTAACCAGCTACAGGCAGGCATTGATCTTTACCTCGCCGAGCATGGCAATGAAGTGGCCGGCAAGACGATCGAGATCATCAAGCGCGACACCGGCGGCCCGGCACCCGACGTGGCCCGCCGCTTGGCGCAGGAACTGGTGGTGCGCGACAATGTCGACATTCTGGCCGGTTTCGCCTTGACGCCCGAGGCTCTCGGCGCCGCCGAGATCGCCACCGAAGCGCAGAAGTTGATGGTGGTGATGAATGCCGCCACCTCCATCGTCACCGAGCAGTCGCCCTATATCGTGCGCACCGGCGTGACCATTCCGCAGCTCAACTATTCCTTCGGCAGCTGGGCCTATGAGCAGGGCATCCGCGAGGCCTATACACTGGTGGCCGATTACGGTCCGGGCATTGATGCCGAGGCCGCCTTTGCCAAGGGTTTCACCGAAGCCGGTGGCACCATTGTCGGCGCTGACCGCACCCCCGTCGCCAATCCCGATTTCTCCGCTTTCGTGCAGCGCGTCGCCGATGCCAGCCCCGAAGCTGTATACATCTTCGTGCCGGGCGGTGCCCAGCCTGCCGCCATCGGCAAGGCCCTCGCCGACCGCGGCATCGCCCCACCCGATTTCAAGGTCCTGGCCCAGGGTGAACTGACCCACCCGGAAGCCCTCGAAAGCATGGGTGACACCGCCAAGGGCATCATCACCACCTACCACTACACGCTCGAACGCGACGATCCGCTGAACAAGGCCTTTGTCGACGGCTATCACGCTGCCAATAACGGCCGCAGCCCCGACCTGTTCTCCATCGGCGGCTATGACGGCATGCATCTCATCTTCGAGGCGCTCAAGGCCACCAATGGCGATACCAATGGCGACGCCCTGATCGAAGCTGCCAAGGGCCTGTCCTGGGACAGCCCGCGCGGCCCGATCTCCATCGACCCGGAAACGCGCGACATCGTCCAGACCGTCTATATTCGCGAAATCCAGGACGTGGATGGTGTGCTGCAGAACGTGATCTTGCACGAGATCCCAGCGGTCAAGGATCCGCTGCACGGCGCGGCCAAGTAGAGGCGTGATCAACAGCTGACGCTCCAGTCGTTTCCCTCCCCCTTGCGGGGGAGGGATCAAGGTGGGGGATGTTTGGCCGCGATATCGTGGCTCTCAACACCCCTCCCAGCCTCCCTCGTCGAGGGGGAGGTACCCCGCCGTGCTTGCGGCGGCATAGTACTATCCAGAAGCAGGGCAGTGAGTTGACCAACATGCAGCGTGATCTGCTAGGAACAGGGCTATGATCAGCCAGATTGCCATTGTGTTGTTCGACGGGTTCGCCTTCGGGATGCTCCTGTTCCTCCTGTCGGTTGGCCTTTCGGTCACCCTCGGCATGATGAATTTCATCAATCTGGCACACGGGGCCTTCGGCATGTTCGGCGGCTATGTAGCCGTCACCGTCATGCGCCAACTCGGCCTGCCCTTCCTCGCCGCCTTGCCGCTGGCTTTCATCGCCATGGCTCTGCTCAGCGTGCTCATCGAACGCACGCTGTTTCGCCGGCTCTACAAGGCCGGCGAGCTCAACCAGGTGCTGTTCACCATCGGCATGGTCTTCGTTGCCGCGGCGGTCGCCACCTTCGTTTTCGGCACCGTCCAGCAGGTCATCATCCTGCCGTCCTGGCTGCGCGGCTCGGTCGAATTCGCCGGTATTCGCTTCGGCGTCTATCGCAGCTTCATCATTCTCGTGGCGCTTATCGTGACCGCGCTGCTGGTCTTCGGACTGGAACGCACCAGGCTCGGTGCGCAGATTCGCGCCGCGGTCGATAACCAGCGCATGGCGCAGGGCCTCGGGCTCGATGTCGAGCGCGTCTTTGCCATCACCTTCGCCCTCGGCAGTGGCCTCGCGGGCCTCGGTGGCGCGCTGGCCGTTGAGATCGTCGGGCTCTCGCCATCCTTCGGCTTCCAGATGCTGGTCTATGTGCTGATCGTGGTGTCGGTCGGCGGGCTGGGCTCGATATCAGGTTCCTTCGTCGGTGCGGCTTTGCTCGGCATCGGCGACGTCGCCGGCAAGTATTTCTGGCCCGAAATCGGCAGCTTCCTCATCTACCTGCTGCTGGTGGCCATCCTGCTCGTGCGGCCGCTCGGCCTCTTTGGCAAGCGCTAGGAGATGGCCGTGAAGACACCGCTCTCCACCACCCCGATCGAGCCGCGCGACTGGCTGCGCCGCCGTAGCCACTGGTCGCCCTTCGAAGTTCTGTTCTGGCTGGCGGCCCTGCTGCCCTTCATCCTGCTGCCCACTTACCTGCCGCTCGCCACCCAGGTTGCCATTGCCGCGCTCTTCGCCATTTCGGTCGACCTCATCCTGGGCTATGCCGGCATCGTCACGCTCGGCCACGCCATGTTCTTTGGCCTTGGTGCCTATTTAGCCGGGATCATCAGCGTTCGCGGCTGGGGTGAGCCGTTCTCGGGCCTGCTCATGGCTGGCGTCTTTGCCGGTGTCATCGGCTATGTGGTGAGCTTCCTCATCACCCGCGTACAGCATCTGGCGCTGATCATGGTGACGCTGGGCCTGGGCTTCCTGACCTATGAGCTGGCCAATGCCATGCACTGGCTGACCGGCGGCACGGACGGACTGCGCGGCATCCGCACCTGGCCGGTCCTCGGCCAGTTCAAATTCGATATGTGGGGCTATACCGGCTACGCCTATGCGCTGGCCGTGCTGTTCCTGTGCTTCCTGCTCAGCCGACGACTGGTCAATTCGTCCTTCGGACTGGCGCTGCGTGGCATCCGCGAAAACGTCAAGCGCATGCCGGCCATTGGTGCCGATCACAAGGGCCACTTGCGGCTGATTTACGCCATTTCCGCCGCCATTGCCGGGCTTGCCGGCGGCCTCATGGCGCAGACCACCAATACGGTAGCGCTGGATTCCCTGAGCTTCGAGCGCTCCGCCGACGTCGTCGTCATGCTGATCCTGGGCGGCACCGGCCGGCTCTATGGCGCGATCCTTGGCACCATCATCTTCCTCGTGGCGCGAGACCAGCTCGCGGGCATCAATCCGCAATACTGGTATTTCGGTATCGGCCTGCTGCTGATGGTCGTTGTGCTGTTCATGCCCAAGGGCATTCTGGGCTTCCTGGCCCGCATCATCGACAGGCGCAACTGATGGCGGGCGAGGACATCGTGCTACGCGCCGAAGCGCTGAAGAAGAGCTTCGGCAAGCTCGAAGTGACGCGCGACGTGGCGATCTCCCTGCCGCGCGGTGCCCGGTACGCACTGATTGGTCCCAATGGGGCGGGCAAGACCACGCTGATCAACCTGCTCACCGGCCAGTTGCGGCCCGATGCGGGGCGGATCGAACTCGATGGCGGCGACATTACCGCCCTCAAGCCTGCCGATCGCGTCCGCCGTGGCCTGAGCCGCACTTTCCAGATCAACACACTCTTCCCTGATCTCGCACCCATCGAGGCGGTCACCCTGGCGGTGATCGAGCGCGAACGTGCGGCCAGCCAGTTCTGGCGGCGGCTGGCCTCGCACGATGATGCCATCGACGAGAGCTTCGCCATCCTGAGCCAGCTCGGACTCGCCGATGTTGCCACCCGCACCACCCGCACGCTGCCCTATGGCCAGCAGCGGCTGTTGGAAATCGCCTTGGCGCTCGCCACAAGGCCGCGCGTACTGCTGCTCGACGAGCCGGCGGCCGGCGTACCGAAGGACGAGAGCGCAGCGCTCTTCGGTGTCATTGCGGGATTGCCGTCCGACATCTCTGTGCTGTTCATCGAACACGACATGGATATCGTCTTCAAATTCGCCTCGCGCATCATCGTCCTGGTCGGCGGCGGCGTGCTGCTGGAAGCCGATCCCGAAACTGTGCGCAGCGATCCGCGTGTGCGCGAGGTCTATCTGGGGCATGGACATGGCTGAGCCGCTGCTGGAATTCCGCGATGTCCGCTCCGGCTATGGTGAGGCCGTGGTGCTCGACGGCATCTCGCTGACCCTGCCCGCCAATGGCAGCCTTGCTCTGCTCGGTCGCAATGGCGTTGGCAAGACCACTCTGCTGCTCACGGCGATGGGTTTCGTGAGCGCCGCGCGCGGCTCGATCCATTGGCGCGGCACCGACATTTCCCGGCTCGCGCCGCACAAGCGAGCGCGCCTCGGCCTTGGCTGGGTGGCGCAGGAGCGCGACATCTTTCCCTCGCTGTCGGTTGAGGAAAACCTCACCGTCATCGCCCGGCCCGGCCGCTGGAACCTCACCGCCATCTACGCGCTGTTTCCGCGCCTGGCCGACCGCCGCACCAATATGGGCAACCAGCTCTCAGGCGGCGAACAGCAGATGCTCGCCATCGCCCGCACCCTGATGACAAATCCGGCCGTGCTGCTGCTCGACGAGCCATTCGAGGGCTTGGCCCCAATCATTGTCGAGGAACTCACCGCCGCCGTGCGCCAGATGGCGGCTGACGAGGGCATCGCTTTGGTGCTGGTAGAGCAGCATGCCGAAGTCGCCCTGGGCCTCACAGAGGACGCCATTGTCATCGAACGGGGAATGATCGCCCACCGCGCGAAGTCGGCTGACCTGCTGAGGGACAATGCGACACTGGAACGCTATCTGGGGCTGAAGCTGGGGGCTTAGGGCGCGGTTGGGTTGCGCACGATCGCACCACACCCACTGGCCGGCATCTCCCCCTTGATGTGGGAGGCTGGGAGGGGGTGGCGGTCGGCCCGAATATCGGGGCTAAAACCACCCCCCACCCTTGGTCCCTCCCCACAAGGGGGAGGGTGTCGACTGAGAAAATTGCAGCTCGAAGAGCCGAAACCCTTAAACCGAACCCCAGATCGCCTCCGCCGTCTTCACCACCAGCTCTAGCTTGCGCTTCTGGTCGTC
>JBARWY010000215.1:0-2010 GCA_049647065.1 Devosia sp. | reverse complement strand
GAGCTAAGCGCAACGCGAAGGAGCGCGAGTTGGCTTCAATGGACGTCAGTTCTCCCAGGTAGAGCGCTTGCTGCAATGAACTCACTGAAAGCAGTAGGGCGACTGGAACCTCCGAGCGGAGCGCGTACCAGTTCCTGATCATCGACATGAGCGGCACCATTCCAGAACCGCCGCCGATCATCAAGACAGGGCCGCCATCTTGCGGCACCCAGGTGAAGTGGCCGCCCAGAGGTCCTCTGATCTCGATGTCATCGCCGACCACCGCCACATCGTGGAAGAAGGTCGATACCTCCCCGTCATCCAGCCGTTCGATAGCCAGCTCGATGTCCCCGCTGGCGTCGGGGGCCGAGGCGATCGAGTAACCGCGCATGGCCTGATAGCCGTCCGGGGCCGTCAGCCGAACATCGACATGCTGACCGGGCCGGTAGGTCCAGGGCGCCGGCAGCGCGAAGAAGAAGCTCTTGATGCGCGGCGTCTGTCGCAGGATGCGGGCATTCTGCCAGACCCCGTCAGTCATCGGTATAGCGTTGCTCCCGCCATGGGTCGCCGTAGATGTGATAGCCCCGCAGCTCCCAGAAGCCGGCTTCGTCGCGCTCGGTGAATTGGAGCCCGTTGACCCACTTGGCCGACTTCCAGAAATAGAGATGCGGCACGAGCAGGCGGGCTGGGCCACCATGGTCGCGCTCGAGTGGCTGCCCGCCATATTTGAGAGCCACCATCGCCCTGCCGAGCGTCAGGTCGGCCGTCGGAACGTTGGTGGAGTACCCATCGAACGAATGCGCCAGCGTGAAGTCGGTCGGTGGCTCGATGTAAGCGTCGGCGAGGATGTCGTCGATCAATACGCCTTCCCATTGAGTATCGAGCTTGGACCACGTCGTCACGCAATGGATATCGCGGACCATTTTGGTCATCGGCAGGGCGTTGAACTCGGCCCAGTTCCACTTCTTGACTGGACGGGGCCCGACCTTGAGCGTGAACGACCAGCTTGCCGGCTCGATGTGAGGTGTGGGGCCGGCCGACAGCACGGGGAAGTAATCGACCAGATGCTGTCCGGGCGGAACGCGGTCCGAATGATCCGACCCTTGCGAGCGTCCGGCAAATCCGCGCGTGATCATTCCCGGCCTCCGTCACGGCGCCTCTGCAGTGCGTCCAGTCTAGAGGCGACGCCTCCGACAATGCCAGCCCCGGAGCCACGCGTCTTGCGAAAACCCCCGGGTGGACGGCCCACGGCGTGCTTTCGGAAGAAAAACCGCGCCACGGGGTTCCGCGACATGCGACGTCTGGCTCCGATTGCCGGGCGGCGACCGGGCGCAGTGGTTGCGTCGCCTTCGGCCGCAGCACGGGGAATTGGAGCCCGCTCTCCGAGACGGTGCTGCGCGTACAACGCGAGCCGTCGCGGTGAACGCAAATTGAACGATACCCTCCTGACGGACGGCGCCTGTTCGGGGGGGCGGCTATGCCGGTCGCCACCTAGGGCGCCGCCTGTTTCGCGCGGGCGTCATTTTTGCCCCAGTCTCGCCACATTCTGGCACTCTCCGAATGAGAGTGCTAATCCTTGTGACGCGATCGCCGGCAGCAGATGCAAGCGGTCCGTCCGCAACCCCAGCGATTCCGGACCTTTTGGTTGAGTGTCGCAATTCAGCGCAGCTGCGCGGGCAAAAGTTGTGACGGCGTTTTTCCCATGTCACGCCGAAAAATACTTAAAAATCAAAGCTTTAGCGCGATGGTCCGGTCGCACGAAATCTTCGCGAGTATTCCTTCCTTACAAAAAACTATCCTTTGAACAATCCATGACCATTTCTTCCATGGCATCAAATGCAACTGACGTAACTTCCAGTTGACGACCAGCAGCGCTCCTCAGATGCTTGTTGGGCCCGGCGTTTTTCGGGTCATTCTTGGAGTATATCCGATGCGACATGCAAAGCAGCCCCGCGTCGAAGTTGCGGCCGGTGGCCGTCAGGTCTCTATCGCCGACTACGAAAACGAGCTTGGTCGCCATCAGACTCATGC
>JBARWY010000214.1:0-8822 GCA_049647065.1 Devosia sp. | reverse complement strand
ATCCTTCCTCGAGCTATCCTGATGCCAACCTCTAACCATGCCTCGGCCATTCTCCGATGGTGGGACCACGTTGAAAAGGATGGCGGGCTCGCCACCATCCACCAATCGGCAACGGTGTCCACGATGCTGTTTGGCTGCCACCGGTGGCTTGAGACCTATGGTAATCAGTCGGCAGGGTCGGAGGTCTCCGAGATCAGGCGCATCAAAGATGAGATTGAGAACTGGATGAGCGTTCGAGGCAAGAGCTTCGAGGGATAGCTGGATTTCTGAGACCCAATCACAGGTCCGGTTTGCGCCCCATTCCGGCCATTCGTCCCCTTCGGCGAGTTCCTAAAAGCGGACGGTCCGCTCGGTGGCCAGCGGGGTCTGCAGCGGGGTGGGAAACGGCCAGTCCGCTTTTCGATCAGCCGGGCGGAAAGCAGACATGAACGGCAGGCAGATTTTGGACCCTGCGGACTGGCGGCCTAACCGACAACGATGGATAAAACTTGCCTGCGGGCTAACCGGGATCATGTGACCAACTGCCAAGGGTAAGACCCAGCGCCAAGACTAGAACAGACACGCCGCCACCAGACTAGCGAGTGAAAGCTACCGGTCTAACGTGCCAAATCAGCGCGTGCCTTTTCCAATTCGGTTGCGTATCGGCGCAGCAGATGCGCTTCTGTGAGCAGTCCGATGACCTTGCGGTCCGCCAAGTCCGACACTACAACCAAAGCATCCGCATTATTCTTCTCGAACAAGGCTTCGGCGTCTCCAGCGCCCAAGGCTGGATGCAACATGGTTTCAGCATGACGGAGGATGGTCTGGACAGACGCTGCGTCGTCGGCTGCCCCATCGCCATAGGCGTCGGCGACCTCTATCAGGCCGGCGTAACGGTCATCGTCGCGCAAGGCGATCACCCGGGTCGCCGCGCCGAGCGGATAGAGGCGGCGGAACTCCTTGAGGCTCATGCGCTCGGACACGGACTTCACGTCCCGCCGCATCATCCGGCCTACCGTCAGATTGCGCATCCAGCCGACATCATGTGCGCTGCGGATTGTTTCGCCACGCAGATGGAAGCGCCAGGTTGTGAAGGAATAGCCGAAGGTCTCCCGGACGAGCATTGACGACGCGACCGCGGCCACCAGGACCGCGACAGTGAGCGGCAGGCTGCCCGAGGTCTCCAGGGCCAGAAATGCCATGGTCAGGGGGCCCCCGACGATGGCGGCGGCCAGTCCGGCCATGCCCACCAGCATCGGCACACTCGGGTCCGGGAACAGGGTCGGATCGGCCCATAGCGCCAGCCAGTAGAAGATCTGTCCCAGCATGGCGCCCAGGAAGAGCGAGGCAAAGAACAATCCGCCGCGGAAGCCGGAGCCCAGCGAGATCGCCGAGGCCATCACCTTCAGCAAGACCACGGCAGCCGCCATCGCAATGGGCAGCGGCGTGGTGGAGAAGGCGTGTTCCAGCGCGCCGTGGCCCGCCGACAGCACTGCCGGCGTCACCAGGGCCAGTCCCCCTAATGCGAGGCCGCCAATGGCGGGGCGCGACCAGACGGGCACCTTGGCCGCATTGAAGGTGGTCTCGACCATGCCCACCAGCCGCATCAGCAGGATGCCAATACCACCACAGGCAAAGCCGCTGACCACGATCAGCAGCACCTGCGGCAGCCCGATGGCCACCGACTGGGAGATCGAGACGATCGGCTCCCCCTGCCCGAACAGCGCCGTCACCAGCACTGCAGCAATGGAAGCCGCCACCACTGGCGCCAGGGTGGAGATCGTATAGGTGCCGATAATCAGTTCGAATGCATAAAAGGCGCCGGTCAATGGAGCGCCGAATGCGGCCGCGATGGCTGCCGCGGCGCCGCAGCCGACCAGCTTGCGCATGTCGCCCCGGCGCAGATGGAACACATCGCCGAGCTTGGAGGCCGCAACGCCACCCATCTGCGTATAGGCCGCCTCGAGGCCAACCGAGGCGCCGAAGCCGTTGGAGATGACCGTCTGGCATGTAATGATCAGGCTGTCGACAAAGGACAGTTTGCCACCATGCAGCGCATTGGCCTCGACGAGGTCGACATAGCGGGCCTTGCGGCGGCGCAGCAACAGCGCGACGACTCCGAGCAGCACCCCGCCGGTAGCCGGGATCAGCGCGTAGTCGAGCGGCAATTGCGGCATGGAACTCAGGTGCTGCCCCGCGGGCAACTGGAACAGCAGCCGCTGCAGTCCATAGGCCAGCTCGCGCAGGGCCAGCACCATCAGTGCGGCGGCTATGCCGATCAGGATGGCCAGAAGCACCAGCCAGCTTTCCCGCCTGCGCACCATCGTGCGGAGACGCGCCGGCAGGCCGGCCTCGTCCATATTCGCGTTCCACCAGGCCAACACGGCGCCCCAGACGCGACTAGAGGTTTGCAGCGCCTCGTCTACTCCCGCAATCAGCGGCGAGTCACCGGGCCGGTTCTGCCGGTCCTGGGGATCGCTCATACTAACCTTCCTAGGGCCTTACCCGCCCTTGCCGACGGGCAGGCGGCCGACCTGACCTGTCGTCACCTTCCTGACAGCACCGCCTGGCTGTCATGCTCTGGCATGTCGCCGATCTCGGCCATCTTGGCATCGAGCCTTCTGACCATGTCGGCGAAGATGCCGGCAAATTCAGGGTCATTTGCCCGATTGTGCAATTCGTGGGGGTCGGCCTCGCAGTCGAACAACTCCCACTCCGGGGGCTCATCGCCCCTTGTTGCCCCCAATTGCTGCAAGGGATCGTTGTACCAATAGATCAGCTTGTAGCGCTGGTTGCGGATGCCGTAATGGGCAAAGGCATTGTGGATGACATCCTTGTGCATCCAGTAGCGGTGATAGGCAACGTCCTGCCAGTCATCGCCCGCCGTCGTCTCGAATACCGGCCGCATGCTGGCGCCCTGCATGTAGGTGGGGATGCGGATACCGGCATAATCGAGGAAGGTCGGCGCGAAATCGACATTCATGGCGATCTGCTTGCTGACGCTGCCTGGCTTGATGGCCTTGGGATAGCGAACCAGGAACGGCATCTGCAACGACTCTTCATACATGAAGCGCTTGTCGAACCAGCCGTGTTCACCCAGGAAAAACCCCTGGTCAGAGGTGTAAATGACGATAGTATCGTCGGCGAGTCCCTCCGCATCAAGATAGTCAAGCAGCCGGCCGACATTGTCATCAATCGACTGCACCGTGCGCAGGTAGCGCTTGATGTAGCGCTGGTACTTGAACTCGGCCAGTGCCCGCGGATCGGTGAAGGTGAAATTCTTGCCGGTACGTGCATCGATCAGCGTAATCGAGCGGCCATCCTCGATATCGGGCACCTTGCGGTTCTGCACGAAGGGATGCGGGAACATCAGGTCCCCAACCTCGCTGCCACCCTCGGGCTGGATCAGTCCGAGGTCGTCATAGGTCATGTCCGAGCGAATGCGCATCTTGGCCGCAGCGGCGGCAGCGGCGCGATTGGCATAGTCGTCCGAGAAGCTCTCGGGCAGAGGCAAATCTTCACCCTCGAACATGTCCTCGTGCTTGTGGTCGCAGACAAAATTGCGATGCGGCGCCTTGTGGTGGCACATCAGAAAGAAAGGCCGCGACGGGTCCCGGCCCTTGATGAAGTCGAGACTGATATCGGTGATGATGTCGGTGGCGTAGCCCGGGTGAACCCTGGGGCCATCCTTGTCGATCAGCACCGGATCGTAATAGACCCCCTGCCCCGGCACGACTGCCCATTGGTCGAATCCGGTCGGCTCATGTGCCCTGCCTTCACCCAGATGCCACTTGCCGAAGATTGCCGTCTGGTACCCACCCTGGCGCAAGTGCCTGGCGACGTTGGGCAGACGGTTGTCGATATGGGTATCGAGCGTCGTCACCTGATTTACGTGATTGTACGTGCCGGTGAGGATGGCTGCCCGACTGGGGGTGCAGATCGAGTTGGTGACATAACACCGGTCAAGCCGCATGCCTTCATTGGCGAGGCGGTCCAGGTTCGGCGTGTCGTTGAGTCCGCCGCCATAGGCCGAAATGGCCCGCGCGGCGTGATCGTCCGACATGATGAAAATGATATTTGGCTGCAAGGGTTTGCCTCTTGTGAAAATCGTCAGGCGCTTTGCAGGCGAAGGCCGTCCAGCGCCTTGCCCTGCGCGTCGAAAAAATGCGTGCGCCCTGCAAAGGCAAGACCGACGGCCTGTCCCACCGGCAAGTCGGTGCCGCCATCGACACGCACCACCAGTTCCTGGTCCCAGCCGGTGCGGACATAGACGAACTCGGCGTCGCCCAGCCGCTCGACCACGCTGACCGTGCCGTCGATAGTGCCGGCACCGGGGGGAACAATGCGCATCTGGTCGGCCCGCATGCCCAAAACCACGGCATTTTCGGCTTCCGGCCCCGACACCGCTACCGGCGAACCATCCCGCGCCGCCTTGGCGCTGTCGGCCGCGGTGAGATTGACCAGATTCATCCTGGGCGAGCCGATGAAGCCGGCGACGAACAGATTGGCGGGCCTTTCATAGAGCTCCATCGGCGCGCCGATCTGTTCGACCACGCCCTTGCGCAGCACCACGATCTTGTCGGCCAGCGTCATGGCCTCGACCTGGTCGTGGGTTACGTAGATCATGGTGGAGCCGGCAAGCTGGTGATGCAGCTTGGCAATCTCGAGCCGCGTGGCAACGCGCAATTCGGCGTCCAGATTGCTCAGCGGTTCGTCGAACAGAAACACCTGCGGGTTGCGCACGATCGCCCGCCCGATGGCAACGCGCTGCCGCTGGCCGCCCGAGAGCTGGCGCGGCTTGCGGTCGAGCAGTTCCTCGATCTGCAGGATCCTGGCGGCGCGCATCACGCGCTCTGCCACCTCGGCCTTGGGCATACCGTTCATGCGCAAGCCGAAGCCCATATTCTGGTCGACGCTCATATGCGGATAAAGCGCGTAGGTCTGGAACACCATGGCCACGCCGCGATTGGACGGATCGACGTCGTTGACGCGCTGGTCGTTGATCAGCAGGTCTCCACCGGTGATTTCCTCAAGGCCCGCGATCATCCGCAGGAGCGTGGACTTGCCGCAGCCGGACGGGCCGACGAAAACGACAAACTCGCCCTTGTTGATTTCGATATCGACGCCATGGATCACCGGCGTGTTGCCATAGGCTTTCTTGACGTTTCTGAGACTGACGCCAGACATGGTGGTCTCTCCGTTATTCGATTTTCAGCCCTTCACCGCGCCGGCGAGACCGTCGATGAAATAGCGCTGCAGGAAGAGGAACAGGATCACCACCGGTACGATGGTAATGGTGGATGCCGCGGCCATGCCACCCCAATCGACGAAATTCTCGCCCCGGAAGGCATATACACCGACCGAAAGGGTGCGGATCGCCGGGTTGGCCAACGTCACCACCAGCGGCAGCAGGAAATCGTTCCAGGCATAGAGCGTCTGCATGACGATGACCGTCACCACGATCGGCCGCGATAGCGGCAGCATGACGTACCAGAAGGTCTTCACGAACCCCACGCCGTCCATCTTGGCGGCTTCCTCGAGTTCGTTGGGCATCTGGCTGAAATAGCCTGCGAACAGCAGCACGAAGATCACGAAGGAGCCGCCTGACGTGGCCAGCATCACGCCCCACAGCGACTGGCCGATACCCAGCCGGGTCAACAGGTCGAATACCGGGATGATGGTGTAGCCCTGCGGCACGAACAGGGTGAAGATGATCAGCCCGAAGACGAGCCCGCGCCCCGGAAACTGCCGGCGGCCAAGCACATAGCCCATCATCGCCGTCGAGATGGTGACCAGCGCGACCGAGCCGATGGTCACGAACAGCGTGTTGAAGAAGTAGGCACCAATATTGGCCTGGGTCCAGGCTTTCACATAGTTCTCGACCGTCGGCTGGCTGGGGATCAGTCCCTCGTTGGCGAAGATCATGGCGTTGGATTTGAACGAGGCCGACACCATCCAGATCAACGGATAGACCCACAGGCAGCAGACAGCGGCGAGCGCGGCCGAAACGATCCAGCGGCGGGCGCGCGGCGAGACAAGTGGCTGCCTGATCGTCATGCTTGCCTCATGCGGCATTGGTCTTCTCCCGGTTGCGCAGGTGCCGCACGGCGAGGATCTGCAAAATGGTCAAACCCATGATGGCGACGCCGAAGAACACGCCGGCGGCGCTGGCATAGCCCAGGCGCGGCACTGCGCCGGCCGTCGCGAAGGCATTGCGGAAGATGTAGACCTCGATGACTTCGGAGGCGAAGAACGGCCCGCCCTGCGTCATGGACTGGACCAGCGGGAAGACGTTGAGGGCGCCGATTGCCGAGATCAGGGCGATGACGATGGCGAAGGGCATGATCATGGGCAGCACGACGAACACCGTCACCTGCCAGCTTTTCACCCCGTCGAGCTTGCTGGCCTCGTAGAGTTCAGCCGGGACGGTCTGCAGCGCCGCCAGCCAGTAGACCATCGTCACCCCGACCCATTTCCACACATAGATGCCCGCCAGCGTCCACAGCACCAGCTTGGGATCGCCCAGAAAATCGAGCGGCCGCGCTAGCAGCCCGATATCGAGCATGGCCATGTTGATCGGCCCGTTGAACGGGCTGAGCATGATGGCCATGACGATGCCGATCACGGCCACCGGCGTCACCACCGGCAGGAAGATCAGTGTTCGGAACAGGGTCGAGAGCTTGATGAGCTTGTTGTTGAGGATGATGGCGAAGATGAGCGACACCAGCATCTGCAGCGGCACCGTGCCCATGGTGAACAGGAACGAGCGCCCGAACGCATCCCAGAAATACTTGTCGGTCAGCAGTTCCGCATAATTGGCGAGCCCGACAAAGGTCTGGTTGGCATCGAATCCGGACCAGTTGAGCAGCGAGAAATATTGCGAAGCAAAGATCGGATAAAGGATGAAGGCGCCAAAGATCAGCATTCCCGGAATCAGGAACAGATACTCGATCCGGCTGTGCCATAGCCGGGAGGTCAAGCTGCGGGGCCGGGCAATCGGCAATGTCTGCGGGGCGGTCAGTGTATCATCGGCCATGGAGCAACTCGCGTCCTGGGGCCCATCCGCCGGAGCGGACAGGCCCTTCCTTGGGAGGAGCGCTAAAGCGCTTCGTAGTCGGCCGCGACATAGTCGGTGTCGGGCCGCCAATTGGAGAACACTAGGTCGTCGCGGCTGACCTCGGCGCCCGCCTCCCGGGCGGCGGCAAAGGCCTCGTCGAGAGCGGCATTGGTCGCCGAGACCAGGGTGGTGAGCTGTGCCTTGACGTCGGACACCTGCGCCGTGAACAGGCCCTGCACTGTCAGCGCCAGGTTCGGCGTCGGCTCCTTGTAGCGGCTTGCCACTTCCGACAGCTGCGGATTGCGGGCAAACGGATTGGGGCCGACCTTGATGGTTCTCTCGAACATGGCTAAGGCTGCCTTGGACCGATCCGACATCTGCGAATTGGTCGCCGCTGACGGGAAAATCGGGGGATCTGATGGACCCACGACATTACCCCAGTCGGTCTGGCCCTGCTCGGTGCCCAGATAATGGAACACGTCGGCCGCCGCCTGTGGGTTCTTGGCCTTGCCGTTGATGAACATCGTGTTGGATGCCGCCGCCAGCGCCCCCACCATGAGATTACCTGTCGCCCCAGCAGGAGCCGGTGTCGGCGCAATGCCGAAATCGAAATCGGGATTTTCGCGTTCCCATTGCGGGATGTTCCACGGACCTTGCAGGATCAGGCCGGCGGCACCCTGGGGCATCATCGCGCGGGCTTGCGGCGCGTTGAGGCTCATGGCCCCGGGAAAGACCGAGCCATCCGTCTGCATGGCGATCAGCAGTTCGACCGCGCCGACGAATTCGTCGCTGTCAAACACGGGTTCACCCGTGCGGAAGTCGATACCCAGGCCAATGGAGGTATCGCCGCAGGCGGTTCCCGCCATATTGGCGAGGCTGCGGGTGATGTCGGCGAAGCGGTTGACCTGGTTTCCGCCCAAGATGAAGCCGAAGGCCCGGCCGGCATTGAGTTCCGTCACCTTGCGCGCGGCCTCGCGGAAGCTGTCCCAGGTCAGCGCTTCCGCTTCAGGGTCAAATCCGGCGTCGTTGAGCAGTTGCCTGTTGTAGAGCACATGCGCCGAGGTCACGCGGGCCGACGTATAGGGCAGCCCGTAGGTTTTGCCGTCGAATACGTTGAGGCCTTCGAGGAACGCCCCGGCGGGGAAGCCAGCCTTCCAGCCTTCGATATCGGGAATGTAGTCGTCGAGCGCCTGCACCCAGCCCTCGTTGATCGCGAATGCCGGCGGCAGGCCGAGCGGCAGGCAGAATGCATCCTGGGCAGTGCCATTGCGAATGCCCAGCGGCAGGACCTGGCCGATCTCGTTCCAGGGCAGGCCGTCATAGACGACCTCGATGCCGCGAGCCGCCCCATATTCGGGGAAAAAGGCACGATAGAATACGGCCTTCTGGTCGCCGCTATCGATCCAGCGCAGGGGACCATCGCCGGTGATCGGGGCAATGGCCTCGGGGATGGTGAATTCCTGCGCCAGGGCACTGCCGGCGCCGGTCAGCGCCAAGGTGCCAAGGGCCGTCGAACCTGCCAGGAATTGCCTGCGGCTCATGGACGAAAACGGGGCTTTAATCATGGTCTCCTCTCCCATCTGACCACGTCGAAACGAGCGTGGCTGAATTCAAATTCCTGGTTATTGCGCGTTGCCGACCGTGCCGGGCCTGAGGCCTTCTTGTGGTCGCGCCCTCCTGCGCGGACGCCACAGCTTGGCGCTGCTTTTGACGATCCGCTGGCCCCAGTCGATAACAATTGCACCTATACAAAACCAATGCCATTCTTTGCACGAGTGATAACAGA
>JBARWY010000213.1:0-2951 GCA_049647065.1 Devosia sp. | reverse complement strand
CAAAGCGCCGCGGTTTCCCGGTGGAAGCAGCGATCCCATGGCGGCAGTTCCCGCGCATCCTGTTCGGCGCCTTCCCGGCCCTGATGATGCCCGCCATCCTGCTGGGCGGCATCTATTCCGGCGCCTTTACGCCAACGGAGGCGGCAGCCGTCTCGGCCTTCTACGCCCTGCTGCTGGCCCTGTTCGCCTATCGCACACTGGGCTTCAAGAGCTTCGCGGCGGTGGTTTATTCCACGGTCAAGACCACGGCCGTGGTCAGCATCGTGCTTTGCGGTGCCTTCGTCTTCAACTACGTGATCGCCATCGAGCGCATCCCGCAGATGGTCTATGAGCTGTTCGCCTACTATCAGATGGAAGCCTGGCTGTTCCTGCTGCTGCTGAACATCCTGTTCCTGCTCCTGGGCTGCTTCCTCGACGTCTCGACCATCCAGCTGGTCATCGTGCCGCTGTTCATCCCGACCGCCCTGGCACTGGGAATCGACCTGGTTCACCTGGGCGTCGTGCTGGTGCTCAATATGATGATCGGCCTGATCACGCCGCCAATGGGGATGCTGTTATTCGTCATCAAGGCGGTGAACGGCATCAGTATCAGCGCCATGATCAAGGAACTGTGGCCGCATCTGCTGCTGCTGATCGTGGTGCTGTTCATGATCACCTACATTCCCGACCTGGTGCTGTGGCTGCCCAGGCAGGCAGGGGCGATGTACTAGGGCTTCGGTTGTCGGTCCCGCCGGCATCAACCCTGCGCGCTTGGGAAAACGGCCAGAACTGTTGAGGCATGCATCGTCTCGGCCCGTTCGTGTCGAACATAGGCTCGCCGGTCCTGCGCCTGGGGCGCCGACTGGCGACCGGGCGCTTTGCCGATGTTGCTTGAGGCAGCGATAGGGCAGCCGTAGGGACCGCTGCGGAAGACCGCAATGGGTCAGTACCTGCCGCCGGTCAGGTTGCCATAAATCGTTCCTCCCACGGCCGCTTTGGCCGGTGGAGAAAAGTAATGGGTATCTCACAGTACGACCTTGCTGCAGCAGGTAGGCCTGCCTGGAATGCCGGCAGGCAGGTTGGCGCCAAACGCGCCTTGAAAGTCAGACAGATATGGTCAATCCGCTTCTTTCTTGGCCGCGAAGGCCGAATGAGAGACCGGGCGCTGTTCGACCTCGCGATCGACAGCAAGCTTCGAGGTTGCGACTTGGTGAAGATCAAGATCGGCACACTCGTGGCGGGCCCGACGATCCGCACTCGAGCGATGGTAGTTCAGCAGAAGACGGGAAGACCGGTCCAGTTCGAGATAACCTCGGACACCAGGGGCAGCCTGTTCGCTTGGCTCGAGCGTCGAGGCGGCACTGTCGACGACTTCGCGTTTCCGAGCCGTATCGCTGCGAATGGTCACATAAGCACGCGTCAGTATGCGAGGCTTGTCAACGAGTGGGTGACAGCCATCGGTCTGACGTCCGAGGAATATGGCACCCACTCTATGCGCAGAACCAAGGCGTCGCTAATTTACAAGGCCACTGGCAATCTGCGAGCAATCCAGATCTTGCTCGGCCACAGCAAAATCGAGAACACCGTTCGGTACCTAGGGGTGGACGTTGACGACGCTCTCTCCTTGTCCGAAGCCACTGAAATCTAACTTAGGGACTTCGCCAGCGATCGTCCGGTGCCGTCGGCGAAGCGCCCCGTTTCGGCCATTCGCACGCCCTCGGCACTTTCCCGAAAGCGGCCGTTCGATCGTGTTGCCGATGGCCATGTGACGGCATGGGTAGAGGCACCAACGAGGGTGACAAACCCACCATGGCGAGGTTAGGTGCGTATGCAGCGCACGCCCGAGCCGGGCCCCCTGTTGAAGAACAGGGTGTCGGGTTCGGCAGTGTCGTCTTGGACGCCGAGACCAAGGCCGAAACGGTCATCGAGCGGACCACTCTCGACGCGAACATAGGCCGCTTTGTTCTTGATGGCCTGCCCGCCCACAGGCACCAGCGTTCCCGCGGACGCCCGTTCCCCATCGATGGTCAGAGTATAGCGCCATTCCTCCACCGTCAGCATTCCCGCTGTCTCGTCGCCGAAGCTGCAGTTCCATCGACCCGCCGGCGATGGCGCCGCACCGCGCAGCGATTGTGGTGATGCCGTAGGCGTTGCAAGGTCTGCGGCAGCGAGCAGCACGAGAGGAAGCGCCATTAAAATGGCTAACCCTGCGATCCAGGTAGGCGGGGAAGACGTATTAGCCGGTTTCAGCAGGCCTCCGAATAGCTCCGGGACTACTGTCACGCCTGTCGCAACTTTTAGCTGATCCATGTTCTCCTCCACTGACATCAACCACGAGGCCTTGCCTAACCTGCTGGTAGCCCTGCCTTCAGAAGGCCATCCTCGAGCAACTGAAATTGCGCCTTGGGCGCTGTCTTAAAGCCAATCAGGCGCTTGACGGAAAGCTCCGGCCAGATCGCCAGGGCACGACCTACCCGCGCCTCGGCCTTTCCCTGTTCACCCAAATGGGCGTAGCTCGCCGCTACGAGGCAATGCGCAGAGTCGAGCGCTTCCGTCCTCTCGAGCACGCGACGCCCCCAATGCAATGCTTCCTCGGCGCGCCCCGCAGACAAATGCGACATCGCGAGCCCGTTCATGGTCCAGATCGTCTCCGGCACGAAGGGTCCAACGCCGAGGACACGCTCATGCCGTGCAATCGCAGTGTCGATATACCCGGCATGCCAGTAGCAATAGGCCGAAGTATTGGCGATCAGCAGGCTGTTGGGGTTGAGCGCCTCAGCTTCCTCGAGCAGGGCAAAGGCCCGTCTCTCGTCTCCGGCCAAAACGAGATGTAGGGCTCCCGCCTGCAGCAAGACCATGGCGTCACTCCTGTCAGCTTGCAGCGCACGCTCGATGAGGTCGAGCGCCATTTGCGTGTCGTCGATACCCGCCTTGGCGACAGCGCCGTTGGTCACCCTGAGTTCATGCGCCGA
>JBARWY010000212.1:0-13157 GCA_049647065.1 Devosia sp. | reverse complement strand
CTCAACGCCGCCAGCCACGAATAGACGGCTTTGATGACAAGTCCCGGGAACGGGCACACAAAAAGAATAAACAACGGAGAAACAGATGAAGAAGCTCATCCTCGCGGCCGTCGCCACCCTGGCCCTGGCCGGCGCGGCCCAGGCACAGGAAACGGTGCGCATTGCCACCGAAGGCGCCTATGCGCCCTGGAATTTCCTTAACGACGCCGGCGAGCCTGCCGGCTTCGAGATCGATCTGGGCAATGCCATCTGCGCCCAGGCAGGCATCACCTGCGAATTCATCATCAACGATTGGGACTCGATCATCCCGAACCTGCTGGCGGGCAACTACGACCTGATCATGGCCGGCATGTCGATCACCGACGAGCGGCTGGAGACCATTGATTTCACGCAGAACTACTTCCCGCCCGATCCGTCCAAGTTCGTTGCTGCGGCCGGCAGCGGCCTCGACATTGCTGCGCTTGAAGGCAAGCGCGTCGGCGTCCAGGGCGGCACCATCCAGGCCGCCTATGCCGAGGAAAACCTCGGCGGCGCCAACACGGTGGTGTCTTTCGGCACGGCCGACCAGGCCATGGCGGACCTCGCCGCCGGCAATCTCGACACCATCATCGCCGATGGCGCCTATCTCGAGCCCGTAGTCACGGCCTCCGGCGGCGCGCTGGAATTCGTTGGTGAAGACGTGATGATTGGCAACGGCGTTGGCGCCGGCATCCGCAAGGACGAAGCCGAGCTCAAGGCGAAGTTCGACGACGCCCTGACCGCTCTCAAGAAGGACGGCACCGTCGACAAGCTGATCGCCCAGTGGTTCGAAGGTCGCGGACCGTACTTCGCCGAATAATCCGGCTTTGCCGGGGTGGGCACGCTCACCCCGGCATCTTCTGAAAGACCACCCATGCCCTTGCCCCAGACTATCAGCCCATGAGCGACGACCTCGCCTTCTGGCTGAACTATATCACCAACGGCAAGCACCTTACCTGGTATGCAAGCTTCCAGTTCACCATCTTCGCCGCCGTCTTCGGTGGCCTGCTCGCGGTCGCCTTCGGACTGATCGGCGCCACCCTCAAGAATTCCCGCTTCCTGCCGCTGCGGATCATCGGTTCGGTCTATTCCTCGATCGTGCGCGGCGTGCCTGATGTGCTGTTCTTCCTGTTCTTCCCGCTGGCCTTCGAGCAGGCGGTCGAATGGATCATGGCGAGCCAGGTCTGCACGCCGGAAACCCTCGCCGCCCAGTCGGCCGCCTGGCCGCCCTGCAAGGAGGCCAACTGGTTCCTCGGCACACCGGAATACCTGATCCTCGCCTCGGTCTCCCTCGGCCTCGTCTACGGTGCTTTCGCCACCAATGTCATCCACGGCGCATTGCGCTCGGTGCCCAAGGGGCAACTGGAGGCCGCGCGGGCCTATGGCATGTCGGCCAGCCAGCTGCTGTGGCGCGTGCATATCCGCCAGATGTGGGTCTATGCCCTGCCCGGGCTTTCCAATGTCTGGATGCTGATCATCAAGGCCACCTCGCTGCTATCGCTGCTGCAGATCGCCGATATCGTGCTCTGGGCCGATCGGCTCGGTGCCCCCAATTTCCTGCCCGCCGTAGGTCTGGTTCATGACGACTGGCGCTGGCGCTACTATCTCGTGCTGTTCGTCTTCTACATTCTGGTGACACTGCTCTCCGAGAGAGCCTTCGAGGCCATCATGCGCCGTGCCGGGCGCGGCATCCTGAGCGAGGTGCGCCACTGATGGACCGCTTCCTCCAGGAAATCGCCCTCTTCGCGCCGGCTGCCGTGTTCAACATCTACTTTGCCGCCGCGACCATTCCCCTCGGCTTCGTCTTTGCGGTGTTCCTGGCGCTCGGCAAGGCATCACCCAATCCGCTGATCTCGCGTCTCAGCCGCGGCTACATCTACGCCCTGCGCGGCTCGCCGCTCTTCATCCAGTTCTTCATGGTCTATTCGCTGGCCCTCTCGTTCAATGTCGCCCTGTGGAAACCGTGGGGCATTTCCTGGTTCGTGCTGCATCCACTGTTCATCGGCCCGCTGGTGCTGACCCTCAACACCGCCGCCTATACCGCAGAGATATTCTACGGTGCCCTGCGCGCCGTGCCGCGTGGCGAGGTCGAGGCCGCGCGGGCCTATGGCATGAGCCGTGCCCAGCAGTTTCGCCATGTCATCTGGCCCAATCTCATCCGCCTCGCCTGGCCCGCCTACACAAACGAGGTCGTGTTTCTGTTCCACGCCACGGCCATCGTCTATTTCGCCCTGCCGGTTATCGGCCTGCAGAAGGATCTGATGATCACCGCCAAGGAATTGTTCGAGCGCGACTACAATGCGTTCCTGCATTTCTCCGTTGCCGCGCTCTATTTCCTCGCTGTGTCGCTGGTAGTTTTCTTTCTGTTTGGCCTGGTCTATCGACGGTTGATGCGGCACATGCCGGCCGCACCGGGGCTGCGCTTCGCGCCACGATGGCTGCGCTGAGGGGAACACCATGAAGATCATTGCTGACCTGTGCATTGTCCCCATGGGTGTGGGCCCATCGGTTTCCCGCTATATCCGGGAAGTGCGGGACATCATCGACGCCTCAGGCTTGGACTACGACATGCATGCCAATGGCACTAATATCGAGGGTGACATGGCCGCGGTCACCACCTGTGTCGAAGCCTGTTGCAAGCGGCTGCACGAGATGGGCGTCGAGCGCATCTTCTGCACCATGTCCTTCTCCACCCGGAACGACAAAACCCAGACCATGGCCGACAAACTGGCCGCCCTCGCCTGAGGAACCGTATGACCTTCCAGCTCCACCACACCACCCTTCATGGCGACACGCCGGGCGCCGTAACGAACCTCTACTGGTACACCGCCGGTCCCGAGGACGCAGAGACCCGCATCCACTTGCAGGCAGCCCTCCATGCCGATGAACAGCCCGGCACCATGGCGCTGCACCACCTGCTGCCGATGCTGCGAGATGCCGACGCCGCCGGCCAGCTCAAGGCCCGCTTCACCATCTTCCCGTCAGTGAACCCGCTCGGCCTCGCCAACTATTCCTTGCGCCACCACATCGGCCGCTACGACATCGAGACCGGCGTCAACTACAACCGCCGCTGGCCCGATCTCTACCCACAGGTCGCCGCCGCCCTCGCCGGCCGACTAGGTGGCGATCCCCGAGCCAATATCGCAACTATCCGCGCGGCCGTAGCTGCATGGATCGACAGCCAGCAGCCTCGTACGGCGATCCAGCAGCTGCGACTGATCGTCCTCAAGTCCGCCGCCGCTTCCGATATCGTGCTGGATCTGCACTGCGACGATGACAGCCTCAAGCACATCTTCACCTCGCCCGAACTGATGCCCGGCCTGCAGGACCTATCCGACTGGATGGGCGTCGCCGCCACGCTCACCGCCGAGGACAGCGGCGGCGGTTCATTCGACGAAGTGCTGCCAACGCTCTACCGCAAGGCGCGTCTCGCTCATCCGGATCACCCGATCCCACTGGGTGCCGAAACCGCCACGCTTGAATACCGCGGCCGTGCCGACAGCTTCGATGCCATCGGCCAGGAAGATGCGGCTGGTCTCTTCGGCTTTTTCGCCGGCCGTGGTCTCATCGCCGCCCATGCAGGCGTCACGCCCGCGTCTGCGCCAGCGCCGACCCCGTTCGAGGCCACAGAAGTATTGCGTGTCGACGCACCGGGCCTGCTGGCCTATCGCGTGGAGCTCGGAGAGTGTGTCCGCAAGGGCCAGCCCATCGCCGATCTCATTGCGATGGATGGCCCTGAAGCCTTCATGGGCCGACGCCCGATCCTGTCGGGCACCGACGGCTTCGTGCTGTCGCGTGTCACGGGAAAGTACGTTGTCCGTGGCGCCGGCATTGCCAAGATCGTGGGGAGCGAGGTGCTGCCGGCCCGGGTCGGGGCCTATCTGCTGGAAGACTGAGGCATCAGAGTACCCAACAATTCGCCTTTGCCGCCTACCCCGCCAGCGCTGTCAGCCGGGCTTCGGCCTCGGCCTTGAGGGCCGGCGCCTGCGGTGCCACATGGGTCAGCAGGTAATGCGGCAGCTCGATATGATCGAGTGGCTGGGCGAAGTAGAAACCCTGTAGCTCGTGACAGGCGATCTCCGACAGGAAATCGGCCTGCGCCTTGGTTTCGACGCCCTCGGCCGTTATCTTGAGCTTGAGCGTCTTGCCCAGCGCGGCAATGGCCTTGAGCATATCGCGCGCCACCTCGTCCTCGCTTGAGGCTGCGACAAAGGAGTGGTCGATCTTGATCTTGTCGAACGGGAACTTCAGCAGATAGCTCAGGCTGGAATAGCCGGTACCGAAGTCATCCATGGCGATGGTGACGCCTAGCGCTCGGATTTCGCCCAGCTTCTCCACCACCTCATCCGGATTTTCCATGAGCAGGCCTTCGGTGATCTCGATCTCCAGACGCGCTGCCGCGAGGCCCGACACCTCCAGGGCGCGCTTCACCACCATGGAAATATCAGAGCGACGGAAATGCCTGGTCGACAGGTTGACCGCCACCGTCAAGTGATCCGGCCAGCTGGCCGCGGCCATGCATGCCTGTTCGATGACCCAGTCGCCGAGGTCAACGATGAGATTGGACTGCTCGGCAACGGGGATGAACTCTGCCGGCGCCACGAGGCCGCGGATCGGGTGGTTCCAGCGGATCAATGCCTCAAAGCCGGTGGGGTGGCCATCATCGCCCGAGACCAGTGGCTGATAATGGAGCACCAGTTCGTTGTTGTGGATGGCATTGCGCAGCTCCACTTCGAGCGCCCGCCATGCGCGCGCCTCCGCATCCATCTGGCTGTCGAAGAAGCGATAGATCGAGCGCCCATCCGTCTTGGCGCGACGAAGCGCCAGATCGGCCTTGCGCAGAATCTGGTCCGGCCGCGTTCCGTTCATCGGCGCGACGGCAATACCGATGCTCACCCCGACTTCGACCTCCTCGCCATCAATCAGATAGGACCGCCCAATCTCCTCGATCATGCGCGCCGCCAACCGCCCGACGCTTTCCACGTTACAATCATTGGGCAGGATGACCGCGAATTCGTCGCCACCCAGCCGCGCCGTCACGTCGGTCTCCCGGACCATTGACTGGAGGCGCCGCGCCACTTGCACCAATAGCCTATCGCCGGCCAGGTGACCGCGGCTGTCATTGACCGACTTGAACTGATCGAGATCGAGGAACATCACCGAGAAGGGCGTGCCATAGCGCTCCAGCCGCGCTACGCAGCCATTGAGCTGTTCGGTGAACCTGGTGCGATTACGCAGACCGGTCATCGGGTCATGGTGTGCCAGCATGGTGATGCGGCGCTCGGCAAGCTTGCGCTCCGTCACGTCCGACCCAGTGCCGATATAGCCCAGGTAATTGCCGGATTCATCGAATACCGGCTTGCCAGTCAGGCTCCACCAACAGTCCCGTCCGTCCGCAGTCACCCGCAACTCGATTTCGTGGAATGCCTGACGCGCCTCGACGTCGCGCTCCACGTGCACCATCAACGGATCGTTGGGCGGGGTGATGCAACGCAGAAAATGCACAAAATCGGCACCGATCAGTGCGTCCTCGGCCACGCCAGTGGCGGTGGTGAAGCCGCCCGAAAGGCGGTTGATCGCCCCATCGGCGTCAGCACCCCAGATCCAGTCTGACGTGCTCTGCTCGAATTCCCGCAACAGCAACCCGATGATCTCGCTCTTTTCGTTGAGCAGCGTCTCGGAGCCGCGATGCGCCACGAAAGCCGCAGCATGGCTGAGCGTGATCACCACCATGATGAAGCTGAAGCTCATCAACAACGCGCCGTGAACCCAGATAACGGGTGTCGCACCCGGCCCCAGCACCGTGCCCAGCGCGCCCGTGATGAGGGGGATGGCGAACGCAGCCAGTGCCTGCGGGTAGTTGAGCAGAACCATCATCGAGACGCAGAGCAGCCCGCCCGCCCCGATGCTCGCAGCGGCACGAATGATCGGATCCTGGTCCACCGGCAGTACATTGAGCACGAAGCCCCACAGCGTGCCAAGCAGTGCGGCATAGGCAATCGTGCGGATCACCGTCTTGCGTGGCGACCCCTCTGCCGGATCCCGGGGCTGCGCCAGGGCGAGATAGGTACCATGCAGTCCGATCAGGTTAATGACGGCGACTGCGGCGAGGATCGGCCAGAACCGCGTCGTCTGCCAGGTAAGCACGAGGTAAACTACCGAGACCACGAGCGATGCAGCCAGCATCGCCGGCGTCATCCGCACCACCGATCCAAGTTGCTGGCGCAGCAGTTTGTTACGCACATGGGGCGGCAGCCCGCCCGCGCCGATAGCGCGGTCGAAAAAACCGTTGATGCGAGAAATCGGATTCCAGCTTGGAATGACGCTCATGGCGTCCAGCATGGGAACACAGCACTTAATTTTGGGTGTGTGTTGTTACATCAGAGTGGTCGGGTTTCGACGGATTAGCTGGAATTGCGCCACGGCGCGTTACACAATATAAACCGAGGTGCCTGGGCTGTTTTCAAGCGCCACTGTGAGTTCGGCGCTTTTGGGGCCCTGGGTCGGTAGTGGAGTGCGTTTATGAATGTGATTATCAAGTCGGTCCCCGAGGCCGCGCTGACGGGCAGTTTGCGTGACTACCGCACGCCTGAGGGCACCGACCTGATAAGCCGCGTTTCCGGCTTCTACGAGTGGCAGAACCTCCGCCGCGAGCACGAACTCTGGCCCTATGCCCGCTCCACCTCCACTGCACCCCAGGCGCGCTGCGAGGCCCGAAGCGATACCGGGGCGGCATTCTCGGGGATCAACTTCGCCAGCCAGGACTATCTGGGCCTCTCCTCACATCCCGCGGTAAAGGCTGCCGCTATCGCGGCGATCACCCAATACGGCGTCCATAGTGCCGGCTCCGCCGCTTTGCTCGGCAACACCACCAATTCCGTGCTGCTCGAACAGGGCCTCTCTTCATTCCTGCGCGGCCGCGAGATCGTGCTCTATCCCACCGGATGGGCCGCCGGCTACGGCTCTGTACAGGGCTTCGTCCGCTCCAACGATCATGTTGTGCTGGATATCCTGGCCCACTCCTGCCTGCAGGAAGGCGCCAAGGCGGCTACCCAGAACGTCCACTACCACGGCCACCTCAACCTTGACGCCCTTGCCCGCAAGCTGGCGCGGATCCGCGCCAGCGACAAGGACAACGGCATCATGGTAGTCACCGAGAGCCTGTTCTCGATGCACTCCGATACGCCGGACCTGCTGGCGATGCGTGCACTCTGTGATGAATTTGGTGCGACCCTGCTGGTCGACTGCGCCCACGATCTCGGTTCCATCGGCGACGACGGCCTGGGCCATCTGGGCTTGCAGAACGCTCTTGACGCCGCCGACATCATCATCGGCAGCTTCTCCAAGACGTTTGGTTCCAATGGCGGCTTCATCGCCGTCCGGGACCGTGCGGCCGCCGAGTATCTCAAATACTATAGCGCGACCCATACCTTCTCGAATGCGCTCTCCCCGGTGCAGGCAGCCACGGTGCTCTGCGCCCTGGATATCGTGCGCTCCGAGGAAGGCCGCGTGCTGCGTCGCAAGCTGATGGACAATATTATCTACCTCCGCGCCGAGATGACGCGCGCGGGCCTTGAAACCCTTGGCGATCCGTCGCCCATCGTGCCTGTTCGTCTCGGCCTCGAAGGCGTCGGCCGGTACGCCGCCCGCCATTTGATGGCAATGGGCGGCATTGCGAACCTGGTGGAATACCCCGCAGTGCCACAGGGCGGCGCCCGCTTCCGCTTCCAGGTGATGGCGGGTCATACTCGGGACGACATCGACGAGGTGGTTGCCATCCTGTCGCGCGCAATGCGCGAAGCCGATCTCGAATATCGGCTGGGCCACGAGGGAAAGCAGGACACCGCTGTTGCCCCTGTCGCCGCGATCGAACTCTGAGCCCGGCTAGCTGACCCGATAAGGTCGGTCGGGTTGCTGTGGCAGAGGCGAAGGTCCCTGCCCAAAGTTCATCGCCGCCTCGGGCGTCTTGGGGCCTAGCACGGCCTGTAGCTTGCCCAGCAGGCGCGGCAGGTCCACCGGCTTGGTATCGAAGTCGATGCAGCCCGCGGCGAGCGCATTGGCCCGATCGCTTTCGAAGGCACTCGCGGTCAGCGCGATGATCGGCAGTGTCGCCATCTCCGGGTCGGCGTGGATGCGGCGCGTCGCCTCGCAGCCATCCATTTCACCAAGCCCGATATCCATCAAGATCACGTCGGGCATCAGCGCCTTGGCGGCGGCAATGCCACTGGGTCCGTCCTCGGCGAAGCGAATGGAAAAACCGCGCCGTTCGAGGCGTCGGCCGAGCACGTCGCGGTTGATAGGATTGTCTTCGACGATGAGGACAAGGGCCATGTGGATACTCCGTATTCTATTGGTTGGCGACCTTGGCGCGCGGCTGACCGCGCGTTGCCCTGAGGCCGGCAAGGGCCGCCTTGACCTTGCTCGCGTCGAACGGCTTCATCACGATGCCATCCGCACCTGCAGCGAGGGCCTTGGAGCGCTCGCTGAGGATCGAGATCATGAACACCGGGATGTCCGCCGTTACCGGATCGGCCTTCAGGGCAGCCAGCACGTCCCATCCATCGAAGCCCGGCATCAAGATATCGAGGAAGATTGCAGTCGGCTTCACCGTACGGGCAATCTGGAGCGCGGATTGCGGTGCGTCGGTGCAGATGGGCATGAAGCCTTCCCTGATGAACAGGCGCTCGGCTATTTCGAGGAAGTTGCGATCGTCGTCCACTACCAGCAGGCGAGGACGCCTGTCCTGGGCGAGCGCCCCGCTTGCTCCAGCAGCGCCGGCCTGCTGCTGCAGCATCTCTGTCTCGGCGTCCAGTTCGTCCTCGGCGATCGGTTGCCGCGGCATGGCAGAGAGAGGCGCGACGGCCTCGGGAGCCGAGTGATCGGCCTGAACCGGCAGTCGGATGGTGAAGCGGCTGCCCTTGCCGAGCTCACTCTCGATTTCAATCTGCCCGCCCATCAGCCGGCACAGGTTCTGGCTGAGTGCCAGGCCCAGCCCGGTGCCCCCATAGACGGCGGCGATCTTGGAATTGGCTTGGGTGAAGTTGGAAAACAGGGCTTTTTGCTGCTCGCGCGAAATCCCGATTCCCGTGTCGGCCACCGCGATTTCCACCAGTATCCCGCGACGCTCGATCGCCAAGGTGATCTGGCCGTTCTGGGTGAACTTGGCCGCGTTGGACAGGAGGTTGAAAATCGCCTGCCGCAGCTTGGTAGCATCGGCACGGATGCTGCCGAGATCCGGGCCGCGCTCAACCAACAGCGTGTTGGTATTCTTGGCTGCCAGCGGACGTGCCGTGGCTTCGACCTCGGTGATCAGCTTGTCGAGGTCGATGGTCTCCAGATGCAGGGCCATCTTGCCTGCCTCGATCTTGGAGATGTCGAGAATATCGTTGACCATGGCCAGCAGGTGCTTGCCGGCTGCACTGATCTTCTGCAGGTCCGCGATCTGCTCGCCCCGCCCGTCCAGCTCGGCATCCTCAAGGAGGAGTTCCGAATAACCCAGCACGGCATTGAGGGGGGTCCGCAGTTCATGGCTCATCTTGGCCAGGAATTCTGATTTGGCACCGTTGGCTCGTTCGGCGTCGTTCTTGGCGCTGGTCAGCGCCTTTAGCGTGGACTGATGGCGGTCGATTTCCTTGATCAGTTCGGACTGGCTGTCCACGACGCTGGAATAATAGGCGGCCATCATGAACACGTAGATGTTGGAGCCCAGCGCCGACAGCACACCGGCCACCACCATGTTGGCCACCGGAATGTGTTCCGGAAAGTTGCCATAGAGGTAAAAGCCGTAGAGCGCGGCAATGCCCAGCGTGATCTGGCTGAAGACGAAGATGCGCGCCGTCCAGGTCGAGCCCAGATACATGAAGGCCAGCAGTGGCACGAGCACCAGCCAGACCAGGAATGGCGAACTGGTGCCGCCGTAATTGTAGGTGCCCCACAGGATGCAGAATGTGAGGTTCAGCACCGAGGCCATGGCCAGTGGCGTATAGGCCCGCGGGAACAGCTTGACGAGCGCCAGGAACGGCCAGAAGCCATAGATGGATGCCGCCAGGATCGGCACATGCCACATCGGACTTGGATCGGCGAGCCACAGGAACACCGGGATCGGCGTGGCGATGATCGGCCCGAAGACATGGCTGACGATAAACATCTGCACGCGCTTGCGCGTGTGGAGGTCACCATTCAGGTGCTCGGGGACGAACCAGTTCATCACCGCCTGCAGATAGGTATCGATAGCCACGGAGCGCCTCGCGCAATAATACCCCGTGACTCTGTCTTCAACACTTTGACAAGTCGTAAACTATCGTTCCGAACATGGAGCTAAGCGGCCTTATAGGCCCAGTTCTGCGTGTTCGAGTGCCGTCATCACGCCACGCAGTTCGGCCAAGCCCTTCATTCGTCCGATGGTCGGGTAGCCTGGCTGCGAGCGCCGGCCCAGATCATCGAGAATGTCCTGCCCGTGGTCCGGACGCATCGGAATGACGTGATCCTTGCGGCCTGCCGCCTTGCGTTTCTTTTCCTCGCGAACGATGGCGGCAATCAGCGCGACCATATCGGTATCGCCGGCCAGATGCTCGGCCTCGTAGAACGAGCCTATGATGTCATCGCTGTCGCGCTTGACGTTGCGCAGATGCAGGAAATGCACCTTGTCGCCCAGCCGCTCCATCATCCCTGGCAGGTCATTGTCCGGCCGTGCGCCAAGTGAGCCGGAGCATAGCGTCATGCCATTGGCCCGGCTCTCTACTGCGTCGAGTATGTAGGTGTAGTCCGCCTCGGTCGACATGACGCGCGGCAGGCCGAGCAGCGCGAACGGCGGATCATCCGGGTGGCAGCAGAGGCGGACGCCCAGGTCTTCCGCCGTGGGCACCACCGCATCTAGGAAATCGACGAAATTGGCGCGCAGCCGCTCGCGGGTGATGGCGCCATATTCGTCGAGATGGGCTTGCACATCTTCCAGCGACATCGACTCCGTGGAACCCGGCAGGCCCATGGTGACATTGCGCGCCAGCTGCTTGCGCGCTGCATCGTCCATGCCGGCGAAGCGCCGGCCGGCCTCATCGGCGATGGCATTGGTATAGTCGGTGGCAGCGCCCTGGCGCTGTAGCACGTGGATGTCGAACGCCGCGAAGTCGTTGATGTCGAACCGCATGCACGACCCACCATTGGGCACCGCCCAGCGCAGGTCGGTCCGTGTCCAGTCGAGCACCGGCATGAAATTGTAGCAGATGACCTCGATGCCACTGTCGGCGAGGTTCTTCATCGAGACCTTGTAGTTCTCGATATGCTCGCGCCAGGCATTCTTCTGCTTCTTGATGTCCTCGCTGACCGGCAGGCTTTCCACCACGTCCCAGGTCAGGCCAGACGGCGTGCCGTCCTTGCGCGTTCCGATCTCGGCATGCCGCCTGGCAATCTCCTCGGGCGTCCACACCAGGCCATTGGGTACATGGTGCAGCGCGCTGACCACACCCACCGCCCCAACCTGGGTGATATCGTCGATGCTGCACAGGTCCTTGGGACCGAACCACCGCCAGGTCTGTCGCAAATCAGGCACTCCACTTCGTCTTGTATGGCAGTCCTTGCCACAGGACCGCTCGGGCGAAAAGCCCTATTCGTTGGCGAGCCGCAGCAGCGTGTCCACATGGCAGGGCGAGCCTTCGCGACACCAGCACGCAAGGTTCATGCCCGCCAGTTCGGCTCTGATTTTCTCTCGAGGCAGCGGGAGCTTGGGGCCCTCGATTTCGCCTCTCATCCATCGCCCGTACCGCGCCACAGCCTCGGCCTGCGCAGTATCCTTATCGAGCCCGGTCTCCTCCATCACGTCGGCAATGGTGAACGGGTTGCCCCACGGCCCTGGCCGCGCCACCGAATGTGCAGCCAGCCCGTTCAACGCATGCGAAATCGCCTGCAGGTCGAACCCCGCCCGCCGAGACAGCACGATGCGAGCCGGCTTCATCACAGCTCCTTGTCGTAGACGAATTTGGGCATTTCCCACTTGCGGATAATAGCCAGCATGCGAAGCGAGAAACCGATACCGATGGCCACCACGATCACCAGGTCCGAGTTCATATTGGCCATCCGCCCGAAGTAGTAGATCGCGCCGGTGACGATAGAGACGGTGGCATAGAGTTCGCCACGGAACACCAGCGGCACGTCATTGCACAGCACGTCGCGCAGGATGCCACCGAAAATGCCTGTGACCATGCCGGCGATCAGGATGATCAATGGATGCGCACCCACGTCGGCGCCGATATTGCAGCCGATGATGGTGAAGACCACGAGCCCCAGCGCATCGAGCACGAGGAACGACCAACGCAGCCGGTGAACGACGCGGGCGATGGCGATGGTGAACAGCGCAGCGCCGCAGACCAGCAGCAGCACATAGGGATTTTTGACCCAGAAGAGCGGGTAGTGCCCAAGGAAGAGATCGCGCATCGTCCCTCCGCCAAGCGCCGTCACACAGGCGAGCAGGCACACGCCGAACCAGTCCATCTTGCGTCGCCCAGCCGCCAGTGCCGCCGTCATCGCCTCGGCCGCGATGGCGATATAGAAGATAACGTCGATCATGGACCGTCCTGTCGAAACCGGGTTGGCAATCGCCACGTTATCGCAAGAGACTGCTGCGTCCAGTGAGAGCCAGCATGCGCCAGCCCAAATCCGTCAAAGGCCTGGAAGATCTCGGCCGTGTCCGGCTCAGCGAGAACTTCTTCCTGCGCGATTTCCTCTATTCCGAAATCGCCGTCATGAACGGCTTCCAAAACATCCCTGATGATCCCGATCTGGCCATCGCTACCGGCCGCGTTCTTTGTGAGACCCTGCTTGAGCCCCTGCAGGCCCGCTTCGGCAAGATCTCCATCCGCTCCGCCTATCGCTCGCCCGAGGTCAACCACTTCGGCAACGTCAACAAGCTCAATTGCGGCCGCAACGAAAACAACTATGCCGGCCACATCTGGGACCGCCGCGATGCGAAGGGGCGCATGGGCGCTACTGCCTGTATCGTCGTCAACCGCTTCGTTCCCTATTATGAGGGGACAGGAGACTGGGAAGCCATGGCCTGGTGGGTCCACGACCACCTGCCCTATTCGGACATGGAATTTTTCCCACGCCTCGCCGCCTTCAACCTGCAATGGCGCGAGGAACCGGTG
>JBARWY010000211.1:0-4097 GCA_049647065.1 Devosia sp. | reverse complement strand
CTATTATGAGGGGACAGGAGACTGGGAAGCCATGGCCTGGTGGGTCCACGACCACCTGCCCTATTCGGACATGGAATTTTTCCCACGCCTCGCCGCCTTCAACCTGCAATGGCGCGAGGAACCGGTGCGGAAAATCTACAGCTTCATCTCGCCACGGCGGGGGCGGCTGACGGAACCGGGCAAGGCGAACTGGGCAGGCCGGCATGACGAGGCCTATGCAGCGATGCTGACGGAGATTGGCTAGACGAAGTCCTGCCGCATCGGCGTGAACACGTCGACCAGCCGCCCCTTTTCCAGCGCCACCACGCCATGCACCAGCCCTGATGGCACGATAAAGCTGCCGCCGGTGCCGACGATCTCGGTCTTGCCATCGATGGTGACTTCGAACGAGCCTTCGGCAACGTAGCTCACCTGGATATGCGGGTGGCTGTGCAGAGCGCCGACGGCGCCCTTGTCGAATCCGAACTCCACCTGCATCAACTCTGCCGTGTGGATCAGTACGCGGCGCGTATTGCCCGGTGCCAGAACGGTGGTTTCGCCGTCATTCGCCTGCGCAAAGAGCTTCTGTTCAATCATGATTTACCTCGCCAGCCACCCGCCATCCACAGGGATGACGGCGCCATGCATGTAGTTGGAAGCCTGCGACAACAGGAACACCGCCGCGTCGCCGATATCGGATGGCTCGCCCCAGCGCCCGGCCGGAATGCGCCCGAGGATCGACGCCGAGCGGTCCGGATCGGCCCGCAGAGCTTCGGTATTGTTGGTCTCGATATAGCCCGGCGCGATCGAATTGACATTGATGCCCCTGGCGGCCCACTCGTTGGCCAGCAGCCGGGTAATGCCGAGCACGCCGCTCTTGGACGCCGTGTAGCTGGCGACACGGATGCCGCCCTGGAAGCTCAGCATCGACGAGATATTGACGATCTTGCCCTGCCGCCCCGCCGCGATGGCCTTCTTGCCCAGCGACTGGCAGAGGAAGAACATCGTCTTGAGATTGATGTCCATCACCTGGTCCCAGTCGGCCTCGGTGAAGTCCACCGCGTCGACCCGCTTGATGATGCCGGCATTGTTAACCAGGCCATCGATCGGACCATGCTCATCCCAGGCGGCTTCGAACATCGCCTGCGCCGCCGCCGTCGAACCGAGATCGGCCCGCACCTCCACGAAGTCGGCACCGAGCCCAGCCATCAGCGATGCCGTGACCTCCATGCTCGAGCGCCCGACGCCGATGACCCGGCCACCGGCCCGGCCGATGCCGAGCGCAATGCCCTGCCCGATACCGGTATTGGCGCCGGTGACCAGAACGGTCTTGCCGACAAGGCTGAACGCGGAAAGATCGGTCACAGCAGCTCGTCCATGCCGATCTTTTCAGCATCGGTATAGTCGACATTGTCGCCGGCCATGGCCCAGATGAACGTATACGAACCGGTACCCGCGCCGGCGTGGATCGACCACGGCGGCGAGACCACGGCTTCCTCGTTGCGCACGATGAGGTGGCGCGTCTCGTCCGGCTCGCCCATCAAATGCACCACGAAGGCGTCGGGCTTGAGGTCAAAATAGAGGTATGCCTCCATGCGGCGGTCATGCACATGCGCCGGCATGGTGTTCCATACCGATCCGGGGGCGAAACTGGTCAGCCCCACCACCAGTTGGCAGGTCTTGACGCTGCTGTCCGCGTTGACGAACTGGAAGATGCTCCGCTCGTTGGCGGTTTCCTGGCTGCCCAGGTCCAGCCGCTTGGCGTCGCTCTGCCTGATCACGGCGGTCGGGTGGCTGGCATGGGCCGGCGCGCTCAGCAGGTAGTATTTGGCGCCGGCGCCGCCGAACTTCACGTCCTTGGCGCCCATGCCCACATAGAGCATGTCGCGCGAGCCGACGGCATGGTCCGTGCCATCGACCGAGATGGTCCCGGGCTCCCCGATATTGACGGCAATCAGCTCGCGCCGGTCGAGGAAGTTGGCCGTACCGGTCGGCTTGATCGTCTCGAGCACCAACGCCTTGCCACCCGGCTCGGCCCCACCCACCGCCATGCGGTCATAATGGGTATAGGTCCAGTTGACCGAGCCTTCGGCAAATAGGTCGTTGATCAGGAAATGATCGCGCAATTCCTCGGTATTCATGGTCGAGGCGCTGACGGGATCGATCGCGAAACGAATGTCGTGGTTGGTAGTCATGCTGGATCCTAGTTTGCCGAAGACTGCTCGCGCAGGCGGTTACGGTAGCGCTGCTGGCTGAGCGACAGATGCTGCCGCATGGCCTCGCGCGCGGCCTCGGCGTCCTGCGCCGAGATCGCTTTCAAAATGGCTAGATGCTCCCCCTGCAGGCCCGCCTGGTACTCATAGGTGAGCACGCTTTCGGTGCCCCAGGGCGAGGCTACGTCGCAGGGGATGGTTCGGCTTCCCAGCCCATCGAGCACCTCGATGTAGAACGGATTGTTGGTGGCGGCGGCGACGGCACGGTGAAAGGCGAAGTCTGTCTTGCCGGTCGGCGTGCCGAGCTTGAGCAGACGCTCGAACTCGTTCCACGCCTCCTGGATGGCTGCCTCCTGGCTAGCGCTACGCCGCATCGCCGCCAGGCCCGCCGCTTCGATTTCGATGCCCATGCGGACTTCGAGCACATTGATGGCAACCGAGATCTTGTTGGACGGATCGGCGCCGATGGCCGTGAACGGGCTCGATGCACTGGCGACCACGAACACTCCGGCCCCCTGCCGGGACTGCACCAGGCCATCCGCCGAAAGCGCCGCGATCGCCTCGCGCACCACCGTCCGGCTGACGCCGAATATGGTGGTCATCTGGCTTTCGGTCGGCAGCTTGGCCCCGGCGCGATACTCGCCGGCACTGATCCGCTTGCGCAGCGTGCCGATGACCAGATCGGCCAGCTTGGGCTTCCGCCCAGGCGACGTCACCTCTCCCGTGAGACTCATGGCTAACCCCGGAACAGTGCCGGCAGCCACAAGGACAGCGCCGGAATATAGGTCACGAGGCCCAGCACGATGACGCCGGCCAGATAGAACGGCCAGATGCTCTTCATCGCCTCCATCACCGTTATCTTGCCCACGGCCGCGGCTACGAACTGCACCGGTCCCAGCGGCGGCGTATTGAGGCCGATACCGAGGTTGAGGATCATGATCACGCCGAAATGCACCGGATCGACGCCGAATGCCTTGACCATCGGCAGGAAGATCGGCGTCGTGATGATGATCAGCGGCCCCATATCCATGAAGGTGCCGAGCAGCAGCAGCACCACGTTGATCATCAACAGAACCAGCAGCGGATCGCTCGAGATCGAGGCCATGCCCGCGGTGAGGATCGTCGCCACTTTGAGATAGGCCATCAGCCAGGCGAACGAGGCGGCAGCGCCGATGATGAACAGCACCATGGCAGTGGTCCGCACGGCGCCAAGCACCGCGTGGAAGAACTCGCTCCAGTTGAGTGAGCGATAGACCAGCAGCGTCACCAGCAGCGCGTAGATCACCGCGATGCAGGACGATTCCGTCGCCGTGAAAATGCCCGAACGCACGCCGCCGAAAATTATGGCGATCAGCATCAGGCCCGGAATGGAGACCAGGAAATAGTAGCCCGCCTTCTTGAAGCCGGGAAACGGCTCGGTCGGATAGCCGCGCCGCACCGCCACGATATAGGCCGTGACGCTGAGCACTGCGGCCAGGAGCAGGCCGGGAATGATGCCGGCGGTGAAGAGGTCGGCGATGGAGATGTTGCCACCGCCCGACAGCGAATAGATGATCATGTTGTGGCTGGGTGGCAGCAGCAGCGCGATCAGCGCCGCCATCGAGGTCACATTGACCGCATAGTCGGCGCCATAGCCACGCGCCTTCATCTGCGGAATCATGATGCCGCCGACGGCAGCTGCCTCGGCCACGGCCGAACCGGAAATGCCGCCAAACAGCGTCGATGCCGCGATATTGACCTGGCCCAGACCGCCGCGCACATGCCCGATCAGCGAGCCGGCAAACGAAATGATCCGCGCCGCGATGCCGCCGCGCATCATCAGGTCACCCGCGAAGATGAAGAACGGTATGGCCAGCAGGCTGAAGGCGGAGACGCCGGAATTGAGCTGCTGGAACACCACGATGG
>JBARWY010000210.1:0-15417 GCA_049647065.1 Devosia sp. | reverse complement strand
CACGAAGCCATACCCGCCCTTGTTGTTCCACTGGACCAGTTCGCCCGATTTGCGCATCGTTATCCTGTTGCCACGCCACAGTGACCAATATGCGGCCCCGGTTAACGAGAATTGACGAATGGCAATTTGCTGTTGATCGTCAATCGACGATAGAGGTAGACTAGCGGGATTGCCGAACAGATCATCGCTGCTGCCATGTCTGAATCCGCCAAGCGTTTTGTGCTCAGCCAGCTCGAAAAGACCGGTGTCGTTGTCAACGGCGCCGCGCCATGGGATCCGCAGGTCCATAGTGACCGGCTATGGGCGCGCCTGCTGCGGGACGGCACGCTGGGGCTGGGCGAGAGCTACATGGATGGCTGGTGGGATGCGGCCGAACTCGATCAATTCCTGTTCCGCCTGATCAACACCCATATCCAGGATGCCTTCCCCAAAGACCTCGCGGTCATCTGGAGCGTCGCCCGCGGGCGCCTGCTCAACCTGCAGCGCCTGCGCGTGACCGAGGTTGGCGAGAAGCACTACGACATAGGCAATGACCTCTATGGGGCCATGCTCGACCGGCGAATGATCTATTCCTGCGGCTATTGGAAGGATGCCGCCGATCTCGATGCCGCGCAGGAGGCCAAGCTGGACCTGATCTGTCGCAAGGTCGGCCTTTCGCCCGGCATGCGCATTCTCGATATCGGCTCGGGCTGGGGCGGCTTCCTCAAGTTCGCCGCCGAGCGCTATGGCGTCTCCGGCGTTGGCGTCACGGTCAGCAAGGAGCAGGCGGCGCTCGCCAATGAACGCACTGCGGGCCTGCCGGTCGAAACCAGGCTGCTCGACTACCAGGCGCTTGATGGGCAATTCGATCGCATCATCTCGATCGGCATGTTCGAGCATGTCGGCTACAAGAACTACCGGGCCTATTTCGAGAAGGCGGCGCAGCTGCTGCGGCCCGATGGCCTCTTCCTGCTGCACACCATTGGCGGGCACCAGTCCACCACCCATGGCGATCCGTGGAGCGAGAAATACATATTCCCCAATGGCATGCTGCCGTCCATCGCCCAGATCGGCAAGGCCATCGAGGGCCTGTTCGTGATGGAGGACTGGCACAATTTCGGCGCCGACTATGATCGCACGCTGATGGCGTGGCGAGACAATTTCAATGCGGCCTGGCCCAGCCTCAGGGGCGAGAAATACGACGAGCGGTTCGGGCGCATGTGGCGTTACTATCTCAGCACCTTCGCCGCCCTTTTCCGCGCCCGCAATATCAGCCTGTGGCAGGTGGTGTTGTCGCCGCGCGGCGTACCGGGCGGCTACACCAGCGTCCGCTGATGCGGATTCACGTGAAACACTTATCCACAGGCTTATGCACAGCCGTGCGGTCGGAGGGTCAGTGGCGGATGCGGTAGCGGAGATGGGTCACGCCGCTTTCGCCTTCGAGCACCCTGACCCGCTCCAGCTCGCGCTGCTCGACGCCCAGATGCTCGAACAGCCGCCAGCCGTCCCCCAGCAGAACCGGGATCAGATGAATCTCGATCTCGTCGAGCAGGCCTTCCCTGATGGCCCGTTGGGCGATGCTGGCGCCATGAACCAGCACGTTGCGGTCGCCGGCGGCGCGCCTGGCCTCCCGCATGGCCGCTGCCAAGTCGCTCACATAGTGCACCAGCGGCCAGTTGGCGGCCCAGGCCGGCGCCGCATGACGGCTGAGAATGTAGATCGGCACACCATCGTGGTGATCGCCTTGCCAGCCGCCTGCGGGCTCGAACGTAGCGCGACCGGCGACAACGGCGCCGGTAGCCATCCCCTCGCCGTAGATCTGACGATTGACGCCCTTGAGACGCGCCACGGCCGCCTCAAAATCGCCGCCCTCGGCCCCGGGAAAGATCCATTCGTGCAGGCGTTCCCCGCCATCGCCGAGGCCGTTGTCCGGGCGCACGTTGGGGCCGGTGATAAATCCGTCGAGAGACATGGACATATACAGCACGCTCGAGCCCATCGCTTTGCTCCTTGTGTCGGTTCCAGCGCCGGTCCACTGGCCGGCGTCAATAGCGCGACGAATGGCCAAGCCGGCTTTCGACACGGCATGCGGTCATGTCGCTCCGAAATTGAGCCGATAGCTCAAGGCCTCGGCTATGTGGGGCCGGCCCACCTTGTCCACGCCCGCGAGGTCGGCCAGCGTGCGCGCTACCTTGAGCACCCGGTGATAGGCCCGCGCCGACAGATTGAAGCGCTCAGCCGCCTGCAGCAGCAGCGCCTGGCTTTCCTTGTCGGGATTGACCACCGCTTCGATCAGGGTCGAGCCGGCTGCCGCATTGGTGAACACATCGGCTGCTCCATGCTCGGCAAAGCGCTGGCGCTGCCGTTCGCGGGCCCGGGCCACGCGCTCAGCCACCATGGCGGAGCTTTCGGCTGCTGCTGATGGGGCGATCATGTCGGCCGCCGTCACCGCCGGCACGTCGATCCTGATATCGATGCGGTCGAGGAACGGTCCCGAAATTCGGCTCTGGTAATCATCGACGCAAGCCCTGCCACGGCGGCAGGTATGGCCCGGCGTACCAGCCATGCCGCATTTACAGGGGTTCATGGCGGCAATGAGCTGTACACGGCTGGGATAGCTGACCCGCGCATTGGCACGGGCGATCACGGTTTCGCCGGATTCCAGCGGTTGGCGCAGGCTGTCGAGCACGCTGGGCGTAAATTCAGGCAGCTCGTCCAGAAACAGCACGCCATTATGCGCAAGGCTCACCTCACCCGGGCGGACCCGCAGGCCGCCGCCGACCAATGCCGCCATGGAGGCGGAGTGATGCGGCGCGCGAAACGGTCGCCGATCGGAGATAGCGCCGCCCGCCAGCTCCCCGGCAATGGACTGGATCATCGAGATATCGAGCAGCTCGCGCGGATTGAGCGGCGGTAGGATGGAGGGCAGGCGCGCCGCCAGCATGGACTTGCCCGCGCCGGGCGGACCGATCATCAGCAGGTTGTGGCCGCCGGCCGCTGCCACTTCAAGCGCGCGCCGCGCCACCTGCTGGCCGCGCACGTCGCAGAGATCGGGCAGGCCGCCCTGCGGCAGGTATTTGCGGGGCAGCGGGCGGGCAGCGAGCTGGTGACCGGTCAGGTGATTGGCCAGCGCGAGGAGGCTCTCTGCCGCGACGATGTCGAGGCCCTCGCCGGCCCAGGCGGCTTCGGCGCCCGAGGGTTCGGCGCAGATCAGGCCCAGATTGCGGCCCTGGGCCGCGATGGCAGCCGGCAGGATGCCGCCGACATGGGCGAGGCGCCCGTCGAGGCCGAGTTCACCCAAAGCCAGGTAGCCATCGAGCGCGTCCTGCGGAATGGCGCCGATGGCGGCCATGATGCCCAGCGCAATCGGCAGATCGTAGTGGCTGCCCTCCTTGGGCAGGTCGGCCGGCGCCAGATTGACCACGATCCGCTTGGGCGGCAGGCCCAGCCCCGAGGCAATCAGCGCGGCCCGGACCCGTTCGCCCGATTCATTGACCGCCTTATCGGGCAGCCCGACCAGTATGATCCTGGGGAGGCCCGGCGCGATCTGCACCTGCACATCCACCGGCACCGCCTCAATGCCCTGAAACGCTACTGTCGCCACGCGGGTGACCATCGCCCAATGCCCCCAATCCCCAGGTCAACCTAGCAAAGCCGCGGTTAGCCGACAAGAACGTAAAGCGAACGAAAAAGGGCGCGTTAACCACGCCGCTTGCCACAAAGGTAAACCTAATCCGTCGTTAACCGGCCCATGTTGAATCAAAGGCTCAGTTTAGTCTTGCGTAGAGTTCTGTCCCGATGCTCGTCAGCCGGTCTTTTTCCTCGTTTTCCGGGCTCGCAAAGGGTGCCGTTGCGGCTGTACTGGCTGCCCTGCTGGTCGCCTGTTCGTCAGGCGGCGGGCTCTATGGGCCGATCCAGGGTGACAACCGGCCCCATTCGGGGGTGGACCGTGCCCGTGCCATGCCAATCCAGGGCATTGATGTGGCGCGCTACCAGGAAAATATCGATTTTCGCCAAGCCTTTGCCTCGGGCATGCACTTCGTCTTCATGAAGGCGACCGAGGGCAAGGACTATCTCGATCCCAATTTCCGCGCCAACTGGGTGCGGGCACGCGACGCCGGCATGCCGCGTGGTGCCTACCACTTCATGACCTGGTGTTCGCTGGCCTCGGAGCAGGCGGCCTGGTTCGTGCAGAATGTTCCCAACGATCCCGATGCGCTGCCACCGGTGCTGGATCTGGAATGGAACAACCATTCGAGCTGCAAGAACAAACCATCCAGGGCCGATGCGCTGGAGAAGGTGCGATACATGCTCGAGGCGATGGAGCGCCATACCGGCAAGCTCCCCATCATCTATACCGACATGAATTTCCATCGCGACGTGCTCGACGGTGAGTATTTCCCCAATGCCTTCTGGCTGCGTTCGACCGCTGCCGAGCCGCATGAGCGCTATGGCAACCGCACATGGACCTTCTGGCAATGGACCCAGACTGGCGTCGTTCGCGGGGTGCGCGGCGAAGTGGACCGCAATGCCTTCTACGGCAACCAGAACGACTGGATCACCTTCCTTTTGACCGGCTGTGATCCACGCGCCATTTCCACGCTCGGCCCGAGCGGTCGCTGCCAGTCCGCCAAGTAATCCGGGGACTTGCCACCTATCCGGCGGGGGTCTAGCCTCCTGACATTATTGATCCGGGCAGCACGCCCGCAGCGAGGAGAACTGGCATGGCCAAAGGTCAGATGAAGAGCAACAAGGAAGCCAAGAAGCCGAAAAAGGACAAGCTGGCTGCTGCCAAGCCGGTCACCGGGCTGGGCGCGGGCAGCGCCGGTAACACGGCCAAGAAATAAGCTGCTGCAATTTTCGGAATGAACGGGCGGTCGGCGCAAGCCGGCCGCTTTGCTTTTTTTCGCCGTCAGACGCCGGAGGCTTCGATAGGCAGCAGCATTTCGGAGCGGGCGATAGTGGCCTGGGCCGAGCTGGCGGCCAACATGGCCAGGATCATCAGGGCAATAACGGCAGCGACGCGCATAGGGCCGGTCCTCGACAGAAGGTCTCTGGCGCATTGCATTGCGCCCCTGGCCCCTCATGGTCAACGATAGCGTTAAGACTTGATTAACATCGCAATTTTACGAAATTTCGCAGCCGGATCAGGCAGCGCCGGTGAGCAGGCCACTGGTCTTGATGCCGTCGAAGACGAACTGCACCGCCAGCGCTGCGAGCAGGATGCCGACCACGCGCGACACCACCGCAAGGCCGGTGACGCCAAGCAGCCGCTGGATCGGAATGGCGACCAGCAATGTCAGCCAGGCGAGGAACAGGATCACCACTACGGCGGCGAGGACGGCCCAGAATTCGAGATCGGTCCGGGTGCCGGTGGTGAGCAGGATGACGGCGCTGATGGCGCCCGGGCCGGCCAGCAGCGGCATGGCCAGAGGGAAGACGGCGATATCGTCGCGCGAGCGGGCCTCGACCTCCTCCTGATCGGTGATGTCGGTGCCGCCCGAGTGGCGGGCAAACACCATGTCGATGGCGATGAGGAACAGCAGCAGTCCGCCCGCCGTGCGCAAGGCCGGGATGGTGATGCCGAAGACGCCCAGGATCGCATTCCCCAACACGCCGAACAGCAGCAGGATAATGCCGGCGATGATGACGCCGCGGGTGGCGAAGGCGAAGCGCTGCTTGGCGGTGTTGTGCTTGGTCAGCGCAGCGAAGATGAAGGCGATATCGGCCACGCCCACCGTGGCAAAGAGCGTCGCGAAGGCGACGAGGAATGTGGTGGTGGGCATGGCGCTGGTCCCCTCAGAACAGCCATAGACCTAGCGGGTTCAGGCAGGCTTGCCCAGTCCCGGGATCACAACATGCGGGCGCCGGTAGCCAGTGCGGCGAGCAGCAGCAGGGCCAGCCCGTCGATCCAGAAGCGTGAGCGGGTGAGCCAGGCCGGATGGGGCCGGTTGGTGGGCAGGAAGCGCAGCATCCAGACGGCGCCATAGAGCACCCAGACGGCGAAGAAAGCCACCATGACGAGGTCGGCATAGCCGGAACGATTGAAGCCAACCATGATGCGGGTGATGCCTGCACCGGCCAGAATCGACAGCAAGTAAGCTGCAAGCACGATTGCGGATTTCTGCCAGTATGCCGCAGTCAGGCGCGGATCGACCGGCAGGCTTTTGCGCCAGCGGCGAAACAGGAACCAGCCGACGCCGCCCAGGATCGCCGCCAGCAAAACCCACATCAGGCGCGGCGCTTTTCGATGGCGTCCCAGATCATCACGGCAATATCCGGCCCGCCGAAGCGCTTGATCTCGCGGATGCCGGTGGGCGAGGTGACGTTGATCTCGGTGAGGTAGTCGCCGATGACGTCGATGCCGACGAAGATCATGCCGCGCTCTTTGAGCGCCGGGGCGATGGTGGCGCAGATTTCCCGCTCGCGGGCCGTCAGTTCGCTCAGTTCCGGGCGACCGCCGACATGCATGTTGGAGCGCGCTTCGCCGTCGGCGGGAATGCGGTTCAGGCCGGCCACCGGCTCACCGTCGATGATGATGATGCGCTTGTCGCCCTTGCGGACGTCGGGCAGGTATTTCTGGATCATGAAGGGTTCGCGGTAGTTGCTCTCGAACAGCTCGAGCAGGCTCGCGAGATTGTGGTCGCCCTCCTGGATGAAGAACACGCCGGCCCCGCCATTGCCGTAGAGCGGCTTGACGATGATGTTGCCGTGCTCCTTGCGGAAGTCGTGGATCAGCGTGCGGTCGCGCGTCACCAGCGTCGGCGGCATCAGGTCGGGAAACTCGGTGACGAGGATTTTCTCGGGCGCGTTGCGGACGGCGGCGGGCGGGTTCACCACCAGCGTTTTGGGATGCAGCCGCTCGAGCAGGTGGGTGAGCGTGATGTAGTTCATGTCGAAGGGCGGATCCTGGCGCATATGGATCACGTCCTGGGTCGACAGATCGACCCGGCGCTCCTCGCCCAGCGCGAAATGTTCGCCCTTGGGCTTGTCGAACACCTCAATCGGGGCGGCCAGCGCCGAGACGACATTGCCGCGCAGCGCCAGTGTGTCCGGCGTGTAGTGCAGCAACTCATGGCCGCGCGCCTGCGCCTCCAGCATCATGGCGAAGGTGGAATCACCACGGGGATTGATTGATGCGACATGGTCCATCTGGACCGCGACTTTGAGCTTCATCTTGATATCTCAACTGGCGTCGAAGGCGTTGATGACATGGCGCGGCCATTGGCCGGGCGCAAGGAAAATCACATCGAAGCGGAGCGATGTTTCCGCCTTGCCGGGGTGGCGCGCCAACCAGTACTGAGCGGCGCGGACAATGCGCGATGTCTTTATAGCTTCGAGTGTCTCAGCTTCGGTCGCGGCCTTGCTGCGGGCCTTGACCTCAACGAATACGGTAGTGCCGAAGCGTGTGGCGATAAGGTCGATCTCGCCCACCGGGGTTTTGTAGCGCCGCTGCACGATGCGGTAGAGCTTGAGGCGCAGGAACCACGCCGCCAGCGTCTCGCCGCGATGGCCGCCGAGATAGGCAGCAATACGGGCCCTACTTTTCGGCTTTGAGGGCGAGGGCGGCATCGTAGACCTCCTTGCGCTTGAGGCCGAATTGCCCGGTCACTGCATCGACGGCCGCGCGCAGCGGCTGGTCTTCCATCGCCGTCAGCAGCACCGCCTGCCATTCGGCGGCATCGGGCTGCGCTGCCTCGGCGGCGCCGGCGACGACGATGACAGCCTCGCCCCTGGTTTCGGTACCGGAGAATTCGGTCGCCAGTTCCACCAGGGTACCGCGGTGGACCCGCTCGAAGCGCTTGGTGAGTTCGAGCGCCACTGCGGCCTGTCGCTCACCCCAGAGTTCGGCCATGGCGGCGAGCGTATCGTCGAGCCGGCGAGGCGATTCATAGAAGACCAGCGTTTCACGTGAATCGCTCAGCGCCTTGAGCGCATTGGCGCGGGCGCCGGCCTTGGGTGGCAGGAAGCCATGAAAGGCGAAAGCATCGGTGGGCAGGCCGGCGACGACCAGCGCCGAGAGCAGGGCCGAGGCGCCGGGAATGGGAAAGACCGGTTGACTGGCCTCGGCCAAGGCGCGAATCAGCGGGAAGCCGGGGTCGGAGAGCAGCGGCGTGCCGGCATCGGAAATCAGCGCGATGGCCTCGCCGGCTGCAACACGGCGGACGATGTCGTCGGCCTTGGCGCGCTCATTGTGCTCATGCAACGCGATGCGGCGCCCCTTGATGCCGTAATGGTCGAGCAAACGCGCCGACATGCGGGTGTCTTCGCAGAGGATGACCGAAGCGGCAGCGAGGGTTTCTAGCGCCCGGATCGTGATGTCGCGCAAATTGCCGATCGGGGTCGCGACGACGTAGAGGCCGGGGGCCAGTGGCGGGGCCGGGAAGGTCGTGCCGGCGATGAAGTAGCCCGAATTGGTGTCGTTCATGCCTACAGGTCCGGCCGGTTGAGAATTGGTTAAGAAATGCGGTTCTAGATGTTAACAGTCTGCTAGCATTTCGGGGCCGAGCGTGACAGCGCATCGAATGTCAGGTCATGGCATAGCACGTGCTTTGAGCGCGGTCGCGCTGCTGTCGCTGGCTGCCTGTTCGCCGATCCAGATCGGCTCGCGCACACTCGATTTCGGCGGCAGCGGGCCATCCGCGCAGACCATCCCCAACCAGCCGGCTTCGATGCCTGTCGGTCCAAGCCAGAGTTTCGGCCGAGGACCGGTACAGGTGGCGCTGCTGCTGCCGCTTTCGGGCGATCCGGCGCTGGCGAGCGTCGGCCAGTCGCTGGCCAATGCCAGCCGGCTCGCCATCGCGTTCATCGAAGCCAATCCCAATATCGGGGAAAACATCACCATCAGCCTGCGCGACACCGGCGGCACAGTGCCGGGCGCAACGGCAGCGGCCAGCGCAGCGGTAAGCGGTGGGGCCAAGCTGATCCTGGGCCCGCTCAAGGCCGACGAGGTGACGGCGGTGGGCGCGGTGGGGCGCTCGAGCGGCGTACCGGTGATCGGCTTTTCCAACAATCCTGGTGCGGCCGGACCGGGCGTCTATCTGCTCAGCGTCCTGCCAGACATGGAGATGAAGCGCTCTCTTGCCTGGATCAAGGCGCAGGGGCGGCGCGGCATTGCCGGCGCCTTCCCGGCCACCGAATTCGGGCAGGCGCAGGAGATGGCATTCCGCCAGCAGGCCGTGGCTGCGGGCTTCGCACCATCAGCGGTCTACACCTTCTCGTCGGCCGCCGAGGCGCAGCAGATCGTCAACCAGGCACTGCCTGAAATCCAGAAGGGCATGATCGACACCTTCTACCTGCCCGACCGCGCGACGGCGCCGAGCTTCGGCGCCCTGCTGGCGCAAGCCGGTGTGACGCCAGACATGCTGCAGATCGTCGGCTCGGCCGACTGGGAGGGCGATCCGACCATCGCCGCCGCGAGCCCACTCAGCGGCGCCATTTATCCGGCGGTCGATCCGGCCGGCATGGCGGCGATCAGTGGCGATTACCAGCGCCAGTTCGGCACCCAGCCGCATGCGTTGGCAACTATCGCCTACACGGCTGTCATCCTCGCCAACGTCAACACCCTGTCGATGGCAACGCCGCCTTACAACCCGATACTGATGACCGGCATGCAGGGCTTCAATGGCCGGGATGGCGTGTTCCGGTTCCTGAGCAATGGCAAGGCGGAATATGCGCTGACGCTGAAGCGCGTCGCCCCGGGTGGGACACAGGTGATCGACCCGGCCAAGCTGTGAGGAGGCTGGTCTCTTTGTGAGCGTCAGGCACCGGATGGCGCGGCACCCCTCACCCTGCTGGACGCAGAAATGTCGCCCGCCTCCCGCATGGGAGAGGGTGGTCGTGGCTAGGCCGCCAGGTCCGCGACCACGGCGTCGAGCACCGGAAAGCCTTTGTCCGTCACGCGCAGATTGCCGTTTGGCAGGCTCTCGACGAAGCCGTAGCCCTTGAGGGCGTCGATCTGGGTCTTGGAAATCTGCCGGCCGGAAATGGCAGTGAAGCGGGCGGGGGAGATGCCTTCCTTGAGGCGCAGGCCCATGACGAGGAACTCGTCGCCCTGCTCTTCCCAGGTGAGGACGTCGTCGGTGACAAGGCCATGGCCCTTGGCGACGACCTGCTTCTGCCAATCGAAAGGCATCTTTTCGGCGGCGGTGGCATGGCGCTGGTTGTTGATCATCAGCCGGCCATGGGCGCCCGGACCGATGCCGGCATATTCGCCATAGCGCCAGTAGAGCATGTTGTGCGAGCTTTCCTGGCCGGGGCGGGCGTGGTTGGAAATCTCGTAGGCGGGCAGGCCCGCTTCCTTGGTCAGCTCGTGCGTCAGCTCATAGAAGTCGGCCGCAAGATCTTCATTGGGCATCTTGAGCTTGCCGGCCTGGTGCAGGTCGAAATAGCGCGTGCCCTGCTCGATGGTCAGCATATAGAGGCTGATATGACCCTGGGCGAGCCAGAGGCCTTCCTTGAGTTCGTCTTCCCAATCCTCGAGCGTCTGCCTGGGACGGCCATAGATCAGGTCGAAGCTGGAGCGATCGAACACCGACTGGGCGATGCGCACGGCGGCGATCGCTTCCTCGACGCTGTGGCGACGACCGAGCTCGGCCAGCGGGCCTTCGCGCAGCGACTGCACGCCCAGCGAGACGCGATTGACGCCGGCAGCGCGATAGCCCTTGAAGCGGTCGACCTCGACGCTGGTCGGATTGGCTTCGAGCGTGATTTCGGCGTTGCGGCCGATGGTCCAGTGCTTGGCGATGGCGTCGATGATGCGGCCGGTCGACTGCGGGTTCATCAGCGATGGAGTGCCGCCGCCGAAAAAGATCGACTGCACGACCCGGCCTGGCGTCAGCGACGCGGTATGGGCGATCTCGCGCTCATAGGCGGCAACATAGTCGATCTCGTCGAAGGGGCCGCGATGGACGTGGGAATTGAAATCGCAATAGGGGCACTTGGACGCGCAGAACGGCCAGTGCACGTAGACCCCGAACATGTCGTTGGGGTTACTGCTCAATCTGGTTCTCCACGAACTTGGCGAAGGAGCGGGCACGATGGCTGAGCCCCTGCTGGCCGGGCGCCCAGGAATGCTTCATTTCCGGCGACATCTGGCCGAATGTCAGGTCATAGCCATCGGGCATGAAGACCGGATCATAGCCATGGCCCTGATCGCCGCGCGGCGGCCATACCAGGGTGCCGAAGCACTGACCATGATAGATGACGTCGCGTCCGTCGGGATGGGCGAGGCAGAGCGTGGCGTTGAAAGAACCCTTGCGCTGGCCTGGCGAGGTGGCATTGGCCGCCTGCAGCGCATCTTCGACGCGCTTCATGGCATGGGCGAAATTGCGCGGCACGCCGGCCCAGTCGGCCGTATAGACGCCGGGATCGCCGCCCAGCGCATCGACGCAGAGGCCGGAATCGTCCGATAGCGCCAGCATGCCAGAGGCTTGCGCGGCTGCATGGGCCTTGATGCGGGCGTTTTCAGCGAAGGTGGTGCCGGTCTCTTCCGGCTCCGGCAGGTCCAACTCGCCCGCCGAGGTCAGCTCGAGGCCGAAGGGCTCGAACAGCTCCTGGAATTCCTTGAGCTTGCCGGCATTGTGCGTGGCCAGAACCAGGCGATCGCCTTCGCGGAGGCGCGGGATGCTCATTTCGATGTCCTCGGCTTGGCATCGAGCGCCCGCACCACGTCGTTCCAGAGCGCGCAGTTCTCCGGCGCCGTGCTCCTTGGGGTCTCGACCGGCTTTGGGGCCGGGGTCATTGACGACATTTTCTTGAGCAGCCAGCCGATCATGGGACGAGGGCCGCTTGCTGCATCACGGTCAATTCGCCGATGCCCTGCTCGGCAAGGCCCATCAGCGCATTGAGCTCGTCGCGGCTGAAGGGGACCTGTTCGGCGGTGCCCTGGATTTCGACGAACTTGCCTGCGCCCGTCATGACGAAATTGGCGTCGGTATGGGCTTCGACATCCTCGAGGTAATCGAGGTCGAGCACCGGGCTGCCGCGATAGATGCCGCAGGAGACCGCGGCGACCGAATCACGCAGCGCCTTGCCCTTGGTGAGCTTGCGCTCATCCATCCACCGAATCGCATCGGCCAGTGCAACATAGGCACCGGTGATCGAGGCCGTGCGGGTACCGCCATCGGCCTCAAGCACGTCGCAGTCGATGGTGATCTGGTTTTCGCCCAGCAGCTGCATGTCGACCACGGCGCGGAGCGAGCGGCCGATGAGGCGCTGGATTTCCTGGGTGCGGCCGCTCTGCTTGCCGGCAGTGGCTTCCCGGCGGGTGCGTGAGCCGGTAGCGCGGGGCAGCATGCCATATTCGGCGGTAACCCAGCCCTGTCCCTTGCCGCGCAGCCAGCCGGGCAGGCTGGTTTCGACCGAGGCGGTGACGAGGACTTTCGTGTTCCCAAAGGAAACGAGGCACGAACCTTCCGCCTTCTGGGCGACGTTGCGCTCGATGGTCACGTCGCGCATCTGGTTGGGTTCACGTCCGGAAGGGCGCATCAGGAATCCAGTCAGTCATTGCTATTAACCGCCTCTTAACCCTCCGCGGCCCGGCTCACAAGCGGTGGGCGCTTGGCGGGAGGCTGCAATGCGCTTAAATGAGGGGGCACGGTTAAAGCGGACGATTTTATCGAACACCCATGATCAGACCGCCCGAAGACTTCCTCAGCGTGCTCAATGCCCGCAGCCAGGACATTTTCAAGAAGATCGTCGAGCGCTACCTGGACACGGGTTCGCCGGTGGGTTCGCGCGACCTGAGCCGCATGCTGCAGACCGGGCTGTCGCCGGCCTCGGTGCGCAATGTGATGGCCGATCTCGAAGATCTCGGGCTGATCGCGGCGCCACACACCTCCGCCGGGCGGGCGCCGACGCAGGAGGGCCTGCGGTTCTTCGTCGATGCCATGCTCGAAGTGGGCGCGGTCAACGAGAGCGAACGCAGCCAGATTGCCAAGAGCATCGAGGGCCAGCATCGCGGCCAGGTCGAGGACGTGCTGACCGAGGCCAGCCAATTGCTCAGTGGCCTCAGCCAGGGCGCCGGCGTGGTCATCGCCACCAAGGCCGACATCATCCTGCGCCATATCGAATTCGTGCGGCTCGACGCCACCCGCGCCATGGCGATCCTGGTCGGCCAGGACGGGCAGGTGGAAAACCGCATCATGGATATTCCACCTGGCCTCACCGCCTCGGCGCTAACCCAGGCGGGTAATTACCTGGCCCATCACGTGGTGGGCCGTACCATCGCCGAAGCCCGCAAGGCACTGGGCGCGCTGCGGGCCGAGCAGCGAGCGGAACTGGACGAGCTGACGCAGAAGCTGGTGGATGCCGGGATTGCCACGCTGGCGCAGGCCTCGCCCTCCAGCCAGCCAACGGTGATCGTGCGCGGCCGCGCCAACCTCATCAACGACGCCATGGCATCGGACGAATTGCTGCGCATGCGGCAATTGTTCGATGAGCTCGAAAGCAAGGATGGGCTGCTGGACCTGCTCGGCGACGCCGAAAAGGCGCAGGGCGTTCGCATTTTCATCGGCTCGGAGAACAAGCTGTTCTCGCTGTCGGGCTCGTCGGTGATCCTCAGCCCCTACAAGGATGCCAATGACAAGGTGGTGGGGGTGTTGGGGGTGATCGGGCCGACGCGGCTCAACTATGCGCGCATCGTGCCGGTGGTGGATTATACCGCCAATGTGATCAGCGCGATGATGGCGCGGAAGCGCTAGGCGGCGCGTCAGACTTGAATTCCAAGCGCCTTTGGCCGATATGCGGGGCAAAACCAGTTATCTTTGCGGAACAGCACAATGATGAGCGACGAGAACGCCGCCTCGGGCGAGACGCCTGAAGTCGAGACCCCGGTCGAAGAGACCATCGATCCGATCGAGGCTCTGCGCGCTGAGAATGCCGAACTCAAGGACCGCGTGCTGCGCACGCATGCCGAGATGGAAAACCTGCGCAAGCGGACCGAGCGCGATGTCAACGACACACGCAGCTACGCCATTGCCGGCTTTGCTCGCGACATGCTGAGCGCTACCGACGCGCTGAGCCGGGCGCTGATGGTGCTACCGGCCGAGGCGCGCGAGCATGGCGATGCCACCACCAAGAGCCTGATCGAAGGCATCGAGATGACCGAGCGCGAAATGCAGCGGCTACTGGCCAAGCATGGCGTCAAGCCGATCGAGGCCGAGGGCCAGAAATTCGATCCGCACAAGCATCAGGCGATGTTCGAAGTGCCGGATCCGAGCCGGCCCGAGGGCACGGTCGTGCAGGTGGTGCAGGCCGGCTTTGCCATCGGCGACCGCGTGCTGCGTCCGGCCATGGTGGGTGTCGCCAAGGGCGGTCCGAGCCATGCACCGGCCGACGAGGCTGTCGACAAGAGCGCGTAAGGTTTTGGCCCGAACGTTTCACGTGAATCCCCGCGCGAGCGGGGATTTTTGTTTGGACGCTGACACAAACTGGATCGGCACCTCCCCCTCGACGTGGGAGGTCGGGAGGGGGTGTCAGTTGAATATCGGGGAAAAACGTCCCCCACCCTCGATCCCTCCCCGCAAGGGGGAGGGTGTCGACTGATAAATCTACCCCAGAATATCCTTGCTCATCACCCGTTCCACCCCAGCCTCCGCCATATTCTCCCAAGCCCGAGCCAGGCTCCCGGCATTGTCGATCGCCCGCGTCGCGTCTTCGATGACGGTGACGTCAAAACCAGCGGCGGCGCCGTCGATGGCGGTCCAGCCGACGCAGAAGTCGGTGGCGAGGCCGACGATGTAGAGGCGGTCGACGTCGCGTTCGTTGAGGTAGCCGGCCAGGCCGGTAAGGGTCTCGCGGTCGGCTTCCTGGAAGCCGGAATAGGAATCGATCAGCCGGTTGTAGCCTTTGCGCAGCACCAGCTGGCCGTGGTGAATGTCGATATCGACGGAAAGTTCGGCTCCAGGGGTGGCCCAGACGCAATGGTCGGGCCAGAGCACCTGGGTGCCATAGGGGAGTTCTACGGTGTCGAACGGCGCCTTGCCGGGATGCTGGCTGGCGAAGGACAGGTGGTCGGAAGGATGCCAGTCCTGGGTGAAGACGACGTTGGTGAACTTTTTGGCCAGCGTATTGATCAGCGGCACAATCTCATCGCCGCCTGATACGGCCAAGCTCCCGCCGGGCAGGAAGTCATGCTGCATATCGACGACAACCAGCACGTCCTTCGGGGTGATTTCGATCATCGGCCGTCTCCTTCGAATTTTATCCACTCGGCACGCATCAATCCGCGCACGGAATTGCCGAGCCAGATTGCCTGCGCCGTTTCGAGGTCGACAAGGGTCAGCACCTGCTCGGCAGCCCTGCCTGATGCGAGCAGCTCGGCGCGCAGTGTGCCGGGCAGCAGACCAGAGGTGAGAGGCGGGGTAAGCAAAGCGCCATTTCGCTCGAGGAAAAGATTGGTGATCGAACCCTCCGCCAGCTCGCCGCGCTCGTTGA
>JBARWY010000209.1:0-57564 GCA_049647065.1 Devosia sp. | reverse complement strand
CGACCGACGGCCTCGCGCGGCGTGGCCGCATCGACACGCCGCGCGGCGATATCCAGACGCCCGCTTTCATGCCCGTGGGTACGGCCGGCACCGTCAAGGCCATGTATCCCGAGCAGGTGCGCGAGACCGGCGCCGATATCGTGCTGGGCAACACCTATCACCTGATGCTTCGGCCGGGTGCGGAGCGGGTGGCCTCCTTTGGCGGCCTGCATGACTTCATGGACTGGCAGCGGCCGATCCTGACCGACAGTGGCGGCTTCCAGGTGATGTCGCTGGCGCAGCTACGCAAGCTGACCGAAAAGGGTGTGACGTTCCGCAGCCATATCGACGGGTCGAGCCATGAGCTGACGCCCGAGCGATCGATCGAGATTCAGACGCTGCTCGACAGCGATATCATCATGCAGCTCGACGAGTGCCTGAAGCTGCCGGCCGAGTACAAGGAAATGGAGCGCGCCATGGAGCTGTCGCTCCGGTGGGCCGATCGATCCAAGATCGCGTTCAACAACCAGCAGAACCGGGCTTTGTTCGGAATCGTGCAGGGCGGCGACAACGCCGAGTTGCGGGCGCGCTCGGCGCAGGGTCTGAAATCGATCGGTTTCGACGGTTATGCGGTGGGCGGCCTCGCTGTGGGCGAGCCGCAGGAGGTGATGTTCAACGTGATCGAGGAGATCACCCCCGAACTCCCCACGGACCGGCCGCGCTACCTGATGGGCGTCGGCAAGCCGGACGATATCCTGGGTGCCATCGGGCGCGGCATCGACATGTTCGATTGCGTGCATCCGACCCGGGCGGGGCGGCATGGCCATGTCTATACGCGCTTTGGCGTCATCAACCTGAAGAATGCCCGGCATAGGGATGATAACCGGCCGATCGACGAGGCTTCGCCCAACCCCAATTGCCGCCGCTGGAGCCGTGCCTATCTGCACCACCTTGTTAAGACAGAAGAGATTTTGGGCGCGATGATCCTTTCCCAGATCAACCTGGCCTATTATCAAGAACTGGTGCAGGGCTGCCGCGGTGCGATCGAGGGCGGCCGGTTCAACGATTTTGCAGCGGAAACGCGCGCGGCATGGGCCGCCGGCGATCTGCCGCCGCTTTGAGGAAATGACCATGGCTAAAGGTTCGCGCGGCGCTGCTCTCAACCCGCTGATGAAACACCGGAAGCGGCTTGCCGACATCACGATGCGCGAGCAGTTCGCCATCGATCCGAACCGCTTCAAGCGCTACTCGGCGACCGGTGCCGGCATCCTGCTCGATTATTCCAAAAACCGCATCGACGAAGACGTCATGGCCGCGCTGTTCGAACTGGCGCGTGCCGCCGGAGTCGAGGAGCGACGCGACCAGATGTGCGAGGGCGAGCACATCAACATCACCGAAGACCGCGCCGTCATGCACATGGCCCTGCGTTACCAGGGCGACAAGCCGGTGCCGGTCGATGGCAAGGATGTAATGCCTGACGTGCGCGGCGTGCTTGCCGCCATCAAGGTTTATACCGACGCGATCCGGTCAGGCGAAATCCGCGGCCATAGCGGCGAGCAGTTCACCGATATCGTCAATATCGGCATCGGCGGCTCGGATCTCGGGCCGGCCATGGTGACACTGGCGCTCGAGCCCTATACGCGCGCCGACCTGCGCGCCCACTACGTCTCTAATGTCGATGGCGCCCATATCCACGATATCCTCAAGCGCCTCGACCCGCGCAAGACCTTGTTCATCGTCGCGTCCAAGACCTTCACCACCGACGAGACCATGACCAACGCCAACTCGGCGCGCGCGTGGCTGGCGCGGGTGCTGGGCGAGGAGGCGGTGCCGAACCACTTTGCGGCGGTATCGACCAATATCCCGGCCTGCGCCAAGTTCGGCATCCGCGAAGACCGCATCTTCGGCTTCTGGGACTGGGTCGGCGGGCGGTACTCGGTGTGGTCGGCCATCGGCCTGCCGATCGCATTGGCGGTCGGCTATGACAATTTCCTCGGCTTCCTCAAGGGTGCCGATGCCATGGACCGACATTTCCTGACGGCCCCGCTGGAAGACAACCTGCCGGTCATCATGGCCGTGCTCGGCGTGTGGTATCGCAATGCCTGGGGTTTCTCGACCCATGCAGTGTTGCCCTACGACCAACGCCTCAGCCGCTTTGCGGCCTACCTGCAACAGCAGGACATGGAATCGAACGGCAAGTCGGTGACGCTCGATGGCAAGCCGGTGGAATGGTCGACCGGCCCCATCGTCTGGGGCGAGCCTGGCACCAATGGGCAGCATGCCTTCTACCAGCTCATCCACCAGGGCACGGACGTGATCCCGGCCGATTTTCTCATCGCCGCCAAGCCGCATGAGAGCCTGCCGCCGCATCATGACAAGCTGGTGGCCAATGTGCTGGCGCAGTCCGAAGCGCTGATGCTGGGCAAGACCAAGACCGAGGTCGTGGCCGAGCTCAAGGCGCAGGGTCTCGACAAGGCCAAGATCAAGGAACTGACTCCGCACAAGATGTTCCCTGGTAACCGGCCGTCCAACACGCTGTTCTACGAACAGTTGACTCCAGAGACGCTGGGCTCACTGGTGGCGCTCTACGAGCACAAGGTGTTCACCCAGGGCGTGATCTGGAACGTCAATTCCTATGACCAGTGGGGCGTCGAACTGGGCAAGCAGCTCGCCAAGGCGCTGCTGCCCAAGGTCGAGGGCAAGCAGAGCGGGGAGGGGCATGACAGCTCGACCCAGGGCCTGCTGGCCTATTACCTCGCCAACAAGGCCTGACCACTTGACTATCACCACCGAAGAACAGCTTGAAAAGCTCAAGGCCATCGGCCGCATCTGCGCCATCACGCGGGATGCGATGGCCAGCGCCATGCGGCCGGGAATGACCACGGCCGAGCTCGACGAGATCGGCGCGAAACTGCTGGCCGAGCACGGCGCGCTCTCGGCGCCGGTCGTGACTTATGACTTCCCCGGCGCCACGTGCATTTCGGTCAACGAGGAGATTGCGCACGGTATTCCTGGCGACCGCGTACTGCGCGAGGGGGACCTCGTCAATATCGATGTGTCGGCGGTAAAGGACGGCGTCTTTGCTGATTGCGGCTCGTCCTTCGTGCTGGGCGAGGGTGACAAGCGGCTGGTCGCGCTGTGCCGTGATGGCAAGAAAGCGATGTGGGCGGGGATCGGCGCCGTGAAGGCCGGTGCGCCGCTGGCAGATATCGGCGAGGCGGTCGGCAAGTTCGCAAAAAAGGGCGGCTATACGCTGATCCGGAACCTGGCCAGCCACGGCGTCGGCGACAGCCTCCATGACGAGCCGGGCGAGATCGCCACCTGGCCGGATAAGTCGGAACGGCGCCGCATGACCAACGGGCTGGTGTTCACCATCGAGCCCTTCCTGTCGCTGGGCGGCAAGATGGCGGACCAGAAATCGGATGACGATGAATGGACGCTGGTGGCGCGCCCGAGTGCGCCTTGTGTGCAGTATGAGCACACGATCGTGGCCACGCCCCGCGGGGCCGTGGTGGTGACGCTGGCGGCTTGAGGGTTCACCTCGGCCCTCCGGGGAGGGGTTGGAGCCTACAACCACACCAGCAGCATCGGCCCCATTATCACCATGCCGATGGCGACCACGAAGCGCAGGTTGCCCAGGCTGCGCAGGTTTTGTACGCTGAGCATGGTCGACAGCACCAGGAAGATTGCCAGCGCAACGGCTACCGGCGTGAGCGGTGCCAGGGCAAAGGCCGCGTCTTCGGTAAGCTGGAGATAGATCATGTGCCCGCCGACAAAGCCGAGCAGGGCGGTGATAACCACGGCTACGGCTTTGGAGGTGATCAGCAGCGCCATATCGATTGTGTTGCTGGTGATGAGCAGCGCCAGCCCCGCGGCGGTGACGTGGGCGGCGGCCAGTGTCGTGAACAGGCGATTATCGGCCAGCATTGGCACCATTTCGGGCGGCGCGTTGAGCGGGAGCGAGCCGACCATCGGGAGGTTGGCTCCATACTGCGCCAGCAGATAGATCACGTAGAGCATGGCCAGCGTGCCAACCGCGAAGACAAGCGCGGTCGCCGCCAGCACCTTGAGCAGATCAGTAAAGTCCTGAGACAAAGCAGCGAGCCCGATCAGAGTTGGGAATGGTATGCCGGGAGGGGGTCGAACCCTCGACCATTCGATTAAAAGTCGAATGCTCTACCACTGAGCTACCGGCACGCACCAAGTCTGACGCTGCTGGCGTCGCGGCGGAACATAGCCACGTTGCCTCCGCTGTCAACCGCAATCGCTGCATGGCTCAGTAAGCCAGCGGCGTTCCGGTGAACGGCATCGGCAGGCACGAAACCGACAGGCGTTCAAGCCTGGCGCACAGGGCGGTCGCCTCCGAAAGCTGTGTGATGGGACCGACGACGATCCGCTGGTCGTCGCTATTGGCTTCCTCGACCATTAGCGGCGCCAGCCCGAACAGCAGCGGCCCCAGCTTCATGGTCAGGTCGCGCCAGGCGCCGGGCGCCTGCTCGAAAGGAACGGACGGGCCCAGGGCAACGCCGAAAGCCGCCTCGTTGGGCAGTGGAATGGCGGCGAGCTGCTCGACCGGCTCGGGTAGGGGCTGTTCGCCCGCGGGCGCGGGTTTTGCCTCGGCCATGGGCTGCTGGCGCACCATTACCGAACCACCATCGGCTTCGTAGACCAGCGCCGGATCGCGCCCGATTGCGGCGGTTACGCTGCTGCGGTCGACGTTGCCACCGTCGGGCAGCGTCTCGAGCAGCCGCGGCAGGGTGACTTCAAGGGCGCCGACACGTCGGATCACTTCATTGCCCTGCTGCTCGTCAAGGGCGAAGCGCGCCGTCAGCACGCCCTGCTCGCGCTTGAGCCGCACCTGCTCATCGCGGAGATCGAGGACCTGAAGACGCAACTGGTCGAGCGATGCCCCTTCGAGGCGCGTCTTGTGCAGGCCCGACAGCACCCCCTGGGGCATGAGAGCTGATACATTGGCCCCCATCACGGCAATGCCGGACAACACCAGGGCGACGATGCCCCAGGTGGTGACGTCCGATTGCCGGAATTGTTCCGATGCTCTAGCCAATGCAAATATCCCGGGGTGCAGTCGAATCAGACGATGCACCGAGTTCAACCATGGCGCCGCCATTATGTGTTCGCCAACTCTTGCCTGCCATAATCTTGTGAAAATGCGTTTCAAAAGATCGCGCCGGAGAAACTTACATGACTGAGCTGCTGTCGATCATTCTTGCTGCGGGCGAGGGCACGCGCATGCGATCGGCGACACCCAAGGTTTTGCATGCGGTCGGCGGCATGCCGATGGTCGGTCACGTCATGCGGACGGCGCTGCGTTCGGGGTCGACCGATATCTGTGTCGTCGTCGGACCCAATCACGAGGCAGTTCAGGCCGAAGTGACCCGCCATGGTGCCAAGACAAGGATATTCAGCCAGCTCGAACGGCTCGGTACCGGGCACGCCGTGCGCCAGGCGCGCGAGGCTTTCGATGGTGCTACCGGCAATGTGGTGGTGCTCTATGCCGACAACCCCCTGGTCTCGAGCGACACGGTGGCGGCAATTGCCAGCAGGCTCGACGATGGTGCCGATATCGTCGTCGTCGGCTATCGCCCGGATGACCCCACCAACCTGGGACGCCTGCTGACTCTTGACGGACGGCTGCTGGCCATTCGCGAGCATCGGGACGCTACCGAGGAAGAGCGCAAGATTGGCTTGGCCAATTCAGGCATTATCGGTTTTCGCGCCGAGGCGTTGCGGAGCATCATCGACCGGATCGGCAACCAGAATGCCAAGGGCGAATACTACCTGACCGACGCCGTCGAGCTCGCCAATAGCGACGGTCGCCGGGTGGAATTCATCGAGGCTGACGCTGGCGAAGTCATGGGCGTCGATGACCGCATGCGGTTGGCAGCGGCAGAGGCACAGTTTCAGGAATTGCGCCGCGCCGACTTCATGAGGGCCGGGGTGACCCTGAAGGACCCCAAAAGCGTCTGGTTTTCCTATGATACCGAGATCGGCCGGGATGTTACGATCTTTCCCAATGTCGTGTTCGGACCGGGCGTGAAGATTGCCGACAATGTCGAAATTCGCGCCTTCTGCGACATAGAGGACGCAGTAATCGGCGAGGGGGCTTCGATCGGGCCGTTCGCGCGCCTGCGCGGTGGGGCCGAGCTGGGCGCTGATGTGCATCTGGGCAATTTCGTCGAAGTGAAGAAATCCCGCATTGGCGCCGGGACCAAGGCCGGGCATCTGAGCTATCTCGGCGATGCCGAGATCGGCCGCAATACCAATATCGGCGCCGGCACGATCACGTGCAATTATGATGGCGTGAACAAGGACAAGACGGTGATCGGCGACAACGTCTTCATCGGCTCCAATGCTTCGCTCGTCGCTCCGGTCACTATCGGCGATGGTGCCTATACGGCATCGGGCAGTGTCATCACCGAAGACGTGCCCGCCGATGCGCTTGCGCTGGGCCGGGCGCGGCAGGAAAACAAGCCGGGCTATGCGCCCAAACTCCGCGAGAAGGCCCTCGCCAAAAAAGCAGCCAAGGGGAAATAGCATGTGCGGCATCGTTGGCATTGTCGGCAGCGAACCGGTTGCCGTTCGTCTCGTTGACGCCCTCAAGCGTCTCGAATACCGCGGCTATGACAGCGCGGGCGTGGCAACGCTGGAGGGGGGCGACATTTCCCGCCGCCGCGCCGAGGGAAAACTGGGCAACCTGGCGCAGAAGCTGAGCTTCGAGCCGCTGGGGGGCCGCATCGGCATCGGCCACACTCGCTGGGCCACCCATGGGGCGCCCACCGAGCAGAATGCCCATCCCCATGCCACCGACCGGGTGGCGGTGGTCCATAACGGCATTATCGAGAATTATCGGGAGATGCTCGCCGACCTCGCCAAGGACGGCTACCTGCCCAAGACGCAGACCGACACGGAATCGGTGGCCCTGTGGGTCAGCCGCGAACTGGTCAATGGGGCCGACCCCGAACTGGCGGTGGCGCGCACGCTCAAGAAGCTCAAGGGCGCCTTTGCGCTGGCTTTCCTGTTCAAGGGCGAGGAGGGGCTACTGATCGCCGCCCGTCACGGCGCGCCGCTGGCCATCGGCTATGGTACGACCGAGATGTATCTGGGGTCAGACGCCATGGCGCTGGCACCGTTCACCTCGCGCCTGACCTATCTGGAGGACGGCGACTGGGCAGTGATTACCCCGGCCGGCGTCACCATCCGCGACGGCAAAGATGTCATCGTGCAGCGCGAGCAGCAGATCTCGCAGGCCTCGGCGCTGATGGTGGACAAGGGCAACCACCGCCATTTCATGGCCAAGGAAATCTACGAGCAGCCCGAGACCATCTCGCACACGCTGAGCCACTATGTGGATATGGGCGCCGAAAGGGTTGCTGTCCGCGAAACACTGCCCTTCGACTGGGCCGATCTCAGCCGGTTGACCATCAGCGCCTGCGGCACGGCCTACCTCGCGGGCGCAGTGGCGAAATACTGGTTCGAGCGTCATGCGCGGCTGCCCGTCGACATCGACGTGGCCTCCGAATTCCGCTACCGCGAGCCGCCGCTGGAGAAGGGCGGGCTGTCGCTGTTCATCTCGCAATCCGGGGAAACCGCCGACACCCTCGCCGCCCTGCGCTATTGCGTCGGGCAGGGCCAGCATGTGGCGTCGTTGGTCAACACGCTCGAATCCACCATCGCGCGCGAGTCGTCGGTGGTGTTTCCGATACTGTGCGGGCCGGAGATCGGCGTCGCCTCGACCAAGGCGCTGACGGCGCAATTGACGGCTCTGGCCAGTCTCTCCATCGCCGCCGGACGGGCACGCGGCGTACTGGATGCAGGAAAAGAGCAGGAATTCGTGCGGGCATTGACCAGCCTTCCTGCGGCAGTCTCGCAGGCTTTGAATACCGAGACCCAGATCATTGAAATCGCCAAGCGCCTGTCGAAAGCCAAGGACGTGCTCTATCTGGGCCGCGGACCGATGTTCCCGATCGCCATGGAAGGCGCACTGAAGCTCAAGGAAATCAGCTACATCCACGCCGAGGGTTACGCGGCAGGTGAACTCAAGCATGGCCCCATCGCCCTGGTCGACGAGGACATGCCGGTGATCGTCGTGGCGCCGTCGGACGAACTGGTCGACAAGACCCTGAGCAACATGCAGGAAGTCGCGGCGCGGGGCGGGAAGATCATCCTAATCACCGATGCCGAAGGCGCTGAGACGGTGGGACATGGTGTGGCCGATGTCATTGTTATCCCACATGTTTCCAGTTTCGTCGCGCCGATTCTGGCCTGTATCCCGGTGCAATTGCTGGCCTACCATACGGCCGTGTTCATGGGTACGGACGTGGACCAGCCGCGCAACCTGGCGAAGTCGGTGACGGTGGAGTAAGCGTCAGTTGTCGGGGATCAACCGCTTGCCGTAGCAGGCGGACGTTTCCAGCGAATAGCCGAGGCTGTCGTAGAAGTCGGCGACTGGGTTGCCCGCACGAACCATCAGATTGACCTTAGGGCATCCCATGGCCAGCAACATGGATTCCAGTTCCGCCAGCAATCGCGCGCCATAGCGTTTGCCCTGATGAGTGGGGCTGACCGCCATGTAGTAGACGGAGCCGCGATGCCCGTCATAGCCGCCCATCGCAGTGGCGATGACCGCGCCATTCAGTTCTCCGACCAGGAACAGCTCGGGCTGCACCTTGGCCTTGCGGGCAATGTCCTTGTGAGGATCGTTCCACGGGCGAGTCAGGCCGCAGGCCTGCCAGAGATTGACGACGGCATTGGTGTCAGCGGTGGCAAAAGCTCTGATCTGCATGAAGTCTATCCGGCACGTATGAGTGGGATGGCCAGGTCTTTCCTGAACAAATACAGCAGTGTACGCGCCGCCTCGCCCTCCGGACCGCCGAGGCCGGGATTGCGGACCAGCAGGTCCTTTGCCTCATCGTGGGCATAGTCGAGCAGGTGCCGATGCACGTCCGGGACGGCAAGGCGATAGCCCGGCATGCCGGACTGGCGCGTGCCCAGCACGTCGCCCTGGCCGCGCAGCTCCAGGTCGCGTTCGGCGATCTCGAAACCATCCTCGGTGGACTTGATGGTTTCGAGGCGGGCCTTGGCGGTTTCGCTGAGAGGGTCCTTATAGAGCAGGAGGCAGGCTGAACGCTGCGAGCCGCGGCCGACACGCCCTCGAAGCTGGTGCAACTGGGCGAGGCCAAAGCGCTCGGCATGCTCGATGATCATGATCGAGGCGTTGGGCACGTCGACGCCTACTTCGATGACGGTTGTGGCAACCAGCAGCTTGAGTTCATTGGCCGAAAAGCGCCGCATCACCTCCTGCTTGGCGACGGCGCTCATGCGGCCGTGGAGCAGCGCGACCTCTTCGCCAAATACCTTATGCAGCTCGGCGAAGCGATCTTCGGCGGCCACGACTTCGAGATGTTCGCTTTCCTCCACCAGCGGGCAGACCCAGAAGGCCTGGGCGCCTTCGGCCAACCGGGCCTGCAAGCGAGAAATAACGCGTTCGTAGTCGCCGATCGACAGCACCGCGGTATCGATGGGTTGGCGGCCGCGCGGCTTTTCGCGCAGCACGCTGACCGCCATGTCGCCGAAGTGGGTGAGCACCAGGGTGCGCGGAATGGGCGTCGCAGTCATGACCAGGAGGTCGGTGTGCTTGCCCTTGTCGGAGAGGGCGAGGCGCTGGTGGACGCCAAAGCGATGCTGCTCGTCGACGACAGTGAGGCCGAGATTATGGAACTCGACGCCGCTCTGGAACAGGGCGTGGGTGCCAACGACGATAATGGTTTCGCCGCTGGCGATCCCAGCGAGTTTGGCGCGGCGTTCGGCGGCGCCCATCTTGCCGGTCAGCAGTTCGCAACCGAGGCCGGCAGAATCGCAAAGCGGTTTCAATGTCTTGAAGTGCTGAGCCGCGAGCAGTTCGGTCGGTGCCATCATGGCGGACTGGGCGCCGCTTTCTGCCATCGCGGCCATGGCCATGAGGGCGACGACCGTCTTGCCAGCGCCCACATCGCCCTGCAACAGGCGTGACATGCGGTCGGGCGAGGCAAGGTCGACGCGGATCTCCTCGACAGCCTGCTGCTGTCCCTCGGTCAGAGAGAACGGTAGCTCCTGCACCACCCGTTCGGTGACCTGACCGGTGAATTGACGGGAAATGCCGCGCGCTGCGACCATGGTGGAGCGGATCAGCTGCAGGGTAATCTGGCCGGCGAGATATTCGTCATAGGCCAGCCGCATTCGGGCAGGGGACCAGAGTTGCGCATCATCCGGATTGGCCGGCAGGTGCACCTCGCGCATCGCATCGGCAAATGTCGGCCACTTGCGCGCCATGGTGTCGGCAGCGATCCATTCGGGTAGGTCGGGCAGGCCGTCGACTACTTGCCGCACCAGCTTGGTCAGGGCCTTGGAGCTGAGGCCCTGGGTCAGTGGATAGACCGGCTCGACCAGGGGCAGGGTGGCGAACTTGTCGGGTTCGACGATGTAGTCAGGATGGGTGATCTGCTTGTCGCCGTTGAAGAAGCCGATCTGACCCGAGACGAAACGCTCCTCGCCGATGGGGAGCGCTTTCTCGACCCAGCCGCCCTGGGCGCGGAAGAAGACCAGTTGCACGTCACCGGTCTCGTCATGGGCGAATACCCGGTGCGGGATGTGCTCGCGGCCGCGAGGCGGCGGCTGGTGGCGGTCAATGTGGAGCTTGAGCGTGACGATCTGGTTTAGATAGGCTTCAGCGATGCCGACCTGGCGGCGGCGATCCACCACGCCGGAGGGCATATGCATCAGGATATCGAGGGCGATCGCCTCCTGGCCCTCGGGCGCGCCGAAATAGCGGGTCAGCAGGGCAGCAAGCTTGTCGCCGACACCCTTGATCGAGTGCAGCGAGCGGAATAGCGGCGATAGCGTTTCGGGGCGGCTCACGATTCTATTGGGCTCCTCGAGGCGCAAGCTAGCCGTTGGGCGGAACCGCGTCACCCCTCGGGGAATTGGTGGCTGACAAGCCAGAATAATCCACGTAAACAGAGCGTCCAAATCGGGAACAAACGGGATCATGGTGCGTCAAATGACTGCCGGTGAAGACATTTCCATGCGCCGCAAGAAGCTGCGCTACCGCGCCTGGCACCGTGGCACGCGCGAGATGGACCTGGTGCTGGGCCCCTATGCCGATGCCCATACCGAAGCCATGGATGAGTCTCAGCTTGACCGCCTGGAAGCCCTGATGAGCGAGGAAGACCCGCCACTGCTGACCTGGGTGATGGGACAGGAGGAGCCGCCAGCGCGTATCGACCGCGTGTTCCTTGCCGAAGTGATCGCCGACCATCAGGCACGACTGGCCAAATGAACGAAATCGTCCCGCAGCGCCCGACGCGCACTATCGCCAATGTTCCCGATGGCATGCAGCCAATGGTGCTGGCGCGCCTGGTGCAGGAGCGCATCGAAGTGGCGCCAGATGACGCGGCAAGCGTCGTCTTCGTGGCGCGCGACGGACGGCGGCTGCAGCGCATGGCCGATATTCTCAGCGCCATGCTGCCGGGGCACACCGTCCTGACACTGCCGGCCTGGGACTGCCTGCCGTACGATCGCGTATCGCCGAACAACGTGACCATTGCGGCGCGCATGAACACGCTGGCGGCGCTGACATCAGGGGCCAAGGGCGCCGTAGTACTGACCGCAGTCAATGCGCTGATCCAGAAGGTGCCGCCGCGCGACGTGGTGGAGAATATGTCGTTCTCGGCTGCCACCGGGCGGATCGTCGACAGCGACAAGCTGATCGCCTGGGCAGCCAATAATGGCTACCTGCGCGTGCCGACGGTGCGTGAGAGCGGCGAGTATGCCGTGCGCGGCGGGCTGGTGGACCTGTTCCCGGCTAGCGCCGAAGCGCCGTTGCGCTTCGACTTTTTCGGCAGCCAGCTCGAATCGATCCGCACCTTTGATCCGGACAGCCAGCGAACGACCGGCACGCTCAAGCGCGTCGACTTGACGCCGATGAGCGAAGTGGTTCTCACCGAGATCACCATCAAGCGCTTCCGGCAGAACTATACGGCGACATTCGGCGGCAACACCGTCGACGACACGCTCTATGCGTCGGTCAGCGGCGGCTCACGGTATTCAGGCACCGAGCACTGGCTGCCCTTCTTCTACGAGCATCTCGATACGCTGGCGCAGTATGTGGGCGATGCCCCCTTCGTGTTCGACGAGCAGGCAGCCGAGGCCTACGCCGACCGGGTGACGCAGGTGCGCGACTACTACGACGCGCGCGAGGCGGCGCGCCTGCTGCCCGTCGTGGCCGGCTCGGGCGCGCCCTACAAGCCGATCAAGCCGGAACTGCTCTACGCGGTCGACGAGCATCCCTATGCGCTGGCCGGTGCGTCGGTGATCCAGCTCAGCCAATTCATGGCGCCGGGTACAAAGGCTGTCGATGATGCCGGTGGGCATATTGCGCCCAGCTTCGCTGCCGAGCGGCAAGCGACCGACACCAACCTGTTCCAGTCGGTCGTAGACCGGTTGCTGGCCGAGCGGCGCAGCGGGCGGCGGGCGGTGGTGGCTTGCTGGAGCACGGGCACGCGCGACCGCATGGTGCAGGTGCTCAAGGACCATGGCCTGACCAATCCGCGACTGGCCGAGAACTGGCGCGACGCAGAGACGACAAGCGCAGCCACCACATCCCTGGTGGTGCTGCCGCTCGAAACCGGTTTCGAGACCAAGGACCTGCTGGTCCTCTCCGAGCAGGACATTCTGGGCGAGCGCATCCTGCGGCCGCAGCGCAAGAAGAAGGCGAGTGATGCGCTGACCGAGGCGGCGAGCCTCAATGCCGGCGACCTTGTCGTGCATGTCGACCACGGTATCGGCCGCTTCATCGGCCTCAAGGTCATCGAGGCGGGCGGGGCGCCGCATGAATGTGTCGAGCTGGAATATGGCGGCGATACCAAGCTCTACCTGCCAGTGGAAAATATCGAGCTGCTGACCCGGTACGGCGCGGACGATGGCCATGTGACGCTCGACAAGCTGGGCGGCGTTGCCTGGCAGGCCAAGAAGGGCAAGCTCAAGAAGCGCATCCGCGAAATGGCGGAGCAGCTCATCAAGATCGCGGCTGCGCGCCTGCTCACCCGGGCGGACGTTGTCGAGATCAACCCGGGCGCCTATGACGAATTTGTGGCGCGTTTCCCCTATGAGGAGACCGAGGACCAGATGGCCGCCATCGAGGCGGTATTCGACGACGTGACCTCGGGTCGCGTCATGGACCGGCTGGTCTGCGGCGATGTGGGCTTCGGCAAGACCGAAGTGGCATTGCGTGCCACCTTTGCCGTGGCATTGAGCGGCAAGCAGGTGGCAATCGTCGTGCCGACGACGTTGTTGGCACGACAGCACTTCAAGACCTTCTCGGAACGCTTCAAGGGCCTACCGGTGAGGGTGCGCCACGCCTCGCGCATGGTCAGCGCCGCCGAGCTCAAGGCGACCAAGGAAGGCCTGGCCGACGGGCAGGTCGATATCGTGGTCGGTACCCATGCTCTGTTGAGCAAGACCATCAAGTTCAAGGATCTGGGCCTGCTTATCATCGATGAGGAGCAGCATTTCGGTGTGGGCCACAAGGAGCGCCTCAAGGAGCTCAAGGCCAATGTGCACGTGCTGACGCTGACCGCGACGCCGATTCCGCGGACGCTGCAACTGGCGCTCACCGGCGTGCGCGACCTCAGCCTGCTGGCGACGCCACCGGTGGATCGTCTCGCCATCCGCACCTTCATCTCGCCCTTCGACGCGTTGTCGATCCGCGAGGCGCTGCTGCGCGAGAAGTATCGCGGCGGCCAGAGCTTCTACGTGGTGCCACGCATCAAGGACCAGCACGAGATCGCCGAATTCCTCAAGGCGCAGGTGCCGGAAGTGTCGTTCGTGGTGGCCAATGGCCAGATGGCGCCGGGCGAACTCGACGACATCATGAATGCCTTCTACGACAGCAAGTTCGACGTGCTGGTGGCGACGACCATCGTGGAGTCTGGGCTCGACATCCCCAATGCCAATACCCTGATCGTACATCGGGCCGATCATTTCGGGCTGGCGCAGCTCTACCAGATCCGCGGCCGGATCGGCCGGGCCAAGGCGCGCGCCTACGCACTGTTTACAGTGCCGCCGGACCGCAAGCTCACCGATACGGCCGAGCGCCGGCTGGGCGTGCTGCAATCGCTCGAGAGCCTGGGTGCCGGGTTCCAGCTGGCCAGTCACGATCTCGACATCCGCGGGGCCGGGAACCTGCTCGGCGACGAGCAATCGGGTCATATCCGCGAGGTCGGCTACGAACTCTACCAGGCCATGCTGGAAGAAGCGGTGGCCAATCTCAAGAGTGGCGACGAGGACTACGAGGACAAGAACGAGTGGAGCCCGCAGATATCGCTGGGCATGCCAGTGATGATTCCGGAGCACTATGTGCCGGACCTGCAATTGCGCATGCAGCTCTATCGCCGTCTGGGTGATCTGACCGATATCCGCGATATCGACGCGGCTGGCGCAGAATTGATCGACCGCTTCGGCCCGCTGCCAGAAGAGGTCGAGGCGCTGCTCAAGGTGATCCTCGTCAAGGCGCTGTGCCGCCAGGCCAATGTCGAAAAGGTGGATGCGGGCCCCAAGGGCGCGGTCATCAGCCTGCGCAACAACGAATTCCCCAATCCGGGTGCCCTGGTGCGGCTGGTGAGCGACCCGGCCAACCAGGTTCGCATCAAGCCCGATCAGAAACTAGTGTTCGCCCGCAACTGGCCGACGCCCAATGATCGTTTGAAGGGGGCCGCTGCGATCCTGTCACGCCTAGCAAAACTCGCAGAAAATGCGTCCTGAGCGGCGGGCATCAACGCTGTCCCGCCATAATGCTTTGGCAAGTAGTATCGGTCATGTTATTGCCCGAATTCAGCACTTGAAGGGCAGTTCAATTCTCAAGGTGGCACAAGGTCACCGGCACCGCCAAAGAAGCCAAGGAAATTCTATGAACATCAGGAAACCCCTCGTCGCCGGTTTTGCGGTGGCCGCGCTCATGCTGTCGCCCCTGTCGGCCTACGCCCAGGAGGCCGCGCCAGCCGAAGCGCCTGCTGCTGAAGCACCTGCCACTGAGGCACCTGCTGCCGAGGCGCCGGCCGCAACCGATGCCGCCGCCGCGCCGGCCACTGATGCCGCTGCCGGCAGCCAGAACTGGCTCAAGGTCTGTGACCCGCTGCCCGATGGCCAGCAGGCCTGCATCATGCGCCAGGTCGTCCTGGCCAATGGGCAGTTCCTCGGCTCGTTCCTGCTGCGTGACGATCCGGGACAGGAAAGCCGGCTGCTTGCCGTTGCTGCGGTGCCGCTCGGCGTGCTGCTGCCGTTCGGGCTGACCTGGCAGATCGACGGCGCCAAGCCGATCCGCGTGCCCTACATGCTTTGCGACCCGACCTCCTGCGCCACGCAGCTGGTGATCAACGAGCAGTATGTGAACTCGCTCAAGAAGGGCGGGGTGCTCAAGCTCACCGCCAAGAACCGGCAGAACCAGGACCTGACCATCGAAATCACCCTGGCCGGCTTTACCTCTGCCTATGATGGAGATGCTGCGCTGACCTTTGACGAGTTCCGCCAGGAAACCTCGGGCGAGAACGCGCTGGAGCAGGTGCTGCAGGATCGCGCCGAAGAACTGCGCAAGCAGCTCGATGGCGGAGCCGCTCCGGCTGATGGCACCGCCGCGCCGGCGGCTGAGACGCCGGCTGCTCCGGCCCAGTAGAGGTTGAAACATCAGCAATTGAAAAGGGCGCCCGATGTGGCGCCCTTTTTGTTTGCTTATCGGTTGCCCATGCCGACAGCGAAGGCCTGCTTACGCAAGGCCGGAGCAAGCTTCAGCGCCCATAGTCCGCCAGCGCGGAGCGCCTGCGCGGGGAGCATATCGGCCAGCAGTGAGCGGAACAGCGTATCGACCATGCCGCCGGTGCGGGCCAGGTCGCCAGCGCGTCGCGCGACATAGTCGCGGCTGACGTGAGTGGCCCAGTCGGGCACACCCCGCTCCGTGGCGCCAAGCGATGCGGCGAGATCGGCCACATCCCGCAGCCCGAGATTGAGCCCCTGTGCTCCGATGGGGGGAAAAGCATGGGCGGCTTCGCCCACCAGCACCACGCCATCGGCCCCGGCGCTGTCGACGCTTAGTGTGCTGAGCGGGAAGACGAAGGCCGGGCTCGCCAGCTTGATCGGGCCGAAGAGGCGCTGCGACTTGTCGCGGAAGATCGTGATCAGGGCGGTTTCACCGCCGGCCTTGGCGGATTCGAGCACCGCGCGGTCGTCGATCCACACCAGGTTGGCGCGGTTAGCGCCGGCCGGAACGAGGGTGAATGGGCCCTGCGGATAGTGGAATTCGATGGAGGCGCCGCCGATCGGGCGGCCAAGATCGAGGTCGCAGACCAGGGCCGCCTGGGTGAAGGCGGTTTCGCGGGCCGTGATGCCGGCGGAGTTGCGGACCAGCGACTTCTTGCCATCAGCGCCGACGATCAGCGGGGCCGAGAGGCGGGTCCCGTCGGTTAGCGTGACCTCGGGGCCGGACAGTTCGGTAACGCCGGCGGTGCGGGTTTCGAGGTTTGGCAGTCCCGCCGCGACCGCGTGAAAACGCTCAAGGAGCCGCATATTGGCGAAGTTCCAGCCGAAGGCCTCCAGCCCGGCCTCGGTGGCGTCGAACAGGGTCTCCGGGGCGCGGATGAGCCGCCCGGTGGCGTCGATGATGCGGATCTGCGTCAGCGCATGACCCAGTTCGGCCGGATTGTCGATCAGGCCGGCGCTGCGCAGGTAATCGACACTGGGCAGCATCAGCGCCGAGGTGCGCCGGTCGGGTGGCCCTGATGGAGCCAGGTGGATGGTCTTGAGGCCCGCCCTGGCGACGGCGATGGCCGCCGAGACCCCGGCAAGACCGCCGCCGACCACGATGGCGTCTGCGTCGTAGCTGGTCATTGCGCGTCTGCCAGGCGTCTGATGTGCCCGCTCGGAACGATAAAGCTGCCGGTGTACGAGCCCACGAACATGGCGACGAGGAAAATCCAGAGATTATCGGGCAGGAAGGCGATCAGCGAGATCGCCGGACCCGGGCAGATGCCGGCCATGCCCCAGCCGATGCCGAACAGCGCGGCACCACCCACGAGGCGGCGGTCGATCCTGGTGTATTCGGGCTCATGGAAGGTGGAGTCGAACAGCGGGGCGGTTCGCGCCTTGCCGATACGCACGGCGATGAACATGACGATGAGGGCAGCACCCATGACGAAGGCCAGACTGGGGTCCCAGCCGCCGGAAGAGATGGCGCCGAAATCGAGGAAGCGCAGTACCTTGAGCGGATCCACCATCTGCGCGACGTAGAGGCCGCTGCCGAACAGGGCGCCGCTCAGGGCGGCGGTGGCGAGATAGGGAAGCTTGAGATCGGTCATCAGACAACTCCCGTGACCGCGACGGTGACGACCGCCACTCCGAAAAACACCAGTGTTGCCACCAGCGAGCGCGGCGACAGCCTTGCCAGCCCGCAGACGCCGTGGCCAGAGGTGCAGCCATTGCCGATCTTGGTGCCGAGGCCGGCCAGAAGGCCAGCAACGGCCAGCCAGACGGGGGTCGGAACACCCCAGGCAGCAGGCGCCTCCACCAGCCGCGCGGGCACATCTCCGCCAACGCCGAGGCCGGGCAGAATCCTTGAGGCTGCAAACGTCCCAACCACCAGGGCTACCAGGAATACCACGCGCCAGACCACGGTCTGTGCCGGAGGCAGCACCTGGCCGAAAATGCCGGATATGCCGGCGATGCGGCCATTGCCCAGCCACAGAACGGCGGCGGCAAGCCCGATGAGAGTGCCGCCCAAGGCGGCGGTAAGCGGCGTGAACGATTCCATTGGGGGGCACTCTCAAATGTGATGGCGGATTCACGCTATCACCCGCCGCCGCGCTGAAGCCAGTGCCACGACAGCGACTTTGTACCGACAGCGCCGAGGGGCGAGGAAAACTCCGCCATACCGCCTTTCCTCGTCGCCAAGCTCCGCATAGATATGATGATAACAAGACTCGAAATGGAGCCGACTATGCTTGAGCTATTGGCCGATCCGAATGCCTGGATCGCCTTCGGTACCCTCACGGTGATGGAAATCGTACTGGGCATCGACAACATCGTCTTCATTTCGGTGCTGGTGTCGCGCCTGCCCAAGGAGCAGGCCGACCAGGCTCGCAAGCTTGGCCTCGCGCTGGCGCTGATCTTCCGAATCCTGCTGCTGCTGGTCATCTCCTGGATCATCAGCCTGACCCAGCCGGCCATATCGGCCTTCGGACTCGACCTGTCGTGGAAGGACCTGATCCTGATCGCGGGCGGCGTATTCCTGGTCTACAAGGCAACGCACGAGATGCATGCCGCGATCGAGGAGCCGCACGAGGGCGACCTCAAGGCCCGTGCGACCGCGACCTTCGCTGCCATCATCGCGCAGATCATCGTCATCGACATGGTGTTCTCGATCGACTCGATCGTCACCGCCGTCGGCATGGCCGAGAATGTGGAAGTGATGATCGCGGCGGTTATCGTCGCCGTAGGCGTGATGTTCGTGGCGTCCGGTCCGGTCGCCAAGTTCGTTGCAGACCATCCGACCACCAAGATGCTGGCGCTAGCCTTCCTGCTGCTAATCGGCGTGACGCTGGTAGCCGATGGCCTCGGCTTCCACATCCCCAAGGGCTATATCTACGCCGCGATGGCTTTCTCGGTGCTGGTCGAGGCGGTCAATATCTTCGCCAAGCAGCGCAAGCTTGGCAGCAAGGGCGCCCATGCGCCCGCTGCGCCGTTCACCGGCGCGGCTGGCTCGATATCGGGCGGAGCAGGCGTCGCCGCGACAAAGAAGGCTAGTGCCAAATCGACCCCGGCGGCGCGGGCGCAATCGCGGCCCAAATCGGCACCCCGCAAGCCCAAGGCGCCGAAGTGACGCAGGCGGTCGTCGTCCGGCGGCTCGGCGGTCCTGAAGTCCTGAGCGTCGAAGACTGGCCAATGGCCAGTCCCGGGCCGGGGCAGGTGGCGTTGCGCCAGACGGCCATCGGGCTCAATTTCGTCGACACTTACCAACGCTCGGGGCTTTACCCGGTGACGCTGCCGTTCGTGGCGGGCAATGAAGGTGCCGGTGTTATCACCGCGCTTGGCGAGGGCGTGACCGACCTCAAGGTCGGCGACCGCGTCGCCTATCAGGGGCAGGTCGGCGCCTACGCGGCGGAACGCGTAGCGGCGGCAGAGCGGATGGTGCCGATCCCCGACGGCATCGACGACCACACCGCGGCAGCGATCATGCTCAAGGGGCTGACGGCCTGGTATTTGCTGCATGAAACTTGGGCCGTGGGCCCCGGCCAGACCATTCTCTGGCATGCGGCGGCGGGCGGCACCGGGCTGATCGCCACGCAATGGGCCAAGGCGCTGGGCGCCACCGTAATCGGCACGGCGGGCAGCGATGACAAGGTGGCGTTGGCCAAGGCGCATGGCTGCGATCACGTCATCAACTACAATACCGAGGACTTCGCCGCCCGCGTGCGGGAGTTCACCGACAGCAAGGGCGTCGATGTAGTCTACGATGGTGTCGGCAAGGCGACGTTCGAGAAATCGCTCGACTGCCTGCGACCGCGGGGCCTGATGGTGAGCTTCGGCAATGCCTCGGGCGTGGTGTCCATCCCTGATATCACCGTGTTGTCACGCAAGGGCTCGCTCTATGTGACGCGGCCGACGGGCGCGGCCTATCTGGGCAAGCGCGAGGATCTTCTGGAAGGCGCTGGCCTACTGTTCGACGCGGTCCAGCGGGGCGCGATAAAGGTCGAAATCGGCCGGACCTTCGCATTGAGCGAGGCGGAGGATGCGCAGCGGGCGCTGGAGGGCCGGGAGACGACGGGGTCGGTGGTGCTCATCCCCTAAGAGCGCTGCTGATATCAACGGCATCCACTCGGTTGCGGTGCTGCCACTCTGGACAGCCCGGCCTACTGCGGCTAAACGCTGATCGACGGAAGGGTGGCAGAGTGGTCGATTGCAGCGGTCTTGAAAACCGCCGATGTGCAAGCATCCGTGGGTTCGAATCCCACCCCTTCCGCCAACTCGTTGTGGTTGCCCTGTGCCCTGGCCATTTCTCATGGAAATGGTTGCCGTTTGTGGCCCCCACCAGCCAAAGAGGACGTCCCAGTGAGCCGCAAGGAATTTGATGCATCGCGGATGCGCCGCATGAAGCGAATTACGGCGCGCCATGGCCTGACCATTCTCACCGACGAGAAGATGAAGGTGCTGGGCACCACCGGTGGCCACGCCATCCGCGATGCCGACTTCAAGATAATCTTCGGGAATGTGCCCAAGCCGTTTTCGGCTTCGCTTGAGGATATCGAATCCTGGCTCGAGAAACTCGAGGCGGGGGAAGAGTAGGCGCGGCCGCCCTTTATGGCAATTGCCCTACAGCTGGGCAGGCTGCAATTTCCATTATTTATTCCGTAACAGGAATCGCCGCACAATCACTCCATTGGCTAACTTGGAGGTGCGTTATTGTGTTCACTCTGATTAACGCCGACGCCGAAGACGACGACGCCGAAATCACCGATCCCCAGGAAATCGCAGAGCTGTTCGCTGCCATTGCCGCTGTCGCCATCGAGGCGATCGGCGTCGGGCAGGCAAGGGAGCTTTTCGATGCCGTGATCGAACAGGACGGCAAAGACCCGAACTGACCGGGCATTCCAGCGGAGACGCTGAAATGCGACATACCTGATGTTGCGTTTTCGACCGAAAGAGTGATGTCACTTTTTCTGAAAGCGCGCTGAACCGTCCCGGCAGGTCAAACCCGGCTGTTGCTCGAGGGTAACGGCACTATCGAACGGTCTTCCGAGCGAGGCAGAGTTCTTGCGCTTATGGACCGGGTTGACTGATCCGGGCGGGTCCAGCAGGACTTGCTCCATGTTCCAGCCGAGGAGGCTGCATGGCTGGCTCGTCCACCCCTGAGATATTTCCCACGCCGACGATCGTTCCGCTCGGCGACAGCAGCCTGCTGGTGCGCTTCGGTACTGACCTGACCGACGCGGCCAACCGCGCGGCCATTGCGCTGGCACTGGCGCTGGAGCGCGACCCGATTGCAGGCGTGGTGGAGGTCGTGCCCAATCTCATCTCCGTGCTGTTGCGCTACTATCCGCAGTCTTCGGCCGCGGCTGGAATCGCAGGTGAACTGCGGCTGCGGCTGTTCGGGCTGAATAGCGCTGCGGAGACTGCCAGGCGATGGACCCTAGGGGTCATGTTGGACGGAGCGGATCTCGATGAGGTCGCGACTTCGTTGGGCATGAGCGGCGTGGACTTCGTCGCGGCACATAATGCGCGTCCATTGCGGGTGCTCGCCACCGGTTTTGCGCCGGGCTTTGTCTATTGCGGACTGCATCCGGCGGAACTGGTGTTGCCGCGGCGGAAGGACGTGCGGCCGTCAGTGCCGGCCGGCACGGTGCTGTTTGCGGCGGGGCAGACGGCGATTGCCGCGACCGAAATGCCGACCGGCTGGCATGTGATCGGGCGCACGACATTCGTCAATTTCGATCCGGCCGGCGACCCGCCAACGCAATTGTCGGCAGGCGACGTCGTGACATTCGAGGCGCAGCCGTGAGCGCCGCGCTGAGCATCATACGAGCAGGGCCGCTGACGAGCATTCAGGACGAGGGGCGCTTTGGCATGCTACGGCATGGAATCAGCGCCTCCGGGCCCATGGATGGCGGCGCATTTGCCGCTGCGGGACGGCTGGCCGGCGGCGGCAATGGCGGCGTCGAATTCACGATGACGGGCCTCGAGGTCCGGCTGTCGAGCGGGCCTGCTCGTGCCGGGTTTGCCGGTGGCGACTTCACGGTCCGGCACAATGGCCAAGCGGTCGGCTGGCCCGGCAGTGTCGCATTGGGGGCCGGGGACACGCTGGCGATCACGCCGGGCGGGTGGGGCAATTACGGCTACCTGCGGTTTGACGCCGATCTTGGCGCTGCGCCGCTGATGGGCAGCATCGCCACCAGCAGCCGGGCACGGCTGGGCGGGCTCGATGGTCGGGTACTGCGCGCGGGTGACATGATCGAGCTGATCGGGCGGGATGGAGCGGTAGCATCTGCCACGCTGGCACCGACGCAGCCCGCAAAAGGACCGATCCGCATCATCTGGGGGCTGCATGCCGATCTCTTTCCGGCAGCACTGCGGCAGCTTTTCGTGACATCTGGTTTCGCAGTCTCGTCACGCCTCGATCGCATGGGCGTCCGGTTGGACGACCCCGGAAGGATCTTTGCGGATGCCGCGAACCTTTCGCTGGTCTCGGATGCCATCGTACCGGGAGATATCCAGATCCTGGGCGACGGGACACCGATCGTCCTGATGCGCGACCACCAGCCCACGGGCGGCTATGCGCGCATCGCGACGGTGATCACTGTCGATCTCGACCGGTTTGCACAATTGCGGCCGGGGAGTCCCGTTGCCTTCCTGCCAGTCACCGTGGAACATGCCCTGGCGCTGTTGCGGAGCCGCGGGACATGACATCGATCGATCTCAACGCCGACCTGGGCGAAGGCATGGGGACCGATGAAGACCTGCTCGAGATCGTTTCCAGCGCCTCCATCGCCTGTGGCGGTCATGCCGGGGACGCCCCGACCATCCGGCACATCCTCAAGATATGCAAGGCGCGAGGCGTACGGGCCGGCGCCCATCCGGGCTATGCCGATCCCAAGCGCTTCGGCCGCTTCCGCGTGGTCATGCCGCTCGATGAGTTGCTGGGGCAGATCAGGAGCCAGCTTTTCCTGGTGCGGTTCATCGCCGACGAGGTGGGCGTGCCGCTGTCCTATGTGAAGCTACATGGCGCACTGGCCAACCAGACCGCCGAGGAGTTGGCCTTTGCCGTAGGCATTTTCGCGACCATCCAGGCGATGGACCCCAAGATGGCGATCCTGGCGCTCGACAACAGCCAGCAGGTGCGGGCGGCCAAGGCGGTGGGTGCGCCGCTGATCCGGGAAGCCTATGCTGACCGCGCCTATACGGCCGAGGGACTACTGGTGCCGCGGACGCAGCAGGGCGCGGTGATCCATGACGTGGAAGCGGTGATTGAACGCTGCCTGAGGCTGGCGCGGGCCGGCGAGATCTTGGCCATCGACGGAACGGTGCTGAAATCCTCCGCGCGCTCGATTTGCCTACATGGCGATACGCCGGGCGCGGTCGACCTGGCACGGGACGTGCGCGACGCGCTGGAGGGCGAGGGGATCGAGATCCGGGCAGAGGCGCCGGAGGTTGAGGAGGGTTAGGGCTCTCCAGCGCTCTTCACTTCTCCCGCAGGGGAGGGTGGGCTCCGTGGTTCCGATGACTGCGGGAGAGAAACTTACCCTGGGCCTCTCTGGGGAGAGGTGAGATCGGCGGAATGCCTTGGTCGAAAGGCCCAGGGTAGCTTGGATCGCCAGTACTCAGATTGCCAAGTATTCGTGGCGAAGTTCGGTATTGTCGAGGACCTCCTTGGCGGTACCGGCGAAAGCGACTTCGCCGGTATCGAGGATGACGGCGCGGTCAGCGAGCTTGAGAGCCGCGACGGCGTTTTGCTCGACGATGATGGTGGTGATGCCGAGCGGCTTGATCGAATGGAGGATGCGCTCGATCTCGTGGACGATGACCGGCGCGAGACCCTCATAGGGTTCGTCGAGCAGCAGCAACTTGAGATTGCGGGCAAGCGCGCGGGCAATGGCCAGCATCTGCTGCTCGCCACCCGACAGCGTGACACCATCCTGCTTGCGGCGCTCTGCCAGGCGCGGGAAGCTCTGGTAGATCTGGTCGAGGCTCCAGCCATTGCCGGGCGCCACCTTGGCGAGCGTGATGTTCTCCTCGACCGTGAGACCGGAAATGATACGACGATCTTCCGGCACCAGTTGGATACCGGCGCGTGCCGCCTCATAGGATTTCATCTGGTGGATCGGCTGGCCGTCGAGCCAGATCTCGCCCTGCCGGAGTTGCGGATCGTCGGTACGGGCAATGGTGCGCAGGGTGGAGGTCTTGCCGGCGCCATTGCGGCCAAGCAAAGCCAGGATTTCGCCCTGGCGCACATCGAGCGACACGCCCTGCACGATGTAGCTCTCGCCATAATAGGCGTGCATGTCGCGGATGGAGAAAAACGGTCGGGAGCTTTCGACGCTGACGGCCTGGCTGCTGGACATGACCTGGGTTTCCATGGCGATGGCGCTCATCAATGGGCCCCTCCGAGATAGGCTTCCTGCACTTTGGGATTACCGCGCACCTGGTCGGGCGTGCCGTCGGCAATGATCCGGCCCTGGGCCAGCACCGAGATCTTGTCCGCCAACGAGAATACCACATGCATGTCGTGTTCGATGATGACCTTGGTCATGCCGCGGCTCTTGATCTTCTTGAGCAGCTCGATGGTGGTATTGGTGTCATGGCGGCTCATGCCGGCCGTGGGTTCGTCCAGCAACAGCAGGCGCGGATGCTGGATCAGGCACATGGCCAGCTCCATGCGGCGCTTGTCGCCGCGGCTGAGACTGCCTGCCGCCATTTCGCGGCGGCTGTGCATGCCGACATCCTCAAGCATGTCCTCCGCCTCCTGGCGGATGCCGGTTTCGCTGTCCAGCGAACGCAACATGTTGAGCTTGAATGCGCCGTCGCGCCTGGCGAGGGCCGGGATCATCACATTGTGCAGTACGCTTAGGTCAGCGAAGATTTCCGGCGTCTGGAAAACGCGAGCAATGCCCATCTGGTTGATTTCGTATGGTTTGCGGCCGGTCAGGATGGCGCCGTCGAAGATCACCTGGCCGCTGGTGGGCGCCAGCTTGCCGATGATGACGTTCAGCAGCGTCGATTTGCCGGCGCCATTGGGCCCGATGATGGCGTGGGTCTGGCCTTCCTCGACCTGGAGGTCGATATCGGCCAGGGCATGGAGCCCTCCGAAGCGCTTGTGGACGTCGGCAACGTGCAGGACGACATTGGGTGCGGTCATGGCTCTGGCGTCCTATTCGGCAGGTTGCGGGTGGGGTGTGGCCTTGCCCGGCTTGGTCGGCGACTTGCGGGAGCGGTCGAACAGATGCGCGATGCGGCGCACGCCCTCCATGATGCCGCCCGGCAGGAACACCACGATCAGCACGAAGACCAGGCCCAGGGTCAGGAACCAGCCTTCGCCGACGAACTTGCTCGTGATGGCGACCAGCACATTGTCGACACCGTCAGGCAGGAAATCGAAGAAGCGGTGCAGGATGGTCTCGTTGATGGCCGAGAAGATGTTCTCGAAATACTTTATCAGCCAGGCCCCGATGACCGGACCGACCAGCGTGCCGGCGCCACCAAGGATGGTCATCAGCACCACTTCGCCGGAGGCGGTCCACTGCATGCGCTCGGCGCCGGCGAGGGGATCGGTAACCGCGAGTAGCGCACCAGCTAGGCCGGCATACATGCCCGAGATGACGAAGGCGGCCAGCGTGTACGGCTTGGTGTTGAAGCCGGTGTAGTTCATGCGGGTCTGGTTGGACTTGATGCCCTTGAGCATCATGCCGAAGGGCGAGCCGGTGATGCGCTGGGCAATGAAGAAGGCCAGGATCAGGAAGCCGGCGCAAAAATAGAAGCCGGCAAAGCCGCCGAGCGACTGGCCAAGCAGCGTCGGCACAGGCTGCCCAAGGGTGATCTGTCCCATGGCGACATCGAGATGGCGCGGGTCGTTGCGCGTGAGCTGGAGCCCGGTTTCGCCATTGGTGATGGGCGTCAGCACCGAATAGGCCAGGTTGTAGGACATCTGCGCGAAGGCGAGCGTCAGGATCGAGAAGTAGATGCCCGAGCGGCGCAGGCTCACGTAGCCGATTATCAGGGCGAAGAGCCCGGAAATGACGACGGCGAAGATCATCGCCGGAATGGCGTCGAGCGTCAGCAGCTTGAATGACCAGACCGCCGCGTAGGAGCCGACCCCGAAGAAGGCTGCATGGCCGAAGCTGAGATAGCCGGTGAGGCCGAACAGGATGTTGAAGCCGACGGCGAAGATGCCGAAGATCATGAACCGCTGCAGCAGGTCGGGATAAGCTGCGCCGAGGGGGTGCAGCCAGATCGGCATGGCGAGCACGACGACGGTGAAGCCGAGGAACAGCAGGAGGTCGTTGCGGGGCATGGCGCGCATATCAGGCCTCCATCACGCCACGGCGACCGAAGAGGCCACGCGGCAATACCAACAGAATAACGACGGCGACGAGATAGATAATGATCTGGTCGATGCCCGGAATGAGAGCCTTCACCTGCGTCATCGAGGCGAAGGACTGCAGAATGCCGAGGAGGAAACCTGCGGCCACGGCGCCGGGCAGCGAGCCCATGCCCCCAACGACCACCACCACGAAGCTGAGGACGAGGAAGTCCATACCGATATGATAGTTGGGTGGCAGCAGCGGGGTGTACATGACGCCTGCCAGGCCGGCGACGACCGCCGCGAGGCCGAACATGATGGTGAAGCGTCGATCAATATTGATGCCGAGCAGGCCCACGGTTTCACGATCGGCCATGCCGGCGCGCACGACCATGCCGAAGGTGGTGAACTGCAGGAAGGCAAAGACGCCGCCGATGATAATGAAGGAAAACAGGAAGTAGACCAGCCGCCAGATCGGGTAGGTAATGACATTGGCCTGCATCCCCAGGAACGCACCGATATCGGCTGCGCCACGCAGGTCGGTCGGCATGGGCTGGGGAATGGGATTGGGTCCGAAGAAGGCCTTGATCAGTTCTTGCGCCACGATGGCCAGACCAAAAGTCACAAGAATCTGTTCGGCATGCGGGCGTTTGTAGAAGTGTTTGATGATGCCGCGCTCGAGCCCGATGCCGACCAGCAGCATGATGGGAATGGTGATGATGATCGAAGCCGGCACGGAATAGTTGACCAGCACAGCACCGAAATCGCCGAACCAGGCCTGCACCAGCGGTGCGCGCACTTCTAGCGGCGCTCCCCAGGGCGAAAGCTGGGTGGGGTCGACGGTAACGGTTTCCAGCGTCAGCAACTGACGGAACAGCACTGCACAGAAGGCGCCGAGCATGAACAGGGCGCCGTGGGCGAAGTTGACGACGCCCAGCGTGCCGAACACCAGGGTGAGGCCGAGCGCGATGAGCGCATAGGCAGCGCCCTTGTCCAGCCCATTCAGAAACTGAAGAAAAATGACTTCGAACATCATGTGCTCCCAAGGGTGCGGGTGGCCCGGACCCGCCTATGCCATCGTCACCACCGGGCGTACCCGATGGTCCAGGCGATGTGCGGCCATCGCGTAGGATTGCCCGGACAGGCCAGACAACGACGTTGGTGGAGGGGCAGGTTTCCCTGCCCCTGTCGGATCAGGCGCAGAGCGGCGCGGGTTCTGCCGGGCCGAGGTCCCCGCCAAAGATGGCCGGATCGTAAGCCACGACATCACGGGGAACTTCCTGCACGACGTTGAGCACGTCGTATTCGCTCGACGGGTTGTCATTACCCTGCACAACGAGGATGTTCTTGATGCACTGGTGGTCTTCGGCCCGATACAGCGTCGCGCCATTGCCCATGCCGTCGAATTCGTGGCCTTCCAGTGCCTTGATGACTTCGGGCGGATAGAAGGTGCCAGCGCGCTCGCAGGCATCTGCGTAGAGCAGGGCCTGAACATAGGCGGTGTGGGCGGCCTGGGACGGGGGAGCGCCATAGGCGGCGCCGAACGACTTGGTGAAGGCGACGGTCCCTGGATCCTGCAGATTCCAGTGCCAGTTCGAGGTGCCGAAAATGCCCTTGATGTTGGCGCCGGCGCCCTTTGCCATCAGCTCGGAGAACAGTGGAACCACGATTTCGAAGTTCTTGCCGTTGGCCTGGCGATCACGCATGCCGAACTGCACGGCCTGGGTCAGCGAATTGACCATGTCGTTGCCGTAGTGGTTGAGGATCAGCACGTCGGCGCCGGAGTTCAGCACTGGCGTGAGATACTGGCTGAAATCGGCGGCACCAAGCGGGGTGCGCACGGCTTCGACGGTCTGCCAGCCGAGAGCCTCGGTCGCGGCTTTCATCGATTCTTCCTGGGTCCAGCCCCAGGTGTAATCGGCGGTCAGATGGTAGGCGCGACGATCGGTGCCATATTCCTGGCCAAGCACCGGACCAAGGCCGATACCGGACTGGTAGGCGTTGAAGAAATGGCGGAAGCCGTACCGGCGCTTGTCCTTGCCGGTCGTGTCGTTGGAGTGGGTCAGGCCAGCCATGAAGATGACGCCCATTTCCTGGCAGAGACCCTGCACGGCAATGGCCTCGGCCGAGGACGAACCGCCCGATACCATGATGGCGCCATCGCGCTCGATCATGCGGGTGGCGCCGGCGCGAGCCACGTCGGCCTTGGTCTGGCTGTCGGACGTCACGAACGCGACCTTCTTGCCGAGGATGCCGTTGCCCTTGAGCGCGGTGGGGGTCAGCACGCTGACGAGGCCGCCGTCGCCTTCGCCGTTGAGGTGCTTGACGGCAAGCTCATAGGCTTTTTGCTCGTCGGCACCCTCTTCGGCATAGGCGCCGGTGAGGGGCAGGTTGAGGCCGAAGGTCACAGTGTCGCCGGTCGGATTGTTACAGAATTCCTGCGCCCAGGCGCCCTTGGTGAACATCAGGGGCGCAACGCCGGTACCGATAATGCCGGCCATGCCAGTCTGCAGCACCCTGCGACGAGACAAGCCACGCTTCAAAAGTGTCATTGATTTCCTCCTTTTGGCGCGGGGCGACTGATACATGGCCAGCAGCTCACCGCTTAGGGATTAGGCCATTGGAAGAAAACGACGGCAATAGGTCATTGTAATTGCAGTGATATTCTGTAAATTGTTGTTCTGGATTGTCGAAATAGTTGTCAATTAATTGACTCTGTGGCGATCGGGAGGAACTCCGACATGCGCGCGCCAATCGGCTTTCGCATCAGCAACAGGCGGAAATCGCTCAGGATTTCGCAGGCGGCGCTCGCGCGCATGGTCGGCATTTCGGCGAGCTACCTGAACCTGATCGAGAACAACAAACGCGATATCGGCGGCGCATTGCTCAACCGGGTAGCGGTGCAGCTCGACATCGACATCGACGAACTGGCTGGCCGGGCGGAGCAGAAACTGCTGCAAGACCTCGAAGAGGCCTTTGCCGACCCGATGCTCGAGTCGCTGCCCTTTCGGCCGGACGAGCGGCGGGAGCTTGTGGCGCAGTATCCGGCGAGTGCTGCGGCGCTGGCGCGACTGCATCGTGCCTATTCCGGCGCCGTTGCCAATGCGGATGCCTATGCCGACCGGCTGCGGTCCGACCCGTTGCTGAGCCAGTTGCTGCATCAGATCCTGTCCGGCATCACCGCCGTCCGCTCCAGTGCGGAAATCCTCGAGGATGTGACCGACCTCGACGAGTCCGAGCGCCGGCAGTTCCTGGCGGCGATCGGGCGGGATGCACGCACCCTGTCGGATGTGGCGCGTAACCTGATCGGGCAGTTCGAGACATCGAGCCGGAGCCGGCGCAGCGTGTCGCCGGGTCGGGAAATCGACGACCTGATCATCGAACAGGAGAACCATTTTCCCGAGCTGGAAAGTGTTGCCGATGCGCTGCGGCAGGAGATCGACCAGGCGGGGGCGTTCGGCATTGCTACCCTGACGGAATTGCTGGAAAGCAAGTTCGGTGTCGATGTGAAGGTTGGCGGTGCGCCGCCCGACCCGGATTTTCCGGGGCAGTACCGGTTTGATCCGGCGCGGCGGTCGATGTGGTTTCAAGGGGCCTCGACGCTGGCGACCAGGCAATTCCAGCTGGCGCGCCTCTATGGCGAGCTGGCCGCGGCGGATGCCCTTGCTCATACATTGGAAAGCGCTACCCTATCCACACCAACGGCCCGGCGCCTGGCGTCGCGCGCCGTTGGCTCCTACCTGGCCGGCGCCATGGTTTTTCCCTATGCGCGCGTACTGGAGGATGCCGAGGCCTCGGCTTATGACATAGACCATCTGCGGCAGGTCTATCACGCGAGCTTCGAACAGGTGGCGCATCGGCTGGTAACGCTGCGAAGGCCGGGTGAGGAGGGAATACCTTTCGGCTTCCTGCGCTCCGATCCAGCGGGCCGCCTGACCAAGCATTTTCCGCTGCCGGGACTCCTGCTACCCAATAGCGGGCATGCCTGTCCACTATGGGCCATCTATGGCGCGTTCCGCACGCCTGATGCGATGCTGCGCCAAGTGGTGCGCTTCTCGGATGGATCGCGATACCTGTTCCTAGCGCGAACGGTGCAGCGCCGGGCCGGCTCGTTCCGCGAACAACCGGCGGTGTCCTCGGTCATGCTCGCCTGCGACGTGCTGCATGCGGACCGGACCACCTATGGTTCCGGGCTCGATCTGTCAGATCTCTCGGCCGACATTCCCGTGGGACCCAGCTGCCGGCTTTGTACGCGACGCGATTGCGCCAGCCGGCAGGAAGAGGCGCTGTCCCCGGGTGGAAACCGTGCGGAAATCCGTCCGCCGTTGCTGCCGGTTGAATTCGGCCTTGGCGATCCGTCATGATTGCGATTTAGTGCCACTACTCGCGGACGGGAGACCACGGGTACTCTAGGGGGGATTTTGGCAGTCGACATACTCATTGCCGAGGATGAGCCGAGCATTCTGGAATCGCTCGACTTCATCCTGCGGCGCGCCGGCTGGACCATCAGCGCTGTGACCGACGGGGACGCGGCGCTCGAGGCTGTCCGACGCCTCAAGCCGCGCGTGCTTGTGCTCGATGTGATGCTGCCCAAGCGCAGTGGTTTCGAGGTGCTCAAACACATCCGCGCCGATCCGGAAACCCGGGCCCTGCCGGTGCTGATCCTCACGGCCAAGGGGCAGCAGCAGGACCGCCGTATCGCCGAGGAGTTCGGCGCGAATGTGTTCGTCACCAAGCCTTATGCCAATGCCGAAGTGGTCGGCGCGGTGCGGCAGCTACTGGGCGAAAATGGCGGACCGGCGTAGGCTTATCGGCGGAATGCTGCTGCTGACGGTACTCGGCGGATTGCTGATGCTGCCGCCGCTCGTCTTCGTATTCAACCAGCCGATCGCCCATTTGGGCATCCCGCAGATCGTCTTCTACCTCTTCGCGGTATGGCTATTGCTGATCGTCGCCACGGCGCTGCTGACGCATGCGCTGCCGCCAGACAAGCCTAATGGCGAACCCGGCGATGGTGAGCGCTGATGCTTTCGGCCGACTTCGTCATCGCCACTGCGGTCGGCTATGTGGGGCTGCTGTTTGTGCTGGCCTATTTTGGCGACAGACGCGCCCGGGTCAACGCCAAGTCGTTCCTGCATTCGCCGGCCGTCTATACGTTGTCGATCTCGGTTTATTGCACAAGCTGGACTTTCTACGGCGCGGTCGGCAATGCAGCCCGCAGCGGGCTGGAATTCCTCACCATCTATCTCGGGCCAACACTGGTTTTTGTCGGCTGGTGGTTCCTGTTGCGACGGCTGGTCCGCATCAGCCACAATCAGCGCATCACCTCGGTCGCCGACCTGCTGTCGTCACGCTTCGGCAAGTCAAACCGGCTGGCGGTTCTCATCACCTGCATCGCGGTCATCGGTATCGCGCCTTATATCGCGCTGCAGCTCAAGGCGGTGACCTCATCGATCCAGGCAGTGGCCGGCTCGTCCGAGTTCGGGCGGGGAAGCCTCAAGGGCATCGACGATGTCGGCCTGGCCTTCGGCGTTGCGGCGGCCATGGCGCTGTTCACCATCCTTTTCGGGACGCGCCATGTCGATGCGAAGGAACAGCATCACGGTGTTGTCGCGGCTATTGCCTTCGAGGCCGTGGTGAAACTTGCGGCGCTGTTGGCCGTCGGGGTTTTCGTGGTGTTCGTGGGCGGCGGCTTCGAGAATATCTTCAGCAAGGCCGCCAAGATCGGCATCACGGTCGATGCGTCCAATACCTTCGACTCGCGCTGGCTGACCACATTGGCGCTATCGGTCGCGGCTATCGTTTGCCTGCCGCGCCAGTTCCAGGTGACCGTGGTTGAGAATTCCGACGAGAACCACCTGCGCGTCGCGAGCTGGGCCTTCCCCGCTTACATGCTGCTGATGAGCCTGTTCATCCTGCCCATTGCCGTATTCGGCATGACGACCATGCCCGCAGGATCTAATCCCGATATGTTTGCCCTGACCCTGCCGCTGGCCTTTGGACAGGATGCGCTGGCGCTGTTCGCGTTCATTGGTGGGTTCTCGTCAGCGACCTCGATGATCATCCTTGAATCCATCGCGTTATCGATCATGGTCTCCAACCACATCGTCATGCCGCTGATCCTGCGGCTGAGCCCAGCCGGCAATGGCGACGGGCAGGGGGTCACGAGCCTGCTGCTGATCGCCCGCCGGTTTTCCATCGTGCTGATCCTGTCGCTGGGCTTCTTCTACTTCTTTTTTACCCGCGACTCCGACGCGCTGGCACCGATCGGGCTGATCTCGTTCACGGCTATCGCCCAGTTTTTTCCGGCTGTCATCGCCGCCCTGTTCTGGCGAGAGGCGTCGCTCAAGGCCGCCACCGCGGCCATTGCCGCTGGCTTTGTGTTCTGGGTGTGGTGCAGCTTCCTGCCCTCGTTCGAATCGGTCTCGCCGCAGGTGGCAATGCTGATGAGTCAGGGGCCATGGGGCATTTCCTGGCTGCGGCCGGAAGCGATGTTCGGGCTCGACGGCATCGATCCGCTGGCCCATGCGGCGTTCTGGAGCCTCTTGGTCAATGTGCTGACGCTCACGCTGGGTTCGCTGCTGACCAGCCAATCAGCCCTCGAGCGCATCCAGGCTAGCGTCTTTGTCGATGTGTTCAAGCGCGGGCAGGTGGCGCGCGGCAATTTTGTACGGGGCTCGGCGACGGCCAATGACCTGTTCTTCGTGGCCGAGCGCGTCCTGGGTGAGCGCCGCGCCGCGGCGTTGTTCGAAACCGAGGCTCGCGACAGCGGCGTCGACCCTGATATGCTCGAACCATCACCCCAATTCATCGGCCGTCTGGAACGCGAACTGGCTGGTTCGATCGGCGCGGCATCGGCGCATGTGATGTTGTCCAAGGTGGTTTCCGGCAGCGACGTGTCGCTCGAAGAAATGATGCAGATGGCCGACGAAACCCAGCAGGTCATCGAATATTCCCAACAGCTGGAAAAGACCTCGGCGGAGCTGCGCTCGACTGCGCAGCAGCTCGAGGATGCCAATGCGCAGCTGCGCGAACTGGACAGCCAGAAGGACGAGTTCCTGAGCCAGGTGAGCCATGAGGTGCGCACGCCCATGACCTCGATCCGCTCGTTCTCGGAAATCCTGCTTGATGCCGGGGACATCGACGAGGGTCAGCGCCAGCACTTCGTCACCACCATTCATCAGGAGAGCCTGCGACTAACCAAGCTGCTTGACGAAATTCTGGACCTGTCGGCGCTCGAGCGTGGCGAGCGCGCCTGGGACAACATTCCCACCGATGCCGAGGCAGCGCTCGACCGGGCGCTGACCGTGTGCGAAGCACTGCTGCGGCAGCGCGGCGTGAAGGTGGAACTGGGGGGGCGGGCGCAGCGGACCATGGTGGAGGGGGATGCCGACCGGCTGTGCCAGGTGTTCATCAACTTGATTTCCAACGCGGTGAAGTACAACGATTCAGATGCCCCGGTGATGCGGGTGACCTCCTCGGTCAAGGCGGGTAGCTTCATCGTCGACATTGCCGACAATGGGCCGGGTATCGCCAAGGGCGAACGCAAGTTGATCTTCGAGAAGTTCGCCCGAGGGCAGCGCGGGGCGGCGGACCAGGGCGGGGCGGGACTGGGACTCGCCATTTCGCGCCAGATTGTGACGCGGATGAACGGATCGCTTGACCTGGTGCAGGGGCCACTGCCGGGGGCCTGCTTCAGGGTGCGGCTGGCGGTGCTGAAGTAGCCTTCCAAACCTCGCCCCATAGGCGAGAAGTGCCTTGCACGCTAATGCCCTCCGGTGTCCGGAATGTTCAGCACATGTCCGCAGGCCTTGCAGTGAACGGCGTCAGGCTCGTGCTTCTGCAAGCCACATTGCGGGCAGGCAAAATGCACTTTCGCGGGCCTGAATATGGACTGAGCCAGGCGCACAAACAGCGAGATGCCGATGATCATGATGGCGATGGACGCCAGCTTCCCCAGCGTGCCAGGCAGGACGATATCGCCAAAGCCGGTTGTGGTCACAGTCGCGACGGTGAAGTAGAGGGCGTCGACATAGCCCTCGATGCTGGCGTTCTCCCCGCGATTGGCGAAAGCGGTGTAGACGAAGCCGGTGACGACAAAGAGGAAAACAAGGAGGTTGATCACCGCCTGGACCGGTTCCTGGTAGATTCCCAAGCCACGCTTGCGCAGCGGCCGCCAGAACGTGCTGGAGCGGGTCAGCGTCCACAGGCGCAAGATGCGCAGGAAGCCAAGATTGACCAGCCAGGCAGGCGCCAGGAGCGTCGCTAGAATGAAGATGTCTATGATGACAGGCATCTGTCGCAGCCAGCGCATTATGTCGGTCGAGGCCAGTGCCCGCGCCACGATGTCGGCCGTCAGCAGCGCCGCGATGGAGTAGTCGATCCACAGGAACGAATCGTCGTTGCGCAGCAGTGGCGTGGCGATGAAGAAGGCGATGATGGCCAAGTCGACGACCAGTACGGCGAACTGGAAGCGCTGCGCACTCGGCGACTGGCTGTGATAGAGCAGCCGAAGGGTCGATCGCAGCCGGGCAAAGCCGGTCTTCCTGTCGCGCTCTTCGCCGTTCACCGGCTTGTCTTCTTGCTTGCTCATACAATCGCCTTGCCAGCCCACAACCGCGGGCGCAGAACACAGTTCCCGTTCGGGGCTCGACAATCAAGGTAACTTTGCGATGACCATTTCCGTCTACGGCGTGACCGTGCCGATTTTTACCCGCATGCTGACCAACCTGCTGGCCATCATGGACAAGGCTGAGGCCTACTCCGCCGAGCGCAAGTTCGATACGCTCGTGCTGTCCAATATGCGGCTGGCTCCCGACATGATCCCGTTCCGGGGTCAGGTGATGATTGCTACGGACCACGTGAAGGGCTGCGTATCGCGCCTCGCCGGCCGCGAGATTCCATCATGGGCAGACACCGAGGAAACCTTCCCTGAACTGCGTGCACGCATCCAGAAAGCTCTCGATCTGCTCGCTACAATCACGCCGGAAGATCTTGATGGTGGTGAGGAACGCGAGGTTACGCTCAAGCTGGGTGGCAAGGATATCGTCATGTCCGGCCAGACCTATCTGGTCGAACGGGCGCTGCCGAACTTCTTCTTCCACGTCACCACGGCCTACGACATCCTGCGCCACGCTGGGGTGCCGGTGGGCAAGCGCGACTATATCGGCTGATGCGGGCTAGTTCTTGCCCCTGACAACAACGCGTCCTGGCGGAGTTGGCGTTGTGCCGTCGCTTCCCGGATTGCCGGACTGCGCCGGAACATCGGCCGGGGGCTCCTCGGCACAAAGGGCGGCGCCGCCGACCCGGAAGGGCGGCAGCAGGGGGGCCTGGAACCGCGCATAGCGGAATTCCAGGCTCAGCGGCGTCCGCAGCGGATCGTTGCGCACGAAGAGGCTGACCTGATCGCTGCTCGAGGTGGCGACCTCGCAACGGCGAGTCACTTCCTGGCAGATACCACCGGGATTGCAGATCTGCAGCGCCCCTTCATAGAGCATGACCTTGGTATTGCCCGGTTCGGTGATGATGTCGAACTCGGTGCCGCGCACGGCAATAGCGGCCGTTGGGGTATTGATGGAATAAGCGGGCTTCGGGCTGTTGCCGGTGATGAAACGGAAAGAACCGCCCAGCGCATTGATGGTCAGTTTCTGCGCCGTGTTGCTGGACGCCATGAGATAGGTCTCGATCAGCAGAGCGCTGCGGGGGCCAACCACGAGCCGTGTGTCGTCATCAAACACAACCTGGACTTGGCCGGCCGGGCCGGTAACGATCAGCTCGCCCACCGACACATCGGCGCCGACTTCAAGAATTCGATCGGTCGAATTGATCTGCGCCACGGCATCGGGGTTGACGCCTACGGCCGTGCCCTCGTTGGCGGCAAAGGCGATGGGCGCCGTGGCCGACAGCAGGATAACAAGCAAGTGTCTGAACAGAAGCTGTTTCATCATGCCCCGCTTGTCGCAACCTGCAACTGAACGCTGAATGAACGCTAGTATTGCGCGCAGCCTAGCAGAAGGCCGTGGCCTTCCGAAAGTGCCCTGAAGACAGGGAAAAGAGCCGCCATCTGTTGCCGTTGTGCCGGCCAGCGGGTATTTGCAGGCGATTGCGGCAATCCACCCGCAGGCCAGCAAGAGGCAGCCATGAGAAAACTGGCATTCGTCATACCCGCCTATAATGAAGAGGCGCTGATCGGCAAATGCCTTGAATCGGTGGTGGCAGAGATTGCCCGTACGGGCGCCGACGCCGACATCATCGTGGTCAACAATGCGTCGACCGACCGAACGGGGGAGATCGCCCGCAGCTTTCCGACCGTTCGCGTGGTCGATGAACCCAAGAAGGGCCTGGTCAATGCCCGTGACGCCGGCTTTGCCGCCAGCGAGGGGTTCGAACTGATCGCCAATATCGACAGCGATACCATGGTGCCGCCGGGCTGGCTCGATACGGTGCTCAGCGAGTTCGGGCGGGATCCCAAACTGGTCTGCCTCAGCGGTCCCTATGTCTATTACGACATGAGCGCGTGGAGCCGGTTCCTGGTCAACATGTTCTATGGCCTGACCTGGCTGATCTATATCATCAACCGTTACGTGCTGCGGGTCGGGTCGGTGGTGCAGGGCGGCAATTTCGTGTTCAAGCGCGCTGCCTGGGCACAGGTTGGCGGCTATGACCGCACGATCCAGTTCTTCGGCGAGGATACCGATGTCGCGGTGCGCCTCTCGAAGGTTGGCGGGGTGAAATTCACCTTCGCGCTCAAGATGAACACGTCGGGCCGGCGGCTGGAGAAGGAAGGTGTATTCCGCACCGCCGGGACGTACACGCTGAACTTCTTCTGGGTGACTTTCCGCGGCAAGCCGGCGACCAAGGACTATACCGACATCCGGCCGGATTGACGCAGGCAGCCGCCGTATCGATTTTGGTAACCATCGTTTGGGTAGCCTCAGGCCATCGACCGCACTATCAATGCGGAAGCGCGCAGGAGAATCCGATGCATGGCCGAAGACGATCCGACCATCAACCTTGAACAGGTCCCGCGTGACGAGGGCGCCGATCGCCTGTCGGCGATCCTGACTGCCATCGCCAAGGGGCAGAATCGCGAGCGCATATCGATCGCCGATCTGCTGCAGGCTCTCGAACACCGCGCCATCGGCGCGCTGATGTTCATTTTCGCGGTGCCCAACGCGATTCCCGTGCCGCCGGGGGTGTCGGCCGTGCTGGGCGCGCCGCTGATCTTTCTGTCATTCCAGCTCATGATCGGTCGCCGGCCATGGCTGCCGCGCATCATTACCGACCGCTCGCTGTCGAGGGTCGATTTCGAGAAGGTGGTCGATCTGGCTGCCCCCTGGCTGGCCAAGGCCGAACGGCTGATGCGGCCGCGCTTCGAACTGCTGGCAAAGCCGCCCGCCGAGTATCTTGTGGGCGCCGTCTGCCTGCTGCTCTCGATCATCCTGTTCCTGCCGATTCCGCTCGGCAATATGCTGCCGGCTTTCACTATCTGCGTGCTGGCGCTGGGTGTTCTGGAGCGCGACGGGGTGTGGATCAGCATTGGCCTTGTCTGTGCCATCGCCGCCGTGGTCATCGTCTGGGGCGTGATGCTGGCGCTGCTGTGGGGCGCGTTGTTCGTGCTGGGCAATCTGTTCGGATTAACGCTGCCCTTTGGTTAGACGACGTTAAGTTTCCCAACAGCAGGGAATCATCGGATGCTGCATACGCGCTAGAATGGGTTGCCGCATCGTGCGGTTGAGGGCTGGAACGCCATGACGATCCCCTCGGAACTGCCCCAGTTTGTCGCAGCAACCCGATCCGGGCCGCTGCAGGCGCTGGCTTTGCAGTCGGGGCAGGTGGTCGATGCCAGGATCATCGGCGCGGCCCCCAATGGCGGCACGCAGGTCGAAATTCGCGGGCAGATGCTCAACCTGGTGTTGCCGACGGTGGTGAAGGCCGGCGAAACCATCAAGCTTGAAGTGCAGGGTACCGGCCAGCAATTGCGGCTGGCGCTGCAACTTGCCACCGCCACACCGCCGCCCGCCAGCCCGGCGCCAGCTTCTCCGTCACCACAGACCAGCATGCCGCTGCCGAGCCAGTCGGCCGCACTGCCGCCCTCGCCCAACGGGCCGTTTGTTCCGCCACCGGTCGTCGTCCAATCCGCAACCGCGCCATCGCCTCAGGCAGCGACGCAGCCGGCGACGTCTGTCGCCAGCCAGCTGCAGGCGCCGTCGACGGCAGGCGCGGCTACCGCAGCGCCGGTACCATCGACTGGGCCACCCGCTGGCAATATTGCCGCGCCACCATCCCCCGTTGTCGGAGCGCCGCCCGCCGTGCAAACCGCTCCGAGTGTAACGGCGCCCCTGGCTCCGTTACCGGCGGCGCCGGCCCCGGTCACGCCATATCCGCAGGCAGCGGCGTCCGCAGGGCCCAATCCCCAGGCTGCTGCCGTAGCGGCTACAGCCACCGTGCCGGCGGCGTCGGCAACGCCCGCCGCCGTGGCGGGCGCCATGCGGCCGGTGACAGCAATGACGGCCATCGCCAATGCCACCGCCTATTCCACACCTGGAAACACGCTACCCCAGCCGCAGAATCCGCAGGCCGCATTGGCGCAGATGGTGCAGGCGTCGGTGCCGCGGCAGGGCTCGGTGACGGCCCTCACCATTGCCTTGACCGCTATCGCCGGCAAGGTCGTGCTGCCTGAACCGGTTGCCCGCGCCGCTCAGCAGGTTCTGGCCGGACGCGTGGCCGTCGATGCGCCGGGCTTCAACGGTTCCGCGTTGCAGACAGCGGTGCGGGGCTCCGGAGTGTTCCAGGAGGCCAGCCTGGCGCAGGGGCCGTCGTTACTGCAGCAGCCCGACATGAAATCGGCCCTCCTGGCTTTGCGGCAGACGCTGACCACCTGGTTGGGCCAGCAGGCGCCGGTGGCGGCCGTTGTGCAGATTCCGCCGCCCCTGCGGGGTACGACGCCAAGGGCGCGAGCCAGCGAGCCGCCGCCGCTCGATGCCATTGCCGCGCCGGAAGAGGTTGGCAAACACCTGCTGGAGCGGACCGAGTCGGCATTGGCGCGGGTGCGGCTGCACCAGCATGCCTCATTGCCCGATCCGGCAGGCCGGGCAGCGGAATGGAGCATGGACCTGCCGGTGCTGATCGGGACGCACCAGACACTCATGCAGCTCCAGATTCACCGTGACCAGCACGGTGAGACAGAAACGTCCGCCGAGCGTGGCTGGCAGATGCGCTTCGCCATCAACCTGCCTGATATGGGTGAGGTCGGCGCCCAGGTCAGCCTGCGTGGCCGCGCCGTCGGCGTGATGCTGTGGGCGAGCGATCCCACGGCTTCGGCGGCACTGGATGCGGAGGTCGCGGCGCTGCGAGTCTCGCTGGCGACGGCGGGCCTGCAGCCTGGAGCGGTGATCGTGCGTCACGGCGAACCGCCGACGACGCCAGCCGCCCCATCGGGTCACTTTGTAGACGCGCGCACATGAGTGACGAGATCAAGCCGCGCGCGCTCGCCGTAGCGCTGCAATACGAGAAGGGAACGCGGGATGCGCCGCGCGTCGTCGCCAAGGGCAGGGGGCTGATGGCCGACAGGATCGTCGAACTGGCGCAGGATAATGGCGTGGTGATCGAGGCCAACCCGGTGCTGGCAGAGGCCCTGAGCGGCGTCGAGATCGACGACACCATTCCGCTCGAACTCTATGAGGCCGTGGCCATCGTTATCGGCTATGTGCTGCGGGTAAGTGCGCAGAAATAACCGGAAAAAGCCCCGCAACCCTGGGGTTGCGGGGGCCGAAGCATCAGTAATGCCGGTATTACTGGACGCCGAGCATCTGCTTGGCGGCCTGCTCGGCCGTGTCGCCGGCCTGCTTGACCTGCTCGGCCGTGAGGCCCTGGGCGGTCGCTGCGTCTTCAGCAGCCTTGCGGGCGGCAGCAATGGTCTCGGCCTTCTGGGCGTCGGTCATGGTAGCGGCCTGGGCCTGCACAGCCTGCATCGCCTGTTCGGGCGTCACTGCAGTGGTGTTGGCAGCCGGAGCCGCCGGCTGGGTAGGCGCGGGTGCCGGAGCCACGACTTCTGCTGCCGGCGCAGCCTCGGGCGCTGCTTCCGCCGGGGTTTCGGGATTGCTGCAGGCCGCAAGGGCAAGCATGGCGACAGCGGCTAGCGGCAGCAGGATCTTGGTGTTCATTGATTTTTTCCCTGTAGATTCGGCAACTTGGACTGGCCGATCACGGCCTCGTTACACTGCCACTCCGGGCGAAGTTTTGGCCGGCTGATGGCAATTGTGGGGCAGGGGCTGCAAAGCGTCGGCAGACCATTGCAACGATCGTACGTGGTTCCCACTTCTTGTTGCATCATCAGTCGCTCAGGGAGTGGGCACATGCCGAACCAGCAAGACCAGCAGGCTATCGACGGCCTGTTCGACCGCATCGAGGACGTGGCCCGCAACAGCCCGCCGCGTGACCGTGACGCCGAGGCGCTGATCCAGCATCGGTTGCGCCAATTTGCGCCGGCTCCCTATTACATGGCGCAAACCATCCTGATCCAAGAGCAGGCACTGCAGCAGGCGCAGGCGCGCATCGAGCAGCTGGAAGCCAGCCAGCGCCCGGCCGGAGGCTTTCTGGGTGGCCTGTTCGGCGATGACGAGCCGCAGCGCCGTCCGGCGCGCTCGCGCGGTCCCTGGGATCGGCAGCCGCGCGAATATGAAGATCGGCGCGGGCAGGGTGGTGGCGGCTTCCTGGCCGGTGCATCCCAGACCGCGATGGGCGTGGCAGGCGGCGTACTGCTCGGCAGCGCCATTGCCGGCATGCTAAGCGGTGGAGCTCATGCCCAGGAATACAGCGGGGAAGTCCCTGCCGACCAGGGCGCGGACCAGAATGCCGACCAGGATATCGATGCGGGCGGCGACGACTTCGGCGGCGGCGATTTCGATATCGGCGGCGATTTCTAAATGCATTCTGAACGGGCGCTCCAGCGTCCGTTCAGTGCCCGCCTGCCATACCGTCCCGCATTGCAACGCCTATGAGGGACACGGCCATGCTCGCCACCAATCGCCAACGCCGCGCCTTGCTACGCAGTTCGTTTATTTTCGCCGTCTTCGCGGCGCTCGCGGTTCTGCTCGGCGTGCCGGCCAAGGCCTATGAGCTGCAGCAGTTCCACGCCAATGACGAGGGGCAGGTCGAGTTCGTCATGCCTTCGGGCAATATCGGCTGCGTTTATACGCCGGCAGGTGGCACCTCAGTCTATGAGACGGTGGACGGGCTGGCCGAAATCCAGTGCGATCGCGTCGAGCCGAACTATGTCCGCGCCATCCTCGGCGGCCAGGACGAAAGCTATCTGATCGAGGATGTCGGAGACGCCAGCTGTTGCTCACTGACGCAGCAATTCAACTACGACCATATCGTCACGCTCGGACCGTTCCAGTGCCTGTCTGAACGGCGCGGACTCACCTGTGCGCGCGACGACGGCCACGGCTTTTTCCTCAGCCGTGCCCTGGTACAGGCGAAGTAGCCAAAAGCTGCGCAGGTCAGAACGTTCCTGGCGTGCGCTTTTCGTAGAACTCGTTGCCGCCCGCTTCGAGCACGTAATACATGTTGTTGTAGGGGAAGCGCAGGCCGGCGGTGTGGAAATGCTGGGCATTCTGCACGCCCGGATGCCGCGCTCCGCGCAGTACCTGATCGGCCATCTGCGAGGCCAGCACCGCGCCGCTGTCAGTCATCTTGCGGGTGAGTACGCCTTGGGCGAACTGGTTCTTCTGGCCCACCACGCCACAGACTGATCTGGGATAACGGCTATCGCTGACGCGGTTCATCACCACGGTGCCGACGGCCAGCATGCCGTCCGAACTCGAGCGATTAGACTCGAAATACATGGCCCGCATCATGCATTCCTTCTCGGAAAGCTGCGCCATGCCGAAATTGATGCCGAGGAAACTGCAGCCGCCCAAGCTCGTCGCCGTGATGGCGAGGGCGGCAAAACGCAGGAGGGCTTTGGAAAGCGCCATGGAGCATCTCCGGTCTGTTGCAATTGTGCAAGTCCGACCGAAAATGCCCCAACAGACTTAAGGAAGGTCTGAGCGGAACGGTTAACAAAACGGCAATGTCAGTCGCGCGTGAAGAGCAGGGCCGAGAGCAGTGCGATTGTGCCCAGCACCACGATGACCGGCACCGGATTGTCCTGGATGGCCTTGCCGGCAACGCTTGCCTGGCGGTTCACCTGCCGGGCAACGACGGCGCCCTGGTGGCGGACCTCCTTGGCGAGCGCCACGGCGTTGTGCTGCATGTCGCCAAAGGTATGGCCGCTATAGTCGCTGACCGCGTCGGAGATGGATGCGATTTCCTTGCGCAGCGCCGCAATCTGATCAAACAGCGCATCCGAGACGCTGTCGGCGGTGTCCTCGACAGTCTTGCGTGTACGTTTAGCTGAGGTGGCCATGGTGGACGCTCCAATTGGAAAGGTGCTGGCTCAACTCGCCCTATGGCTGGAAGTTCCGGCGGACGGTGCCGAAAGCCGCCGTTTCAAGGTCGGTTCCCGCGAAAATGTGACCGCATTGGCCTTGGCGGGGCGTGTTTTTAGTCCCAGATGGCACGGTGACCATAGCCACAAGAGGGGACCCGACCATGGCAACCAAGAGCCGCGCCCGCCTCAACCGCCAGTTCGACCGCCTGCAGCGCCGCATACCCGATTTTGCCGCGCGCCTGCTGGAACGCATCCGCCGCCCCGAAGCACGCTGGATACGCATTCCACTGGGGCTGCTGCTCATGCTTGGCGGCATATTCAGCTTCCTGCCCGTTCTCGGAATCTGGATGCTGCCGCTGGGCCTGCTGCTGCTGGCGCTCGACTTGGTGTTCCTGCAGGGGCCGGTGAACTCGACGATCGTGCGTGGTTCGCGCAAATGGAGCACGTGGAGCCGTGCCCGCCGCGACAAAAAGGCTCGCGGCCAGTAGCTTAGCTGCTGGGCGTCATCGAGGCTTCGATCAGATCGATCGCCGCTGCCAGTTTTTCGTCGATGATGTGCAGGTATTGCGTCCAGTCGTCGACATGACCGAGTTCGGCTGCGCCGTCCGAAATGCCGCGCAATGCCAGCAGTGGCACGCCGAAAGCCTGGCAGGCGCGCAGGATGGCATAGGTCTCCATATCCACCATCTCGGCCTCGATGCTGTCATAGGCAGCGCCTGACACAACATTGGCGCCGGTGGAGAGCGTTGCCGTGGGCAGGCCGGCCAGCGTGGCGAGCGGCAATATCGGGGGAAGATCGAGGAACGGCGTCTGGCCTTTGGGAAATCCCAGGGCGGAGGCATCCATGTCCCGATAGGCGACGCTGCTGGCCTGATAGAGCCCGCACTGCTCGAGCACCCGCGAACCGGCTGAACCAAGCGACACCACCAGATCGGGCAAGGCGCCTGCAGCGGCGAGCGCGCCGGTGACCGCCACTGCGGCCTCCACCGGACCGACGCCTGATATCAACGGCGTGATCCGCGCCCGCAGATGCGGTCCATACTCGGCCTGGGCGGCCATGACATAGAGGATGTTCATGCCCGCCAGGCTAGCACGGGACGAGGGCCGGCCAAGCCGGTTCGTTACCAGTTCGGTAAGAGGCCTGTGACAATCTGATGACGTGAGGCAGCGCCAGAAGGCTTGCTGCAGGACTTCAGGGGACCGAAGTGCGTTTCGAAGTGATCGAGGGTAGCAGGGAATGGACCGAGCCAACACGGCGCCAGTCGGCTCCTGCGATGGTGGCAATTCACGTCGATGATGTGGAAGCTGAGGCCCGCCGCCGTCTGCGATCGTGCCGGATCGACGAATGGCGCACCCGAGAATTCATTACCGGCCGGCCCATGCCGGACGATGTGCGCCACTTCGCGCTGCAGGTCGAATTTGCCGCGCAAGCGATCTCCCGGCTGGTGCCAATCCCTGATGACTTCGACAGCGACGTGTACTGGCCGCGTTTGCTCGACTATTAGACCCGTCGCCGCGCGCCGGGTTCAGTTCAGGCGGCCTTCTTGACGCGTGGTGCGCGCTTGCGAACTGGCTTGATGGTTGCGGCGGCAGCGGCAGCGAGTTCGGCCAGCGCCTTGAACCAGTATTGCTGATCCTGCCCCTGCGGGCAGCCGTCGGCTTCCCAGAGTTCGTAGGCACGGCGTCTCACCTGATCTTCCATCGGTAACCTCACGCTGACTGATCGTGCCAATCTGCACGAACATGGTTTCTGTAGGGTGAACGTTGCTCATCCGTGTCTGTCGGTTCAGCGCCAGGTGATGCGTCCTCGTGCCGACAAGGAGAGCTCGATGACGAACGAAAACCAAATACGCGGCCTGCTTGAAGCTTGGGCGCAAGCCGTACGGAACCTCGACATGGCCGGAATTCTCGCCAACCATACCGATGACGTGGTGATGTTCGATGTTCCGGTGCCGCTGCAGAGCCGGGGCATGGACGCCTACCGCAAGACCTGGGAGCTGTTCTTTCAGTATAGTTCCGGCGGACCCGATACGTTCAACCTGGTCGAACTGGAGGTGACGGCAGGCGATACGACTGCCTTTGCCCACGGCATTCTCGGCATTGGCGATTCACGGCTGCGGCTGACGGTTGGGCTCCGCAAGCAGGAGGGAAAGTGGCTGATTGCCCACGAGCATCACTCCTATGCCCAGGAGATCGGTTGAGGCCGGCTGCTGATACAGGTTGGCGGCCCGGAACATTACCGATTGAATTAATCCCCATTGCCAATAGTTTGGCTCGCTCCGAGCCGTTCAGGTGACATGATGACCAAGCCATTCCATCAGATTCTGGCCAATAATCTCGTGGCCAACATCACCAATTTCACTGTGTGGTTCGCGCTGACCTTCTGGGTCTATATCGAAACTCGATCGGTTTTTGCCACCGGCATGATCGCGGGCGTCTATCTGGTGTTCACCGCCGGATTTGGCTTCTGGCTCGGCAGTATCGTCGATCACAATCCAAAGAAGCTCGCCATGATAGGCTCGAGCGTGGTGTCATTCGGCTTCTACGCAATATCGCTCGCCATGGTGCTGTTCGAGCCGGAGGGCGCCTTCACTAATCCCTATGGCTGGTATCTCTGGGCTTTCGTGTTCCTGGTCATGCTCGGCGTCATTGCCGGCAATATCCGCAGCATCGCGCTGCCGACACTGGTGACAATGCTCATTCCCGAGGGCGAGCGTGACAAGGCAAATGGCCTGGTCGGCATGGTCAGCGGCATCGGCTTTCTGACCACCTCTGTCATCAGCGGGTTCCTGGTGGCCTGGGGCGGCATGTTCGCCACCATGCTGCTGGCGCTGGGGCTGACGGTGCTGGTGTTCCTGCACCTCAACTTCGTCCATATCGACGAGGGGCGCCCCGAGCGGGTGGCGGGTGAGCCGGCGGCGCCCAAGACGGTCGACATCAGGGGGACCATCCGCGTCATCTCTGCGGTGCCCGGACTGTTCGCCCTGATCTTCTTTGCCACCTTCAACAATTTCCTCGGCGGCGTCTTCATGGCGCTACTCGATGCTTATGGCCTGTCTCTGGTATCGGTGCAGGTCTGGGGCTTGCTGTTCGGCGTGCTTTCCACCGCCTTCATCGTCAGCGGCATCATCATCTCCAAGACTGGGCTGGGCAAGAATCCGCTGCGGACGCTGCTGACAGTCAATCTCATCACATGGTCGGTCTGCTGCGTTTTCACGCTGCAGTCCTCGATCTGGCTGTTGGCCGGCGGCATGTTCGTCTGGATGCTGCTGGGGCCTTATGCCGAAGCGGCCGAGCACACGACACTGCAGAAGGTGGTGCCGCTCGAGCGGCAGGGGCGCGTCTTCGGCTTCGCCCAGTCCGTCGAGCAGTCGGCCTCGCCGCTCACGGCCTTTCTCATCGGTCCGCTGACGCAGTTCTACTTCATCCCGCTGATGAGTGAGGGCGGGGCCGGAGCAGACGCCATCGGCGATTGGTTCGGCGTCGGACCAGAGAGGGGGATTGCACTCGTCTTCACCCTTGCCGGTATTATGGGCGTGCTGGTGACGATCCTGGCGTTCAACTCGCCGCAATACCGTAAGCTCTCGGCGGTCTACGCCAAGAGCTCAGATGATGATGACGTCGATGGCTCGCCGGCCGTCAGCCCTGCCTAAGTGGGCTGCAACTGGCCTTCCTGCGACACCGATGGCCGCGGGAAAGTCAGCGCCACCAGCGCGGCTGCAAGGCCGATGCCGGCCGAGCTGAGATAGAGCCACTGGTAATCGCCGAACGTATCAAAGATCCAGCCGCCGCCGACGGGGCCGAAGGCCATGCCGATGCTCGACGTCATGGTGATGCCGCCGAGCACCGTACCCATGACATGGGCCGGGAAGTAGTCGCGGGCGAGTACGGCATAGAGCGGCATGACGCCGCCATAGGCGAGGCCGAGGACCATGGCCAGCATGTAGAACTGCGTCAGCTCGCCGACATAGATGTAGGTGTAGATGCCCACGGCCTGTAGCACGAGCCCGCCGATGATGACGCGCTTGACGCCCACCCTGTCGGCCAGAACGCCGAAGATCAGACGGCCGAACAGGCCCGCCACGCCTTCGACGCTGTAGATGCTGGCCGCGGCAAGCGCCGAGGCCCCGCACAGCATGGCATAGCTAACGGTGTGGAAGATCGGACCGGAATGGGCGGCGCAGCAGAGGAAGAACACGGCGGCGAGCACGATGAACTGCGGCTTGCGGAAGACACTCCCGATGGACGGACGTTCGGCAGGCACGGGCGCTTCGCCAACCGCAGCGGCAGCTTCCGCAACGGCAGCAGGCGGTCGACGGATGAGCATGGCGGTCGGCATGATGAGGACGGTCGCCACCAACGCGGTAGTCATCATGGCATTGCGCCAGCCCATCTGCTCGATGAGCACGGTAGCCAACGGCGTGATCACCATCGGGGCAACGCCGCCACCGAGCGAAACGAGCGAGACGGCGAGGCTGCGATTCTTGTCGAACCAGCCGATGACCGTTGCCATCAACGGGGCGAAGAATGCGCCGCCGGATGCACCGACCAGGCCGCCATAGGCTATCTGGAACACCAGGAGATCATTGGCCCGGCTGGCAATGAAGAGACCTACCCCCAACATCACCGCCGCAATCAGCACCACCGGACGGGCGCCGATACGGTCGGTGAGTGTGCCCCAGAGAAAGCCGGCTACGCCCATGACGATGAAACCGATGGTCATCGCGCCGGAAATGCCGGCCCGGGTCCAGCCGGTTTCGTCCGCCATCGGTTGCAGGTAGACGGGCAGAGCGAACATCGCGCCCATCGCCAAACAGGTGATCAGTGCGCCTGCAGCGACGATGACCCAGCCATAATTCCGTTCCATTGCGTGTCCCTCCCGCATCATTCTATCTGCTAGACGGTTGGGCGGAAGCCAAGTCGACATGGTCCCGATAATTTTGTGGTGACGGAGGACTGTTGTCGTTCGGCAACGCCGAACTATCCGTGACCACGATGCACGGACACGAACGGGTGAGTGTGCTTCCTTTCACACTATGTCAGCACTATTGACCTTTCAAAGTTCAACTTGCGACGATGGGAAAAGGTCATGACACATACTGGCATCGGACGGCGGCATCTGCTCGTGGGAGGTGCCAGCCTGATGGCGATGGGCCTGGCCGGTTGTGCGACGACCGCCTCGCCGGCGGTCACGAGCGCCTCTGTCGAGACAGGCCGCGGCGTCCCGCCCGATGTGGCCGCCAAGTACGGCGCCGTCGAAGACGACCGGTTTCCCATCCGCGCTTCGCGCATGGAGCTCGTCCCCGAGCAGTACTGGCGGCAGGACGTGACCGATCCGACCGGCGAGGCACCGGGCACCGTGGTCGTCGATACGACCAACCGGTTCCTCTACCACGTCCATACCGATGGCACGGCAACCCGCTATGGAGTCGGCATCGGGGCGGCGGGCTTTGAATGGGCGGGCAGGGCCCATATCGCCTACAAGCGCACCTGGCCGACCTGGACGCCGCCTTCAGACATGATCGCGCGGCATCCGGAACTCGAAAAATATCGCACCGGCATGGAGCCCGGTCCGGACAATCCCATGGGTCCGCGGGCGCTCTACATTCATCAGGGCAATGCAGACACGCTTTACCGCATCCATGGCAATCCCGACGAGCGGACCATCGGCCAGGCCGTGTCCAGCGGCTGTGTGCGCCTGCTGCCGCAGGACGTCATCCACCTGCACGATGCCGTACAAAGCGGCTCCGCTTTGCTCGTGGTGTAACCGCGGGGCGACCCGGGGGAAGTCGTTCGTTGCGCAGTCGCCGCCTGCGTGGTTTGCTGGCCGCATGTGCAATGACTATGAACAGCATGTGAGCCACGCCGAGTACCGGCAGGCCATTGCGGCGCTGGAGCTGGCGGGCTCGGCAGAGGACGAGGCGGTGCTGATCGCGGCGGACGATATCCGCATCGGCGACGTGGGTCCGGTACTACGCGCCAAGGGCAATGGCGTGGAACTGATTGCCATGCGCTTCGGCTTCCCGCCGCCACGGCCGAAGGCGGGGCCAATTTTCAACTTCAAGTCCGACGGTCGCAACTTCACGGAGTCGCGTCGCTGCGTGGTGGTGCTGTCGGGATTCTTCGAATTCACGGGCAGCAAGTATCCCAAGACCAAGCACCGCTTCGCCCTGCGGGATTCGCCGGTGATGGGCATTGCAGCGCTGTGGAGCGAAGACGAGGACGGCGCGCTGAGTTTCACCATGCTGACGACCGAGCCTGGGCCAGACATCGCGCCGATCCACGACCGGCAGGTCTGCGTGCTCAAGCCAGAGGACTGGGCGGCCTGGTTGTTCCTGACCCGGCCGCAGGATGAACTGCTGCGGCCGCTGCCGGAGGGGACACTGGTGGTGGAGGTGGTGCGCGAAGGGAAGGACTGACGGCTCAGAAAAAGCGGAAGACCGAGGTGGCGATGATGACGATGGCGACGCCGATCATCAGCGGGCGCACCGGCAGCTTCCTGACGACCAGCGCGCCTATGGGCGCCGCGATGACACCGCCGATGATGAGCCCGACGGCTGAGCTCATGTCGGACCAGCCCAAGGTCAGTACGAAGGTGATGGAGATGGTCAGCGTCACCAAGAATTCGGTGACGCTGGTCGAGCCGATGACCTTCTTGGGCTCGTGCCCGCGGCCGAGCAGCGAGGTGGTGACGATCGGCCCCCAGCCCCCGCCGCCCATCGCATCGAGCACGCCGCCTGCCAGCCCGATCACCGGCACCAGCCTGTCGCCCACTTCGCGGGGAAACAGCGGCTGGAAGGCCTTGAAGAGGATGTAGCAGCCCACGGCGATGAGATAGGCCGAGACGAAGGGCTCCACCGCGCTGGCATCGATATTGGACAGCAGAAACGCGCCGACGGCCCCGCCCAGCATGCCGGCGGGCGCCAGGCGGGCGACCAGCCGCCAGTTGATGTTGCGGTGCCAGGCATGGGAGGCGCCGGAGGCGGCGGTGGTGAAAATCTCAGCCACATGCGTCATGGCGCTGGCGGTGGCCGGCGGCACGCCGAAGGCCAGCATGGATGTGGTGGAAATGACCCCGAATGCCATGCCCAGCGCGCCATCGACGATCTGCGCGCAGAAGCCGATGATGATGAAGACAACGAGGTCGGGCATTGGCTACTCGGCAGACGGTGACGCTGAGGCTGCAACTGGCGGCGCCGGGCTTGGTTCCCGCGTCCTGCCGTTGTCCTGTGAGGTCGCGGTATAAGCAAGGATCGCGGTGTGTGTTGTAACATCGCATGCTGATCGCTCTATCCCAGGAGAAGACCATGAGCCGATTTACCGGGGGATGCCTATGCGGCGATGTCCGAATCGAGGCCAGGGGAAGTCCATATCGGGTCGGCATCTGCCACTGCATGGATTGCCGCAAGCATCATGGGGCGCTGTTCTATGCCGCCGCGATCTTTCCGCAGGACGCGGTGACGATCGCGGGCGAGACCCGCGACTATCAGGGGCGGCATTTCTGTCCGCGCTGCGGCTCATCGGTTTTCGCGCGCAGCGAAGACGAGGTGGAGGTGCATCTGGGAGCACTGGACGAACCGAACCAACTGGTGCCGACCTATGAAGGCTGGACGATACGACGCGAGGCGTGGCTTCCGGCGTTTCCAGATATGCGCCGGTACGAGCATGGCCGGACGGGTTCGGGGCGCTCCGGGGACTGACTACACTCCGCTGGGAACGATGCGGAAATCATTGCCCTCGGGCAGCAACTGGCCGCCATCAACCACTATTGTGGTGCCGGTGATGTAGCTGGCCTCGTCGGAAGCGAGGAACAGGAAGGCGTTGGCGACATCGCGGGTGCTGCCGAGGCGGCCGAGGGGGATGGCGGCCAGCATCGAGGCGATATGGGCGTCGCCCCTGCCTTCCTGGATACCCTCGGTCATGATGTTGCCCGGCTCGACGCCATTGACGGTGATTCCATAGGCCGAGAATTCAAGCGCCGCCGAGCGTATGAAGCCGTTGATGCCGGCCTTGGTAGCGGAGTAATGGCCGTGGCCCGGGCTGGTGACGTGCGGGCCGGTAATGGACGAGGTGAAGAGGATGCGTCCCGACTTCTGCGCCCGCATCGGCTTGAGCGCCGCCTTGGCGGCATGGAAGCTGCCGCGCAGATTGACCGCCATGACGCGATCCCAATCGTCGGACGTGGTGTCCTCGATCAACTGCCAGGGATAGATGCCCGCATTCTGCACGATAATGTCGAGCCGGCCGAACTCGGATACGGCCAAAGCCACCGCGGCTTCGGCATCGGCGAAGTTGGAGATGTCGGCGCGGATGAATTTGGCGCCAAGCTCGTCGGCACTTGTCTTGCCGGCTTCGGCTTCCCAATCGGCCAGCACCACGTTGGCGCCTTCCTCGACGAAGCGTAGGGCGATGCCCTTGCCGATGCCGCGGGCGGCGCCGATTACCAGCGCCGTCTTTCCTGCCAGGCGGCCAGTCATGCCAGTCTCTTTCGGATCGTCTGCTTGAGGGTATCGAGCAGCACGGCGGCGAGGACCAGCAGGCCGTGAATGACCTGGGTATAGTGCGCCGGCAGACCCATGAGGTTGATCGCGGTGTTGATAGACGACAGCAGCAGCACGCCGGCATAGACGCCGGGCAGGGCGCCCAGGCCGCCCTTGAGGCTGACACCACCGATGACCACGGCCGCAAAGGCATTGAACAGCATGCCGGTGCCCAGGTTTGCCGTGGCGCCGGAGGTGCGGATGGCGAGCAGCCAACCGGCCAGTGCCGCGATGGTGCCGGAGAGGATGAAGGCGATCATCAGCACCTTGTCGACCTTGATGCCGGCGCGGAACGCGGCGTTCTCGTTGCCGCCAATCATCAGCAGGTGCCGGCCGAAGCGGGTCTTGGCCATCATGAACGAGAAGCCAATGAAGCAAAGGATGGCGATATAGGCGGTGAGCGGAATGCCGAGGAAACGCTGGATGGCGAGCCAGCGTACCTCATCGGCCAGGTTTTGCGCCGAACGGCCACCCGAGGTGGCGACGACTAGGCCGCGCACCCAGATGAAGCTGGAAAGCGTCACGATGAAGGCGTTCATCTTGACCTTGACCACCAGGTAGCCATTGAGCGCACCAATCACGGCGCCGACGACCATTCCCACCAGCAGGGAGGCAGGGACAACCAGCCAGCCGGGCGTGAAGGTGATGCCCATGCCGATGCCCGAGGAGGCGAAGAGGATACCGGTCGCCATGGCGCTGAGCGCGGCGACCGATTCCACGGACAGGTCCATGTGGCCGGCGATGATCACCAAGGCCAGGCCGATCGACATCACGCCCAGAACCGAGGATTGCTCGATGATGTTGGCGAAAATGCCGGGCTGGAAATAGTTTGGCACGGTGGCCGAGAAGATGGCGAGGACGGCGAGCAGCATGAACCAGACAAGGTTGTCGAGCACGAATTCAAGGCTGCGGCGTTGGCTAGGCTGCATCGAGGTCACTCGGGAATGAAGGAAAAGCGGAGGCTCCCCCCGCCTGAGCAGGAGGAGCTTTGCCTGGTCTATTCGACTGAAGTTACCGGTGCAGATGGCGGCTGCAGGTTGCCCCAGAAGGACGGGTCATCCACATTCTCCGACGTGATCGCTGCACCCGGGATCTTGATGGTCGGTCCCCAAGATTCGACGGTCACGACCGAGGGCAGGCCCAGCACGTCATACTCGCCGGGCGCGATCTCTTCCTTGGCGACCAGCTTGTCCATGAACATGGCTACGGCGGCGGCCTGGGCGTAAAGCGGCTGCTCGACTTCGACCTGCATCCAGCCATCACGAATCATCTGCAGGGCGACCGGAGCACCGTTCGAGCTCATCACATAGACATCGCCCGGCTGCTTGCCGGCGGCTTCAAGCGAAGCGACAGCAGCGACCGACAGATGTGCCGCGTGGCTGAAGACGATATCAATATCGGGATTGGCCAATAGCTGGTCCGACACAATGGTGCCGGCGTTGCTGGGTTCCCACAACATCGCGGGCTGGCTGATGATGGTGACCTCCGGAAAGGCCGCCATTTTCTCCTCGAAGCCCTTCTGGATGTCGAGCGTGTAAGGATCGCCCGGATCGCCCAAGACCTGCAGCACCTTGCCTTTGACCGAGCCGTTCCGTTCGGTCAGCAAGCGCTGGACCTGTTCGGCGGCGACGTATCCGATCTCGATCGTCCCGGCAACCGAGGTGAAGTCGGACATGGTCGAACTGATCGGGCGATCGAATTCGATCACCGGTATTCCCGCCGCACGGGCAGCTTCCACCGACGGGGCCAAGGCATTGAAGTCGACTGCGGCGAGAATGATCGCCTTGGGCGCCAGCGCGATAGCGTCGTTCATCTGGCTCTGCTGCAGGTCGGTCTTGTTGTCGGCATTGAGCGTGGTCATGTCGTAGCCGACCTGCTCCAGGAACATTTCGAGTGCGCTGACCGAGCCGGTCTGGAACTCATCGATCAGGGTGGGGACCATGTAATAGACCATGCCCTTGTCCTGCGCGTAGGCGGGATGCAGCAGGGCGGCCGAACCGGCCAGGAGAACCACGCTGTATTTTATCAACTGCCTCATATCTCGCTCCTTGAACCGGATCGCTATTCCCCCACGCCCTCAACCGGTCCGGTACCGGCAAGGGTTTCGCCGGTGATCATGCCGATCACTGCGTCCGCGTTTGTCTGCCTGGTCGGCACATCTCCTGCGACAATGCCCTGACGAATAACGACCATGCGGTCGGCGACCTGAAAGGCCTGCTGCATGATGTGGGTGATGATAACGACACCGATGCCCTGAGCGGCAACCTGGCGGATCATCTGGAGTCCCCGCTTGGTTTGTTCGACGCCGAGCGCGGCGAAGGGTTCGTCGAGCAGCACAAGCTTGCCGCCCCAATGGACGAAGCGATTGAGTTCGATGGCCTGCCGCTGGCCGCCAGAGAGATGCTCAACCTTGGTGCGGAGCGAAGGAATGCGGGTGCCGGCGGAGGCCATGGCCTTGGCCACCTGCTCCTCCATGCTGGTCTCGTCGAGCACCTTGATGCCGATGACGGAACGGGTCAGTTCGCGACCCATGAAGAAGTTGGCGACAACATCGACATTGGTGCAGAGCGAGAGGTCCTGATAGACGGTCTCGATGCCGGCGGCCTTTGCTTCGGAGGGGGATTTCGGGCGGAAATCACGATCCTCGAAGCGCATGGTGCCCGAGCTGGCTTCGAGGCCGCCGGAAATGATCTTGACCAGGGTCGACTTGCCGGCGCCGTTGTCGCCCAGCAGGGCGATCACCTCGCCCTTGGCGATGGAGAATGACACGCCGCGCAGTGCTTCCACGGCGCCGTAGCTCTTGGTGATATTGTCGAGGACGAGCAATTGTTCGGTCATGCGGCCATTCCATTGGAGAACGGATCGCGTTTTCGCGCGCGACCGGTAACAGCTGAGGGCTCCTGCCGCGGAGACAGGACGCCCGAGACAGCGAGAGCCGCGGCGCCGCGCAGCACCGACTGGTGGCCGACGGAGGCGGTCACTCTTGGCGTGGTGCGGTCATAGCGGCTGGAGATGGAGGTCGGCAGGTGATCGGTGGTCGCCACCAGCGCATTGATGAGCCCGGCCGGTGCAATGCCGCCCACCACGATGGACTGCGGATCGAACAGGTTCTCGATGGTGCGCACGGCGCTGTGAAAGATCGGGGTGACGGACTCCACCCATTCGGCCGGAGTCTGCCCCTCCGGTCGCCGGCTGAAGCTGTCGAGCGAGAGATATCGCTCAAGGCAGCCTTCATTGCCGCAGGGGCAGGGCAGGCCGCCAGGCACGACCTGAATGTGGCCAATTTCGCCGGCATTGCCCCAGGCGCCGCGCAGCGGCACGCCGTCCTGCATCATGGTGCCGCCGAGGCCGACGCCGAAATGCAGATAGTAGAACTGTGCCATTGCGGCGCCTTCGCCGTAGAGGCGCACGCCCAGCGCCGCCACCACGGTATCGACGGCGATGAAGGCGGGGAGCTTGGTGACTTCCTCGAGCCTCGCTCGCACCGGCACCCCCGACCAGCCGTCGAGCGTGGTGGGGCCGACGAAGCTCATGGCCTGCACGTCGAACGGACCTGGCATGGCGAAACCGACGCCGAGGATGCGACCCTGGGGGCGCAACGCACGCATTTCGGCCACGAGGTCCTCGATCAGCGCGAAGGCCTGATTGGGACTGGGCTGCCCACAGGCGCGCGCGGCGCTGCCGAGCATGTCGCCGGCCAGGTTCATCAAGGCCGCATCGACGCCCAGTGGGGTGATGGAAATGCCGATGGCGTAGCCACCGTCCGGGTTGAGATGCAGCGTGGTTGGCGGCAGGCCGCGGCCCTTGGGCGGTTCGCGGACAGAGAGCAGGTAGCCCTGGTCTTCCAGTTCGCGGACGATGGTGGAGACCGTTTGCACGGTCAGCCCGACTCGGTCGGCGATATCGCCTCTTGTCGACGGCCCATGATTGCGAATGCATTCAAGGACGATGCGGCGGTTATACGGCCGCGCCTGCTCCTGATTTGTGCCGCGCAAGACCATGCCCGTCCTCCTCACAGTGGGAAGAGTTGCACCGGTGATTTATTATGTCAAATGGAATTCAAAAATAGAATTTGGGGTGTGTTGGCGGGATCGGGAAGGCGCTGCGTTCTGGCGAGGTCCCTGGTCGGAAAGGTGCAAGTCACCGCACATGGAGGGCATTGGTGCCCGGCATAGTGGTGGAGATAAGGTGCCAGTGGGCGCATTTGCGTGGGTTGGCTAAAGGGGCTATTTACGCCGTCGTACCGGCCCAGGGAGATTTGTGTGAGCGTCGCCTTCACCAAGGAAGACAGTGCCGAAACGGCAGCCGAAACCATGCTGCCGGATCGTCCGGTTCCGGAGGGGCCGAACCTGGTGACTGTCGCTGGCCTGGCGGCGCTCGAGCGGCAGGTGGCCGAGGCGTGCCGGGACTATGACGCCGCAATGCTCATTGAGGAGATCAACGAGCGGCGCAGGCAGGCCGCCGGCCCCCTCAGGGACGTGCGCTATTTTGCCGAACGCTGCGCACTGCCCAAGTCATGCCTGCCCCTGCCAGCACCGATACCGTCGCCTTTGGCTGCGCGGTGACCTTCAGCCGAGACGACGGCCGGGTGCAGAGCTATGCCATCGTCGGGGAAGACGAAGCCGACCCCAAGGCCGGTTCTGTCTCGGTTGCCTCGCCCATCGCGCGGGCGCTGCTGGGGAAGGGTGTGGGCGAGGTCGTGAGCCTGGGCGACACTGAGCTGGAAATCGTGGCGATCGGTTGAGCCCGTGCGGAAAGCTGACTTGACTTGTCATGATACTTGCCGTCAGTTCGCGGCAAATCCGTCTCCGAGGTCGATATGAAAGCGTTGCTGTCCTTCTCCCTGGTGCCTCTCCTGCTGGCGGTTGCGCCGGCTTTTGCCGAGCCCTGGAGTTTCACCGATGGATCGGGGCAGACCATCGCGCTCGAAGAAGCGCCAGCCCGTATCATTGCCAGCCAGGATGCGGCTGCGGCGCTGATCGCGCTCGGGGTACGGCCGGTAGCCATCTACGCCTTCAGTGCGCCCGCCGAGGCCAAGACTTTGCAGGGGCTGGACCTTGATGGCATCGAGATCATCGGTCAGGCCTACGGCGAGATCGACATTGAAAAGGCGGCAGCCTTGCAGCCCGATCTGATCGTCGACGAGTACTGGCCGGAGACTAAGGAGTGGGGCGGGGTTGGCGCGGAAATGGCTGCCACGCTCTCGGCCTTGGCACCGGTCACCGGCGTCACCATTCCGCCTTCCAATATCGCGCTCATCGAACGATACGAGGATTTCGCGCTGAGCCTTGGCGCCTCCCCGGAATTCGGCGCTACCGACAAGGTACGCTTCGAAACCGCTCGCGACGCCTTTTCCGCGGCGCTCGCGGCAAAGCCCGGACTGACCGTCCTGGCGGCCGGCGCGCGCGACGCGTTCTATGTCGCGGAGCCAGGCCTCAGCCCCGAACTCACCGATTTCGTCGCGTGGGGCATGACCATCGTGTCGCCCGAGGAAATCAACTCGCGCGGCTATTTTGAGGCGCTGAGCTGGGAAAATGTCGACAAGTACCAAGCCGACCTGCTCATTCTCGACAACCGCTCTGTAGACCGCCAGACAGCCGAAGCCCAGCCGACCTGGACGACGCTCAAGGCGGCCGCAGCCGGGGCCGTGGCCGAATGGCCGGCATGGTGGCTGCGCAATTATGGCGCCTATGCGAGCGAACTCGAAAAGCTGACAGTGGCCATCAACGCGGCCGATCCCGCGCTGGTGGAGTAGCCTCTATCTAGCTGGCTTGGCCGTCCTTGCGGACCACCGCGAGATTGAACCAGACGTGGCCGAAGGTGTCATTGAGGCGGATCCACATCGGGGCCAGCGATTCCATGGCGCGGCAGGCGGTGAGATCGCCCAGGTCGATGATGTCGCGCCAGCCGAAATCTTTCAGCAATTGCGCGACCTCGGCCCGGGCACCGGCATCGTTGGCCGCGACGCAGACGCTGTGGGCGCCAGAGAGCTTTTCCGGATGACCCATCAACTGGGCGCTGACGAAGTTGAGCGTCTTGACCACGCGTGTATCGGGCAGGGCGTCCTGCAGTGTTTCGCCCAGGGTCTGGTTGATTGGACCATCTATGGCGGACTGGAAGTTGCCGATATCGATGAGCAGCTTGCCAGCGAGCGGCAGGGCGCTGAGCGTGTTGACCGCGTCCTCGCCATGCATGGCGTTGACCAGCCAGTCGCCATGGTGGCAGCGTCCGCGTGGCTGCGAACAGGGATGCCATCCTGGTCCTCGCCGGGATGGCGCGAGCCGAAGACCACGGCGTGGCCGAGAGATTTGAGTTTGCCGGCGACGGCGGAGCCGACTTCACCGGTTCCGAATACTGCGACGTTCATGGGGCGAGCTTTCGCATGGTGGACCTCGTCTCGGTAACGCGCGAGGCGCCCCGGGGATGCCTGGAAGGAGGTATCGTCAGTTCGCGAGACCGGACAGGCCTTCGCCCAACACGGCCATGCCGATGATGACGAGGAC
>JBARWY010000208.1:0-2510 GCA_049647065.1 Devosia sp. | reverse complement strand
TGACAACAAAATTAGCAAACATTCTTCATTGCTATGCAATGGGGATGGGGATAAAAGGTATCAGCGCGACCTTTGAGCTATCCCGTAACACAGTGCGCAAGTATGTGCGTTTGTTTCAAGAGAGTGGTATACCGATGGAGCAGCTTCAGTCTATGCCGGCGAAGCGCCTTGAGGAGATGTTTGGAAGCAGTGGTGAGAGGGAACGTAACCCTTCAGTGCGCCAGTTGGAACTGGAGGCGCTCTTACCTGAGTATGCCGCAAGACTTACACGCAAAGGAGTGACAGTAAAATCTTTGTATGAAGAGTACCGGCGAGAGCATCCCAATGGATTCCGTCATGCAAGTTTCGGCGCATACATACAACGTTATCGGCTTGTATCACGTCCGGTGGGTCACGTTGAGCATTACGCCGCAGACCAGATGTATATTGACTTTGCAGGCGACCGTCTACAGATTATCGATGAGCAAACAGGCGAAGTCAGATCCGTTGAAGTTTTCGTAGCCATCCTTCCTTGTAGCCACTATACCTACTGTGAGGCAGTCTGGTCGCAGAAGAAAGAAGACCTGATAAAGGCATGTGAGAATTCACTACACTTCTATGGAGGCGTGCCCATGGCAATCGTCCCTGACAATTTGAAGTCGGCGGTAACCCGCAGCAACCGCAATGAGCCGGTTATTAACGAAGACTTTGCCGCTTTTGCTGAACATTATGGTTGTAGTGTATATCCGGCACGTGTCAGACATCCAAAAGACAAAGCACTTGTAGAGAACGCTGTAAAACTGATGTACAAATCTGTTTATACCGATCTCGAAGGTCTGATGTTCCATGATTTGGAATCACTCAATGCCAGCATTATCCAATCTCTAAGTCGTTTCAACGAGAGAAAACTTACCGGGCGCAATCAGTCTCGCAGGCAGCTGTTTGAAGAGGTGGAAAAAGACTATCTACGAACTTTACCCTCTGTGCGGTATCAGATGAAGGAACGCAAATCTGTGACCGTGATGCGTAATAGCTATGTAACGTTCAAGAAGCATCATTACAGCGTGCCAAAGGAATATGTAGGCAAGCGTGTCGATATTGTTTACGATGCTGATACCCTCGATATCTTCTGTGGCCTGCGGCTGGTAACAACCCACCACCGTGATGACACACCCTATGGTTACACTCGCAAGGAGGCACACAATCTTCCCGGTCGGCATGGTAGCTACGAAAAGGATCTGGACGAGGTTTTTGAGCGAGCTGCTCAGATAGACAATATCGTCTTGCTTTATCTCAAGGATGTGGCATCGCAGAAGAAATATATACCTCAGTCCTTCCGCTCATGCAGAGGTATCCTTGCTTTGGAAAAGAGCTTCGGGCTGGACAGGCTTGTGGCGGCATGCGCCTGTGCTTCATTGATGCGCGTTTACGGATATCAAGATGTTATCGGTATCCTGAACCGAGGCGATGATGCAGACTTTCTGCCACAGGCTGATCAAGACTCGGACACCAACTTATCACTTGTGCATCACAAGAATATCCGTGGGCGTGACTACTTCTCAAAATCAACAATAAAAACTAACAAAAACAATGGAAACAACTAATAAAACCGCACCCGTTACTCAGGAGAAAGACCAAAATGTTATTTCTTTGGATCTTATGAACCGTATGAAACTGCATGGTATGGCTGCCGCCTTTAAGGAAAGTCTACAGTCCACCATTGCCGAATCTATGACTGCTGACGGCTTCCTCTCATTACTATTGGCCCGTGAATGGGACTATCGTTCGGATGCCTCTATACAACGCCTGATTTGTCAAGCCGGCTTTCGCTACAAGGCTTATCTTGAGAATATAGATTATACCATCAATCGAAGTCTCGACCGCAACCATATAGAACGCCTTTCATCGCTTGACTTTATCGGTCAAGGAAAGAATCTGTTCATTACCGGTTCTTCCGGAACCGGAAAAAGCTATATTGCAACAGCCATTGGGTATCAGGCCTGTAAGAACGCAATACGAACAAACTATGCCAACGCATCCAAACTTATGGGAGCGCTAAAAGTAGCTAAGACAAAGGGTATCTTCGAAGCCGAACTCAAGAAAATCGAACGATGTCAGTTACTTATCCTTGATGATCTCTTTCTTGTACCTCTTGACGCTAAAGAACGTTCAATACTGCTTGACATCATCGAGGATCGCCCTGAGCGCAAATCTATCATTGTGACATCCCAACTACCGGTTGCCAACTGGTATGATGCAATAGGAGATCCAACAGTCGCTGATGCCATTCTTGACCGCATCGTACACTCGGCACATCAGATAGAACTCACCGGTGAGAGTGTTAGAAAAATGAAGGTAGCCAAAAACAAGTAAAATAAAATAAAAATGACCCCGTCGACCAGGATACTTTTGGGGTAATTATAAAGTTTTTTCAGGGGTCAATTTAGCCTTGGTGCAAGGGGGCAATCTGAACTGGATTTTCCAATCAGTGCCTTCATAGGATTTAAACCTGTTTTACCACAATTTCTTTC